>NZ_JBWNLD010000001.1:0-920632 GCF_056521145.1 Klebsiella sp. CSG-1 | reverse complement strand
CCCTGAGCATTTGCTCAGGGCTTTTTCTTTTCCTGCTGTTCTATTTTTGCTTATTGAGCAAAAATCCTCTGCATTTATCGATCTTTTTCCCTTTCGTTACATCAACCATAATGACCTCAATCAGCCAACATTAAGAAATAACGAGGAATTTTATGGCAATCCCTGCATTTGGTCTTGGAACCTTCCGCCTGAAAGATGACGTGGTCATCGCATCAGTGAAAACGGCGCTGGAACTGGGATATCGTACGATTGATACCGCTCAGATTTATGATAACGAAGCCGCTGTTGGCCAGGCTATCGAAGAAAGCGCTGTGCCGCGTGATGAGCTGTTTATCACCACCAAAATCTGGATTGAAAACCTGAGCCCGGAAAAGCTTATCGCCAGTCTTGAAGAGAGTCTGCAGAAGCTGCGTACAGATTATGTCGATCTGACGCTGATCCACTGGCCGTCGCCGAATGATACCGTTGCCGTTGAAGCATTTATGCCTGCACTGCTGGAAGCGAAAAAGCAGGGTCTGACCCGTCAGATTGGCATCTCTAACTTCACGATTCCGCTAATGGAACGTGCGATTGCCGCCGTCGGTGCTGAAAATATCGCGACCAATCAGATTGAGCTCTCTCCGTACCTGCAAAACCGAAAAGTGGTGGAGTGGGCTACACAACACGGTATCCATATCACCTCTTACATGACGCTGGCTTATGGTAAGGCTCTGAAAGATGAAGTGATTGCCGGCATTGCGGCGAAACACAATGCGACGCCGGCACAGGTTATTCTGGCCTGGGCGATAGGTGAAGGCTACGCCGTAATCCCGTCGTCCACGAAGCGCGAAAATCTGGCAAGCAATTTGAAAGCTCAGGATCTGCAGCTGGATGCCGAGGATCGTCAGGCGATCGCCGCGCTGGATTGCAACGATCGTCTGGTTAGCCCGCAAGGCCTGGCGCCTGAGTGGGACTGATCGTCTGAATCAGCACGAGCGGCTGGCCGACTACGCGAAAAGAGCGGTCGGGAACGCGCGTATTACAGCTCCTGCGGGAGCTGTTTTACATGCTCGCTAAGAAAGTCGATAAATGCCCGGATGCGCGTGCTGACGGCTCTGTCACTGTAGTAAACCGCGCTGAACGGCATTTCAACCGGCAGGCGCTTCTCGGCCAGCAGTTCAACAAACTCCCCGCGCGCAATTTCCTGGTTGACCATATAATCGGACAGACAGGCAATACCATTCCCTGCCAGGCATAGCTGCTTAAGGGTTTCCCCGCTGTTCGATGAGATCTCACAATTCACTTCCAGCAGTTGACCATCGCAGCAGGAGACGGGCCAGGTATTCAACGAGACCGGTTCGGTAAAGCCCAGGCACAGGTGATCTTTCAGGTCAGCGACATTTTTCGGCGTACCGTGGCGAGCCAGATAGTCCGGGGAGGCGATAATTTTGCGGTAGCTGTTAAAAAGCGGCCGGGCGCGAAGGCTGGAATCTGTTAACGTACCGGCGCGGATCGCGACGTCGACTTTACGCTCAATCAGATTGATAAAGGTTTCTGATGACACCAGCGACAGGGTCATTTCCGGATAACGTTCGCGGAAAGGTTTCACCAGCGGCATCAGGAAATGCAGCATCACCGGCGTGGCGGCATCAACGCGTAACAATCCCCTCGGCGTCGTCCGTGTCTCCAGAAGTTCATTCTCCGCCGCCGCCATCTCCTGCAGGACAACCTGCATGCGACGAAAATAGCGCTCTCCTTCTTCGGTCAGATTGAGCTGACGGGTTGTACGGTTCAACAGGCTGACGCCAAGTTTTGATTCCAGTTTTTTTACCGCCCGACTGACGGCGGAATTAGCCTGCCCCAGCTGTTCAGCCGCCCGGCTAAAGCTCCCGCTTTCGACGACGGCGATAAAGATGGCTATCTCTTCTGAAGTGGCTCTCATTATTGCACCTGTAGCAAAATTCTATTGAGACTTTGATAGTTTTTGTTATTTAAACATCGCTTCATACTACGTGTCATCTTAATCCTGATGATACGGAGTAAATTATGCCACTGGCGCTACTTGCCTTAACAATCGGTGCCTTTGCTATTGGTACCACGGAATTTGTGATTGTGGGGCTGGTCCCCACGATTGCTGAACAACTGGCTATCTCGTTGCCTTCTGCCGGCCTGCTGGTTTCTATCTACGCTCTGGGGGTGGCCATCGGCGCGCCGGTGCTGACCGCATTGACCGGGCGTATGCCGCGTAAACAGCTGCTGCTGGCGCTGATGGTGCTCTTTACCGCCGGTAACCTGCTGGCCTGGCAGGCTCCCGGTTATGCGACGCTGGTCTTTGCGCGTCTGCTGACTGGCCTGGCACACGGTGTGTTCTTCTCGATTGGCTCAACTATCGCGACGAGCCTGGTGCCGAAAGAGAAAGCCGCTTCGGCCATCGCCATTATGTTTGGTGGCTTAACGGTCGCCCTGGTGACCGGTGTACCGATCGGTACCTTTATCGGCCAGCATTTTGGCTGGCGAGAAACCTTTCTCGCCGTTTCGATTCTCGGCGTCATTGCACTGGTGAGCAGTCTGATTTTGGTACCGAACAACATCCCAGGCCGCGCCAGCGCAAGCCTGCGCGATCAGATTAAGGTCCTCACCCATCCGCGTCTGTTGATGATTTATGCCATCACCGCATTGGGATATGGCGGCGTCTTCACCGCGTTTACTTTCCTGGCTCCCATGATGCAGGAGCTGGCCGGGTTTAGCCCATCAACGGTGAGCTGGATTCTGTTGGGCTATGGTATCTCGGTGGCCGTTGGCAACGTCTGGGGCGGAAAACTGGCCGATAAGCATGGGGCCGTTGCGGCACTGAAGTTAATCTTTGCCGCGTTGGTAGTTCTGCTGCTGGTATTCCAGTTTACCGCCAGCATCCAGTATGCTGCGCTGGCAACGGTGCTGGTGATGGGGATTTTTGCCTTCGGTAACGTGCCGGGGCTGCAGGTTTACGTCGTGCAAAAAGCCGAGCAGTATACCCCGGGTGCGGTTGACGTGGCCTCCGGCCTGAATATCGCCGCGTTCAACGTTGGCATAGCGTTAGGTTCCGTTATCGGTGGACAAACGGTGGAGCGCTATGGGCTGGCCGAGACGCCGTGGATAGGGGCCGTCATCGTCTTCGCCGCGCTGCTGCTGGTTGTGCGCAGTGGTCGTCTGGATAAGTACCGACCGGCAAAGACGGTGAATGTCGAAGGATAAAGGTTTCTCGCGAATTGCATTGAAAGTACCAGTGAAAGTCCCTATAACAGAAGAACCAGCCGCAGTCAGGCTGGTTTCCTGTTATCGAGGTTTGATGCCCAAATTGCGAAAGAATACTTATGCTATGCGCTACGTTGCCGGACAGCCCGCGGAGAGAATTTTGCCTCCGGGGTCATTCGCAAGCGTGGGCCAGGCATTTCCTGCCGGCGTGCCATTAAGCACAGATGAAAAGATCCGCGTCCTGGTGTGGAATATCTTTAAGCAGCAGCGGGCGGAGTGGAAGTCCGTTCTCAAGAACTTCGGTAAAGATGCCCATCTTGTGCTGTTACAGGAAGCGCAAACTACCCCTGAAATGGTTCGATTTGCGACGACTAATTACCTGGCCGCCGATCAGGTTCCGGCTCTGGTGTTGCCGCAGCACCCCTCTGGCGTCATGACGCTGGCTTCGGCGCATCCGGTGTACTGCTGCCCGCTGCGCGAGCGTGAGCCGATTCTGCGGCTGGCAAAGTCTGCGTTAGTGACCGTGTATCCGCTGCCGGATACGCGTTTACTGATGGTTGTGAATATTCACGCAGTTAATTTCAGCCTCGGTGTCGATGTCTACAGCAAGCAGCTGCTGCCGATTGGCGATCAAATAGCCCATCACAGTGGCCCGGTGATTATGGCCGGTGATTTCAATGCCTGGAGCCGTTCACGAATTAATGCGCTCTATCACTTTGCGCGAGAAATGTCGCTGCGCGAAGTCCGTTTCCCTGACGATCAACGACGTCGGGCGTTTGGGCGTCCGCTTGATTTTGTATTCTATCGTGGGTTAAGCGTACACGATGCTTCCGTGCTGGTGACGCGCGCCTCTGACCACAACCCGCTACTAGTCGAATTCAGTCCCGGCAAGCCTGATTAATTAAGGTATGTCAGGCCTGCCACCGGGCAGGTCTGCGCTCAGCACGATGCTGCCCTTAATGATTCACACAACCGAAGGACAACACAATGACAACACGCTCTCACCATGACAATGTCGAAAAGCAGTTCGGCTCACAGGCTAGCGCCTATCTGACCAGCGCCGTACACGCTTCCGGGCGCGATCTGCAGCGCCTGGCCGAACGGCTGGCCGATTTCCCACAGGCAAAGTTGCTGGATATGGGATGCGGGGCAGGGCACGCCAGCTTTACCGCCGCGGGGCAGGTGGCGCAGGTTACGGCTTATGATTTATCGAGCCAGATGCTGGAGGTGGTTGCTGAAGCCGCAAAAGATAAAGGTTTCGCCAATATTGTTACTCAACAGGGGTATGCGGAAACGCTGCCGTTTGCCGATGACAGCTTTGATGTGGTGATAAGCCGCTATTCTGCCCATCACTGGCATGATGTCGGCCAGGCGCTGCGTGAGGTTAAGCGCGTCCTGAAGCCGGGCGGCGTGATGATAATTATGGATGTGATGTCGCCCGGGCATCCTGTACGCGATATCTGGCTGCAAACCGTTGAAGCGCTGCGTGATACGTCTCATGTACGAAACTACTCGAGCGGAGAATGGCTGGCATTAGCGAATGAGGCCGGGCTGGCGGTTAATCAGCTGTTGACCGATCGCTTGCCGCTGGAATTTTCCTCATGGGTGGCCCGTATGCGCACGCCAGCACCGCTGGTGGAGGCCATCCGTTTATATCAGGAGAGCGCATCCGCAGAGGTCAAAGCCTATTTCGCTTTGCAGCAGGACGGCTCCTTTACCAGCGATACGATTATGTTTGAAGCGCATAAAGCGCTTTAAAACAAAAAACGCTTTAAAACAAAAAGGCACCGGGATCCGGTGCCTTTTCTACTAAGCAGATGTATCAGGAGTCTGGCCTGTCGCTGTTCTTCACGTACAGCGTCAGCTGGTCGCCAGGCTTCAGGTCATCAGTGCCGCTATTCCAGCGCATCACATCACGTGTATTCACGCCGTGACGTTTCGCGATGCTCGACAACGAATCACCTTTACGTACGCGATAGGTGATGCTATCGCTGTTGTTGGCAAGACGCTGTGCGCTGCTACCGGCGCCAATCACCAGGTTCTGACCCACTTTCAGCCCGGACCCGCGCAGGTTATTCCACTGCTGCAGATCTTTCGTCGATACGCCAAGACGCGATGCAATCCCGGAAACCGTATCGCCCGAACGCACCCTGTAGCTACGGCTGGTCAACGGCGTGTTGTCCGCCAGCAGCGTAGGTTGCACGGCTGCAATATCGCCAGAGGCCAGTGATTCACGCAGCTGAGCAGCGTGTTTCTGTGGCACCATAACGTACTTTGGCCCGCTGGCACCAAGGGTTGATCCTTTGACGCCGGCGTTGAAGGTTTTCAGCTTGCCGACAGGCATGCCTGCCATATCTGCGAGCTGGCTAATCTCAACCGGACTGTCGAGGCGAACACGCGCCAGCGCACGGCTTTCGTCTGCCGTCGGCAGCTTCACGCCATAACGTTTGCTGTTTTTGAGAATATCACTCAACGCCAGCATTTTTGGCACATACACCTTGGTTTCCCGCGGTAATGGCAGCGACCAGAAATCGGTGGGTTTACCACGCGAACGGTTCGCTTTCATTGCCTTCAGCACTCGACCTTCGCCGCTGTTGTACGCGGCGACCGTTAACAACCAGTCGCCGTCGAACATCTTGTTCAAACGCTGCATCATATCCAACGCCGCCGTGGTAGAGGCGACGACGTCACGACGCGCATCGTAGCTGCGGGTCTGTTTCAAACCATAATTGCGCCCGGTGCTCGGAATGATCTGCCAGATGCCTGCGGCATTGGCGCCAGACGTTGCGTGCGGGTCAAAAGCGCTCTCCACTATGGGTAGTAATACCAGTTCCATTGGCATGTTACGTTTCTTAACTTGCCCGGCTATCCAGTACATATACGGCTCTGCCCGTAAAGTTACATCGTGGAGATAGCTCTTATTACTTAAATACTTCTGTTTTTGTTCGCGAATCCGGGGATTTTCCGGTATTCCCATCTTTAGCTCGTCGCCTATGGAAGTCCACAGATCCTGGTCTTGCGCGTAGAAGGTTCCATCATCTAACCAGCGCGCTTGACTTGTGAACTTACCTGCTTCCCCTTGACCAGCTGCAGAAAGGCTCTGTGCGTGCTGTTGGACGTTGCCATCGTTTTTCGACGACTGGCACCCCACCAGCAGGACAGAGGCGAGTAAAATCGCTCGTGCCTTCATGTGTGTGTCAATAGTTGCTTAAAAGACGAGCAAGAATAACGGTGAAGGCGGCGAATGACAAGAATTAAATGTCAGAAGTCATCTTTCTTTGACCTTAACCAGGCAAATCTCTGCGCAGAGTGTTGCAAATTTGTTTCTTTGGATATTTCTTTAATTAAATCATTGTCATCCGTACGTAAGAAAATATTTATACGTCGCTCATTTTTCAGAGTTACGGGCAGTGTTTTTTGTTTTTTTGCACGTAACTCATTAACTTTATGGTAGTAATCATTTATATCCCTGTCATCAGGCAGGATACTCAATGCAAACTTCATATTCGCTAAAGTATACTCATGTGCGCAACAGATTAGAGTATCCTCAGGAAACGCGTTTATTTTCCTAAATGATTGATACATCTGATCTGCTGTTCCTTCGAAAAGCCTTCCACAGCCGCCGGAAAACATTGTATCGCCACAAAAAAGATAAGGTTCGCTGTAGAAACAGATGTGTCCTAAAGTGTGACCGGGGGTGGAAAAAATAGAAAATTCGTGACCCAAAATCATCACCCGATCGCCATCGGCCACAAGGTGAGTGGTGCCTTTATCCTGGGTTTCTGCCGGTCCGTAAACCACAAGACCCGGGAACTTTTCACGCAGTTGTTTTACGCCGCCAACATGATCGTGGTGGTGGTGGGTCAATAAAATGGCTTCGGGTTGCCAGTGATTGGCTTCGATGGCGGCCAGTACCGGTGCCGCTTCGCCGGGATCGACGATAAGACAGCGGCCGTTCTCCTCACTAAGAACCCAGATGTAGTTGTCCTGAAATGCGGGAATGCTGATAAGATTCATAAATTACCTCTCAAAGCGTAGCGGAAGGTTGCGATGAAGCCGGCAAGGATACCTCAGACAATCACAGCGCCCGAGCACTGGTCCAGTATGCCCTGGGGCGAATACTATCGCGAATCGCTGGAACGGCAGATGAAACCGTGGCTGGCTAAATTATATGGCTTTCATTTACTTAAGATTGGCAATCTGAGCGCGGAAATCAACACGGAAGCCTGTGCTATCTCTCATCAGGTGAACGTGTCTTTGCAGGGCAACCCGATTCAGGTGAAAGCCGATCCGCTCCATCTTCCCTTTGCAGAAAAATCGGTTGATGCCTGCCTGCTGGCGCATACCTTGCCCTGGTGCAGCGATCCGCATCGTTTGCTGCGAGAGGCCGATCGGGTATTGATTGATGACGGCTGGATGATTTTGACCGGCTTTAACCCCGTCAGTCTGATGGGCCTGCGCAAGCTGGTGCCGGTATTACGTAAGACGACGCCCTACAACAGCCGGATGTTTACGCTCACGCGTCAGCTGGACTGGCTGGCGTTGTTGAATTTTGAGGTGCTGCATTATGGCCGGTATCAGGTGCTGCCCTGGTCCAGGCATGGTGGCAAACTCCTCAGCACTCATCTGCCGGCACTGGGCAGTTTGCAGCTGATTGTTGCCCGGAAGCGGACGGTTCCGCTGACGTTAAACCCGATGAAGTCGGGAAAAGCAAAAACGCAGCTGCGCCAGACGGTTGGCGCCACGCGTCAGTGGCGCAACGGCCAGAGTTAGCTTTCTGGCTGGTAGCCGGTATCGCTCTGGGTCGGGCTGGAGGCAGCAGCGCGCGCCAGCTCATCACAGCGTTCATTTTCCGGGTGGCCGGCATGGCCTTTGACCCATTCCCATTTGATTTGATGCTGGCCGAGCGCGGCATCCAGGCGCTGCCAGAGATCGACATTTTTAACCGGTTTTTTATCAGCGGTTTTCCAGCCGCGTTTTTTCCAGTTATGGATCCACTGGGTGATCCCCTGGCGCACGTACTGGCTGTCGGTGCTGAGGATCACTTCGCACTGCTCCTTCAGCGCCTCGAGGGCGACAATTGCCGCCATCATCTCCATCCGGTTATTGGTGGTGAGGTGATAGCCCTGACTAAAGATTTTTTCTTTTCCGCGATAGCGTAAAATCGCCCCATAACCACCGGGCCCAGGATTTCCCAGGCATGAACCATCGGTGAAAATTTCTACCTGTTTAAGCATCTCTGGTAGACTTCCTGTAATTGAAATCGATAGATAAACGGCAAGTCTGACATAAATGACTGATATGAGCACTGCAATTACACGACAGATTGTTCTTGATACTGAAACCACCGGTATGAACCAGATCGGTGCGCACTATGAAGGACATAAGATCATCGAAATCGGTGCGGTAGAGGTAATAAACCGCCGCCTCACCGGGAACAACTTCCATGTTTATCTGAAACCGGACCGGCTGGTGGACCCGGAAGCGTTCGGCGTTCACGGGATCGCCGATGAATTCCTGATGGATAAACCGGTGTTTGCGGATGTGGCCGACGAGTTTATGGACTATATCCGCGGCGCGGAGCTGGTCATCCATAACGCCTCGTTTGATATCGGCTTTATGGATTATGAATTCAGCAAGCTGAATCGCGGCATTGCGAAAACGAATACTTTCTGCAAAGTCACCGATAGCCTCGCACTGGCGCGGAAAATGTTCCCCGGCAAGCGTAACAGCCTCGATGCGCTGTGCTCACGTTATGAAATAGACAACAGTAAGCGCACGCTGCACGGGGCATTACTCGATGCCCAGATTCTGGCCGATGTCTATCTGATGATGACCGGTGGTCAGACGACGATGGCATTTTCAATGGAAGGTGAGGGGCAGCAGCAGGCTGGTGAAATGGGAATACAGCGGGTTGTTCGCGCCGCCAGCAAATTACGCGTGGTTTATGCGACTGATGAAGAGATCGTGAGCCATGAATCCCGACTCGATCTGGTGCAAAAGAAAGGCGGAAGCTGCCTGTGGCGCGCCTGAGTCACTGGGATATGCTGTAAAAATCACCTGGCGGGCGATTTTTACAGCAAACGATTCAAAACTGAAGAAAAAGCGTTGACGGCGTTACGGGGAATCCGTAATATTCGCCTCGTTCCCAAGGGAACAGTAAGTGGAGCGGTAGTTCAGTCGGTTAGAATACCTGCCTGTCACGCAGGGGGTCGCGGGTTCGAGTCCCGTCCGTTCCGCCACTATTCAGAAAGCCTGAATCAGAAATGATTCAGGCTTTCGTCGTTTCACGCCCCGCCAAAACAAACTCATTGAGTTCATTTTATATATTTCAATTGCTTGCGAATATGATGCTGCATAACGGCCAGCATGCAGGCACCGGACAGGCCGATCATCAGCGCCCCGTTGACTGCCTCCAGCGGACCGAGCAGTTTCCATCTGGCGCTCATCACAACATCGCCATACCCCAACGTCGCGAAGTTCACCCCGGAGTGATACACCGCATCCAGCAGCGTCGGAAACTCGCCCAGCCAGACAAACAGTATTCCCCAGAGCAAAATCTGCAGCAAATTACCCATTAAAATGATGATGATGGTGCCGAACAGCGCCAGCACGCCGGCAAGTAGCCCCTCTTTGCCGTGAAAACGCTTGAGATAAAAGCGAATGCACCAGACGGACACCAGAGATTGCAGCAGCATATTACACAGGATAACGGGCATGCCCGTAATCAGCGGAAGCAACATGTTAATCTCCTGAATGAAGTTTTGTTGAGGAGGCGTCAAGGGGGCGCCAGCGCTCAAGAAGGGCGATGCAGGCCCAGCCATAAAGCGCGATGATGAGATATAACGCGCAGCGCATCGCGGCGGCTGTCCAGACATCTTTTCCTGAACTGCTGTCCTGAATCGCCGGGCCGAACAGAATGAGGGCGGTTATCCAGACATTGCTCCAGAAAGAGGGCGGAAACCGTCCCGGCACCAGACGAACCAGCCGCCGGGCCACCCACAGACTGACCAGGCTCAGCCAGAGCACCAGCATTAGCAGCGACGGCCAGAGGCTAAGACCGAACCACAGCCCCAGCGCCAGCAGCGCCCCCAGTAGCGTCGATAGCACCAGTTCTTTTCCCGACGTTTTCGTGGTGAGCGTCGTCGCCTGCTGCGCCAGCGTGACGGTTTTCATCACCGCCGGGATGTAGAACGTCGGGTGGCTCAGTGCCAGAAGCCAGACGGGGAGTACAATAATCACCGCCCGTAGCGCCCTGACATGGGGAGAACTCACCACCGGCGATTCCCTGGGCTGGGGCGCCGGGCCCGGTGGCGGTGGGAATAACGCCACCGCCAGCCCGTTGACCAACGTACCGGTAATAAAACCGATCCCCAGCATTTGCGCCAGCCCCATCGCCAGCGCCTGCTCAATCAGCCCGGCAATGGGAATCACCGCTATTGCCACCACCAGCAGCATCGACAGCGTGGCCTTCCCGGAAAGGCCCATTAATATCAACTGATACAGCAACAGCGCCGTGAGCAGCACGCCCGGTAAGGCGTAATAGGTCAGTAATGGCACCATCAGAATGCCACCCGTCATGGTGACTATCAGGAGAGAACCAATGACGAGACCTTTTTTCAGCGCCAAAGGTTTCCCCTGGCACAGCACAATCCAGGCCATGATGCATCCGAGGTGCGGCATCGGCAGCGCGCTGGCGTAGCAGACCAGCGCGGCCAGTCCGCTGCCACAGCTTATTCTCAGTACGGCACGGTCCACGTTATGCATCGCGCTGGTCCCCTAATAGAGCCAGGAGAACAGGCTCATGACACGGATATACAGGTAGCCTGCAACGTTCAGCAGGCTACTGCCGCTGGTATAAACCAGCACATCTGCCTGCCCGCCAACGCGAAGGCTGGTGGGCGGCGGGGTATCCTCTTTTGCAAAGGCGATTTTAACCGGGAAGCGCTGGGCCTGACGGAGCCAGTCACGGTTGTTATCCACGGTAGGGAGACCGCCGGCTGGCGGGGGTTGCGAGGCGTTGATACCATAGCCGATGCTGAGTACCCGGCCGGTAAAAATGTGTCCGGGCATGCTGTCGAGAAGAATCGCTACCTCATTACCCGGCCGGATACGACCGAGGTTATTTTCGGTCATGTCCGCGTTAATCCAGACATCGTTCAGGGCAATCAATGTCATCACCGGGGCGCCCGCGCCAACAAACTGGCCAGCTTCGGTGCGTAAATCGGTAATCAGCCCGCGGCTGCCGGCAATCACGGTGCTTTTACTGCGGTCCAGCTCGGCTTTGCGAACCGCGGCCCGGGCGCTTAACAGCTGAGAATTATCGTCACCGGCTGCACCGGCGGCTTCAATGGCACGCCGCACGTCGGCAGCGGCAGCGGCCATCTGACTACGGGCGGTTTCCCGGGTGGCCTGGGCTATTTCCAGGCGCCGGACGGAAATGGTGCCGGGATCTTCACGATAGAGCCGTTCCTGGCGCTCGGCATCTTTCGCCGCATTCTGGTAAGCGGTGGTGGCGGCCTGCAGGCCAGCCTTTGCCGCGACCACGCTTTCACCGTTGGCCTTCACGGAACTGAGTACCGTGGCATAGTCCGAACGTGCACGCGCCAGGGCGATATCATAAGGTTTCGGGTCCAGCTCAAACAGCGGTTCGCCCATAGCGACACGTTGATTGTCACGAACATATACCTTTTTTATTTGCCCGGTCACTTCCGCTGCGACCGGAATGACGAAGGCCTGTACCCTGGCCTGCGAGGTATAGGGCGTCACCCTGTCCGTGACTAAATAAAAGCCGATCAGCAGTACAATCACCACCACCAGGCCGATGGCCGTACGCCGGCTGGCCTGTCCAGGTGAAGAGGAGGGGGCATTCATAGCGAAGGTCCTTCTGAAGGAGATGTGGCGGAAGGAAGCGGGGTCTTCAGCAGCGGCAGCCAGCTATCACGCTGGCGCAGGTGCGTTTCCGTTGCGGCATCGACCAGCGGACGTGTCCGTCCGCTTTCCCAGCCGCCCCCCAACGCTTTATACAGCGCGATCAGATCGCGCATCGCCGCGCCGCGGCTGCTGACCAGCCGTTCTTGTTGGTTGAACAGCGCCCGCTGCGAGTCAAGGACACGCTGAAAGTCAGCCATTCCCTCACGATACTGCGTGTTGGCTATTTCGAGGGAACGGCTGGCGGCTTTACCCGTTTGGCTCAGCAATACAATTTCATCTTTATCATTCGCGTAGGCGATAGCCGCATCGTCGACTTCACGCGCGGCCTGAAAGACGGTATCGCGATAGTGCTCGTGAAGCTGGAGAAAACGGGCATCCTGAACCAGAACCTGATTTCCGAGTCGGCCTTGATCCAGCAGATTCCAGCTGAATGTCGGGCCCGCCGCCCAGCTGAGCGTGCCATTGCTCTCCGTCCTGCCGCTAATCCCGACGCTGCCGATCAGCGAAATGGACGGGTAGAGCTCGCTCTCCGCTACGCCGATAAGCGCCGACTGTGCCGCCAGCTGTCGCTCAGCCGCCCTGACGTCGGGCCGTCGGCGCAGAAGGTTGGCAGGAAGTTCAGACACTAACGAGAGTTCGCCCAGCGGGATATCGCCGGTCTGGCTCGCCATTTCCGGCAGGGGACCGGGCTTGCGTGCCAGCAGCGCGCTCAGGGCATTCTGGCTTTGTGCGAGGCTGGTTTCCAGTTGGGGGATCGTCGAAAGCGTGGAGAGGTATTGGGTTTTTGCCTGCTGAACGTCCAGCTCCGCGCTGTTGCCGCTGAGGAATAACCGCTCGGTGATCTGCAGGCTACGCTGCTGGATCTTCGCATTGCTGCGGGTTATTTGCAGGCGGGCTTCCAGCGTGCGGATATTGACGTACCACTGTGCCACCTGGGCTGCCATCAGCACTTGAATATCATCGTACTGCGCTAGCGTGGCGAAATAGCTGGCATCGGCGGACTCGACGCCGCGCTGAAACTTACCCCAGAAATCGATTTCCCATCCCAGATTGACCCCGGCGCTGTAACGGGTTCCTGAGCTGTAGTTTCCCGAACGCTGCTGGCCGGTGCGCAGCAGATCGCCGCTGCCGATCGTCGCCTGCGGTCCCAGTAAGCTCTCGGCGATCCCCAGCTGCGCCCGGGATTCCAGCAGACGCAGACCGGCGATTTTGACATCCGGATTTTTCCGCAGCGCTTCGTTAATCAGCGCGGTTAAGGTCGGGTCGTTGAGCTGCGTCCACCACCGTGCGTAATCGGCAGGCGTCGAGCGGGAAGCCATCCGCTGCGTGGCCGGCTGCCAGTGGGTCAGCTCCGGCGTTTTCGGCGGATGGTAGTCTGGCCCCAGCGTCGTGCATGCGGTGAGAACAAGGCAGGCGCCAGCGGTGAACAGCAGGCGCCTGGTACGGTGCTCATTGAGCATCTTTGTCGTCCGGAACGACAGGAGTCTGGCTATCGCCGACCTGCCCATCGTTGACCCAGGACATGAAAATACGATAGCCAATAGAGAGCAGGGTCGCGCCGATAAACATACCGAGAATACCGCTGGCCGCCATGCCGCCTAATGCACCAAGCAGCACGACTGGCATCGGGGCATCGACACCGCGTCCGAGCATCAGCGGTTTGAGTACGTTGTCTGCCATACCGGCCACAATCAGCAAGATCGTGTAGATGATATTCATCGCCGTTCCGTGGTCGCCGAGGCTCCACATCAGCGCAATGGCCGGCGCGGTCACCAGAATCACGGGAATCTGCGCGATCCCGAGGATCAGCGCCAGAACAAAGAAGATCCCCACTGCCGGAATGCCCGCCACGATCATAATGACGCCTACCAGCAGCGCCTGGATCAGCGCGACGCCGATCACGCCCTGCGCCACCGCACGGATCGTGCTGGTACACAGTTTCACCAGAGCGTGTCCTTTTTTCTCATCCGTCAGGCGTATGGCAATGCGTCGGGCGCTGTCCGCCCCGGCGGCGCCCCAGGTCATGATAATGCCCGCTACGATGAAGGAGAGGATAAAACCGAGCAATCCACCGCCCATGCTGGCAAGAATACCGAGGATATTTTTAGCGATATCTCCGATCTGCGAACGGTAGTTGCTAATCAGCCCCGGCAAATCGTTGGACGCTTTTAACCACAGGAGGCTAATTTTTTCTCCGACGATGGGAAGGGTGGCGATATGCGCTGATGGCGGCGGAATGACGAAAGTACGGCCGCCGAGTTTATCAATCATCACGCTGACGCTTTCACCCAGAGAGCTTATCATCAGCACCGTAGGGACCACGATCAGCACAATGCCGAGCAGGACTATCAGGGTTGAAGACCAGCCCTGTTTTCCTCCCAGCTTCGTCGCAAAATACTGGTGGAGAGGGTAAAGAGTGACGGCCAGGATAACGGCCCACAGCATCATATTAAGAAACGGAGAAAATACGGTATAGCAGAAAGAGGCTAATGCCAGAATAAGTCCAAAGCGAATGAACATATCCAAAAAACGGGCAACCAGTCTTTTTTCAACAACAAGCAGGGTATTATTTTCCATGATGGTTTGTTCTCACTGATAATGCGCGCACGACCTTACAGGTCGGGCAATAAAACCAGACCAGGACCGAGATGGAATCGCTTTAAAAAAAGCTTAAAGTTATTTGAAAATGAAGTTTGTGCTTGTTGAATTTTATCCACTTAATGAGTGTAGAACAGAAATAATCCGTCCAAAAAAATATTATTTTTCCGCTTATTCTGCGAGCTGGCGGGGGAAAAGGGAGGGGCGAGGTATAAAGCGGATTCCCCTCGATTAACGAGGGGAGAAGGCGATCAGTTCAGGGTGAAAGGATCCGCATCCTGCCAGGCCGGAAACTTCTCTCGATACTCTTTGAGCGCCGTCATCGACAGCTCTGCATCCAGGCGCGTTGCCTGATGGGGTTCTGCCGTTGCCAGAATCTCTCCCTGCGGGCTGATAATGCGGCTATCGCCGCGGTAATGATGGCCGTTACCATCGGTGCCGACGCGGTTACAGCCGGCGACATAGGCCAGATTCTCGATGGCGCGCGCCACCAGCAGAGACTGCCAGTGCAGTGAACGCGGGGCAGGCCAGTTGGCAACATAGAGCGCTAAATCGTAGTCGTTATGGTTACGTGACCATACCGGGAAGCGCAGGTCATAGCATACCAGCGGCAGAATTCGCCAGCCGCGCCACTCAAACACGACCCGTTCGTTTCCCGCCTCATAATGGTGATGTTCTTCGGCCATGCGGAACAGATGGCGTTTGTCGTAGAAGTGGGTTGTGCCATTGGGCTCTACCAGCAAGAAGCGGTTAACCGGCCCACGATCGGTTTGCAGCGCCGCGCTGCCGGCAATCAGGGCATTTGTTTGCACCGCTTTGCTCTGCATCCAGTCAATGACGTTTTCGGGTGACATCGACTGCTTTGCGGCCTCCATAGCGAATCCGGTCGTGAACATTTCCGGCAATACAATGACGTCACGTCCGGTGATGCCTTCCAGTTGACGATCGAAATGACGCAAGTTGGCGGGACCGTCCATCCACACCAGGGGTTGTTGCAACAACGTAATTTTCAAACCAGGCACAGTGTTGAACTCCATCATCATGAGAGCATCAGGGTAATTTTAACACCATATCAGTCTCTCGCTGCTCAGCGGAATATGTTGTTAAAAAAATGATAACGCAGACAGGTGAATGTCGGTCGACGGGTAAAAAAGAAAGGCGGGGAAATTCCCCGCCCTGGTCGTGATGTGGTGACGGTTATTGTTTTACGCGGCTTCAACCTTGCGGACTTTCTCCGGGAGCTTTACCGGTTTGGTCGCCAGCTCATCGGCTGCGAAATCGTCAACGTTAATGCTGCGCAGACGGCTGGTTTCCGCACGGCTCAGAATATCGGCTTCATCCTGATTGATTAAACCTTTTGCCAGCGCGTTGCGGGCCAGTTCATCCAGACGGGTAAACGGCAGGTTTTTACCCAGCTCTTTGCAGATACGCTGATGAATCGGATCGGCGGCCATGACATCAAGCAGCGCCTCTTCCAGCAGACCGACCGGGTTATGTTCACTCGGGGTCAGATACTGGCCGCGGCCGATACGTGAACGCGTTGCGCTCGGTACCTGCAGGATTTTTGCCACCTTATGATCCAGCTTATCGGACGGCGCGTCGTAGTGACGGCCGGTCGGGAAGATAGCAATGCGCAGGGCGCCGGCGACAAAACGGTTCGGGAAGTTCTTCAGCAGATCGTCAATCGCCTGTTCTGCCTGATACAGCGCATCCTGGACGCCCCAATGGACCAGCGGGAGGTCTGCTTCATTGCGCCCTTCATCGTCATAGCGTTTCAGCACCGCGGAGGCGAGATAGAGCTGGCTCAGGACATCGCCGAGACGCGCGGAGATGCGCTCGCGACGCTTCAGGCTTCCGCCCAGCACCGCCATGGAGACGTCGGACAGCAGCGCCAGGTTCGCGCTCAGACGGTTCATGTGCTGGTAGTAGCGACGGGTGCCATCGCGGGTCGGCGTGCTGCTTGTCAGCCCGCGGGTCAGGCCCAGCCAGAAGCTGCGGACTTTGTTACTGCCGACGTGACCAATGTGTTTAAACAGCAGTTTGTCGAAAGCGTTAACATCATTGTTTTGCGCGGCGGCCATTTCATCCAGTACGTACGGATGGCAGCGAATCGCCCCTTGACCGAAGATCATCATGCTACGGGTCAGGATATTGGCCCCCTCCACGGTGATGGCAATGGGCGCGCCCTGGTAGGCACGGGCGAGGAAGTTACCTTCGCCCAGCATGATGCCTTTCCCGCCGGTGATATCCATGGCGTCAATAATTGAGCGCTGGCCGCGATGGGTACAGTGGTACTTGACGATAGCCGACAGCACCGCCGGTTTCTCTCCCAGCATAATGCCGTAGGTAATCAGCGAAGCGGCGGCATCCATCACATATGCGTTACCGGCAATACGCGCCAGAGGCTCTTCGATGCCTTCCATTTTACCGATGGAGATTTTGAACTGGCGGCGAATATGGGCATAGGCACCGGTCGCCATCGCCACGGATTTCAGTCCGCCGGTGGCGTTAGACGGTAGGGTGATGCCGCGTCCCACGGACAGACATTCCACCAGCATCCGCCAGCCCTGACCGGCCATCGACGGGCCGCCGATGATGTAATCGATCGGCACGAAAATGTCTTTCCCCTGGGTCGGACCATTCTGGAACGGCACGTTCAGCGGGAAGTGGCGACGGCCAATTTCGACACCCGGCGTGCTGGTCGGGATCAGCGCGCAGGTAATGCCCAGATCTTCTTCGCCGCCCAGCAGACGGTCAGGATCGGAGAGTTTAAAGGCCAGACCCAAGACGGTCGCGATAGGCGCGAGGGTGATATAACGTTTGTTCCAGGTCAGGCGCATGCCCAGTACCTGCTCACCTTGCCATTCGCCCATGCAGACGACGCCGCTGTCCGGGATGGCACCGGCGTCAGAGCCGGCTTCCGGACTGGTCAGCGCAAAGCACGGAATTTCCTGACCACGTGCCAGGCGCGGCAGATAGTGATTTTTCTGCTCTTCTGTACCGTAATGTTGCAGCAGTTCGCCCGGGCCTAAGGAGTTCGGTACGCCGACGGTAATTGCCAGGATACCGGAAACGCCGGAGAGTTTTTGCAGCACCCGTGACTGAGCGTAAGCGGAGAATTCCAGGCCGCCGTACTCTTTCTTAATGATCATCGCAAAGAAACGATGCTCTTTCAGGTAGGCCCACAGCGCCGGTGGCAGATCGGCCATTTCATGGGTGATTTCAAAATCATTCGCCATGCGACAGGCTTCTTCTACCGGGCCATCGATGAACGCCTGTTCTTCGGCGGTCAGGCGCGGCTGCGGATAGTTGTGCAGCTTCTGCCAGTCTGGCGTCCCGCGAAACAGGTCGCCTTCCCACCAGGTTGTGCCCGCGTCGATGGCCTCTTTTTCGGTACGCGACATTGGCGGCATCACCTTACGGAATGCGCGGAATGCCGGCGCCGAGAAAATTGACTTGCGCATCGGCGCAAAGTTGAACGGCAGCAGGATAATCGCCAGCGGTACCAGCAGCCAGATATTCCACAGCCCGGCCACGCTAAGCGCGGCGGTCCAGGCGAGCAAAATCACGCTGCTCAGCAGGAGATTAATTCGGTGATAGAAGAGCGCACCGAGTAAAACAACGGTTGCAACAATACTCAAAATCATCATAGAGAAATGCTCCCTGTCTTGTAGGAGGTCTGACCACTTGTGATGATATGGTTGTAGTGGATGTTATTGGCTTTAGCAATGTGTTTACAAAATAATTACAACCTTGCTCACATTGTTGTACGTAAATGCGGCACGTAAAAGCAAAACCACGGCGGATAACGTCGGCTGCTGCTTCTCGCTTCGGCGCCTATCCGGTACACTGCCAGGGTTATTCCAACCATACTGAAGGATTATCCTCATGTACCAGGATCTTATTCGTAACGAACTGAACGAAGCGGCGGAAACGCTGGCTAACTTTCTGCAGGACGAAGCTAATATTCACGCGATTCAGCGTGCCGCGGTGCTGCTGGCTGATAGCTTTAAGGCCGGTGGTAAAGTCCTCTCCTGCGGTAACGGCGGTTCCCACTGCGATGCGATGCACTTTGCAGAAGAACTGACCGGGCGCTATCGTGAGAATCGCCCTGGCTATCCGGCGATTGCGATTTCAGACGTCAGCCACCTGTCCTGCGTCAGTAACGATTTTGGCTATGAGTATGTCTTCTCCCGCTACGTCGAGTCCGTGGGGCGCGCCGGCGATGTGCTGCTGGGTATCTCCACTTCCGGCAACTCCGGCAACGTGATTAAGGCGATTGAAGCTGCCCGTGCGCAGGGGATGAAAGTCATCACGCTGACCGGCAAAGACGGCGGTAAAATGGCCGGCTCCGCCGATGTTGAAATTCGCGTGCCGCATTTTGGTTATGCCGATCGTATTCAGGAAATTCACATTAAAGTGATTCATATTCTGATTATGCTGATCGAAAAAGAGATGGTTAAGGCCTGATGACATGGTGTCGGGCGGCACAGTGTTTGCCCGACCTGCGGGCTGAGTTGTCGGCCGGGTAAGCAGTGCACTACCCGGCACTGCCTGAAAGTGCGTAGAGGTGATGTATGTGCGAATTGCTCGGGATGAGCGCGAATGTGCCAACAGATATTTGTTTTAGCTTTACCGGGCTGGTTCAGCGCGGTGGCGGCACCGGCCCGCATAAAGATGGCTGGGGTATTACCTTTTATGAAGGTAAAGGCTGTCGCACATTCAAAGATCCGCAGCCCAGCTTCCAGTCGCCGATTGCCAAACTGGTTCAGGACTATCCCATCAAATCGTGCTCGGTTATCGCCCATATTCGCCAGGCTAACCGCGGTATCGTTGCGCTGGAAAACACCCATCCATTTACCCGCGAGCTGTGGGGACGCAACTGGACCTATGCTCATAACGGCCAGTTAGAGGGCTATGAGACCCTGGATACGGGCAATCTCCAGCCGATCGGCGAGACCGACAGCGAAAAAGCCTTCTGCTGGCTGCTGCACTGCCTGACCGAGCGCTATTCGGGGACGCCGGACGACATGGTTGAAGTGTTCAGCTTTATCGCGACCCTGGCGGGCTCGCTGCGGGAAAAAGGCGTCTTCAATATGCTGTTGTCGGACGGACGTTACGTGATGGCGTTTTGTTCGACGAATCTGCACTGGATAACGCGGCGGGCGCCGTTTGGCGTGGCAACGTTACTGGATCAGGACGTAGAAATCGATTTTCAACGGGAGACCACACCCAACGATGTGGTCACCGTTATCGCCACTCAGCCGCTGACCGGCAACGAGACCTGGCATAAAATCATGCCAGGCGAGTGGGCGTTATTTTGCCTCGGGGACCGTGTAGTTTGAAGCCAGCTGCGGCTGGATAACTTCATGACTGAGCGGCTTGCTGACGATATAGCGGCCATCGGCCACTGAGATAACCGGCGGCTTGTGGGTTTGCTGGAAATAGTCGTAGCCTGGCTTCAGCTGTTTCCAGAAATCCGCATAGTAGGAGTATTTGTGGCGTTCCATATTGGCGTTGGTCATGCGGAAAGGATAAATGCTGACCTGTACGCTGGACTGGCCGAACACTAGCGCGCCGGTCACAAACTGGAAAATCTCATCAATGCCGGTATCGGTCATCGCGTAGCAGCCGATGGATACGCAGGCACCGTGAATCATCAGGTATTTACCTTCATATCCATGAGCGCGATCGTAGGCGTTGGGGAAGCCGATATTAATGGCTTTATAGAAACGGCTGTCAGGCTTGAGCTGATTGCGCGTCACGCTATAAAACCCTTCCGGACTTTTGAAGTCGCCCTGACGCTGCTTCGGCCCCAGACCGCCGGAATAGTTACAGATCCGGTAGCTGTCGAGTAGCTGGTAGGTTTCGCCCATTTTGACGTAGAGATCGAGCGTGCGCTCTTCTTTGAAGATCTCAATGTAAACCGGGGAACCCATTAATTGTTGCTTGTATTCTTTGCTAACCGGCGTCGTCGAGCCGCTATTGCTGAGTAACCCAGCAAATGAAACGCACGGCAACAGAAGCATCGCAATAAATAATGCGATTTTGCGCATACTGCTTGTTCCTTGATAAATCAAAAACCACATTGCCAGGACGGCAAGAGATACCCGAAATCAGACTTTTCTGGATTTAGAGCGCTCACATTAGCATCACGGCATTTTTTCGCAAGCGCGGCCTTGCCGCGTTTACAATTTAGTTGTCCTTTATAGCGAATCCGACGTCAAAGCGCAGTCAGAACTTTGCGCAATAGATCTCATTTTATAGGTAGTTAATGGTGGTTTATCTACTGACGCCGCTCACGAAATGTTACACTTGCGCCGCTTAACGATCAGGGTAAGAAAGGATGCTTCTCTCCCGTCTTGTGAATCGCCAGGACTCAGCTTTTCCTTTTCTCTGATTTCCCATCAATGTTGCTGGCCTCGATCTGATATCGAGGTTTAGGTTACGGATACCTGCTAACGATATGATTAAAATCACGAAAGGGCTGAATCTGCCCATAGCTGGCATGCCATCACAGCAGAAAACTTCTCAGGTTGCCGTCAAACGCGTCGCGCTGTTGGGCGAGGAGTACGTTGGTATGCGCCCCTCAATGGCGGTGCGCGAAGGTGACCGGGTACAAAAAGGGCAGATCCTCTTCGAAGACAAAAAGAACCCCGGCGTCTGCTTTACCGCACCTGCGGCTGGGGTGATTAGCGCCATCCATCGCGGCGAACGTCGGGTTCTGCAATCCATTGTTATCGATGTCGACGGCGATGAGGCCGTCTCCTTCCCCCGCTATGCGCCGGGCGATCTGGCTGGATTGGCGCGGGAAACCGTGCAGCAGCAGCTGCTGACTTCCGGCCAATGGACGGCATTTCGCACCCGTCCGTTTAGTAAAACGCCGGCGCCGGGTAGCGTACCGGCGGCGATTTTCGTGACCGCTATCGATACCAACCCGCTGGCGGCGGATCCGCAACCGATTATTCTGGCCCGCCGTGAGGCCTTTGATGCGGGACTCACCGTGCTCACCAGCCTGACGGATGGCAAAGTTCATGTCTGCCAGGCCAGCGGCGGCAAGCTCGGTGGCCACCCGTCAGGGCAGGTGACCTTTAACCAGTTCGCCGGACCGCATCCGGCCGGGCTGGCAGGCACCCATATCCATTTCCTTGAGCCCGTCAGCCTGAAGAAGCAGGTCTGGTACCTTAACTATCAAGATGTTATCGCTATCGGTCGGCTGTTTCTCGACGGGGAACTTTACAGCGAACGCGTGATTGCGCTCGGGGGCCCGCAGGTCAAAGAGCCGCGGCTGATCGAGTCCTGCTGCGGCGCCAGTCTTGATGAACTGCTGGCCGGTGAGCTGCTGGAGGGGGAAAACCGGGTGATTTCCGGCTCGGTGTTGAGCGGCACCCACGCCCAGGGGCCGTATGCGTTCCTTGGCCGCTATCACCTGCAGGTGAGCGTCGTGAAGGAAGGGCGTGAGAAAGAGCTGTTTGGTTGGGTGATGCCGGGCAAAGACAAATTTTCGATTACCCGCACCACGCTCGGACATTTTCTCAAACACAAACTGTTCAGTTTCTCAACGGATACCAACGGCGGCGAGCGTGCGATGGTTCCCATCGGCAACTACGAGCGCGTGATGCCGCTGGATATTCTGCCGACACATCTGCTGAGGGATTTGCTGGCGGGAGACACCGACAGCGCGCAGGCGCTGGGCTGCCTGGAGCTGGATGAAGAAGATTTAGCGCTCTGCACCTACGTCTGCCCGGCAAAATATGAATACGGCCCGCTGCTGCGTGACGTCTTAACCCGCATTGAGCAGGAAGGATAAGTGATGGGTTTGAAAAATCTGCTGGAAAAAATTGAGCCGCATTTCACCCACGGCGGCAAACTGGAAAAGTACTACCCGTTGTATGAGGCGGCGGCGACCATTTTCTATACCCCGGGTCAGGTGACGAAAGGGGCCTCTCACGTCCGTGATGCCATCGACCTCAAGCGGATGATGATCCTGGTGTGGCTGGCGGTGTTCCCGGCGATGTTCTGGGGCATGTACAACGTTGGTCTGCAAACTATCCCGGCGCTACACAAACTCTACGGCGCGGAGCAGCTGCAGCAGGTGATCGCCAGCCACTGGCACTATAGCGTGGCGCAGTGGCTGGGGGTGAGCTTTGGCCCGGATGCGGGCTGGCTGAGCATGATGGGGCTGGGCGCAGTATTCTTCCTGCCCATTTATCTCACCGTGTTTATCGTCGGCGGCTTTTGGGAAGTGCTGTTCGCCATCGTGCGCAAACACGAAATCAACGAAGGCTTCTTTGTTACCTCCATTCTGTTCGCGCTGATTGTGCCGCCGACGCTGCCGTTGTGGCAGGCGGCGCTGGGCATCAGTTTTGGCGTGGTGATTGGCAAAGAGATCTTTGGCGGCACCGGCCGTAACTTCCTCAACCCGGCGCTGGCCGGGCGCGCATTCCTGTTCTTTGCCTATCCGGCGCAAATTTCCGGCGATCTGGTGTGGACGGCGGCGGACGGTTTCTCCGGCGCAACGCCGCTTTCTCAGTGGGCGAGCCGCGGCGGTGAAGCGCTGGTGAATGTCACCAGCGGCCAACCGGTAAGCTGGATGGATGCGTTCCTCGGCAATATTCCGGGATCCATAGGCGAGGTCTCGACGCTGATGATTCTGATTGGCGGCGCCATCATCATTTTCGGTCGCGTCGCCTCCTGGCGCATTGTCGCCGGGGTGATGATTGGCATGATTGCCACGGCAACGCTGTTTAACGTTATTGGCTCTGACACCAACCCGATGTTCGCCATGCCGTGGTACTGGCATCTGGTGCTCGGCGGCTTTGCCTTCGGCATGATGTTTATGGCGACTGACCCGGTGTCGGCGTCGTTCACCGACAAAGGAAAGTGGGCATACGGTGCGCTGATTGGCGCGATGTGCGTACTGATCCGCGTGGTGAACCCGGCCTATCCGGAAGGGATGATGCTGGCCATTCTGTTTGCCAACCTCTTTGCGCCACTGTTCGATTACCTGGTGGTGCAGGCCAATATCAAGCGGAGGAAGTCGCGTGGCTGAGAAAAAAAGTAACGATAGCATCGGCAAAACGCTGCTGGTGGTGCTGGTGCTTTGCCTGGTCTGCTCGGTCATTGTTGCCGGTTCTGCGGTGGGGCTGAAGCCGCGCCAGCAGGAGCAAAAAGCGCTCGATAAACAGCGTAACATTCTCTCCGTCGCCGGGCTGATGCAGCCGGACATGAAGCAGGAGGAGATTGCCTCGGTGTTTGCCGAGCGTATCACTCCGCGGCTGCTGGATTTGAAAAGCGGCGCACTGCTGGAAAAAGATCCGGACTCCTTCAATCAGGGGCTGGCGCTGAAAGATCCTGAGCAAAGTACCGTGCTGGAGGCCAGCCAGGATCCGGCGGGCATCAAGCGTCGTACTAACGTGGTGGAAATCTACCTTGTGAAAGACGAGCAGAAAAAGGTTCAGGAAGTGGTGCTGCCGATTTACGGCAACGGCCTGTGGTCGATGATGTACGCCTTTGTGGCGCTTGATACCGATGGCCGTACCGTGAAAGGCATCACCTATTACGATCAGGGCGAAACGCCGGGCCTCGGCGGCGAAGTGGAAAACCCCGCCTGGCGTCAACAGTTCATCGGTAAAAAAGTGCTCGACGACAGCGGCATGCCTGCGCTGAAAGTGGTGAAAGGCGGCGCACGTCAGGGGGATGACTATGCGGTTGACGGCCTTTCCGGCGCAACGCTCACCTCCAACGGCGTGCAGCACAGTTTTGATTTCTGGATGGGGGAGCAGGGCTTTGGTCCGTTCCTCAAGCAGATTCGTGAAGGAGGCCTGAACAATGGCTGAGCTCGATGAGATGAAAGAAGTAAAACGGGTGCTGGTCGGGCCGTTGATCAGCAACAACCCCATTGCCTTGCAGGTGCTGGGCGTCTGTTCGGCGCTGGCGGTGACCACCAAACTGGAAACCGCATTCGTCATGACGATCGCGGTAACGCTGGTGACGGCGTTTTCCAGCATGTTTATCTCGATGATCCGCCACCATATTCCCAACAGCGTACGCATTATCGTGCAGATGGCGATCATCGCCTCGCTGGTGATCGTGGTCGATCAGCTGCTGCGCGCCTACGCCTATGAAGTCTCCAAACAGCTGTCGGTGTTTGTCGGGCTTATCATCACCAACTGTATTGTGATGGGGCGTGCGGAAGCGTATGCCATGAAGTCGCCGCCGCTGGCGAGCTTTATGGACGGTATTGGTAACGGTCTGGGATACGGTGCCATTCTGATGATTGTCGGTTTCCTGCGTGAGCTTATCGGCAGCGGTAAACTGTTTGGCGTCACCGTGCTGCAAACCGTGCAGAACGGCGGCTGGTATCAGCCGAACGGCCTGTTCCTGCTCGCGCCGAGCGCGTTTTTCATCATCGGTCTGCTGATCTGGGCGCTGCGCAGCTGGAAACCGGAACAGCAGGAGAAGGAGTAACCGATTATGGCTCATTACCTCAGTCTTTTTGTCCGCGCGGTGTTTGTTGAAAACATGGCGCTGGCCTTCTTCCTCGGCATGTGTACGTTTCTTGCTGTGTCGAAGAAAGTCTCCACGGCGTTCGGTCTTGGCGTGGCGGTGACGGTGGTGCTCGGCATTTCCGTGCCGGTGAACAACCTGATTTACAACCTCGTACTGCGTGACGGTGCGCTGGTGGAAGGTGTCGATCTGAGCTTCCTCAACTTCATCACCTTTATCGGGGTGATCGCCGCGCTGGTGCAGATTCTGGAGATGATCCTCGATAAGTATTTCCCGTCGCTGTACAACGCGCTGGGGATCTTCCTGCCGCTAATTGCCGTGAACTGCGCCATTTTTGGCGGCGTCTCCTTTATGGTGCAGCGCGACTATAACTTCCCGGAATCCATCGTGTATGGCTTCGGCTCCGGCATCGGCTGGATGCTGGCGATAGTGGCGATGGCGGGCATCCGCGAAAAAATGAAATACGCAAATGTGCCCGCGGGTCTGCGCGGGTTAGGGATCACCTTTATTACCACAGGTCTGATGGCGCTGGGCTTTATGTCATTCTCCGGTGTGCAGCTATAAGGGCGGAAAGTATGGAAATTATTCTTGGCGTCGTGATGTTCACGCTGATCGTGCTGGTGCTGTCGGGGTTAATCCTGGCGGCGCGCTCGAAGCTGGTCAACGCCGGTGATGTGGTTATTGAAATCAATAATGAAGCGGATAAACAGATTCGCACGCCGGCGGGCGATAAGCTGCTGAATACGCTGTCCAGCAACGGGATCTTTATCTCTTCTGCCTGCGGAGGCGGCGGTTCCTGCGGCCAGTGCCGGGTGACGGTCAAGGAGGGGGGCGGAGATATCCTGCCTACCGAACTTTCCCATATCACCAAACGCGAGGCGAAAGAGGGCTGCCGTCTGGCCTGCCAGGTTGCCGTGAAGCAAAACATGAAGATCGCGCTGCCGGAAGAGATTTTTGGCGTCAAAAAATGGGAGTGTGAAGTTATCTCTAATGATAACAAAGCGACTTTCATTAAAGAGCTGAAGCTGGCCATCCCGGAAGGCGAAAGCGTGCCGTTCCGCGCGGGCGGCTATATTCAGATTGAATGTCCGTCGCATAAAGTGGCATATGCCGATTTTGACGTGCCGGACGAGTACCGCGCGGACTGGGATAAATTTAATCTGTTCCGCTATGTTTCCGACGTTAAAGAGCCGACGCTGCGCGCCTACTCGATGGCGAACTATCCGGATGAGAAGGGCATCATTATGCTCAACGTGCGTATCGCGACGCCGCCGCCGAAAGTGCCGGACGCGCCGCCGGGGATCATGTCTTCGTATATCTGGTCGCTGAAAGCCGGTGATAAGGTGACGATTTCCGGGCCGTTTGGTGAGTTCTTCGCTAAAGAGACGGATGCAGAGATGGTCTTTATTGGCGGTGGCGCCGGCATGGCGCCAATGCGTTCGCATATTTTCGACCAGCTTAAACGGTTGCACAGCAAGCGCAAAATCAGCTTCTGGTACGGCGCGCGTTCGCTGCGTGAAATGTTCTATGACGATGAGTTTGAGCAGCTGGCGCGTGAAAATCCGAACTTTACCTTCCACGTGGCGCTTTCCGATCCGCTGCCGGAAGATAACTGGAACGGCCACACCGGCTTTATTCACAATGTGCTGTATGAAAACTACCTGCGCGATCATCCGGCTCCGGAGGACTGCGAGTTTTATATGTGTGGGCCGCCGGTGATGAATGCCGCAGTGATCAAGATGCTAAAAGATCTTGGCGTTGAGGATGACAACATCATGCTGGATGACTTTGGAGGTTAATGATGTTGACGGTGTTTGTGGCAACCTTCGTCATTTTCGCGCTGGTGATTCTGGGGATGTCTTTAGGATATCTGATAAAGCGCAAAAGTCTCCAGGGCAGCTGCGGCGGTATCTCATCGCTGGGGCTTGAGAAGGTCTGCGACTGCCCGGAGCCGTGCGATGCGCGTAAAAAGCGCATCGCGCGCGAAGCGCAGCGCCAGCAAAATCGGATCCTCTGATCTCTCCGTAGGCCCGGCAAGCTTGCGCCGCCGGGCATTATGGCCTGATGGCGCAAGCTTATCAGGCCTACAAACCCCACTTCTCATTCCTTGTATTATTACTGTATACTTAACCAGTGATCGTTGAGGGCTGAGTATGCGCAAAATTATCCATGTCGATATGGACTGCTTTTTTGCCGCCGTGGAAATGCGGGATAATCCAGCCCTGCGTGATATTCCCATTGCCATTGGCGGTAGCCGGGTACAGCGGGGGGTGATCAGCACGGCCAACTATCCGGCGCGCCAATTTGGCGTACGCAGCGCGATGCCGACCGCGATGGCCCTCAAGCTTTGCCCGCATTTAACCCTGTTACCCGGCCGCTTTGATGCCTATAAAGAGGCCTCGTCCCATATCCGGGAAATCTTCTCTCGCTACACGTCGTTGATTGAACCGCTGTCGTTGGATGAGGCGTATCTCGACGTCAGCGATAGCGTTCACTGCCAGGGCTCTGCCACGCTGATCGCGGAAGAGATTCGCCAGACCATTTTTCACGAGCTTCAACTGACCGCCTCCGCCGGTATCGCGCCGGTAAAATTTCTGGCGAAAATTGCTTCCGATATGAATAAACCCAACGGTCAGTTTGTGATTGCGCCGCATCAGGTCGCGGAGTTTGTCCGCACCCTGCCGCTGGCGAAGATCCCCGGCGTGGGGAAAGTCTCAGCCGCAAAGCTGGAAGGCATGGGGCTACGTACCTGCGAAGATGTGCAGAAAAGCGACCTGGCGATGCTGCTCCGCCGTTTTGGTAAGTTTGGTCGTATCCTGTGGGAGCGTAGCCAGGGAATCGATGAGCGGGAGATCAACAACACCCGACAGCGTAAATCGGTGGGCGTTGAACGTACGCTGGTGGAGGATATCCACGAGTGGTCTGCCTGTGAGAGCATCATTGAGAACCTCTATCAGGAGCTGGAACGGCGGGTGCTGAAGGTCAAGCCGGACCTTCTGATTGCTCGTCAGGGGGTAAAGCTGAAATTCAATGATTTTCAGCTGACCACTCAGGAACACGTCTGGCCGCGTCTGAATAAAGAGGATTTGCTTTCCACTGCCTATAAAGCCTGGCACGAGCGGCGGGGCGGTCGCGGAGTGCGGCTGGTCGGGCTGCATGTAACGCTGCTTGATCCTCAACTGGAGCGGCAGCTGGTACTGGGGTTATAACGATGCTGAAGATCAGACCTTATCGCGACGATGATTTTACTGCGCTGGGCGCCATTTTTCTGCGCGCGGTACAAGAGACCGCCAGCCATGATTATTCCCCCCGCCAGATAGCCGCCTGGGCGCAGATAGACGAGGCCCGCTGGCGACACAAAATGAGGGATTCTCGGGTGTGGGTCGCGGTCATTGACCCGCTTCCAGTAGGGTTTATCAGCGCCGTGGACCGCTATATCGATCTCCTGTTTGTGGCGCCGGAGTATGGCCGTCGAGGCATTGCCAGCTCGCTGCTCCAGGAACTGTTTGCGCAGATACCGCACGGTTCCCTGACGGTCGACGCGAGCATTACGGCAAAACCGTTTTTTGCACGGCATGGTTTCAGGGTCGAGGAAGAACAGCAGGTGGCGGTGCGCGGCGAGACGTTTATTAATTATCGGATGGAGAAGATGAGACGGCCCGGATAAGGCGCCACGCGCCGTTATCCGGACCGTTTATTGCCGTAACTTACTTCGCCGGAATCGCTTTCAGCAGTTCCGTCAGCAGCGTCCAGTATTGACCGACGCTTTCGATATGCACCTGCTCATCCGGAGAGTGCGGGCCGGTAATGGTTGGCCCGATGGAGACCATATCCATATTCGGGTACGGTTTTTTGAACAGACCGCATTCCAGGCCGGCGTGAATAATCTGGATGTTCGGCGTCTTGTTGAACAGACGCTGATAGGTTTCACGCACCAGATGCATCACCGGCGAGTTCGCGTCCGGCTGCCAGCCCGGGTATGCGCCTTTGGCTTCGGTTTTCGCGCCCGCCAGTTTACCCAGCGAATCCAGCATGCTGACTACGTAATCTTTGCCGCTGTCGATCAACGAACGAATCAGACAGTGGATCTGGACATTGTCATCGGTCATGGTCACGACGCCGACGTTCAAAGAGGTCTCTACAACGCCTTTTGCCACGTCGGAGTTACGAATAACACCGTTTGGCGTGGCGTTAAGCAGACGCACAAAGCCGTCACGGGATTGCGCCGTCAGGGCCGCTTTGTCATTGGCGGCGGCATCCAGCAGCAGCACCAGGTTCTTCTCTTTTGCCGCCAGTTCGTTTTTCAGGATGTCCTGATAGGTGGCGACCTGCGCTTTCAGAGCATCGACCTTGTCGGCCGCGACGGCGACGGTGGCGAACGCTTCACGCGGAATGGCGTTACGCAGGGTGCCGCCGTTGAAATCCACCAGACGCAGGTCCAGCTCTTGCGCATGACCTGCGAGGAAGCGGGCCAGCAGCTTGTTGGCATTCCCCAGGCCGACGTGAATTTCGCCGCCGGAGTGACCGCCTTTCAGCCCTTTTAAGGTCAGCTTGAAGCTCTGGAAACCTGCCGGAACCGCTTCGCGGGTTAAGGCCAGGTTTGAGGTAAAGTCGATACCGCCGGCGCAACCCATATAGATTTCGCCCTCTTCTTCAGAGTCGGTATTGATCAGAATATCGGCCTGCAGCCAGTTAGCCTGAAGACCAAATGCGCCGTCCATGCCGGCTTCTTCGGTCATGGTCAGCAGCACTTCCAGCGGGCCATGTACGACGTTGTCATCAGCCAGCACTGCCAGCGCAGAAGCCATACCGATGCCGTTATCCGCGCCCAGGGTGGTGCCGCGCGCTTTGACCCACTCGCCATCGATATACGGCTGAATCGGATCTTTGGTGAAGTCATGAACGGTGTCGTTGTTTTTCTGCGGCACCATATCAAGGTGCGCCTGCAGAACAACCGGTTTACGGTTTTCCATACCGGCCGTGGCGGCCTTACGAATCAGAATGTTGCCAACCTGATCGCGTTCTGCGTGTAAGCCTTTTTCTTTTGCCCAGCCCATGATGTGTTCAGCGAGTTGTTCTTCGTGATAGGACGGATGGGGAATGGAACAGATTTTGGCAAAAATATCCCATAGCGGCTGCGGGGATAATTGAGACAATTCAGACACGATGAGTCTCCTTACGATCGCCTGCAAAAGTCTTTTACAGGTCGAGGGTTAGCAATAAAAAATACAACAGGCGCAGGCTTGCGCGGTGGGGTTGAGAATACCACTTTCCACGCCGACTGGTAGTGTAAACAACGCAAAAAGCGCTGGGATGGCCGCTTAACACTGGTTTTTAGTGCGTCAGATCTCTATAATCTCGCGCAACCATTTTCCCCCTCGAACATCATTTAAGCCGTATAACACAGGCTGGGACACTTCACATGAGCGAAAAATACGTCGTCACCTGGGACATGTTGCAGATTCACGCCCGCAAACTGGCCAATCGTCTGATGCCTTCTGAACAATGGAAAGGCATTATTGCCGTAAGCCGCGGTGGTCTGGTACCGGGTGCATTACTGGCGCGTGAACTGGGTATTCGTCATGTTGATACCGTTTGCATTTCCAGCTACGACCACGATAACCAGCGCGAGCTGACCGTCCTGAAACGCGCTGAAGGGGATGGTGAAGGTTTCATCGTGATCGATGACCTGGTCGATACCGGCGGTACCGCCGTCGCTATTCGCGAAATGTACCCAAAAGCACACTTCGTTACCATTTTTGCTAAACCGGCTGGTCGTCCGCTGGTTGATGATTATGTTGTTGATATTCCACAGGATACCTGGATTGAACAACCGTGGGACATGGGCGTGGTGTTCGTACCGCCGATCTCAGGTCGTTAATTTACAAGGTGAGTGCTATTTACCACGCCCGGTTATGCCGGGCGTGGTTTTTTTTGTCCGTATGCAGGTTACAATAGTCCGGAGTGGCAACACGATGGAGGCTGCACATGTCACAAGCTAACCTTAGCGAAACACTGTTTAAACCTCGATTCAAACATCCAGAGACGTCTACGCTGGTGCGTCGGTTTGCGTCGGGTTCGCAACAGCCGATCCACTCTGCGCTTGACGGGAGCAATGTCGATCACTGGTATCGCTTGATTAACCGTCTGATGTGGATCTGGCGTGGCGTGGCGCCACAGGAGATCCTGGATGTGCAGGCGCGCATTGTGATGAGCGATGCTGAGCGTACGGATCCGGAGCTTTATGACACCGTGGTGGGCTATCGTGGTGGCAACTGGATTTTCGAATGGGCCAAACAGGCAATGATCTGGCAGCAAAAGGCCGGGCAGGAAGCCGATCCGCTGAGCAGCGGGCGCCACTGGCTGCATGCGTCCAATCTCTATAGCATTGCCGCCTATCCGCATATTAAAGGTGACGAGCTGGCGGAACAGGCGCAGGCGCTGGCTAATCGGGCCTATGAAGAGGCCGCGCTTCGCCTGCCGGGCGAGCTGCGCGAGCTGGAGTTTCCTGTGCCCGGCGGCGCGCCGGTGACCGGCTTTTTACATATGCCGAAAAGCGAAGGTCCGTTCCCGGTGGTTCTGATGTGCGGCGGGCTGGATGCGCTGCAGACGGACTACTACAGCCTGTATGAGAACTACTTTGCGCCGCTGGGGATCGCTATGCTGACGCTGGATATGCCTTCGATAGGCTTCTCGTCAAAATGGAAACTGACCCAGGATACCAGCCTGCTGCATCAGCATGCGTTGCGGCACCTGACGAATGTTCCGTGGGTCGATCATACCCGGGTCGCAGCGTTCGGTTTCCGTTTTGGGGCGAATGTCGCCGTCCGTCTGGGCTATCTGGAGCCGCAGCGCTTAAAAGCCGTGGCCTGCCTTGGCCCGGTGGTGCATAACCTGCTGGTGGATCCGCTGCACCAGGGCCGGGTTCCGGAAATGTATCTCGACGTTCTGGCATCGCGGCTGGGCATGCACGATGCGTCTGATGAAGCATTGCGCATCGAGCTGAACCGCTACTCATTAAAAACCCAGGGGCTTCTGGGCCGTCGCTGTCCGACGCCGATGCTTTCCGGCTTCTGGAAAAACGATCCGTTCAGCCCGGAAGAGGAATCGCGCTTAATTACCTCGTCATCCGCCGATGGCAAGCTGCTTGAGATTCCATTTAAGCCCGTTTATCACAATTTCGATCGCGCATTGCGCCAGATTGCCCGCTGGATCAATCATAGATTTAGTTAATATATTGCTAAATTTTATTGATTTGGTAAAACAGTTGCATCACTAAAGGAGATCGCAATGACGTTACCGAGTGGACACCTCAAGAGTAAGCTGATTAAGAAATTCACGGCTCTTGGCCCTTATATTCGCGAAGAGCAGTGTGAAGACAATCGCTTCTTTTTCGATTGCCTGGCAGTTTGCGTCAATGTAAAACCCGCCCCGGAAAAACGAGAGTTCTGGGGATGGTGGATGGAGATGGAAGCACAGACATCACGCTTCACTTACAGCTATCAGTTTGGCCTGTTCGATAAAGAAGGGGTCTGGCGACCGGTGGCTATCGACGATCCGGAAGTCAGCGAGAAACTTGAGAAAACGCTGCGTGATTTCCACGACCGGGCTAAGGCATTGCTGACGACATTCAGTCTGAAGCTGGAACCCGCCGATGACTTTAGCGAGCCGCTCAGACTGCGGGCCTGATGTCCCACGTCTGCCAGATTCAGTCTAAAAAAATCCACGCCAGAGCGCGTGGATTTTTTTATTCCTTTACCCACCCTCAAACTGCCTGATTTTTATTAATCGCTCGTATCATTGAGTCATGTCGGACTTATTTCCATAAACATCATGGTGGGATTGTTCTTAGAGGCGCGCTGTCCCGAGAAAATGTGCTCCGCGAGAATGCCTGAACAGGCTATCCGTGTTACCGTCACCACATGGATCTGTAAACTAAAGATATTTATGAAAATTATATTACTAATGAGTCTGGTAAGCCTGTTTCTTTCTCCGGCATTTGCGGGTACTGCAGTGAAATTGTCCTGCTCGTTACGCAAAAGCGTGACGATCTCAAAATTCCATTACAAGCTGTCGACGATGAAATGGGGCGATCACTTCCAGGTTGCTTCCGGAATCAGACAGGCGCAAACCACAGGCAATGTCCCGTTTCGCGTGACGCGTTTTCAAAATGGCGATGATCTGGTCTTTTTCCCGGACAGCGAGGCCTATTATTTCTTCTATTCCGGGATGGCGACACCTGACCGCTGTATTGTACAGGAGACCTATTCCTATCCGGTTGTTGAGCTACCGCGCTATAAGAAAAGCAAGTAACCGGCGGCGCAAACGGAGCCCGAAGGGGTACCCCATCGGGACTCCGTTGCCCGGAACGGACGTGGATTAAAGGCCAATACACATGTATTTGATTTCTAAATAGTCTTCAATACCATACTTCGAGCCCTCGCGACCCAGACCGGAAGCCTTCACGCCGCCAAACGGGGCGACTTCGTTGGAAATCAGCCCGGTGTTGATGCCCACAATCCCATACTCCAGCGCTTCGCCGACGCGGAAAACGCGGCTTAAATCACGGGCATAGAAGTAGGCGGCGAGACCAAATTCGGTATCGTTGGCCTGGCGGATGACATCCGCTTCATCTGTGAAGCGGAACAGGGGAGCCAACGGGCCGAACGTCTCTTCTTTCGCCACTTTGGCGCCGTCGGGAACATCGACCAGAATAGTCGGCTGAAAGAAGTTGCCGCCGAGGGAAGACACCTTCCCGCCGGTGATGACCCGGGCGCCTTTTCCGACGGCATCGGCAATATGCTCTTGCACTTTGGCAATCGCTTTCTCATCAATCAACGGTCCGGTTGTGACGCCCGGCTGTAGGCCATCGCCGAGGTGCAGCTGCTCCACCGCCTGCTGCAGTTTTTCGGCAAAGCGCGCATACACCCCGTCCTGCACGTACAGGCGATTGGCGCAGACGCAGGTCTGCCCGGCGTTACGAAACTTCGACGCCATGGCGCCTTCTACCGCTTTATCCAGATCGGCATCATCAAACACGATAAACGGCGCGTTACCGCCTAGCTCAAGCGAAACTTTTTTGATGTCCTGAGCACACTGTGCCATCAGCTGGCGGCCGATTTCCGTGGAGCCGGTAAACGACAGCTTACGCACCAGCGGGTTGCCGGTCAGTTCATTACCCACCGCGCTGGCGGAACCGGTCACCACGTTAAATACGCCGTCAGGGATCCCGGCGCGTCTGGCCAGTTCGGCCAGCGCCAGCGCGGAAAAAGGGGTCTGGCTGGCGGGTTTGAGAACCATTGTGCAGCCGGCCGCTAACGCCGGGCCGGCTTTACGGGTGATCATCGCCGCCGGGAAATTCCACGGCGTGATCGCGGCGGTAACGCCAATCGGCTGTTTAATCACGATCAGGCGCTTATCGGCCTGATGACCGGGAATGGTATCGCCATAAATGCGTTTTCCCTCTTCGGCAAACCATTCGATAAATGAAGCGGCGTAGCTAATCTCGCCTTTTGCCTCTGCCAGCGGTTTGCCCTGCTCCAGGGTCATCAGCCGGGCCAGATCGTCCTGGTTTGCCATCATCAGATCGAACCAGCGGCGCAGGATCGCGGCGCGCTCTTTCGCCGTGAGCTGTCGCCAGGCGGGAAGGGCGCGATGGGCGGCCTGGATCGCGTCGTGCGTCTCTTCTGCGCCCATTTTAGGTACTGAGCCCAGCACCTCTCCGTTCGCCGGGTTGGTCACCGTAATGACATCGCTGCTGAGGGCATCACGCCACTCACCATTGATAAATGCCTGCTGGCGGAACAAGGTTAGGTCATTCAGTTGCATGGTTATTTCCTGTCTCAGAACGTTAATGAGTGAATGGCGTACTCCAGCGTAGCGGAGAATCAAAAGCGGCGTTTGCGATGGCCTTCACGTTTAGCAACGGCTATGGTGCGAATCCGCGTTATGCCCGGTAAAGACTCTTTCGGCCCTCTTCTTGTACGCCAGCCAGGCACGCCTGTGTTTGTTTAGTGTAGTCGCCAGAGTCAGATGACAGCAGCGACTAAACAGTGACTAAACAGCGATGAGGGCGTTTTCACGATGTAAAACCTGAGCCTGAATTCGCGACGCCTGCCACAAAATTCACACATCATGCGCGATGACGGGGGGAAGCAACTTGCTTTTATCTGGCGAGGCGAATACGGTCTGTAACGTTACACTAAAACGTTACAGAAGAAATTTACCCTCCGGTTATGACTGAAGTCCCTGGCGATTTAGCGAGGCCCGAAGGTGCTACAGACACCTCAACGGTACGTGAAAGGATAACGATGATGAAAATGACACAGTTTTGTTCGGCCAGACGTATTTTAGCTTTTGCTTGTTTGAGCTCGGCCCTGATAGCGGGAAGTGCGGTGAGCACCTTAGCCCATGCGGCACTCAACTTCCGCGTTTACTCTTCTCTCCCCGCGGACGACTCCTCGGCGCACTACATCTGGTTCAGCCGTTTTCAGGAAAACATTAACAACAATGCGAAATTGAAAGAGCAAATTAAGCTCAACTATTTTGCCAACGGCATGTTGGGGAAAGAGGCCGATGCGACGCAGCAGGTTCGCATAGGCGCAATTAATATGATGATTTCCGGTACATCCATTTGGGCCACGCTGGTACCTGAAATGGGCGTCCTGGATCTGGGTTATTTATTTAAAGATTACAGTCAGGTAGGGAAAGCGCTGGATGGCAGCGCCGGGGAAAAACTCTCCGCCTTAATGATGGATAAAGCCAACGTGATGGTGCTCGGCTACGGCTTTAACTTAGGTGCGCGCAATATTTATACCAAAAAGGTGATTGAAAAGCCGGAGGATTTAAAAAACCTGAAAATTCGCGTGCTACCGGTGCCTAATTTTATCGCCACGTTAAACCATATGGGGGCGGTGGCGATCCCTATGCCGGGCGGTGAAGTCTATTCCAGCCTGCAAATGGGCGTTATTGACGGCGTAGAGCACGATGCCCCGACGATTTATGCGAGCAAATATTATGAAATCATCAAAAACGGCACCCTGACTCGCCACAGCTACAACCCGCTGATGATTGCGATGAATAAAAAGAGTTTCGAACAAATCCCGCCGGAACTGCGCGCGGACGTGCTGGCGGCGGCGAAAGAGGCGACGGACTATGAACGCATGCAAGCGGGTAAAAAAGAACAGGAAGCAATAAAGAACCTTGAAGCAAAAGGGGTGACGTTCCGCGAAACCGATCGCCAGTTCTTCTATCAGCAGGTGCAGCCCGTGTGGCAGTCGTTCCTCAAGCAGTATCCGGATATGAAGCCCATCGTTGATGAAATTACCGCGGCGGCAAAAGACCCGTCATGATCGGCGCCGCTTACCCGGCCGTGTCACGGCGGGGTTAAGCGGTGAGATTGGCAATCTTGTGGAGAAGATTCAACATGGCTGATATCTCTATTAAAGCAAAGGATGAGTGCTTCGTCCTTGCGCTATTGGGCAAGCTGAGCCGGTTTTTAACCACCTTAACCGCCTGGGCCGGAGCGCTGGTGCTGTTTATCAACGTGCTGGTGGTGTTCGCATCCGTTATCTGGCGCTATGCGCTGCACTCGCCCATTCATTGGGCCGAAGAGGTGGCCCGCGCGCTGATGATTGCGCTGGTGTTTTTCGGCGTGGCCACCTCGACGGCGAAAGGAGGCCATATTGGCGTCGATCTGTTCCTGCGTTTCCTGCCTGAACAGGTTCGGCCCTATGTCGTTCATGCCAGCCGCTGGATCCTGTTTCTGGTCTCGGTTGGGCTTGTCGTTTCCAGCTACGACCTGGTGCAGGCCGCGCGATTGCAAACCACGGAGACCGGTTTGCCGCAGACAATCTACGTCATTCCGGTGCTGATTGGTTCGCTGGTTATGATGGTGGCGGCGCTGGAGCTTGCCTTGCGGGAGCGCATTCGGGTTGTGCTGTTTAGCGGCCTTGGCATTGTGGTTCTGGCCGCCATTGGCTATATGAAACTCTCGCTGATGGCCGATCCCGCCAGCGCTGCAGCCGGGCTGATGCTGATTTGCTTTGTCCTCGGTATTCTCGCCGGCGTGCCGATTGCGTTTACCCTTGGTCTGTCGGCGATGGTGTTTTTTATCTGCGATCCGTCATTACCGTTTGTCTTTTTCTCCCAGCAGGTTGCGGCGGGGGTAGATCACTTCGTGCTGTTGGCCATTCCGTTCTTCCTGCTGGCCGGTGCCGCGATGGAGATCAACGGGATGTCAACGCGGCTCGTTGAACTTATCGTGCGTGGCATGGGGCGCTTTCGCGGCGGCCTCAACATGACCACCGTACTGTCGATGGCCTTCTTTTCCGGGATCTCCGGCTCCAAGCTGGCAGATGTTGCGGCGGTTGGCGGCGTGCTGATGCCGGCGGTGCGTCGGGCTAAACAGGATGGCGAAGAGGCCGCCGGGGTGTTCGCTGCCTCGGCCGTGATGGCCGAAACAATCCCACCTTGCGTGAATCTGATTGTTATGGGCTTTGTCGCGAACATCTCGATTGGCGCGCTGTTTATTGCTGGTCTGGTGCCCGCCGTCTGCCTGCTGGTACTGCTGATGATTGCCGCCAACCGGTTTGGCGGCAAAATCAACGTTAGCGAAGCGTATCCGGTATTACGGCCGCGCACGCAGCTCTACCTTGGCGCCGCCGTTGGGCTGGTGATGATTTTTATGATCGGCCGCGGCGTCATGATGGGGATCGCCACCTCGACAGAAATCTCCGCTTTTGCCGTGATTTACGCGATCGTCGTCGGTCGCCTTGCATTTCGTGAACTGACGTTCAAAGCAACGGTAAAAATGTTTATCGATATCGCCGCCATGTCCGGAGTGCTGCTGTTTATCGTCGCCTGCGCCACCAGCCTTTCTTATGCGCTCACGATACAGATGATCCCGCAGCAAATAGCGGAATTACTGGTCAGCATTGGGGTCGAGCAGGGAGCCTGGCTGTTTCTGCTATTAACCATCGTTATTCTGGTTATTTTTGGCGCCGTACTGGAAGGTGCTCCGGCGCTGATTATCTTTGCGCCGATACTGGTGCCGATCGCCGTTCAGCTGGGCTTCAGCCCGCTGCATTTCGGCATCATTATGATTATGGCAATGGGCTTTGGTCTCTTTTCACCGCCTATCGGACTTGGCCTTTATACCACTTGCGCCATTTGCGGCGTGGAGATGAAACACGTTATTCGGCCAATGGCAAAATATCTGGCGGTGGTCTTCGTCGGTATTATTATCGTGGCCATGGTCCCACCATTAACAACATGGTTGCCGGGGCTCGCTGGTTATTAATTGTGAATCCAGTAGTAAACCGCATTTCGTTATTTAAAGACGGTTAAAAGAGGCGTCCTGTCAATGTCGACAGGGCGCAAGGTCAACATGTATCGCTCAGGTTCTGATATTTAACACGCCTGCAGGTGGGGATAACAACGTCCTGAATCTCTCGCTGATAAATATTATGCGCCGATGGCGGATTTATTCTGAAGAAAGGAGTATGCAATGGGGTCATTAACGGGAAAGAAAGTATTTATTACTGGCGCTGAGCAAGGTATTGGTAAAGAGACCGCGAGAAAACTGATTGAGGCCGGATGTGATATCTATATTCACTATTTCAGCGGTGAAGAAGGCCCCAGAGAATTAATCGCTATTGCCCAGCAGCGGGGAGGCAAGGCCGCCTGCGGCTATGCGGATTTGACCAGCGAGGCGGATGCGGCACGCTGCGTTGCCGAGGCGGCGGCGTTCTTAGGCGGGATCGATATTCTGGTGAATAACGTCGGGGGAATTATTGCCCGCAAATGGCTCGGTGAAATTGACCCGCAGTTCTGGCGTACCGTCATTGATGTCAATATGACGACCATGCTCAATGTGACTCAGTCGGCGCTGCCGTGGTTAAAAGAGGCGACTGACGGCGCGAGTATCGTGAATCTCGCCTCGTTAGCCGGACGCTCCGGCGGGCACTCCGGATCGTTGGTCTATTCGATGACTAAAGGCGCGGTGCTGACGTGGACCCGCTCCCTTGCCGCAGAGCTTGGCGAGTTTGGTATTCGGGTGAATGCCGTGGCGCCAGGGCTGATTCTGGGGACTCGTTTTCATAACCAGCATACCACTCAGGCCTCGGCCGATCGGACTATCGAAGATATTCCGCTGGGAAGAGCCGGTACGCCTGAAGATATCGCGCGCGCGATCTGCTTCCTGGCCTCGGAATACGATGGCTTTATTTCCGGGGCGACTCTGGATATTAACGGCGGTATTTATCGGGCATAAATCTCAGGGCGGGGTATATCCCGCCCATATTCAGAGAACGTCGTCATGATCAAATCAGAAATTATTCATCCGGACTTACTCCAGGCGTTGGCCCAGTGTGGCCATAAAGCCAATATTCTTATCGCTGATGCTAATTATTCATTTTTAACCAACTCGTCGCCGCGGGCGCGGATTATTTATCTGAATTTTTCCCCGGGTTTAATTAGCAGCGTGGTCATCCTGCAAAAAATGCTCGGCTACATCAATATTGAAAAAGCGTTGCTGATGTCCTGCCCGGATGATTTTGATAATACGATTGCGCGTGAATATCGCAGTCTGCTTGCTGAGTCGACCGGAGTGGAATATGTGGCCCGGGAGGACTTTTACGCGCAGGCGAAATCGTCGGATACCCTGTTGGTTGTCGCCTCCGGCGAAACCCGCCGCTTTGCCAATATTCTGCTCACCGTCGGCCCGACGCTACTGTGACGTGGGAGAAGGAGAACGTGTTTTTCTCCCGTCACAGGCACAAAAACAGCGGCGCGAGAGTCAGACCTCGGGCGCATCGCTTACCGACTGACGGCACACCAGGGAAGGGGTAAACAGAAATTCCTGCGGCGGGAGAGACGGGTTGTCCGTCCGTTCAATCAGGCGTTGTACCATGACCTCCGCCATCTCACTCAGCGGAGGCATCACGGAACTCAATCTGGGGTAAACCAGGCCGGATAGCGGGATGTTGTCGATGCCGATGATGGAGATCTCTCCCGGCACGCTAATCCCGGCTTCGTGCAGGCCGGCCATCAGCCCAATGCCGAGCGCGTCATTAATTGCCACAATACCATCAGGACGGCGCGACTGGCGGCAGATTTTTTGCGCCAGCGAACGGCCCAGTTCGGTCATTTCCGCATCACCGTACGCCGCCTGCGTTTTCTCCTCGACAATCATGCCTTCACGAAATAGCCCGTGACGCTGCACCGCGCTGAGAAAGCCTTCGATTTTATGGGCGCGACTCGGGATCATACCGGCGACGGTGGCGAACGTCAGATGCCGACACCCGCGCTCAATCAGATGCTCTGTGGCTAAACGCCCGGCTTCGACGTTATCCATGGATACGCTGTCGAGCGCCAGGCCGCCGGAACCGGCGCTGGCCGGCATACGACTGTCGTAGTTGACCATAATCATGCCCTGAGAGGCGGCGCGCACAAAATGCGGTTTTTCAATATCACCGGCGGCGACAATAATGCCGCGCACGCCGTGGGCGAACATATCTTCCAGAAAGGCTTCTTCTTCTTCAATCTGACGGTAGGTGTTGCCGATCAGCACGCGATAGAAGCGCTTTTTTGCCGCCAGATCCACTTCACGGACCAGCGAGGCGAAGCTGGGGTTGACGATGGACGGAACCAGCAGGCCGATCATTTTGGCCTGGCCTGTTTTCAACTGCTGGGCGACGCGGTTAGGGAAGTAATTGAGCGTTTGCATGCTTTGCTGGATACGCGCCAGCGTCTCTTCGCGCATCTGGTCTGTACGGCCATTGAGCACGTTGGATACGGTGCTGACGGACACGCCAGCATGCTTTGCGACATCGCGAATGTTTGCCATACATCTCCTTTGCAGCGGTGGGCGAGGCGCGGAGGAGAACGATTCTCCGCGCCGTTTTATACGGGGTCGACAAGCCTGATCCTGCATCGCTTTCTGATGAGGAACATCAACAATAACGGTTTAGTGTAACGTTACAGTTGGTGCTGTCAATGCGCTTGCGAGCGGCAAGTGATGTAAGCCACGCGACAGCGGTCCAGGGCCTACGGGAAATCGCAGGCCCTTTCTTTAACCCGGTTCGACCCTCCGTAGGGTATTTTTCCCGCCGGGATGGCTATCAACGCAGGCAGTGAGGTGTCGCGAAAGGAGACAAATGAGAGCGGGAGAGTCTCGGGGTCATCGTGAGGCATCCTTACCTGCGATAGTAAACACTGTGGGTGTTAATGACCCTTTGATATTAAAAGACTCATTGCTGGCTACAATGCATTATGCTGTACACGGCAGCGCGTTAAGCGCGACATTAACTGCCGCTAACAATCGCGCTTCTGTGATGCCATCTCGCGCCTGAACGGAAAGACCATGTAAAAAGACGGCGAAATAGTCTCCCAGGCTGTCGGCATCGGTCGTATCCGGTAACTCGCCGTTATACACTGCCTGCCTTAGGCGGTCGATGATCTGTTGCGTGCGTTGCAGGCGATGCTGGGCCAGCCAGGTTTTGATCTGATCATTTTCCGCGCTGACACTCGCGGCAGAAGCGACGACCATACATCCTCGCGGCAATTCCGCCTGGCTGTACAGGTGCACGGCGTCCACTAGCATCTTTTTGATCGCCTCCTGCACGTTATTCTCAGCGGCGAAGGCCCGATCTGCAAACCCGCCTTCCTGGCTTTCATAATGGACTATGGCTTGTCGGAACAACTGTTCTTTTGAACCGAACGCTTTGTAAATGCGCGCGGAAGCGATGCCAAGTTCTGCCACTAAATCCGACATTGACGTACCTTCATAGCCCTGTCGCCAGAAGAGATTGCGCGCCTTCAAAAGTGCATGTTCGCGATCAAATTCGCGCGGTCTACCTGCCATTATGCTGCTCCATTTTGCCTGCCTTTCAGTCCCACAGGATCGCTTAAACCTGCGCTATTACCAAAGAATTTATAAATTATTCTTGTGGTTCTCCGATTTTACCCCTATTGTTTGTCAATCGACAAACAATAGGGGTTTACAATGAAAACCATCAAAGGCCCAAGCCTGCATCTCGCCCAATTCAGTGATGGGATAGCCCCGTTCAACAGCTTGCCTACGATTGCCCGATGGGCGTCGGAAACCGGCTTCAAAGCATTGCAAATTCCGGCATGGGATCGGCGTCTGTTTGATGTCGCCACCGCGGCGGAGAGCCAGGCCTACTGTGATGACCTCACCGGAATGCTGTCGGAACACGGCCTGGTTGTCAGTGAACTGACCAGCCATATTTTCGGTCAACTCATGGCGGTGCATCCGGCTTACGACGCCATGTGCGACAGTTTTGCGCCGTCGGATGTGCATGGTAATTCGCAAGCGCGCGGTGAATGGGCACGGCAACAGCTGCTGTTGGCCGTCAAAGCCTCCGCACGGCTTGGTCTCAGCGAGCTGGGTACGTTCTCCGGCTCACTGGCCTGGCCCTATCTGTTTCCGTTTCCGCAGCGTCCGGCTGGGTTAATCGAAGCTGCTTTTGACGAGTTGGCCAGACGCTGGCTGCCGGTACTCAATGCCTGCGATGAACAGGGCATTAACCTGTGTTATGAAATCCACCCGTGCGAAGATCTACATGATGGCGTGACGTTCGAAATGTTTCATCAGCGGGTAGGAAAACATCCTCGCTGCCAGGTACTTTTCGATCCCAGTCACATGGTGCTTCAGCAGCTTAATTATCTGGATTTTATTGATATTTATAAAGATTTTATTGGCATGTTTCACGCTAAGGATGCTGAGTTTAATCCAGACGGTCGCCAGGGTATCTATGGTGGATACCAATCGTGGATAGACCGTGCAGGCCGTTTTCGCTCGTTGGGGGATGGTCAGGTTGATTTTAAAGGCATCTTCTCGAAGCTGGCACAATATGACTATTCCGGCTGGGCTACCCTGGAGTGGGAATGTTGCCTGAAACACCCGCAGGACGGCGCCCGGGAAGGCGCTGCGTTCATCCGCGACCACCTCATTAACGTCACTGATAAAGTGTTCGACGATTTCGCCGGGGCACAGGTTAATCCTCATCAGATCAATACATTACTCGGCATTCGCTAAGCCGTAATATCACAAGGAACCCCCCATGAAACCGCTATATGACGAGATCCTCGAACAGGATCCCGGGATGGAACACGTCTATACGAAGGTAAACGGACAACGCATCCATTGCGTTGTCGCAGGGAAAGGGCAGCCAGTCCTGCTGATCCCCGGATGGCCACAGACCTGGTATACCTGGCGCCATGTTATGCGCGCGCTGGCCGTGGCTGGTTTTCAGGCGATAGCCGTAGACCCGCCCGGCATCGGCGATTCGGACAAACCGCGCGACGGTTACGACACCGGGAGTATTGCCGTGATGCTGCATACGATGATGACGCAACTGGGGCATTCACGTTACCGTCTGGTGGGTCACGATGTCGGGATGTGGATTGGCTACGCTATGGCGAGCGATTTTCCGCAAGCAGTCGAACGCCTGGTGCTGACAGAAGCGGTGATCCCCGGTCTTGCTCCGCCACCGCCGATTTTTGTCACGCCGGAGGAGAACATTTTTCTTTGGCACTTCATGTTCAATCAGTTGGTTGATTTACCTGAAACCTTGACCCACGGGCGTGAATCACAGTATCTCAACTATATTTTCAACCGCTGGTCTCATCGCCGCGATCGGGTTGCCGCAGAGGTTTACATTGCCGCTTATTCGACTCCGGGTGGATTACGAGCAGGTTTTGAGTACTATCGGGCGATTCCGGAAACCATTCGACAGAACCAATTACGCGCGCAAACGCCATTAACTATGCCGGTACTGACAATAGGTGCTGAGCACGCGACGGGCGATGCGCCGCTGGCCACTCTACAAGGCAATGCGCATGACTTGCGCGGCGAGACGGTGGCCGACTGCGGACATTTTATTACCGAAGAGAGCCATGAGGTTTTTATCGCGCTGATCGTGCCATTTCTGTCTGAGGGGACTCGTTATGCCGCTTGATGAGCATATTGCCAACTTTTTGACCTCTTTGGCGGGAACACCAGCGCCCGTATCGCTGACCGATATGAGAGCGACGACAGAAACGGGTTTGCGCCAGCTGCAGGGAAAAGGGGAAATGAGCGGAGGTATTAAGGATTATGTCGTTGTCGCTGATGACGGCCATCGCATTACGCTTCGCGCCTATAAACCCGTAGCGGCAAATAACGGGAGCGCACAGCCAGCAATGCTCTTCGCCCACGGCGGCGGTTGGTGCCTGGGATCTCTGGCGCTGTACGATCAACCTTGCCAGGCATTGGCCAACGCGACAGGCCGGATAATACTGTCGGTTGATTACCGACTGGCGCCAGAATATCCGTTTCCTCGCCCCCTGGAAGATGTCTATCAGGCGCTATGCTGGGTTAATGAGCAGGCGCGTCGTCTGGGGATTGATGCCAGTCGGTTAGCGGTGGGCGGCGATAGCGCTGGAGGAAATATGGCTGCGGCGACGGCATTGTTGGCTCGGGACCGCGGTGGCCCTCATATCGAGCATCAGCTGTTGTTATATCCGGCGTTAAGTCGCGATATGGCGACGGAGAGCTACCGAGAGTTTGCCGAAGGCTACTTTTTAACGCACGATGCGATGGCGTTTTGCTGGGACAACTATCTTGGCTTGCGTCGTCATCCCTATGCCGAACCGCTGCATGCCGCTTCACTTAGCGGCTTACCTCCGGCTACCATTTTGAGCTGTGAATATGATCCGTTACGCGATGAGGCTGAAGAGTATGGGCAACGGCTGCAGAAAGCTGGCGTTAAGGTGCGCAGCGAGCGATTGCAGGGCATGGTCCATGCCTGTATCCATATGTCAGGTCTGACTCCGGCGGCAGGCCAGCTATTCGAGCTCGCCCGCGGTTAGCGGAAGACGTGCAGCCAAAAAAGCACATTGCAATGGCGCGGCGGGTGGTTTACAGCCGCTGATAATCCCCCTCTCAGGCATTTTTGCCCTGCCGATTTTCAGCCCGCATTAGCGGTAATCAGTGCCGGTTCAACCCCACAATGTTTGCAAATGGACCGGCATTTATCCGCTGCGACATGCTGCAATTGTACGTAGCATGTTGAGCCGCTCTGACGGTTTAATCCAACCGACTGGCTGTGCCTGCTTACGGGAAAATAGCCCGTAAAATGCCTGCATACTGGCGGAGGCATCTCGTGCCGACATTTGTTTATCTTTTCAACAGCATTGCGGACTTACCCGCGTAATGATCACGAAACCGCCGGCTCTTGCTGCCATTCGGTTCTATAAGCAAAGATAATCCCCGGCCATCTTCAGGTGTACAGGCTTTAGCCTCAGGCTTCGTGCGGCGAATCTGCATATCGTTAAAAACACATATACACATTCCGTATCGGATTCTACTGGATGGTTGCGGACGATGATGGACTAAAAAGCGGTAAAATCTTTATAAATCAATGTGGTTATGGATGAATGCGGACGTTTGGGGAAGTTGAGATGGTGCCGATAATAGGAGTCGAACCTACGACCTTCGCATTACGAATGCGCTGCTCTACCAACTGAGCTATATCGGCCCTGAAGAGGACATCTTCACGAATGTGAATCACGGGGTAAAAGGTTAAAACTAAGTGGAGGGGGCGTCAATGCCCTCTTGTACCGAATGGCTATTTTTCCAGCGCCTGCATGGTATTAAGCATCAAATTGTCCACTTCTACGACGATCATTGACCTGAATTGTGCCGGGTATTGGCGCGAGCTGCTCTTTAGCTACACGCTTTCAAAACGCTATCACTGCAGCCTATAAGAGCCGTAAAAAATGCTAACGGTATGCAACTAAAGGTAATGGGCCAACCTTAGTAGTTGTCAGCTTTCCCCTAAATGATAAAATCAGTCGCGGTTAATAACAGGATGATGCAGTGAAAAAAATACTTTCTAATCCCGCATTGAAATATGTAATGGTGGGGTTATTGAATACAGCAATAACTGCGGTGGTGATATTTTTATTAATGTCTGCCGGGGTTGGAGTATATCTATCAAATGCCATGGGATATGTGGTAGGTATTCTCTTTAGTTTTGTGGTTAATTCGTTGTTTACCTTTTCAATAGCGCTGACCGGCAAACGGTTTATAAAGTTTCTGGCATCTTGTGCAATGTGCTGGGTAGCTAATATTATAACAGTTAAAATGTTTTTATTAATATTCCCTGATTTGATTTATATATCTCAGTTATGTGGCATGATTGTTTACACAATTGCTGGTTTTTTAATTAATAAACTCTGGGTGATGAAATAATGAAACAACCAAAGTTGGCTATTGTTGTGCCATGTTATAACGAGGAAGAAGTATTCAGTCACTGCTTATCTGAATTACAAGCGGTTCTGGCGGAATTAGTCACGGCAACACTGATTTCAGCTGATAGCTATATTTTATTCGTTGATGATGGCAGCTGTGATTCAACGTGGCAGTTGATTGCTCAAGCATCGATGGATTACTCAACGATTAAAGGGGTTAAGCTTTCAAGAAATCGTGGTCATCAGGTAGCCCTGGTTGCGGGTCTTGAGGCCGCCGAATCGGATATTACTGTGAGCATTGATGCAGATCTTCAGGATGATACTTCTGTTATTGCATTAATGGTTAAAGAGTACCTCAATGGTAATGAGATCGTATATGGTGTACGTAATGATCGGGCATCTGACTCTCCATTTAAAAGAAAAACCGCGGGTCTCTTTTATAGTTGTATGAAGTGGATGGGCGTTCAGCAGATTCCTCAGCATGCCGATTTCAGATTGTTAAGTGATCGCGCTAAAAAGGCGTTGCTGAGCTTTAAAGAGCAAAATTTATATTTACGCGGATTAGTGCCACTGATTGGTTATCGTTCCACTCAGGTTGCATATTCGAGAACAGTTCGTCTGGCTGGTGAGTCGAAGTATCCATTAAAAAAAATGCTTGCCCTGGCAATTGAAGGCATCACTTCTCTGACCATTACCCCATTAAGGATTATCGCTATCTCAGGGTTTGCGATCAGTATTCTTTCGGTGTTTGCAGCAATTTATGCGCTGTTTGAGAAATTCTCAGGAAATACCGTTGAAGGGTGGGCCTCAGTTATGATCGCTATTTTCTTCCTCGGCGGTGTACAGATGCTATCGTTAGGCATCATTGGTGAGTATGTCGGTAAGATATATATGGAGTCTAAAGGTCGTCCTAAATATTTTATCGAAAAAACAACGCAGCAGAAGGTTGATGATGAATAACGAAAAAATAATCAGTAGAATACAGTATGTGGTTTTCATCGCCATATTATCAGTACTTTGTTATTCCTTTGTGGCAAGTGAAAATCAGGCTTATACATGGGATTCCAGATTTTACTGGGTAGTATGGAATGAGTATACTGGCTTACTGCATGACTCATTTAGTCAATGGCTTGCTAGTATAAAATATTCAGTCTATTCAGCTGATTATAACCCTTTGCCAGTCATTGCACTGATCCCGTTTAACTATCTGCCGATAGGAAATCGGGAAGCTTACATATTGGGTGTGTATATTCTTTATTTTTTACCATTTGCTTATATTGCAATGCGTTTGTTTGCGACTGCTGCAGGTGTGGACAACAAATACCAGCCGTATATCTTTGTTTTTCTGGCAAGTTTTATTCCTTTTGTCACACCAACCTTGCGCGGCTATCCTGATATCATAGGAATGATTCCACTATCGCTGTGCTGCTTGATTTTGTTTAAAGTTAATATCTTAAAATACCAGGGAGCCCGTTTTGTATTACTTGCAATCGCAATGGGAGTATTACTATGGTTGCCCTTTGCATTCCGGCGATGGTATGCCTATAGCGTAGTTTCCTTGTTTGTTACGTTGCCTTTTTTGAATACATTTTTGTTTGGTGAAGCGGCCAGGTTTAGTAAGGAAAGAATATTTAAATACTTTATTTTCTTTACTCTTTCTGGGCTGGTAGTGATTTTTTTAGTCTGTGTTTTTCAGTTCGAACTGGCTGAGAGAATACTGACGACAAACTATTCTGATATTTATTCTGCATACAAGGCGACAGAGCAGGCAACCTTCTTTATAACCCTGAACTATGCTGGTTTATATTTGCTGCCATTAATTGTTTTGGGGGGCTTGTATATTGTTTTCGGAACCAGTTTTCGGCTTAAAGTTCTTTGTGCTTTTGCATTAGCTAATTTTATTATCACCTATATTATATTTACCCGAACACAGACACCAGGGATGCAGCATGGAATGCCATTCTGTTTTTGGTTGGCAATACTCGTGCTTTCGGCTTTAAAACTATTCTTTGACAGGTTAAACAAAGGACTGGCGATAACACTTACGATCGCATTCTCATTACTTACGGTTGCAGTCTTTATTAGCACATATTCAAAACCATTTGGTAAACCGGAATTAGTCAGCCGCTATCTTCCTGGCAAAGAGTATCCTCTCAGATTAGAAAACTTTGACCATTACCATGAGCTGATTGCCTTTATGAGTGCGCGTGTTGAGCCAGATGATAAGGTGGCTGTTTTTGCATCCAGCGGTTCACTTAATAATGATCTGTTTTCAGCCATATCACCGGCATCGTTTGTCAGCCATATCGCCAACGTCTCGCAGGTAGATTTGCGTGATAAGCTGGCTACTGAAGCCTTTAGTTCTCGTTATGCGATTGTGACCGATCCAGCTCAAACGCATCTTGGAATTCATGGACAACAGGTTATATATCTGCCAAATAATCTTATCCTGGAAGGTAAGGGAATTGGTGCCGCTTATAAAAGAGTCAGTCAGCCATTTATACTTAGCGGCGGTGTTCAGGCATACGTCTATGAAAAAATCAGACCGTATACAATCGATGAATACAGAAGCATGATTGATGAATTTTCCCGTTCCTACCCCTCATGGAAAGCGGAGTATGAAAATAATCTTACAGAGAGTTATCTAAGCGCGGCAGTGGAGAAAGGCGACACCTGGGGGCAGTTTAGTATGTATCGTGAAGGTCGAATCTACGCCCACCCAGGCGCAACAACACCGACTATTGTCAGGATGTTCGTCGGGGAATATGACACCTTACGTATTACGTCAGTCAATAAAAACTGCGGGAAAACTGACGGAGTGAAAGTGATTATCAAAGATGCGACGCATCGTGTAGAAAAGCATATTGCCACAGCAGAGAGCGTGGTTTTTGATATGCGCGATTTTCACAACAAAGATATTACCTTGATTATTGATAATAATGGTTCTTCTGCTTGTGATAGCCTGGATATTAACCAGTAAAGAAAAAATGGGGGCAATCGCCCCCATTTTACTACCGTTGCCGATTTGACTTAACCACGAATCGTATCGTTGCCGAAACCAATCCACTTGTAGGTGGTTAGCGCTTCCAGGCCCATCGGGCCGCGCGCGTGCAGCTTCTGGGTGCTGACCGCCACTTCTGCGCCGAGGCCAAACTGGCCGCCGTCGGTAAAGCGGGTAGAGGCGTTAATGTATACCGCCGAGGAATCCACTTCGTTGATAAAGCGGTTGGCATTGCTCAGCGTACGGGTCAGGATGGCATCAGAATGCTGGGTACCGTGCTCGCGGATATGGGCGATGGCCTCGTCGAGGCCAGCGACCACTTTGACATTCAGATCCAGCGACAGATACTCATCGTTGTACTGCTCCGCCTTCACCGGCTCGACGTTTGCCGGGCCGTTTTGCAATACCGGCAGGGTGGCGGCGTCAGCATGCAGCGTCACGCCGCTTTCCGCCATCTGTTGGCTCAGGGCTGGCAGGAAACGGTCGGCGATATGCTGATTCACCAGCAAGGTTTCTACCGAGTTACAGGCGCTTGGGCGCTGAACTTTGGCATTGACGATAATCTTCAGCGCTTCAGCTATATCGGCCGAATCATCAATATAGATATGACACACGCCAATCCCGCCGGTGATCACCGGGATCGTGGACTGCTCGCGGCACAGCTTGTGCAGACCGGCGCCGCCGCGTGGGATCAGCATATCGATGTACTTATCCATCTTCAGCATCTCGCCAACCAGCGCGCGATCCGGATTCTCAATCGCCTGGACCGTCGCGGCCGGCAGCCCGCACTCCTCCAGCGCCCGCTGAATCACTTTCACCGTGGCGGCATTGGTGCGCCAGGTCTCTTTCCCGCCGCGCAGAATCGCGGCATTGCCGGTTTTCAGGCACAGGGAAGCAACATCGACGGTGACGTTAGGACGGGCTTCATAAATCACCCCCACCACGCCCAGCGGCACGCGGCGGCGTTCGATGCGCAGACCGCTGTCCAGCAGACCGCCGTCGATCACCTGGCCAACCGGATCGGCCAGATTGCACACCTGGCGAACATCGTTCGCAATGCCGCTTAGACGCGCCGGGTTAAGCGCCAGGCGGTCGAGCAGCGCCTCGCTTAAGCCATTGGCGCGCGCTTCCGTCAGGTCTTCGGCGTTGGCGCGCAGAATCTCTTCACTCTGCGCTTCGAGATAATCGGCGATCTTTTCCAGCACCTGATTCTTTTCACGGCTGGAGAGTTGCGCGAGTTTGTAAGAGGCCGCCTTGGCAGCAATGCCCATTTGTTCCAGCATTTTCAGCTCCTTAACGGATAATCATATCGTCACGATGGACGGCAACCGGGCCGTATTCATAGCCCAGAATGGCATCAATCTGCTGCGAGTGCTGGCCGGCAATCAGGCGCAGCGCATCGCTGTTATAGCGGCTGACGCCGTGGGCAATATCGCGACCTTCGCTATTGCGGATGCGGATAACTTCACCGCGGGAAAAGTTACCGGTGACGGTTTTGATGCCTTTTGGCAGCAGGGAGCTGCCGCGTTCCAGAATCGCCTGGGTGGCGCCGGCATCCACGCTAATTTCACCCGCCGGCGGGGCACCGAAGATCCAGCGTTTGCGGTTCTCCAGCGGCGATTCCTGCGCGTGGAAGCGGGTACCGACCGACACGCTCTCCATCACATCGGCAATCACACCGGGACGGTTGCCGGCGGCAATAATAGTGTCGATACCGGCACGACAGGCGACATCGGCGGCTTGCAGCTTGGTTCCCATACCGCCGGTGCCCAGGCCGGAAACGCTATCGCCGGCGATGGCGCGCAGGGCATCATCAATGCCGTAGACATCTTTGATCAGCTCTGCCTGCGGGTTATTGCGCGGGTCGGCGGTGAACAGACCCGGCTGGTCGGTCAGCAGCAGCAGCTTATCGGCGCCGGCAAGGATCGCCGCCAGCGCGGAGAGATTGTCGTTATCGCCGACTTTAATCTCGGCGGTCGCCACGGCGTCATTTTCGTTAATGACCGGCACGATGTTGTTATCGAGCAGCGCGCGCAGGGTATCGCGGGCGTTGAGGAAGCGCTCGCGATCTTCCATATCCGCACGGGTCAGCAGCATCTGGCCGACGTGAATACCATAAATGGAAAACAGCTGTTCCCACAGCTGGATCAGACGGCTCTGTCCGACCGCAGCCAGAAGCTGTTTCGACGCAATGGTCGCGGGCAGTTCCGGGTAGCCGAGGTGCTCACGCCCGGCGGCAATGGCCCCGGAGGTCACAATGACAATACGGTGGCCCATTGCGTGCAGCTGTGCGCATTGACGCACTAATTCGACGATATGGGCGCGGTTCAGGCGACGGGATCCGCCCGTTAAAACACTGGTGCCCAGTTTTACCACCAGCGTCTGGCTATCACTCATGATTCTCTGCCGTTCAAAAGGAATATCGATATCGAGCTGATGTTGTAACAGGACTCAGGCCGCTTGCCAACACCTGGCGTATTGGGCGAGCCACTTTATTGCGCGAGATCGGGCATTGTGGCGTAACACGATGACAAATTTATGACGGAAACATCTAAACACTCTTTTTTATAAAAAGTTCCACATTGTCATAAATTTTTAATATCGGAGCGTTAAAAAACCTCCTGTTTTTCACGGGGCCTTCGCCCGGAATTGATTAGCGCGTATAAATAAATCACCAGGACTGAATAATGAAAAAGAGCTCACTGGCATTAATGATGATGGGTCTTGTCGCTTCTTCAGCTACACAGGCAGCAGAAGTTTATAATAAAGACGGCAACAAACTGGACGTGTATGGCAAAGTCAAAGCGATGCACTACATCAGCGACTATGACAGTAAAGATGGCGACCAGACCTATGTCCGTTTCGGCATCAAAGGCGAGACCCAGATTAATGACCAGCTGACCGGCTACGGTCGTTGGGAATCTGAATTCTCCGGTAACAAAACGGAAAGCGACTCCACCCAGAAAACCCGTCTGGCCTTTGCCGGCCTGAAATTGAAAAACTACGGTTCTTTCGATTATGGTCGTAACCTCGGCGCCCTGTATGACGTTGAAGCCTGGACCGATATGTTCCCGGAATTCGGCGGCGACTCTTCCGCACAGACCGACAACTTCATGACCAAGCGTGCCAGCGGTCTGGCAACCTACCGCAATACCGATTTCTTCGGCGTGGTGGATGGCCTGGATATGACTCTGCAATATCAGGGCAAAAACGAAGGCCGCGAAGCGAAAAAACAGAACGGCGACGGCTTCGGCACCTCGTTAAGCTATGACTTCGGCGGCAGCGATTTTGCCATCAGCGCGGCCTATACCAGCTCTGACCGTACCAATGACCAGAACCTGCTGGCGCGCGGCGTGGGTAAAAAAGCGGAAGCCTGGGCGACCGGTCTGAAATATGACGCCAACAATATTTATCTGGCCACTATGTATTCTGAAACCCGCAAGATGACGCCAATCAGCGGTGGTTTTGCCAATAAAACGCAGAACTTTGAAGCCGTTGCTCAGTACCAGTTCGACTTCGGCCTGCGTCCGTCCCTGGGCTATGTGCTGTCAAAAGGCAAAGATATTGAAGGCGTTGGTAACGAGGACCTGGTGAACTACATCGACGTGGGTCTGACTTATTACTTCAACAAAAACATGAACGCCTTTGTTGATTATAAAATCAACCAGCTGAACAGCGATAATAAACTCGCTATCAACAATGACGACATCGTCGCTCTGGGTATGACTTACCAGTTCTAATCCGCGACCGCCGCAGGAGACTTCCGCGGCGGTTAGCAGGCTGAACAAAAAACCGCAGCATTATTGCTGCGGTTTTTTATTGAAAAGGATTAATGATTTTTAGCCAGGTGCTGATGGTCGCTATTCATGGTGATCTGCGCGTTATATTCTTTCGGCAGGCGACGCGCCTGGTAGAAGACCGAGTTCCAGTAAGGGTTGTCCAGCGAGGAGCGCATGACGCCCTGGCTGCTGGAAGCGTGCAGGAAGTTGTGCTCGGTGTCATAGAAACCGACGTGCATCCCGCCACGAATACGGAAGAATACCAGATCCCCCGGACGGAGCTGCTGCTTGCTGACGCGGACGCCCATATGCAGGAGATCGCTCGTTGTTACGCGCTCCATGGGCAAATTGAAGCGGTCCTTGAGCGTTCGCCAGACGAAGCCAGAACAGTCGACGCCGCTTTGCTCGGTACCGCCCCATTCATAGGGGGTGCCGTGCCAGGTGTGCATTTGATCGTGCAGGGCGGCAACCACCGGAATCAGATCGTCAGATCCGCTATCGATCGGGGCGTATTGGTGTTTGGCGGCGGTTTTTGGCGGATGTTTAGATGAAGATGAGCATCCTGCCAAAATTAAAAAAGGCACCAATAATAAAGCGTGAGCAAGTTTAGGCGTCATATCGTTATTTTTCGTGAGGGGGAATGGGCCGTGGGTATTTATAGCGTATCCGCCATATTGTCAGAATGGTTCGCTGAAAAATTTACGAAACCTTACGTAGAGTAAACTTGTTACTTCACGTTTTTCATTGCTCCAGTTAAATATAAGAGAAAAATCTGTGGTGTCGCTTGTTAATAAATTATTTCACCATGAAACACTATTTCGCGATCGCATATAAGACGCATCTGATGTTAATGACTCTCTTCTCTTCGCGGAAGGTGAAAGATCCTCATCATCCGGCCATTGCGCGCCGGGGGCGGCGTCCAGTACTTTGTCCGCTCCAGGTCCCTGTGAGGCAAGCTTATGCATCTCGATTTTCGCCAGCTGCGCAACTTTGTCGCGTTGGTTGAATACGGTAGTTTTCACCGCGCCGCCGAGTCGGTATGCCTGTCGCAATCGGCCTTCAGCCGCAGTATTCAGTCGCTGGAGCTGAGCGTCGGCCATCCCTTATTCGACCGGCAGAATAAGCTGCCGACGCTGACGCGACACGGGCAAACGCTGCTGCCTTACGCCCGCCGTTTCCAGGAGCTAAACATTGAGCTGAGCAGCCTGCTGGGAGAAACGGACGATAGCGAAAATGGCGAAGTGGCGTTCGGTTGCGGCCCGGCGCCAGCGGCGCGCCTGATCCCGGCGGCCATCGGTGAGTTTCATCGCCGTCTACCGCAGGCGAGGGTGCGTTTTCAGGTCGATAACTGGTTTGCCCTGCATCACGCGCTGACGACCCAGCAGTTTCCCTTCGTGGTGGCCGACAGCTGGCATGCGGAGCTGGATCCGCAGCTGCGGGTCCAGCCGCTCAGCCCGCAGCGCTGTTTCTTCATCTGTCATGCCGACCATCCCCTGGCGCAGAGCGGGCCGGTGGCTATTGAGGAGATGCTGCGCTACCCCTTTGCCGCGCCCTATCTGCCTCCGGGGGTGCGAAAAGTGCTGGCAACGCTCAGCCAGCAGCAGGATTTCACCCCGGCGATTCAATGCGATCACGTCTACGCCTTGCTGTCGACGCTGGCGCACACTCAGGCGATAAGCTTTGCCAGCGAAGACGGCTTCGCCCTGTGCCAGCACAGCCATCGCCTGGTGAAGCTGGAGCTCAGCAACCTCCCGGAAGAGTGGCGGCTGATGCAGACCCGCTTTGCGGTGATCTCCCCGGTTCATGCCGCGCTTTCGCCGCTGGTCGCCAGGTTTATCGATATTATCCTGCATACCGACCGCCAGCATCAGATCCCGCTGCTGGCGCAGGAGGAGGGGGCTTAGCCGGCGTCCGCCGCCTGGCCCTGGCTATCATACTGCGGCCAGTGGTTTTCCAGCTGCAGAGTCTTCAGCGCCCGTTCGACAAACTGCCCGTCTGCCCACTGCGTCACCGCAAAGGCGTTGCGAATGAGGCGACCTGTTTTGGCCTGCTCGACGCTGCTGCTGAAGCTGTCGGCCAGGAAGGGGTCGATGCGCGGCGAAGTGCTGAAGTTGAGATCCTGCGGCTGCAGATCCTCAAGGAACAGCGCCTGCGGAATTTGGCTCTGCTGCGCCATCTCCGCCGACCAGGCCTCGCGATTCGCCGGGTTGCTGATTTCCGCCGCGTTTTTCACCAGCACGTCAATAACTTGCTGGGTGGCCTGCGGCCAGGCCTGAATAAAGTCCTGAGTTCCGAGAAAAGCCGCCTGGGTGGTATTCTGGCGGCCTGAATCACCGCTTTTCACCACCACGTCAATCTTATCGCCGCGCAGCGCCAGCAGCGAGACGCCGCCCCACACCGCATCCACGCGACCGGCGGCCAACGCGGCTTTCCCGGCGCTCCAGTCCAGATTAATGACCTGCATATTGCGTTCGCTAAGTCCGACGGTCTGCAAAGCGCGATCGAAGGCCAGCTGGTCTGCGGTACCGCGATACACTGCCACGCGTTTCCCTTTCAGGTCCGCCAGCTGTTTAATCGCCGATGCTCTGGTGACCGCGAGGTAGGACTCCGACCCGCGGCTGCCCAGCAGCAGACGGGTTGGCAGACCGTTGGCTTTGCCGATAATCGCCGCCAGATCGCCGAGATAGACAAAATCGAGCTGCCGGTTGGCCAGCGCTTCATTCACCGCCGGGCCGGCGCCCTTAAAGAACTGCCACTGCACCTCCACGCCCTGTGGTTTAAACACCGCCTCCAGCTGATGACGGATAAACGCCATCCCGACCGGCCCTTCAATAAACGGTTTGCTGCCGGCACTTTGATCCGGCACGCCAATGCGAATGGTTCGCAGACTCTCGGCCTGCGCGCTGGCCATCAGCGTGACCACGGCGACCAGCGCCAGCGCCGTACGGGTAAAAATAGCTTTCATCATTGGTGGTGACTCCCTGAGTTTTTTCTCACCCTAAAGAGGCTCACCGCGTACTGTTAAATGCTTTTATTCGCAGAGCAAAGGCAAAAATAAGCTAAATCAGAGCCCGCCTGTCCGCCAGGCTGAGATGCATTTGTTGCATCGGGATTATTCAGCAAACGCAATGACGACAGACGGTGAGGACGGTTTTATAGGGTGATGATTTCACTCAAAACGGACCGCTATGTCGCAGATGATCTTGAAAAGACGCAGGTACTCCTTGCCTGCTATCAGGCTAAACGGCTGGCCCCTGCTGCTGCCGGCGCTGATCGCGCTGCTGTGGCACATCGCCGCCGTAAAGCGCTGGATGCCGGAGCAGATCCTGCCCGCCCCGGCGGTCGTCGCCGATACCGCGCTGTCGCTTCTCAGCGGCGATCTGCTGGCGCAATGGGGGTTTAGCCTTCAGCACCTGGCCGTCGGGCTGCTGCTGGGCGTGGCGGCGGGTACCCTGCTGGGGGCGTTGTTTGGTCTCGTACCGGCCGCGGCTCAGCGGATAGAACCGCTATTTTATGCCCTCGCGCAGATCCCCACCCTGGGCTGGATCCCGCTGTTTATGGTGCTGTTTGGCATCGATAACGGCCTGAAGCTGGCGGTTATCGTCAAAACCACCCTTGTCCCGATGACCATCCATACGCAACTGGCGGTCACCAGCGTCTCGCCAGCGCTGGGGGAAGCGGCGCAGGTGATGAATTTTTCCCGCTGGCAGCGGCTGCGCTGGCTGGTGATTCCCGCGAGCCTGCCGGGCTGGTTTACCGGCCTGCGGCTGGCGTTATCTCAGGCCTGGGTGTCGCTGATTGTTGTCGAGCTGCTGGCCTCGTCTGAAGGGATCGGCTACCTGATGGTCTGGGGCCGCCAGCTGTTTCAGCTGGATATTGTCTTCGTCACCATCGCGGTGGTCGGGCTGAGCGGGCTGTTGATGGAGTGGGCGACCAACCGGGTCTATGCCCGTCTGGTCTTCTGGCCGCAGCCCGCTACCGGGCGGTTGGCCTGGAAGCCGCAGGCCAGCTGGCATGCATTCCAGCTGCCGCTGATCCTACTGGCGCTGTGGCAACTGGCCAGCGGCTGGGGCTGGATCGACAGCACGTTATTCTCCTCGCCGCTGGCGGTGGCGCAGCGCTTTATGGCCGGAGCGGCCAGCGGCGAGCTGCCCGCCGCGATGCTGGCCAGTCTCGGACGGGCCTTTGCCGGCGGCGCGCTGGGGATCGCTATCGGGCTGCTGTGCGGGTTGCTGCTGGCCCTGCGCCCGCGAGCCGGGCAGATATTGACCCCGACGCTGAACGTCCTGCGCCATATCGCGCTCTTTGCCTGGCTGCCGCTGCTGACCGCGTGGGTGGGTAACGATAACGGCGGCAAAATCGTGTTTATCGCCCTGGCTTCTTTCTTCCCGATGTTTTTTAGCACCTTGCAGGCCGTCAGCCAGCGCGATCCGCAGCTTGATGAAGTGGCGAAGGTGCTGCGCTTTGGCCCGTTGACCCGCCTGCGGACGCTGATTTTACCGGGGGCGGCGCCGGGCATATTTGCCGGTCTGCGCCTGGCGTTGATTTATGCGTGGCTGGGCAACATCGGCGCGGAATATTTCATGTCCTCCGGGACCGGTATCGGCAGCCTGATGATCAACGCCCAGCAGCTGCTGGATATGCCGACCATTCTCTGCGGCATGGTGCTGATTGGTATCACCGGCGCCGCGCTGGATAAAGCCGGACGTTTACTGGAATCTCGCGCCACCCGCTGGCGCCAACGGGAGCAACGATGACCGACTCGACCCTGGTCTCTTTTCGCCATGTGCATAAATCCTGGCAACAGGTGACGGCACTGCAAAACTTCAGCCTCGATATCGCCGCCGGCGAGCTGGTGGTGCTGGTGGGTAGCAGCGGCTGCGGCAAGTCCACGCTGCTGCGGATGTTGATTGGCCTGGAGCCGGTGACGCAGGGGGAAATCCGCGTTAACGGCGAGCCGGTACGCGGCGTGGGCAAAGAGCGCGGCATTGTCTTTCAGGAGCCGCGGCTGTTTCCGTGGCTGACGGTGATCGACAACGTGATGCTGGGCCTCGCGGATGAAAAGCTGAGTCGTGGGGGGAAGCGCCAGCGCGCGCTGGCGATGCTGGAGCGCGTGCAGCTACAGGAGTTCGCCCATGCGCTGCCATCCCGGCTTTCCGGCGGGATGGCCCAGCGGGTAGCGATTGCCCGCGGGCTGATCGCCCGGCCGCAAATTCTGATGCTCGATGAGCCTTTCGGCGCGCTGGATGCCCTGACGCGCCATACCCTGCAGCAGGAGCTGCTGCATATTCATCGCCGCACGGGGACCACCACGCTGCTGGTGACTCACGATGTGGAAGAGGCGGTGGCGCTGGCCGACCGGGTGGTGGTGCTCTCTCCCCGTCCGGGACGGATTCGTGAGGTGGTGACGCTGGCGTTGCCCCATCCGCGACAGCGCGATGATGAGTCGTTCTCCGCCGCCTGCCGGCAGATTCGTACCTTGATTACTTGTGCCTGATTTGACTATTTAAGGAGTGACAATATGGGACATCCTTCCGTCTACCCGACCGGCGCCACGCTCTACGATCCGCAGCGCGCGTGGAGCGGATATACCGTTTTTCAGGCCACCGAACGCGGGGCGATTCTGGTCGATATGAATGGCAACGTGGTCCGCGAATGGCCCGAACTGCACGGCTTTCCGAATAAAATCCTGCCCGGGGGGGCGATCCTGGGCCACAGCGGCGAACGCGATCCCCGCTACGGGATGCAGGATATGCTCGACCTGATTCAGGTGGACTGGGAAGGCAATATCACCTGGAAATTTGACCGCTATGAACAGGTGAGCGACCCGGGTCACGCGCCGCGCTGGATGGCGCGCGCGCACCATGATTATCAGCGCGCCGGGAATCCGGTGGGCTATTACGCCCCGGGGCTTGAGCCGCAGGTTGACGGCGGCAACACCTTAATTCTGGCCCACACCAACCTGGTGAATGAAGAGATTTCCGATAAGCTGCTGCTTGATGACACCATTATTGAGGTCGACTGGCAGGGCAATGTGGTGTGGGAATGGCGCTGCAGCGATCATTTCCACGAGCTGGGCTTTGACGAGGCGGCGCGCGCGGCGCTGCGCAATAACCCCAATATGCGCGCCAGCGGCGGCGGGATGGGCGACTGGATGCACATCAACTCCATGTCGGCGCTGGGACCAAACAAATGGTATGACGCCGGCGATGCGCGCTTCCATCCTGACAACATCATCTGGGATGCCCGCGAGTCCAATATCATCGCCATCATTGATAAACAGAGCGGTAAGATTGTCTGGCAGCTTGGCCCGGACTACAGCACGCCGCGGTTGAAGCATCTGGGGTGGATTATCGGCCAGCACCACGCGCATATGATCCCCCAGGGATTACCCGGGGCGGGCAATATTCTGATCTTTGATAACGGCGGCTGGGCCGGGTACGGCGCCCCCAACCCGGCGTCGGCGGACGGGGTGAAAAACGCCTGGCGCGACTATTCGCGGATCCTCGAGATCAACCCGGTGACGCTCGATATCGAATGGCGCTACTCGCCGTATGAGGCGGATCTCCCGCAGCCAACCGACTCGTATCGGTTCTATAGCCCGTATATCAGCAATATGCAGCGCCTGGAAAACGGCAATACCCTCATCAACGAAGGCTCCAACGGCCGCATTTTTGAAGTGACCCGCGACCATGAAATCGTCTGGGAGTATATTTCGCCATTCTGGGGCAAGACCTTGAATAACAACATGGTTTACCGCGCCTATCGTATTCCGTATGCCTGGATCCCGCAGCTGGCGCGGCCGTCCGAAGTGCCGATTGCGGCGGTTGACGTGCGGACTTTACGCCAGCCCGGCGCCGCAGCGGCAGGTCCGGCGCAGAGCATGGTGCGCGTCGCCGGCGTGCAGCCCTACAGTAAAAGCGCCGATGCGCTGTGCGTGGCGACCGATAACGATACCCTACGCCGCAGTCCGAAACTGTTCCGGGTGGCGGAGAGCCGCTTCACGCCGCTGAACGCGGAAAGCGAGCTCTCCGGCGAGTCTGAATCTCCGCTGCTGTTGTTCGTCGGCGCTGAACGCTGCGTCCACTGCCGTAAGCTGTGGCAGCTGCTGGGTCATGCGAGCCTCGCGAACCACCTGGCGGCGCTGGAGACACGCTATCTCGATGCCGATCGTCATCAGCAACTGGCGACAGCGCTGGGGGTCCGTGGTTTACCTGCGCTGCTGATGGTGAAATCGGGTCAGCCGACGGCGCGGGCCCCGGCGGACCTTTCCGTGGAAAGCCTGCGGGACTGGCTGCAGAGCGCGGTGCTGTGACCCCGTCTGGATAGGGCGCGGCTACGGCGTCAGACCGGGCCGCCGTTCATCTGGCGGACAAACGCGGTGGGCGCCTGGCCGATCGTTTTACGAAACATGCTGGTAAAGGCCGCCGGATGTTCATATCCCAGGCTGAGCGCCACGTCGGTAATGGTTCTGCCTTCCCGCAGCGCCGTCAGGGCGTACATCACGCAGGCCTGCTGGCGCCAGTCGCGAAATGCCATGCCGGTCTGCTGGCGAAACAGGCGATGAAAAGTCCGGGCGCTTTTATTCAGCCTGGCGGCCCACTGTTCCGGCGTGCTGTGAATATCCGGCTGGCGCAGAAAGTCGCTGCACAGCGCAACCAGCGGCGCACTTTGCGGAAGTGGGGTAAACATCGGTAGCGGAGAGGCGGCTTTCAGCTCATGCAAAACCAGTTCGATTAATGCGCCATCATGTCCGTCTTCGTGGTAAAGCAGCGGTAGCTGGCAGGCGCTCAGCAGCAGCTGATGTAACAGGGGAGAGACCTGCAACACCTCGCAGCGTTCTCCGGCACGCGGCGCCGCATCCGGTTCGATGTACAGGCTGTGGGTGCTGACCCCCGGCATCAGTACCCGATGCGGACGGGCGGCCGGGATCCACACGCCGCTGTAGGGGGGAACCAGCCACTGCCCGTCATCCGTCTCCACCTTCATCAGTCCGTTCATGGCATAGAGAAACTGCGCCCGGCGATGGCTGTGGCGCTCCAGCTGCGTATTCGCCGGGTAATCGCTGCCCAGCGCCAGCACCCGGCGCGGGAGGTCATCGACATCGTTCACCGCAATATTGCGCATGACACATCCTTCTGGCTGAAAATCGTAAGATGATGGCTTTTAATCGTAAGTCAGCCATGCCGCTATTCTATATCGTGATGACTCTGAACGGAGGAGAATCGAATGATAGGCTGGCTTTTTATCTGCGGTGTAGCGTGTGGCGTCACGACCTGGCTGTTTGGTTTTGGCGGCGGTTTTGTCACCGTACCGCTGATCTCGTTTCTGGTGACCGCAGTGTGGGGCGCGCAGAGCGATGTCGGCGGGCAGGCGATGCACATTGCGGTAGCCACCTCTGCGCTGGTGATGCTTTGTGCTGCGCTGCTGGCAACCTGGCGCCATCTTCGCGGTGGAACGCTGCGCTGGCGTCCTCTGCGGATGATGTTCGTGGGCATTGCCCTCGGGGGGATCGCCGGGGCGTTGCTGGCGCTCTCGGCGAACGGGCGGTGGCTTCGCTGGCTGTTCGTCGGCTATCTGCTGGTGACCATTCTCGACTGCTATTTTCGTCCGGGTTTTATGGCCCCTGGCGTCCGGCGTTCTGCGCCGGTTGCCGCGCGCGAGCTGACGACGGGCGGTGTGATTGGCCTGATTGCGTCGTTTCTTGGCGTCGGCGGAAGCGTCATGACCGTTCCGTTAATGCGTCGTCGTGGCGCGACGATGCCGGAAGCGGCGGCCACGGCCAATTTGCTGACGCTGCCGCTGTCGGCGAGCGCTACCGCCACGTGGGTGGCGATGAGCGGCGTGTCGCCCGCAGGGCTGCCGGCAGGATTTTTGGGCCATATCTGGCTGTCGGCCGCGGCGTTGCTGGTCGCCGGGAGCTGGCTGGGGCTGCGGTTAGCTGCCCGTTGGCTGACACGTCTGCCGGATCGCTGGCACGCGCGGATTTACCCGCTGTTGCTGATAGCGGTACTGCTGGTGATGATCTTTCAGGGATAGCCGAAGGGCGACATTTATGCCGCCACGGTGCGCGGCATATCGCCGCCGATCCGCTAATCTGACCCGTTTTTCCTCTCTTTTTGCTACCCTTTGTCCGGTGCGCAGGCGAGTCATTCTCCTGTCATCTTGGTTAAGCATGCTCTGGCGAGCCAATTTTGCTGATTAGGGAAAATGAACAATGTCCAAAAATCTGACGATTTTCGATCTGGATAATACCTTGATTAAGGGCGACAGCAGCACGGTATGGAGCCGGTTCCTGGTGCGGGAAGGGTGGGTGAGCGATCCGGCGTATCTGGCGCGGGAGGCGATGCTGATGGACGATTACGATCGCGGCGAAATGAATATCGCCGACTACGTTGCCTTAATCCAGGCGCCGCTCATCGGCGTGCCGAAGGCGGAGGTCGATGCGCTGGTGGCGCGCTGCGTGCAGCAGGATATTATGCCGCGCGTCTATCCGCAGGCGTGGGATCTGCTGCAAACCCTGCGGGCGCAAGGCGAACAGATGCTGGTGATTTCGGCCTCGGTTAGCCTGCTGGTGCAGGCGGTGGCCTCGGCGTTGGGGATTGAGCAGGCGTTAGGTATCGACGTGGAGATGGCCGACGGCGGCTATAGCGGAGTGATTGCCGGTACGCCAAGCTACCAGCAGGGAAAGGTCGTGCGGCTGGCGGCGTGGCAGAAAGCCTGGCCGCACGAGAGCGGCGAGGTGACCTTCTATACCGATTCGATAAATGATCTGCCGCTGTGTCTGCATGCTGACCATGTCCGGCTGGTTAACCCGTGTCCGCAGCTGGCGGCGGTGAATGCCAGCCACAACTGGCCGGTGCTGGAATGGCGGCTCTGAGCAGGTCCCCGCGACCGCAGAAGCCGTAGCCCCGGTAAACGCAGCGCGACCGGGGAACGGGTTACTCCGCTTTGAACAAGGGCACCACGTTGCCGCCAATATAGCGGCGGCGTAACCACGCCGAGAGCGTATCCATCGCCATGACCACGATCACCAGCAGCAGGGTGATAAACATCACCACGTCCCAGTTCCACAGGCGCATGTTTTCCGCATAAATCAGGCCGATACCGCCGGCGCCGACGAAGCCTAACACTGCGGCGGAGCGGGTATTCGACTCAATCTGATACAGGCTCAGCGCCAGAAACGTCGGGAAAGACTGGGTAAAAATGCCGAAGCGGTGCTTCTGCAAGCCGTTGGCGCCCACGGCGGTCAGCCCGCGCCCCGGTGAGCGGTCAACCGCCTCATGTCCTTCGGCATACAGCCGCCCAAGCAGTCCGGTATCCTGCATAATAATCGCCAGCACCCCGGCCAGCGGCCCGAGGCCCACGGCGCGGACAAAAATCAGCCCCCAGATGGCCATATCAATGCCGCGCAGCACGTCAAACAGACGGCGCATCAACAGAGCGATAAATCCGGGAATCAACCCGCGCATAATGTTACGTGCCGCGAGGAAAGAGAGCAGTAGCGCAATCACCGTGGCGGTCAGAGTCCCGACGAAGACAATCGCCAGAGTGATGCCGATTTGCGTGAAGTAGTAGGCAAACGGCCAGTTGAAAAAATCGTGCCAGACGAACATCCGCAGCAGATAGCGGCTAATTTGCTGCAGGCCGCTGGTGAGCTGTTCGCCGCTGATGCCAAACTGGCTAAAAAACCAGACGTAGTAAAGTAAGCCCGCCAGCGTCAGCAGACCGACGAAGCGCAAATAGCGCCCCTGGGCTTGATACAGTTGTCGATGCTGGCGGCGGCTGGCGGCGACATCCGGTTGGCTTTGCCATAGATTCATTTTTTGCCCTCAAGAACCCACTGTCGCAGGCGGCCGGACAGCATATCCAGCAGCGACACCACGATGATGATCAGCAGCAGCGTGATGCTGACCTGATCGTAACGATCCAGCTTGATGTTGGTCATCAGTTCCTGACCGATCCCGCCGGCGCCCACCAGCCCAAGAATGGTTGACGAGCGAAAGTTAATCTCCAGACGCATAAAGCCGTAGGAGAGAAAAATCGGTTTGACCTGCGGCCACAGCGCGAAGCGAATGCGCTGGATCGGTGAAGCCCCGCAGGCCATCAGGCCGCGTACCGGTTTGTCCTGCGCGCTTTCCACCGCTTCGTAAAACAGCTTGGTCAGGCTGCCGATGGTATGCAGCATCAGGGCCAGAAATCCGGGAATGGCGCCGATGCCGAAGGCCATCACGAAAATCACCGCCCACGCCAGCTCCGGCATGGTGCGTAAAAATGCCACCACCACGCGGATGGCGAAACGCAGCGGCGGCGGTGACCAGGCGTTATTAGCGGCGAGGAACGCCAGCAGCGTCGCAATGACCACCGCAATCAGCGTGGAAGCCAGCGCCAGCTGTAATGTTTCCCAGATCAGCGGCAGTTGAATCGGCAGACGATAGCCCCAGTAGGCCAGCGAGCCTTTGGTGTGGACATCGGCGAACAGAGCGCTGACGTGGAGCGTCGGCAGCGTCTCAAACATGTAATCGAGAAAATTCGGCAGAGAGCGCCAGATAGTGAAGAGATTAAATTCCGCGGCGCTGCCGGCGGCGAAATAAAGTACCAGCAGGAGCACAGACCAGCTAAAGGTATCGCGCTTTTGTCGCGCTCGTACCTGCTGGTAATAACGTTCAAATTCGGTATTCGGCATATTCATACGTCGATGGGTCTTCAGTATGCCGCCGCCTCACGCGGGCCTACGCGGAGGCGGCGTTGGGGCGGGATTAACGGGCGCTGACCAGCTCGCGTTTCATATCGATAATCTGCTGGAAGTCAGCCACGCTGCCCGGGCCGATATGCTGAGTACCGCCCATGGCTTTCACAAAGCAGGCATGCTCGTCGGTATCCAGCTTTTTGATCGCGCTGATGACTTTGGCTTTAAAGTCAGCCGGCAGCGCGTTGCTGACCAGGATCGGCCCGTTGGGGATCAGCGGCGATTGCCAGATGATGCGGATCTGCTTCATCAGATCCGGGTGATCCATACGAATCAGGCGGTTGAAGGCACCGACGCTATAGCCGCTGTTGTAGTCGCCGACCATCGAAGTCCAGGTGACCGCCCCCGCGAACTGGCCGTTCAGCACGCCCAGGATGTCCTGCTCGTGACCGCCAGAGAAGGTCACGCTGGAGAAGAAGTTGTTGTATTTGTTATCTGAAGTGCCGCCGAATTTCTGTTTGAAGGCGTGGTTCGGGATCAGATAGCCGGAAGTGGAGTCCGGATCGGCGAAGCCGAAGGCTTTGCCTTTCAGATCGTCTAACGATTTATACGGGCTGTCGGCTTTGACAATCACCACCGAGTGGTAGCCGCGGGACTGATCTTTATCATCCACGGCGATACCGACAATATCCACCGCTTTCGGGTTATTGATATAAACCGAAGCGTAAGACGAAGGCGACATACTCAGCACGACGTCGACTTTACCGCCCAGCAGACCCTGAATAACGCCGGAATAGTCAGAGGAGTTGCGTAATTTGGTATCGACGTTCAGCTCTTTGTCGAGAAACTGTTTTACACACTGGTTATCACCAATTTGCTGGGTGGCGTTCTGGCCCCCCAGGATCCCCAGGTTTAATTCTTTTGGCTGCTCCGCAGCGCCTGCCTGCCATGCCATCATCATTCCCGCGACCGCGGCGGATATACGAACTGCACCAGTGATGTATTGTTTCATTATCTTGTCCGTGTGAGTGGAAATTAATGCAATTGGCTAATTTCATCCCCGTACAGCTGATGCAGAATATCCTGAGTCAGCTGTAAGGGATGGTCGTCAAAAATAATGTTGCCCTTCGCTACGCCAATAACCCGCGTGCAATACTCTTTCACCAGTTCCACCGAGTGCAGGTTCACCATCACGCTGATGCCCTGTTCGCTGATTTCGCGCAGTACGTTCATGATGCGCTGTGTGTTTTTCGGATCGAGAGAGGCGACCGGCTCATCGGCCAGCAAAATACCGGGGTTCTGCATTAGCGCGCGACAAATCGCCACGCGCTGCATCTGCCCGCCGGAGAGATTTTCGGCCCGCTGCAGGGCATGCGGCAGCATATTCATCCACTCCAGCAGCGAGATGGCGCGCGCCCGGTCGGCGTCAGGGAAGATCTTAAACAGGGATTTCAGCGTTGAAGTCTGGCTCAGTCGGCCCAGCAGCACGTTGGTTAACACGTCAAGACGCGGCACCAGGCAGAAGTCCTGGAAAATCATGCCGCACTTGCTGCGCCAGGCGTTCAGCGCGCGGCCTTTTAGCTTCGCCACATCGTGCGGCATGCCCACTTCCGGGTAGCTGAGGATCTCACCACCGGTGGCGCTGTGGGTGCCGTTCAGCACATGCAGCAGGGTCGACTTACCGGCACCAGAACGGCCGATCACCCCCACCAGTTCGCCGGCATGGAGATCGAAACTGATGTTATCGAGTACGGTTTGCTGCGCACTGTAAGACTTATTCAGGTTGCGCACGCTTAAGACTTTCCGCTGCCGGGCGGTATTCGGCTGACCAAAATGCGGATAATCGGTGTCGGTTACCGCGGCAAGAGAACTATTCATAAGAGCGTCCAGATTCATCATTAAACTGGGCACTATTAATGGCGTTTTATGTGATCGTTAGATGACGGTAAGACGAAAAAACGGTGAATGGCGAGATTATTGCGCCGGCGATAGCGTGGGGGAAAAGCGGTGGAAGCCGCATCTGGCGCAGCGCGCCAGATGCGCAAAAAGCCCTTTATTCGTCATTCAGCAACGGGCTGACCAGCGCTATGTGGGTTTTGATACCGATGGCCAGGGCATCTTCGTCGATGCGGAAATGCGGATTATGCACGTTCCAGACGGCCCCTTTTTCCTTGTTACCGCAGCCGATAAACAGGAAGGTACCGGGAACCTTTTCCTGATAGGAGGAGAAGTCTTCGCTGCCAAACAGCGCTCGATCCTCCAGCTTCAGGGTCCCCGCCGGGAAGTGGCGTTCGATGGCGGCGCGGGCGATGGCGTTGGTGCTGTCGTGGTTGTGACCGACGACGTAACCCTGCTGCCAGCGAATGTCGCAGCTCGCGCCGTGGGCGGCGGCAATCCCGTCAATGATGCGCGACATCAGCTGCGGCACCGCTTCGCGGACCTGTTGGTTATGGGTACGCAGCGTGCCGGCCAGGCGGGCGCTGTCAGGGATGACGTTGTAGCTGTCACCGGCCTGGAAGGTGGCGATGGTCAATACCGGCGCCGTACCCGGATCGATATTGCGCGCTACGATCTGCTGCAATGCCCCGACCATTTCCGCACCGATGGTAACCGGGTCGATACAGTGCTGCGGCATTGAGCCATGACCGCCTTTGCCACGAATGGTGATATCGAAGTTGTCGCTGGAGGCGACGTAGACGCCTTCTTTCAGCGTCAGGGTGCCGACCGGGCTGGTGGGGAAGACGTGCAGACCGAAAATATGCTCCACGTCGTCGACCACCCCCAGCTCCACCAGCTCCCGCGCGCCGCCCGGCGGTACTTCTTCCGCCGGCTGGAAAATAAATTTAATGCTGCCGTGCAGGTTATCGCGCTGCTGGCACAGCACTTTTGCCGCCCCCATCAGCATCGCCGTATGGGCGTCGTGGCCGCAGGCGTGCATCACGCCAGGCACGGTGGAGCAGAAGCTTTCGCCGCTCTCCTCCTGCAGCGGCAGGGCATCAATGTCGGCGCGCAGCGCCCACGTCGGCCCCGGATGCGGGCCGCGTAGCACGGCAATCACGCTATTATCCAGCGGGCGGCTAATCTCCAGCCCGGCAAATGACGCCAGCTCGCGGGCGATGTAATCGGCGGTCGGCTTCTCCTGGAAAGAGAGGTCCGGGTGGGCGTGGATGTGGCGACGCCAGCGCAGCGCCTCTTCGGCGGCGGCGGAAATCAGCAGTTCGGTGGCGTGATTCATCAGATTCTCCTTCAATCAGCAACGGGCAGGCCGGCGACGGTTTTGCGTTTCATCAGCGGCAGCACCGCTAGCGCCGAGCAGACCATCGCCAGTGACAGAAACAGGAACGCGCTGGCATAGCTGTGGGTTTTCGCCACCAGATAGCCAATCACGATCGGCGAAACAAAGCCGCCAAGGGTGCCGCCGGTATTAATCAGGCCGATAGCCGAGCCCATGATGTTCTCCGGCAGCCGCTTCATCGGCAGGGTAAAAGCGGTAACGAACGTGGCCATTAAAAATATCTCGCCGACGAACAGCAGCAGGCTGGCGGTCAGCGCCGTCCCGGCATGAAAAATCGCGAAAATGGCGGCGGCGCTAAGCAGGGCGCTGACGGCGATCACCAGCGGTTCACGATGAAGAAAATATTTCCCCACCAGCCAGCCGGTTCCCAGCGATGAAACCCAGATCCCGAGACCGCCGGCGGCCACCACATAGCCTGAAGCTGACAGCGACATCCCCATGCTTTGGACGAAGAATTTCGGCAGCCACGCCATCAGGCCGTAGCTGGGAATGTTGACGCAGAATATAGAGATAAACAGCAGGATAACCGTCGGGTTACGCCACAGCGCGCCGCCGGCGGCTGCCTTCTTCGCCGCTGCGGGAGCCGGCGGGCGGCGCGGTACCCGCCAGGCAATAAGGGCGGCAGTGACGCAAACCAGCGCTCCGAGAGCGGCAAAGGAGCGGTGCCAGCCCAGCAGCGACAGGGCGTTCACCGCGATAATCGGCCCGATAGTCATCGCCAGCCCGGCCGAGGAGAGGAGAACTGACTGGGCGAAGGTGCGGTTTTCGACGCTGAAATTACTGACGACCGCTTTTGCGCATGAGCAGGGGTAGCCGGAATGGCCCACCCCTGAGAGAAAGCGAAACAGCAGCAGCAGACCGAAGCTGAGGCCCAGCGCGCCGAAGCAGAGGGCGAAAATCCCCAGCGCCGACAGCGACAGTACCAGCATCGTTTTATAGCCAATCCGGTCGTTCAACCAGCCCGCCGGGACCTGGAACAGGGAGTAGGCGAGGAAAAAGATACCGGTGATGTAGCCCAGCTGTTCGGCGTTGAGGCCAAATTCTTTTTCGATCGGCAGCAGCGCGAAGCCGGTGACGGTTTTATCGATATAAACGAAGACGTAGCCAATAAACAGCAAGAAGATCATTTGAGACTGACTTTTCATTTTTGTTTCCGCCTTTTGTCTCATGAGTGTGTTGTGTGTGCGGGAGACCCCATCCGCATCCTGGGGCTTTACTGCAACGGCGGGAAGATATAATTTTTCTATAGGTGATGCTTTTTTCTGATAGGGGCTGGCGGTGAAATATCTCCCAAAAGTGAGCCATCTGCAGGCGCTAAGGCAGGTGGCGCGCAGCGGCAGCATCCGTTCGGCGGCACGAGAACTGGGCCAGTCGCAGCCGGCGCTCAGCCGGACGTTGCGTGAGCTGGAGCAGACCCTCGGCACGCAACTTTTGCTGCGCAGCAAAGAGGGGATCACGCTCACCGAAGCGGGCAGCGCGTTTTCGCAGCGCGCGGAGTGGGTGCTGGAGGAGTTGCGCCGGGCGGCGGACGAGGTTGAACAAATTAATCAGGTGACCCACGGCCGCCTGACGATAGGCTTTTCATCGCTGATCGCGCTGACGGTGTTTCCGGCGGTGGCGGAGGGGTTTAAGCAGGCGTTGCCGCAGATGCTGCTGACGCTAAAAGAGGGGCAGCTCTCTTCCCTGTTGCCCGGGGTGCGCAGCGGCGAAATCGATCTGGCGATCGGTTCGGTGGACCCGATGCGGCCGCCGGAAGGGGTGATGATCGAGCCGCTGTTTACCGCGCCGTTCTGCGTGGTGGCGCGTAAAGGGCATCCGCTGGCGAATGAAAGCGATTTGATGGCCTTACGGCGGGCGAAATGGTTGCTGCCGGAGTCGCCGATGGGCTACTACCAGCAGCTGCAAAACGAGCTGATTCATTTTTATCGCCAGGTGGCGATCACCCCGCTGCGTACGGACTCGGTGATCACCGGCCTCAACATGGTGCTGGAATCGGATTATCTGACCATTGTCGCCCGGGCCATGAGTCACCCGCTCCAGCTCGGGGATAAGCTGGTGACCCTGCCGGTTTCCTCGCTGCCGGCGGCGCAGTATTGCGCCGTGTGGTCGCAGAAATCGGCATTGACCGCGAACGCGCAGCAGTTTCTTACCCGCCTGCGTAGCGCCTGTCAGCGTTACGCCTGGTAAAGCGGCGGTTTGCCAGCAGGCTCAGGCCGCAGCACAGCAGATAATAGACCGCGCCGGTGAAAACGAAAATCGCCAGCGGGTAGATCTGCACCCGGTTGTTCACCTGGCCGGCGACGGTGGTGAGCTCCGGCACGTTGACGATAAACGCCAGAGAGGTGTCTTTCAGCAGGTTGATAAAAATCCCCACCAGCGACGGCTGCACGTTGCGCAGCGCCTGCGGCAGCAGGATGAAACGCAGCGCTTGCCCGGCAGAAAATCCCTGGGTTCGCGCCGCTTCAAACTGCCCGGCGGACAATGACTGCAGCCCCGCCAGCACCGAATGCATCACCGAGGCGGCGGTAAACCACGCCAGCGCCAGGGTGACCGTCACCGCCCCCGGCAGGTCGCTCCCGGTGAGCATCGGCAGCAGATACCACAGCCAAAAAATGACGAAAATAAGCGGAATACCGCGAATCAGCTCCGCCCACAGGAACAGCAGTCGGCGCACCAGCCCGCCATAACGCCAGGCGGCGCCTGCCAGCAGAATGCCGAGAGGAAGCGCCAGCGCCGCGGCGCCGATCGCCATCATCAGGGTCAACGCCACGCCGCCGGGAATGCCATCCGCCAGCCGTCCCCACAGCAGGTAATCGAGGTTATCGGCGATCACCGCCAGATTAGCGTTCATGCTGCGCGCTCCTGTGCTGGGTTTTGCCCGGGCCAAGACGCGCCAGCGCCATCCCCATCACCACCCCAAGCGCCAGATACAGCACCGTGCCGACGGCGAAGGCCTCCAGCGCGTGGGCGTTATAGCTTTCGATTTGTCGTACCTGGTAGGTCAGTTCGGCAAAGCCGATGCCGCTGGCCAGCGACGAGAGCTTCATCAGGTTCAGATACTGGCCGATGATCGGTTGCCAGGCGTTCGCCAGCCCCTGCGGCAGCAGAATATGACGCAGTTCGCCCCATGGCGTAAAACCTTGCGCAAGAGCGGCTTCGCGCTGACCGTGGCTGACGGCGCGCAGCCCGGAGGCGATCTCTTCTACCAGAAACGCCGAGGTAAACACCCCCAGTCCCCACATCGAGCAGATAAACTCCGGGGTTAGCCACCAGACGTTACCCGGCAGAATGGACCACGCGTGGTCGGCATTGATGAAATCCCGCGCCGCCAGCGGCAGCAGGTTCCAGGCGGCGAAATACCAGAACAGCAGCTGTACCAGCAGCGGCGTATTGCGAAACAGCGAGACCCAGCAGGCCACCAGCCCGCGGCCCGCTTTACCGCCGCCTAAGCGCAGCGCCAGTAGCACAACGGCCAGCACGGTCGCCAGTATTATTCCGGCGACGCTGACCCACACAGTGGTCAGAAAGCCGGAGATGATCCACTGCAGCGGCTGCCCGCTCAGGACGCCGTGCCAGTCGAGAACCGGGTTCACTCGAGACTCTCCTGGTGCAGCGGATTGAGCACCTTTTGCAGAAAACGCCGCGTGCGGTCGTGCTGTGGCCGGGCGAAAAAGTCCGCCGGCGGCGCCACTTCGAGAATATCGCCGCCGTCGATAAACACCACCCGGTCGGCAATTTCGCGCGCGAACTGCATCTCATGCGTCACGACCACCATGGTAATGCCGCTGTGCGCCAGCTTCTTCATGACCAGCAACACTTCGCCGATCATTTCCGGATCGAGCGCCGAGGTGGGTTCATCGAAAAGAATAATTTGCGGCGACGAGGCGAGGGCGCGGGCAATGGCCACGCGCTGCTGCTGGCCGCCGGAGAGCTGGGACGGCATCTGGCGGGCTTTATCCTCCAGCCCGACCTGTTGCAGCAGCGCCAACGCGCGTTCATGCGCGGCGGTTTTTTCCCAGCCGTGCACGCGCTCCAGCGCCAGGGTGATATTTTCCTGCGCCGTCAGATGGGCATAGAGGTTGAACTGCTGGAAAACAAAACCCACGCGGCTGCGTAGCTGACGCAGCGCACTGTCCGTAAGATGGCGAGTGGGTTTGCCGTCGATCAGAATCTCGCCTGCGCTGAGGGATTCGAGCTGATTGATCAGGCGGATCAGCGTTGATTTCCCCGATCCTGACGGCCCGAGGATCGCCACTACTTCCCCGGGTTCGACCTGCAGATTGATGCCGTTGAGCACCTGATGGTCGCCGTAGCGTTTTGCCGCCTGGCGAAATTCTATACTGGCGCGCTGCAAATGCGAAAAATCCGCGGACGAAGCCGCGGAGCGTGAAAACAGACCCGATAACATATTATTTAGCTTCTATGGTAAACGCACGCGGCTGTGGAGTTTTGGTGGCAGGGCCAAACCAGACATCATAGATTTTGGCGGCCTGGCCCGATTTTTCCAGCTTGACCAGCTCGTCATTGACCGCTTTCAGCAGCGCCGGTTCGCCTTTCTTGACGCCAACGCCGATCTCCTCTTTGCTCAGCAAATCGGGGATGATTTTAAAGTTAGCTTTGTCCGGCGCCTCTGCCAGCAGGCCAGCGAGAATGGTGCTGTCCTGGGTGATGGCCTGGACGTTGCCGTTACGCAGGGCGGTCAGCGCCAGCGGAATATCGTCATAGGAGAGCACGCGCGACTGCGGGAAACGCTGATGCAGCGCCTGTTCGCCGGTAGTGCCTTTGACCGCGCCGATCCGCGCTTTGCTGTAGCTGTCGAGCTGGTCCGCTGATTTTGCCGGGACGAGGAACTGCTGGCCGGTGACAAAATACGGTGTAGAAAAATCAATGACCTGTGCGCGTTCCGGGGTGATGGTGATATCGGCGACGATCAGGTCGGCCTTCCCGGATTGCAGCAGCGGAATCCGGTTGGCCGGATTGGTGGCTACCAGCTCCAGTTTTACCCCAAGCGATTTTGCCAGCGCCTGGGCGAAATCGACATCATAACCCACCAGCTGGTGGGTTTTCGGGTCGACGGAACCAAACGGCGGGTTGGCGTCGAAGGTGGCGACTTTCACCACGCCGGCGGCTTTGATATCCGCCAGCTGGTCTGCCTGAGCCTGTGCGGTCAGCGCCAGAATGCCCAGCGCCAGCGCGATTTTCGTTTTTGCAATGCGCATGATTATTTCCCCTGAATCCCTGTTTTTGTTTTGTGCTTATCACGCTCCCACAAACCGACCGTCTCCGGCAAAGAAGAAAAAGTTCTTATCTATATCAAAAAAGAACTTAGAGAATGCATGGGTATTCCCCGACGTGACCGGCGGGGCGATATGCGCCTTCCGGGATTGAAAACCCGGAATTGATATTTCCAGGCTTGCGCCATCTGTGGTTGAAATACGGTCAGGCAAATCGCTTCCCGACGGAGGAAAAATGAAAGTAGCACTATGGCAACGATTAACGCGCTGGCTGGCTTTTTTATCTAACGGTGAAGCCGGGCAGCAGGATACCCAACGAATGATGGAGGCAATATTGCCAGTCGCCAGCCTTTACGGCGTGGATATCGGCAATGTTGAAACACGGTGGTTCCGTCATGATAAGACATACTGAGCGACGCTGGACGCGTGAAGCCTACTGGAACGAGGTGTGCTTTGTGTAGCGCGAGGCTGCTGGAGGTTGCGGCGAGCGGGATGCCATGCCGCAGCCTCCAGCGGCTTTAAATCTGTTGCATCCCCAGCGGTTTTACCCTGCCATGCAGCGCCGGGTTATCGCTCTCATCCTTAAGACGTACGCCGGTCAGACGACGTAAAAAAGCCTGCTCCAGCAGCCACGCCAGCTTAAAGGCGGCGGCATCATAGCTCAGCCCGTCCGGGCGAATATTCGAAATACAGTTACGCTCCGACTCCAGCCGTTGACGATGCGGTTGCCAGGTCAGATAGACGCCAAGGCTATCCGGTGAAGAGAGCCCCGGCCGCTCGCCGATTAATATCGCCACCGCCCTGGCCTTCAGCGTTTCGCCAATATCATCCCCTAACGCCACTCGGGACTGATGGGCAAGCACGACCGGCGCAAGGCTGATGCCCAGCGTGTGCAGATAGGGCAGCAGCGCGCGAATCAGCGGCAGAGCCTGACGATGCACGGCATACGAGGAGAGCCCGTCGCCAATCACCAGCAGCAGGTCCGCCGGCCGCACGCCGCTGGCGGCGAGATCGGCGCGGCTGGCCTCATCCAGTCGGCGCCCGAGATCCGGACGGTTAAGGTAAATATGCCGATCGCCGGCGGCGCTGTGGACCGTGAGCGAGGAGAGCCCCATTGCCGCCAGCTCCGGTTCCAGCTGTTCGCTGTCAAACGGCCGGTGAATCGCGTCCCGGGCTCTGGCATGAGCCAGACCAAAGTTGAGTACTTCGCGCGTGGGCAGGCTGGCGCCGCTGCGCCCCAGCGCAATGCGCGCATCGGTAAATTCACGCAGCGGGTTCCAGGCGTCGGGGGGATTCATACCGGTTCTCCTTGCGGCAGGACGGACAGCAGCGGATGGCGGGCATCGGTCAAACGCAGGGTGCCATCCGGATCGATAATGCGCATTTTTGTCAGCCAGGCGGCAAACTCGGGGGCGTGTTTCAGGCCAAGCAGACGACGGGCGTACAGCGCATCGTGAAAGGAGGTGCTCTGATAGTTGAGCATAATATCGTCCGCGCCCGGCACGCCGATTAAGAAAGTCAGTCCGGCGGTACACAGCAGGGTCAGCAGCGTATCCATATCATCCTGATCCGCTTCGGCGTGGTTGGTGTAGCAGACGTCGCAGCCGATCGGCAGCCCCATCAGCTTGCCGCAGAAGTGATCCTCCAGACCGGCGCGGATGATCTGCTTACCGTCGTAGAGATACTCCGGGCCGATAAAACCGACCACCGTATTGACCAGCAGCGGATCAAAATGGCGGGCAACGGCATAGGCGCGCGCTTCGCAGGTCTGCTGATCGACGCCGTGATGGGCGTTGGCGGAAAGCGCGCTGCCCTGGCCGGTCTCGAAATACATCACGTTGTTGCCGAGGGTGCCGCGATTAAGGCTTAGCGCCGCCTCACGCGCTTCCTGCAGTAAGGCCAGATTAATACCAAAACCGCTGTTGGCCGCCTCGGTCCCTGCCACCGACTGGAACACCAGATCGACCGGCGCGCCGCGCTCAATCAGCTGCAGGGTGTTGGTGACGTGGGTCAGAATGCAGGACTGGGTGGGGATGGCGAAGCGCTGAATAATATCGTCGAGCATATGGTTGAGCTGCGCCAGCACCGGCAGACTGTCGCTTGCCGGGTTAATGCCGATCACCGCATCGCCCGCGCCGTACAGCAGGCCGTCAAGCATACTGGCAGCAATGCCCTTCATGTCATCCGTCGGGTGATTAGGCTGCAGGCGCACGCTAAGATGTCCCGGTAGCCCGATCGTATTGCGAAAACGAGTTATGACCTGGCACTTGCTGGCGGCGAGGATCAGATCCTGATTGCGCATCAGTTTGCTCACTGCCGCCGCCATTTCCGGCGTTATCGCCCGCGCGACTCGTTGTAGGGTGGCGGTATCGGTGGCGTCATCCAGCAGCCAGTCGCGAAAATCCCCGACCGTCAGGTGGCGAATAGCGGCGAATCCACCGCTATCGTGGGTGTCGATAATCAGCCGGGTGACCTCATCCTGTTCATAGGGGATGAGAGGATTGGCCAGAATTTCGCTCAGCGGGACATCCGCCAGCGCGATTTTTGCCGCCATACGCTCCTCGGCGCTATCGGCGATCACGCCCGCCAGCGCATCGCCGGATCGCGCCGGCGACGCTTTCGCCATCAGCGTTTTCAGACTATCAAAGCGCCAGACCTGGCCCGATAGCGTGGTTTTATACATGCCGCCTCCTCAGGAGACAATGCGCAGCTGTGGGTCCGCCGGCGCGCGTTCGCGGGAGGAGGCGGTTTTGCGAAACCACAGATAGCCTCCCAGCATCATCGCTGCGAAAATCAGCGCCAGCAGCGGGTTGTACCAGACCATCGCCACCAGACAGAGTACCGCCATCGCCAGGGCGAACGCCGGTGCCCACGGGTAGAGCGGCGCGCGGAACGGACGAATCAAATTTGGCTCGCTGCGGCGCAGCTTAAACAGCGCCGCCATCGAGGTGATATACATAACAATAGCGCCAAATACCGACATGGTGACGATACAGGCGGTCAGCGGCATCCCGCTGATGGTAATCAGCGAGTCGGAGAAAATCGCGGCCACGCCAACCACGCCGCCGGCGAGGATCGCCAGATGCGGCGTGCGGGTTCGACGGTTGAGGGTGGCAAGACCGGCAGGGAGATAGCCCGCCCGCGCCAGCGAGTAGATCTGCCGGGAATAGCCCATGATGATGCCGTGAAACGAGGCCACCAGACCGAACAGACCCAGCCACACCAGCATATGCAGCCAGCCGCTGCTGGTGCCGACCACCATTTTCATCGCCTGCGGCAGCGGGTCGTTGATGTTGGCCAGGGTGCGCCAGTCGCCAACGCCGCCGGCAAACACCATCACGCCAATGGCCAGCACGGTGAGGGTCAGAATACCGCCGCCCAGCGCGCGTGGGATGGTACGCTGCGGGTCTTTTGCCTCTTCGGCCGCCATCGATGCGCCTTCAATGGCCAGAAAGAACCAGATAGCAAAGGGAATCGCGGCAAACATGCCCGGCAGCGCCAGGCCGCTGAAACTCTCTGCGCCTGCCCAGCCGTTGGCGGTAAAGTGGCTCCATGAGAAGCCCGGCGCCACCACGCCCATAAACACCAGCAGTTCGAAAATCGCCAGCAGGGTGACGATCAGTTCGAAGGTGGCGGCAATGCCGACGCCGAGGATGTTCAGCGTCATAAAGATAACGTAGGCGCCGCAGGCGACCCATTTGGGGTCCAGCGCCGGGAACTGGACGTTAAGATAGGCGCCGATCGCCATAGCAATCGCCGGAGGGGCAAAGACAAACTCAATCAGGGTGGCGAAACCGGCAATAAAGCCACCGGTCGGACCGAATGCGCGGTAGGCGTAAGCGAATGGCCCGCCCGCATGCGGAATGGCGGTGGTCAGCTCGGTAAAGCTAAAGATAAAGGCGCAGTACATGGCGGCAATCGCCAGCGCCACAATCATAAAGCCCAGGGTCCCGGCCTGTGACCAGCCGTAGCTCCAGCCAAAATATTCACCGGAGATGACCAGCCCGACGGCGATCCCCCATAAACGGAAACTGCCGAGCGTTCTTTTTAATGTCGTGGTGTGCCCTGTCATATTCGCTGCCTCGCCAGATGAAGATACGCAGGACGCTGCAAAGAAGATGCCAGGACAGGGCTGGCGTCAGCGCTTCACCCGGCGGCACAGGATGAACAAAAATGGGGCAAGAGGCGGGGCAATCGCGCGACGGGATGGTGCAGCACGCTTTGCTTTTTCGCCATCGGCAGGGTATAACAGACCTTCTTTGGATGTTTAGATGTCCATACGTTTAGAAGGTAATATGCAAACAACACAACAACAAGGTGGGCAGTTAAAGCGCACCATGAAGACACGCCATCTGATTATGCTGTCGCTGGGTGGCGTCATTGGCACAGGGTTATTTTTTAATACCGGTTATATCATCTCCACCACCGGCGCCGCGGGTACGCTGCTGGCCTATCTGATTGGCGCGCTGGTGGTCTGGCTGGTGATGCAGTGTCTGGGCGAGCTGTCGGTAGCGATGCCGGAAACCGGCGCTTTTCACGTTTATGCCGCACGCTATCTCGGTCCGGCGACCGGTTATACCGTGGCGTGGCTCTACTGGCTGACCTGGACGGTGGCGCTGGGTTCAAGTTTTACCGCCGCCGGGTTTTGCATGCAGTACTGGTTTCCGCAGGTGCCGGTGTGGATCTGGTGCGTACTGTTTTGCGCGCTGATCTTTGGCCTTAACGTCATCTCCACACGCTTCTTCGCCGAAGGTGAATTCTGGTTTTCGCTGGTGAAAGTCGTCACCATCATTGCCTTTATTATTCTTGGCGGTGCCGCCATCTTTGGCTTTATTCCTATGCAGGATGGTTCACCGGCGCCGGGTCTGCACAACATCACCGCCGAAGGTTGGTTCCCCCACGGTGGATTGCCGATTCTGATGACCATGGTGGCGGTGAATTTCGCCTTCTCCGGTACTGAGCTTATCGGGATTGCCGCCGGTGAGACGCAAAATCCGCATCAGGTCATCCCGGTCGCTATCCGCACGACCATCGCGCGACTGATTATCTTTTTTATCGGCACCGTTTTTGTGCTGGCGGCGCTGATCCCGATGCAGCAGGCGGGGGTGGAAAAAAGCCCGTTTGTGCTGGTGTTCGAAAAGGTGGGGATCCCCTATGCGGCGGATATTTTTAACTTTGTGATCCTCACGGCCATTCTCTCGGCGGCGAACTCCGGGCTGTATGCTTCCGGGCGGATGCTGTGGTCGCTGTCGAATGAAAAGACGCTACCGGCCTGTTTTGCCAAAGTGAACAACAACGGCGTGCCGCTGATCGCCCTGTCGGTCAGTATGCTGGGCGGCGTACTGGCGCTGTTTTCCAGCGTGGTGGCGCCGGATACGGTCTTTGTCGCGCTGTCGGCTATCTCCGGCTTTGCGGTGGTGGCGGTCTGGCTAAGCATCTGCGCATCGCACTTTATGTTCCGTCGCCGCCACCTCCAGCAGGGGAAAGCGCTGAGCGAACTGCACTATCGCGCTCCGTGGTACCCGCTGGTGCCGGTGCTGGGCTTTATTTTGTGTCTGGTGGCCTGCGTTGGTCTTGCCTTTGACCCCAGCCAGAGAATTGCGCTGTGGTGCGGGATTCCGTTCGTCGCCCTGTGTTATGGTGCGTACTATCTGACTCGTTCACGGGCATTGACCCAGGAGCCTCAACATGTCGCAGAATAATCCGTTAACCGCCATCCTGGACACCCGGCCCTTTATCTTGCTGGACGGCGCGATGGCGACGGAGCTGGAAGCGCGCGGCTGCAATCTCGCCGACAGCCTGTGGTCGGCGAAAGTGCTGGTCGACAACCCGGAACTTATCCGCGAAGTCCATCTGGATTACTTTCGCGCCGGCGCGCAGGTCGCTATTACCGCCAGCTATCAGGCTACCCCGGCGGGGTTTGCCGCCCGCGGGCTGGATGAAGCGCAGTCGAAGGCGCTGATCGGTAAAAGCGTTGAACTGGCGCGGAAGGCGCGGGAAGCGTATCTGGCGGAGAACCCGCAGGCGGGCACGCTGCTGGTTGCCGGTTCGGTCGGGCCGTACGGCGCGTTCCTGGCGGACGGTTCGGAGTATCGTGGCGATTATGTCCGGAGCCGCGAAGAGTTTCAGGCGTTCCACCGCCCGCGGGTGGAAGCGCTGCTCGACGCCGGGGCCGATCTGCTGGCCTGCGAAACCATGCCCAACTTTACCGAGATTAAGGCGCTGGTGGAGCTGTTGAGTACCTATCCTCGTGCGCGGGCGTGGTTCTCGTTTACCCTGCGCGATGCGCAGCATCTCAGCGACGGAACCCCGCTGCGGGAAGTGATTTCCATACTGGCGAACTACCCGCAGATTGTGGCGCTGGGAATTAACTGTATCGCGCTGGAAGACACCACCGCCGCGCTGGAGCATCTGCATAGCCTGACGGCGCTGCCGCTGGTGGTTTACCCTAACTCCGGTGAGCATTATGACCCGGTGACCAAAACCTGGCATCACCATGGTGAAGCCTGCGCCACCCTGGCGGGTTACTTGCCGCAGTGGCAGGCCGCAGGGGCGAAGCTGATTGGCGGCTGCTGCCGGACGACGCCGAAGGATATTGCGGAGTTGAACGCGCAGCGCTGAGTGGCTGCCGGGTGGCGCTGCGCTTACCCGGCCTACAAGGTATCCGACCTCCAGGTGCGGGGGCGCTGCGCTTACCCAGCCTACAAGGTATCCGACCTCCAGGCACGGTGGTGCTGTGCTTACCCGACCTGCAAGGTACACGAACCGTAGGCCGGGTAAGGCGTAAGCCGCCACCCGGCATCAGTTACGCCGCATCGGCCAGCACAAGCATCCGCTACAGGTGGATTTCAAGGTTATCGGGTTGCAAAACCTTGGGCCGGGGGCGCTGTGCTTACCCAGCCTGCAAGGTACACGAGCCGTAGTACACGAACCGTAGGCCGGGTAAGGCGTAAGCCGCCACCCGGCATCAGTTACGCCGCATCGGCCAGCACAAGCATCCGCTACGGGTGGATTTCAAGGTAATCGGGTTGCAAAACCTTGGGCCGGGGGCGCTGCGCTTACCCGGCCTACAAGGTACACGAGCCGTAGTACACGAACCGTAGGCCGGGTAAGGCGTAAGCCGCCACCCGGCGTCAGTTACGCCGCATCGGCTAATACAAACATCCCGTATGGGTGGATTTCGAGGTAATACTGCTCGCCGACATCCGGCTGTAGCCGCGTCGCATTCACCTGCAGCAAGATTTCCTGCCCGTGCCACTCCACCGTCACCTCATACTGCGGCCCCATATAGGCCACGTGGCGGATGGTACAGCGCTGGCTCTCCTCGCCGCGATCGCTCAGGGTAATCGCCTCCGGACGTACGCCGACGCTGCCTTCGCCCTCGGCGGCGAAATGCAGCGGTCTCGGCAGCCGATAGCCATAAATATCGACAAAATCCTCGCTGAAGGCGGCCGGGAACAGGTTGGCGTCGCCCATAAAGCTCGCCATAAAGCGCGACGCGGGCTGGCGGTAAAGATCCTGCGGCGAGCCGATCTGCATGATATGGCCCTTGTTCATCACCAGCACGGTATCGGAAACCGCAAAGGCTTCGCTCTGATCGTGGGTCACGTACAGCGAGGTGATATCAAACTGCTTTTGCAGCTCGCGGATCTTATCGCGCATGCTGCGCCTGAGGTTGGCGTCGAGGTTGCTCAGCGGTTCGTCAAACAGCAGCACCTTCGGCTTGAGGATCAGGGCGCGCGCCAGCGCCACGCGCTGCTGCTGACCGCCGGAGATCTGATCGACATAGCGGTCTTCAAATCCTTCCAGATCCACCATCGCCAGGGCCTCTTTCACCCGCGCTTTCACGTCGCTGCGCGACACGCCAAGCATCTTCAGACCGTAGCCGACGTTATCCCCCAGCGACATGTGCGGAAACAGGGCGTAAGACTGAAACACCATGCAGATGTCGCGCTGCTGAATCGAGCGATGGGTAACGTCCTCGCCATCAATGAAAATCTGCCCTTCGCTCGGTTTTTCCAGCCCGGCCACCAGGCGCAGAATGGTCGTTTTGCCGCAGCCGGAAGGGCCGAGCAGCGTCACCATTTGCCCCTGCGGAATGGTGAGATTGATATTGTCGATAACCCTGTTGCTGCCGAATTGCTTGGTGACATTGCGCAGCTCAACAAAATTTTTCTGACTCATAGTGCGCTCCATTATGCCTGGTTTTTGGCTTTTGACCGGGAGATACGCGCTTCCCCGATCAGCCAGTCAAAGATGAAAATAATCGCCAGCATCACTACGATCAGAATCGAACCGTAGGCGATCGCCACGCCGTATTCGCCGTCTTCCACCCGGTTGAGGATATAGGCGGTCGCGACGCGGGTGTCCGGGGTCACGAGGAACACAATGGCGCTGACGGTGGTAATGGCGCGCACAAAGCTGTAGATCAGCGCCGAGAGGATCGCCGGGCGCAGCAGCGGCAGCAGAATATGCGTAATGGTGCGTAGGCTTCCGGCGCGCAGGCTGAGCGAGGCTTCATCCAGCGATTTGTCGATCTGGCCTAAACCGGCAATGCCTGCCCGAATGCCAACCGGCACGTTACGCATCACCATCGACATAATCACAATCGCCGCCGTTCCGGTGAGGTACACCGGCGCGCTGTTAAAGGCGAGAATATAGGAGACGCCCGCCACGGTGCCCGGCACCGCGAAGCACAGCATGGTGGTGAACTCGATGGTCTTTTTACCTTTAAACTGCTGGCGCACCACAACCCAGGCGATCAGCAGGCCGAAAGCGGCGGTAATCGGCGCGGCGATCCCGGCGTACAGCAGGGTGTCGAGCAGCGAAGGCCACGCCCCGTCGCTCATTCCCTGGCCGAACAACTTGATAAAATTATCCAGCGTCAGGGTGTAGTCCACGCCCCAGTTGACGGTAAAGCTGCCGTAGAAAATGCTGCCGTAGAGCAGGGCGTTGAAGGCTACCCACACCGCCAGAATGGCGATCACGCTCCACACCAGGGTCACCGGCAGCGGCTGCACGTCGCCGCGATAGGACTTACCGGAGACCGTGACGTAGGAGCGCTTGCCGATCCACATATACTGAATACAGAACACCAGCAGGGAGAACAGCAGCAGGAACGCGCCCAGCGTGCTCGCCGCCTGATAATCGAGCTGCGAACCGGTGATGTAGAAGTAGATCTGCGTTGCCAGCACGTCGAAGTTGCCGCCGAGCACCAGCGGGTTGCTGAAGTCGGCCAGCGACTGGACGATGACGATTAAAAACGCGTTCGCCAGCGCCGGTTTCAGCAGCGGGACGAAGACGCCGTTAAAGGTCTGCCAGCGGCTGGCGCGCAGGGTGTACGACGCCTCCTCCAGCGACGGATGGATAGTCTTAATCGCCCCGTCGAGGATCATAAACGCCATGGGAGTGAAGGCCAGCACCTGCGCCAGCCAGATGCCGGTAAACCCGTACAGCCAGTTGGTGTTGGTTAAGCCGAACCACTCCACCATAAACTCGGTGACATAGCCGGAACGGCCCATCATCAGGGTTACGCCGAGGCCGACGACGAACGGCGGGGTGACGATGGGCAGAATCGAGAAGATACGACCAATAACGGCGCTGCGCCTGGCGATGCGGGTGGTGTAAATCGCCAGTACCAGACCGAAGAAAGTGCAACCGATGCCTACCGCAATCGACAGGGCGATGGAGTTGAGGATCACCTGGACAATATGCGCCTGCGACAGCACGGTCATAAACGCCAGCGGGGCAAACTCGCCGGCGTCGTTGGTGAACATCGGGATGAAAATAGCGATGCTCGGCCAGACGATAAAGACGCCAATTAACGCCACGATGGTGACCAGCGAACCAATCACAAAGCGGTCGCCGCCCAGCCATTCAAGGCGGGTGAGCGCCAGCGTCATGATGGCGCCCAGCGCGGCAAACAGCACGATGGTGGCGTAGCCTAACCCACGACCTTCAACGGTGGCGCTGATGACGATAAACGCCATGCATAATAACGCCCAGCCCGCGTCGAGGTAGTGGCGGCTGCGCTGCTCCCGCGCGGCTTCCTGCCAGGGACGAATCAGCAGCAGGCTCGGCAACAGATACCAGAGCCAGCTGATATTGAACTGTGACCAGCCGTAGGCCGCGAGGATTTCATCGCTCGTGGACTCCAGCAGACCGTAATCCAGGCTCCAGCTCGGCAGCAGGGCGAACGCCAGCCAGCCGAATAAAACCCAAAGGAATATCGCATCCCGTTTTTTCACGGGATGGAGTGCAAGTGTGTGTGACATAGCGGTTCCGGTGTTGAGGAAGTTGAAGGCCGGGTCAGGCGAAGCCGCCGCCCGGCATTAACCGCAAGAGTGGGCTTATTTGCCCATCTTCACTTCGCTGACCCATTTATTGATCAGCGCTTTACGCACGTCCGTTGAGCCGTATTTATCCATGTCGTAGTTGATGAGCTTCAGGTCGTCGAGCTTCAGCGAGTTCGGCGAGGTTTCGGCGGTGGTGTTGGTCAGGATCTGATAAGACTTGCCTTTTTTCCACGCCAGCTCCTGGGCCTCTTTCGACAGCACCCAGTCGACAAACAGTTTGGCGTTGTCGAGGTTGCGCGCGCCCTTCAGAATGCTGACGCCGCCAATTTCATAGCCGGTGCCTTCGCAAGGCGAGATCAGCTCCAGCGGTGCGCCCTGTTCTTTTTCCAGCGAGTAGTCGTGCAGGAAGCCGATGCCAATGGCCGTTTCACCGCGGGCGGCGTTACGCGCCGGGGCGATACCGGATTTGGTGTACTGAGAGACGTTGGCGTTGAGCTGTTTCAGGTAATCAAAGGCCTGATCTTCTCCCCACAGCTGGGCGAAGGTCGCCAGCGCGGTATAGGCGGTGCCGGAGCTTTGCGGGTCGGCGATCTGGATTTCGCCTTTGTATTCCGGTTTGGTCAGATCCTTCCAGCATTTTGGCACCGGCAGATTTTTCTCTTTCAGGCGCTGGGTATTGACGCCGAAGCCGAGGATGCCGACGTACACCGCCGAAGAGTAGTTGCCTTTCAGCTTCGCCGGATCGCGGAACTGCTCCATCACCTGCGTAAGATTCGGCGACTTATAGGGTTGCAGCAGGCCCATTTCACCGGCCTGGGACTGCGGATCGAGGGTACCGCCGTACCAGACATCGGCCTGCGGGTTTTTCTTCTCGGCATCGACCTTCGCCAGCGTGCTGCCGGAACCGTTGCGAATAAACGAGGTTTTGACATCATATTTGTCGCCGAAGGCTTTGGTTTCGGCTTCACACATTTCGTTGGTGGCGCTGCAATAGACCACCAGTCGACCTTTGGCGTGCGCCGCGCCGCTTAGCGTCGCCAGCGCAATGCCGGAAGCAATCAGGGTAGTGACCAGCGTTTTTTTCATTATTTTATCCTTTGAGCAGCAGAGGTAGTCATGCTCGCCATCAGCAGCGGCATCAGTAATAAACCCATCAGTACCGCGGCGACCGAAAGCAAACTGAACATGCCCGGCCAGCCGTAGCGTTCAATGACCAGCGACAGAGGCCAGCCCGCCAGCGCTGCCCCCAGATAGGCGAACAGGCCGAGAAAACCCGTAATCGAACCCGCCGCCGCTTTGTGTCCGCACTCCACCGCGGCGAGGCCAATCAACATTTGCGGGCCAAAAACGAAGAAGCCCACCGTAAAGAAACAGACCGCCAGCAGCGCGTAGTGATGCACCGGGGCCAGCCAGAGGGCGGCGACGGAGACCATCAGTCCCAGCGTGAACAGCAAAATCATCGGCGCCCGCTGGCCGCTGAACAGCAGATCCGAGCCCCAACCGGCGAACAGCGCGCCAAGCAGTCCGCCCGCTTCAAACAACATGACCGTGGCATTGGCGCTGAGCAAATTGACGCCGTGGCTCTCCGTCAGCCAGATGTTGCCCCAGTCGTTGAGCGCAATGCGGATCAGGTAGACCAGCACGTAAGAGACGCCCAGCAGCCAGATCATTGAGTTCTGCAACATCGTGGTACGCAACATCTGCCATAGCCCCATCGGCGGGCTTTGCTGCTCCTGGCGCAGCTCCAGCGGATCCTGACGCCAGGCGCCAACTGACGGCAGTCCCTCTTCCTGAGGCGTCCCTTTCAGCTGCAGCGTTAACCAGATCCCCAACGCCATGCTGATAATCCCCGGTGTCAGCATCGCCGACTGCCAGCCCCACCAGTGGGCGGCAAAGGCGCTAATCAGAGGGATAATCGCCCCACCGATATTGATCGACATATTCCAGCACCCCCACCAGAAACCGCGTTCGTTGCGCGAATACCAGTGGGTCAGCAGGCGGGCGCAGGGGGGCCAGCCCCAGCCCTGGAAAAATCCGTTCAGCGACCAGACCGCCAGCAGCAGCGTCAGCGACTCGCCAAAGGCGAAGACCACGTTCAGCAGGCCGGTAGTGAACAGGCCAACGCCCATAAACCAGCGCTGCCCGTGGCAGTCGTGCCACAGCCCGGCGGTAAACTTCGACAGGCCATAGGTCAGGTAAAACAGCGACCCCAGCAGGCCGATATCGCCTTTATCCAGCCCCAGATCCGTTTGCAGCGCTGGCAGCACGTAGTTGACGCTTTTGCGCGTCAGGTAAAACGCGGCATAGCCGATCACCATGTACATCAGCAGCTGTGGACGCAGCGTCCGGTAATGTTGGTTGATGTCAGTTGCTGAGCGTGCGTACATAGCCGTCTCCGTTTTGCTGACTATATAATCGTCATACTTCAAGTTGCATGTGCGTTAGCTGCACTTACTCACCCCAGTCACTTACTTATGTAAGCTCCTGGGGATTAATGAGAAACTCCTGCCTCTCACCGGAGGCCAGCCTTCGGCTGGTCAAATTCGTTCCCGACGAATTTGTTGCTCACTTGCTACCTTCCTGCAACTCGAATTATTTAGGTTATAGAGAAGTGAACTTGAAAAGGGATGAGAGAAAGTCCGGAGTGGCTAAGACTTTTTCCTGGTTAGCAGGCCGTTTGTTGCAAATTTGTGGGCAGGTTAACAATTACCCACGTTCCGCGCTGCGATTCCAGCGTCAGCTCGCCGCCCAGGGCGCTGACCCGCTCGCGCATGCCCTGAATACCGAATCCGGTAATTTTGTCCGGGCTGATACCGATACCGTTATCCTTCACTTCCAGGCGCAGCCACTCTCCCTGCTGAAACAGGGTAATGGCGACCTCGCTGGCATCGGCGTGTTTACAGACGTTATTGAGCAACTCCTGCAGCAACCGATAGAGGGTAAAACGCACCGTTTCGCTCGCCGGGGTGGCGGTAAGCTGATAGTCAAAATGGCAGCGGATACCGCGCTCGGCAAAGGCAAACTCATTGAGCAGATGGTGTAGCGCCTCTTTAAACGACAGTTCGTCCAGTGCCGGGGGGCGCAGCTGGCGCAGCAGCTGGCGGGTGGAGTGGTGTATACGCCGCGCGAGCTCGTTAATCTGGCTGGCGGCGGCCTGGGTTTGCGCCGGATCGCGCGCCCGTTTCACCAGCTGCGACTGGATCTGAATAGCGGTGATGTTCTGGCCGATTTCGTCGTGCAGTTCGCGCGCCAGGCTTTTGCGGGTGTCTTCTTCGGTGTGGATCAGCTTTTCGGTCAGCGCCCGTCGCGCCGCCAGCTCCGTTTCCAGCCGCTGGCGATAGTGATGCAGGTTTTGCGCCAGGTGCTGCTGGCGGCTGATGGCAATGCCCAGCCCGATGCCGAGCAGCGCCTGAGTCGCCAGAAAAATTTCCAGCTCCACCAGATTGCTGAATCCGACGCCAACCTGGCGGGCGATGGTGATCATCATGCTGCCCAGCAGGCCGGAGAGGACGCCGCCCTGCCAGCCGAACTTCCACGCCATGACCACGTTGGGCAGAAACACCATAATTAACAGCAGGCGCTCGATTTCCGGCGACAGCACCATCTGGGTGCCGATGCCGATAATAAAGAACAGGCTGCACCAGATGATTAACGAAGTGCGCAAGGGCGGATTGTTGGTATCCAGCCCCAGCAGGTGGTAGCGGTGCTGCTGGCGCAGGAATTCAAAAATCAGATAGACAAACGGCGTCAGCAGCACGCCGCCGGTAAACGAGGCCAGGCCGAGCATCATCGCCGGACTTTTGACAAACGACGAGAGCAGGGCAGTGTTGAGTAATGCGCTGGCGGTCACCGTGGCCAGCAGCAGCGTCAGCCGCTGCCAGTAGAGGGGAAAACGATGCCAGCACTGTTGGGCGAGAGCGGCAGGGAGCAGGCTAATCAACGGCGCGGCCAGCAGAATATAGCCGTTCAGCAGCTGTTCGCTGCGCAGCCAGAGCAGTATCAGCAGCGGGGGGATCACCAGCGCGGGCCAGTAACGGCGCGAAAGCAGGATCAGCAGCGCCAGATAGACGCCGTGCGGCAGGAACAGCGCCGCCTGCTGGCCGTTATGGGTCAGATAAAAGCCGAGCGTCCACAGCATCAGCCAGCCGCTTCCCCAGGCCAGCACAATGAACAGCGAAATGACCCCGTGGCGAAGGCTGCGCGACATTAATGCCCTGCCAGCAGCTGGTGGTCGAGAGCGAAGTGCACCAGTTCGATCGTGCTTTGGCAGTGCAATTTGCCCAGCACGTTGGCGCGATGGACATGCACCGTTTTGTGGCTGAGATCGAGTTTGAAGGCAATTTCTTTTACGCTATCGCCTTTGACCAGTAAATCAAACACTTCACGTTCACGCGGGGTGAGTCCTTCCAGCACCCTCGCCGGTTGTTCCCCGCCGCGCAGCGCCCGCAGCGCATCGGCGCACAGGTAGTGTCCGCCCATGCCGACAGAGCGGACCGCCTGAACTAACTCTTCCGGGCCGCAGCGCTTGGTCAGATAGCCGCTGGCGCCTGCATCGAGCGCGCTCTGTACAAAAGTCGGGGTGTCATAAATGCTGAGAATAATGGCGCGAAACTGCGGTTTTTGCGTGCGCAGGCGCTTGAGCAGACTCAGCCCGTTTTCATCCGGCATAGCGATATCCATGACCGCCACGTTGACGTCGTCGCGTAATAACGCCGGCCAGGCTTCCGCCGCGCTGCTGAACTGGCCAACGATGTCGAGATCCTCTTCGAGACTGAGTAGCTGCGCAAAACCGGAACGCACCACCACATGGTCATCGACCAGCACTACACGAATCATGTTCATACTCTCTTAGCGAATCATGATCGTATGATGCCTGCCGCCGCTGCGCTGGCAATCACCGGGGTGCGGATATGTAACGAATGTAACGAAATCTTAATAATTTGCCGGGTGCTATAGACCGGATAAGGCGCTTGCGCCGTCATCCGGCTGGGAAGGCTATCCGTAATGAGTGAAATAGCTAACCATTGCCGTTTTTTTTCTAAAAACGCTTTGTTCTTAGCAAGAATTTTTAATTACTTCATCAAATGCATCGCGCCGGAAATACTGCACCCATAACAACAACGGGAAGCAGACACTATGGCACTATCATCGCGTATCACACTTATTACCGCACTGGCACTGGCGGCATTCCAGGCCCAGGCGGTCAACGTCACCGTGGCGTATCAGACTTCCGCAGAGCCGGCGAAAGTCGCCCAGGCGGACAACACCTTTGCCAAAGCGAGCGGCGCAACCGTTGACTGGCGAAAATTCGATAGTGGCTCGAGCATCGTGCGGGCGCTGGCTTCCGGCGATGTACAAATCGGCAACCTCGGTTCCAGCCCGCTGGCGGTTGCCGCCACGCAGCAGGTGCCGATTGAAGTGTTCCTGCTGGCGTCAAAGCTCGGAAACTCTGAAGCGCTGGTAGTGAAGAAGAGCATCAGCAAACCGCAGGACCTGATCGGTAAACGCATTGCGGTACCGTTTATCTCCACAACCCATTACAGCCTGCTGTCGGCGCTCAAACACTGGGGCATTAAGCCGGGCCAGGTGCAGATTATCAACCTGCAGCCGCCGGCGATTATTGCCGCCTGGCAGCGCGGAGACATTGACGGCGCCTACGTCTGGGCTCCGGCGGTGAACGAACTGGAAAAAGAGGGCAAAGTGCTGACCGACTCATCCCAGGTGGGGGAGTGGGGCGCGCCGACGCTGGATGTCTGGGTGGTACGCAAAGATTTTGCCGAGAAACACCCTGAGATTGTGAAAGCCTTTGCCAAAAGCGCGATCGATGCCCAGCAACCGTACATTGCCAACCCGGATGCGTGGCTGAAGCAGGCGGATAATATCAGCAAGCTGTCGCGCCTGAGCGGCGTGCCGGATGCCGATGTTCCGGGGCTGGTAAAAGGCAATACCTATCTGACCGCCGTCCAGCAGGCTCAGGAGCTGAATGGTCCGGTGAATAAAGCGATCGTCGACACCGCCAGGTTCCTCAAAGAGCAGGGTAAAGTCCCGACGGCCGGCACCGACTACAGCCAGTACGTAACCGACCGTTTTGTGAAGTAAAGGAGGCCACGATGCTGCAAATCTCGCATCTTTCCGCCGACTACGGCGGTAAACCGGCGCTGGCGGATATCAACCTGACGCTGGACAGCGGCGAACTGCTGGTGGTCCTGGGGCCCTCCGGCTGCGGTAAAACCACGCTGCTGAACCTGATTGCCGGATTCGTGCCTTATCAGCACGGCAGCATCACCCTCGAAGGCCAGCGGGTAGAAGGGCCGGGCGCCGAGCGCGGCGTGGTCTTTCAGCATGAAGGGCTGCTGCCCTGGCGCAACGTACAGGATAACGTCGCGCTGGGACTCCAGCTGGCGGGTGTGGATAAAGCCGCGCGCCGGGAAACCGCGGCGCGGATGCTGAAGAAAGTGGGACTCGAAGGGGCGGAAAAGCGCTTTATCTGGCAGCTCTCCGGCGGCCAGCGCCAGCGGGTCGGCATTGCCAGAGCGCTGGCGGCAAACCCGCAGCTACTGTTGCTGGACGAGCCGTTTGGCGCGCTGGATGCCTTCACCCGCGAGCAGATGCAAACCCTGCTGCTTAACCTGTGGCACGAGACCGGCAAGCAGGTACTGCTGATTACGCATGACATTGAAGAGGCCGTATTTATGGCCACCGAACTGGTGCTGCTATCGCCGGGGCCGGGCCGGGTGCTGGAGCGGCTGCCGCTGAATTTTGGTCGCCGCTTTATCGCCGGCGAGTCCTGCCGCAGCATTAAATCTGACCCGCAGTTTATCGCACAGCGTGAATATGTCCTGAGCCGGGTATTTGAACAACGGGAGGCCTTCTCATGAGCGTGGTGATTAATGACAAACCACAGCCGCGGACGCTGAAGTGGCGCTGGCCGCTCTCCCGCCAGCTGACGCTGAGTTTCGTCACGCTGGCGGTGCTGCTGGTTGTCTGGTGGGGCGTGACGGCCCTGCAGCTGATTAGCCCGCTGTTTCTTCCGCCGCCGCAGCAGGTATTACAGAAACTGATCGCCATTGCCGGTCCGCAGGGCTTTATGGATGCCACGCTCTGGCAACATCTGGCGGCGAGCCTGACGCGGATCGCGATCGCCCTGGTCGCGGCGACGATCCTTGGCGTGCCGGTCGGGATCGCTATGGGCCTGAGCCCGACGATCCGCGGGATTCTCGATCCGCTGATCGAACTGTATCGACCGGTGCCGCCGCTGGCCTGGTTGCCGCTGGTGATCATTTGGTTCGGCATTGGCGAAACGCCAAAAATATTGCTGATTTATCTCGCGATTTTTGCGCCAGTGGTGATGTCGACGCTGGCAGGAGTGAAAAGCGCCCAGCAGGTACGGATTCGCGCCGCGCAGGTATTAGGCGCCAGCCGGGCGCAGGTGCTGTGGCTGGTGATTTTGCCCGGCGCATTACCGGAAATTCTCACCGGCCTGCGTATCGGGCTCGGGGTGGGCTGGTCAACGCTGGTGGCCGCTGAACTGATTGCCGCCACCCGCGGATTAGGTTTTATGGTGCAGTCCGCCGGTGAGTTTCTCGCCACCGATGTGGTGCTGGCCGGCATCGCGGTGATTGCGATCATCGCCTTTTTACTGGAACTGGGGCTGCGCGCGTTGCAGCGGCGCCTGACGCCCTGGCATGGAGAAGTACAATGAGCGAACGTTTAAGCATTACCCCGCTGGGCCCCTATATTGGCGCGCAGGTTTCCGGCGTCGATATTACCCGCCCGCTGAGCGACAACCAGTTTGAGCAGCTGTATCACGCGGTGCTGCGCCATCAGGTGGTGTTCCTGCGCGAGCAGAACATCACCCCCGAGCAGCAGCGGGATCTTGCCCTGCGCTTTGGCGACCTGCATATTCATCCGGTTTATCCCCATGCGCCGGGCGTTGATGAGATTATCGTTCTCGATACCCACGACGATAATCCGCCGGATAACGATAACTGGCACACCGATGTTACCTTTATTGCGACGCCGCCTGCCGGGGCGATCCTCGCGGCAAAAGAGCTGCCTTCAACCGGCGGCGATACTCTGTGGACCAGCGGCATTGCGGCGTATGAGGCGCTCTCTGAGCCTTTGCGCCAGCTGTTAAGCGGCCTGCGCGCGGAGCATGATTTCCGTAAATCGTTCCAGGAGTATAAATATCGCAAAAGCGAAGAGGAGCATCAGCGCTGGCTGGAGGCGGTCGCCAAAAATCCGCCGCTGCTACACCCGGTGGTGCGTACCCATCCGGTGACCGGCAAACAGGCGCTGTTTGTCAATGAGGGGTTCACCACCCGCATTGTCGACGTGACGGAAAAAGAGAGCGAGGCGCTGCTCGGCTTCCTGTTCGCCCACGTCACGAAGCCGGAGTTTCAGGTACGCTGGCGCTGGCAGCCGAACGACGTGGCGATTTGGGATAACCGCGTCACCCAGCACTACGCCAACGCCGATTACCTGCCGCAGCGGCGCATTATGCATCGGGCGACGATTCTCGGGGATAAGCCCTATTATCGGGCAGGATAATCAACATTAGCTTGTAGCCCGGCTAAGACGCAGCGCGCCGCAAGCCGGGAAAGGCTTTTATGCCGATTTTTGCGCGTCCAGATGTACCCCAATATAGCGCTGATAGCGGTTGGCCTTCAGATAGGTCAAATCCACCAGCACCAGACCATCCACGCAGTTGTTGAAATCCGGGTCGCTGCCGAAATCGATAAACTGCACGCCGCCCGGCTCGCAGACTTCCGAGTACTGCTTATACAGCGGCGGGATCGCGCAGCCGAGGTTGCCGAGCAGGGATTTCAACCGCGCCAGGTCGTCGTTGTAATCTTCCCCGCCAAACTGCGCCAGCACATCCGGCAGTGAGGCAGGATACGGGCGACGGGATTCCGCCAGCGGATGCGTCGCCGGGAACCACAGACGGTAGAATGCCACCAACAGATCGCGAGCCGCGGGCGGCAGGCCACCGGAAATGGAGACCGGGCCGAACAGATAGCGATAGTGCGGGTAGCGCGCCAGCCAGGCCCCGATGCCGCACCACAGATAATCCAGCCCGCGACGCCCCCAGTAGCGCGGCTGAATAAAGCTCCGACCCAGTTCAATCCCGTGGGTGAGGATATCCTCCATCCGCGCATCGTAGTGAAACAGGCTGTAGCTATAGATCCCTTCCAGGCCGCGTTTTTCCAGCTGCATGGCGGTAGGCATAAAGCGATAGGCACCGACGATTTCCAGGTCCTCTTCGTCCCACAGAATCAGGTGCAGGTAATCGTCATCATAGCCGTCGACATCGCGGCGTTTGCCGCTGCCTTCGCCGACCGCGCGAAAGGCAATCTCGCGCAGGCGACCCAGCTCGCGCAGCAGCGGCGCATCTTCCTTGCCGCCGCGCTGCCACAGATAGATGACTTTGCCATCTGCCGTGCGCCCAAGGCACTCCGCCTGGCTGAGTTCGCGCTTAAGCAGGGCGCGATCCTCGGGACGCGCAATTGCGCTTTCCGTTTTAAACACCCCCGGCATCCCTTTGCCCAGTCGCTCAACGTGGCGATAGACGCGATCCGCCAGTTCGCGCGTAGACGTTTGCGCGCTGTACCACGAGGACCAGGCAATTTGTTGGCCGATAGCGATCGGCAGGCTGCTGTTACGCCGGCGGAACATTTGCTGCATCAGCAGCAGCAGAGGAAGATTGTCGGAGAGCAGAGTGCTGGCGTAAAACAGCGCGCTGTTGTGCGCCCGGATCCATACCGGGAGCAGCGGGGCGCGGTACCTGGTTGCCAGTTTGATAAAGCCAGAGTGCCATTTTTTATCGCGGATCCCCCGGCGCGTCAGGCGCGAGACTTCTCCCGCCGGGAAAAAGATCAGTACGCCGCCGTTCTGCAACTGGTGATCCATCTGTTGCAGCGCAGTTTTGGCGGTACGGCCGTTGATATTATCAACGGGAATAAACAGCGAGCTCAGCGGTTCAAGATGGGTTAACAGGCGGTTAGTCACCACTTTGACATCGCGGCGCACGCGGGAAACGGCATAGAGTAGCGCAAGGCCGTCAAGCGTGCCGGTGGGGTGGTTAGCGACGATCACCAGCGGACCGTGTTCAGGGATTTGTTCCAGATCGTGCGCCGGAATTGCGCAGCGGATATTGAGATGTTCAAGCACCTGTTCGACCGTATCAAGCCCTTTCAGGTGGCGATGGCGAGCGGCAAATTGTTGAAACTCCTCCTCATGGAGTAATTTTTTGAGTAGTTTTTTTTGCCAGGGGGCAGGCCTCGCCTGAGGCCACAGGTCGTCGAGTACATTGTCGAGACTAAACATAGCGCTTCCTCCTCCGTCCTGCCCAGACAGTAGAAGGTGCAGATGTCGCTCAGATTACAGTTGAGTGAAGATTTGGGACTGGCGCAAGTCCATTGCCCCGGGCTGCGGCTGGCGGCTGGCCCGGGTTACCGGAGCCCCGGTAAGCGTAGCGCCACCGGGGGAATGACTGGGAATTAACGCAGGATTTTCTTTTCAGCCAGATCGAGGGCGAAGTAGCTGAAGATCAGATCGGCACCGGCGCGCTTAATGGCGCCCAGGCTTTCCAGCACCACTTTTTCTTCGTCGATAGCGCCGGCCTGAGCGGCAAATTTGATCATCGCGTATTCGCCGCTCACCTGGTAGGCGCCGAGGGGCAGATCGCTGCGCTCGCGGATATCGCGCAGAATATCAAGATAGGCACCGGCCGGTTTGACCATCAGGCAATCTGCGCCCTGGGCTTCATCCAGCAAGGATTCGCGAATGGCTTCACGGCGGTTCATCGGGCTCATCTGATAGGTTTTACGATCGCCTTTCAGCGCGGTACCGGCCGCTTCGCGGAACGGGCCATAGAATGAAGAGGCAAACTTGGTGGAGTAGGACATGATGGCCGTCCGGGTAAAACCGGCGGCGTCCAGCGCCTGGCGAATCGCCTGCACCTGACCATCCATTGCCGCAGAGGGGGCAATAAAATCGGCGCCTGCCGCAGCGGCAACCACCGCCTGTTTGCCAAGGTTCACCAGGGTAGCGTCGTTGTCGACGCCGTGATCGCATAATACGCCGCAGTGGCCGTGTGAGGTGTATTCACAGAAGCAGGTATCGGACATGACAATCATCTCCGGTACGGCATCCTTACTGATGCGTGACATACGCGCCACCAGGCCGTTCTCATTCCAGGCATCGCTGCCGGTCGCGTCGGTGTGGTGCGAAATACCGAAGGTCATCACCGAGCGGATACCGGCGTTGGCGATACGCTCGATTTCCCGCGCCAGGTATTTTTCTGGAATGCGCATCACGCCAGGCATGGCCTCGATGGCTTTGTAATCGTCGATTTCTTCTTCAACAAAGATCGGCAACACCAGGTCGTTCAAACTCAGTGTTGTCTCTTCAAACATGGCGCGCAGCGCAGCGGATTGACGCAAACGGCGGGGGCGAGTGATTAAATCTGTCATGGTTTGCCTGATTTTGTGAAATGAAAACAACAAGTCTAACCGAAATTCCGGTGAGATGTTTCGCCAAAGGAAGCATTATGCCCACGTTACCCTGGAACCCATACCGTGATGACGATCAGGACTCCGGGATTGACGCCGGCTGTCCGCCGCTGAGTTCGCTGACCAGATCGTTAATACCGTTGCTCATATTACTAAAGCGGGTCAGCGATGAACGGGTGACCACCACAAAAGCGCCGATATTGGCCTGCGGGTTCATGGCCATATAGGTAATGAATCCGCCGCCGCCGCCGGTCTTTTGAATAATCCCCGGTTGGCCATTTTTCGGCTTCATATAGACCCAACCAAGACCCAGGGCGTCAGCTTTGCCCGGTACATCCATACCGATAACCCGTGTTAGCTGGCTACGTTGATAAATCAACGTCTGCATACGGTCAGCCTGCTGCCCGCGGGTGTAGAAATCGGAGGAAAGGAACTGCTGCATCCAGCGCATCATATCGCCCGGCGTCGAGTAGACGCCGCCGCTGCCGATCGCTGCCAGCGTATTGTTGCACGGGCTGGCGCCTTTCTCGGCGACCATCAGACGGCGGCACTGATCCGGTGAGGGTGTAAAGGTGGTGTCTTTCATACCCAGCGGCCGGGTGATTTGCTCTTCAAATAGCTGCGGATAGGGTTTCCCGGCAGCCGTAGAGAGGGCGTCTGCCAGCAGATCAAACGCGAGGTTGGAGTAGGCGGCCTGCGACCCCGGGGCTGCTTTCAGCGATGCTGTCGACAACCACGACCAGCGATCCTGGCGTGTTGGCCAGACGAAGACCGGACGATGCGGCGCACCACCGGGCTGTTCGCGCGGCAGCGCGCTGGTATGGGTCGCCAGGTTGACCAACGTAATCGGCGTGCCTTGATACGTCGGCACCCGGGCACCCGGCGGCGCGTATTTACTGAGCGGGTCGTTGAGCTTCACGACGCCCTGATCGAGCATTTTTACCAGCATCTCGCTGGTCATCAGTTTACTCAGCGAAGCAATGCGGATAACCGAATCCAGCTGCGGATGCTCATTGTTGCCCGGACGCGTTTCGCCAAAGCTGCGAAACACGCGCTGGTTGCCATCAATAACAACCAGCGCCATGCCGGTGGCACCGCTACCGTAATAGATATGGTTGGCGTAACGATCGACTACATTGGCGGCAAATTCCGGGTCAACGATCGGTTGAGCTGCCTGGACCGATGTCCATGACGCCGCACACAGCGCAGCAAAAATAAGCAGACTACGTTTCAACTGGGGTATCCATAATGATAAGAGGAGATATAGGGCATATTTATACTACGAAGCGCGGCTGAACGAAGTGGAATAACGACAATATTTAGCAGAAAAACGTAACCGTGCGTAAAAAGGACTTTTTTATGCTTTCGGATATCCGCTTTCCCCGGTGGGCGCGTATGATGAGCGTTTGATGTATCGGGTGACGAGAGAGAAATATGGCGGCTCAACGAGTGGTGATGGTAGTAGATATGCAAAATAGCGTCTTTGCGACGCCGCGTATTGAGCGCGAACGCTGCGTCGCGCATATTAACCGTCTGATTCGCGCCGCGGATCGCGTGATTTTTATTCAGCATGCCGAGGACGGCGGTCTGGAAGAAGGGAACGAAGGCTTTGCGCTGCTGGCGGAGCTGGAACCCCCCGCAGACGCCCTCTATGTCACGAAAACCGCCTGCGATGCGTTCTATAAAACATGTCTTGAGCAGGTACTGAGCGAGCAGCAAATCCACCAGTTCGTGATTTGCGGCTGCGCGACCGATTACTGTGTCGATACCACCATCAAAAATGGCGCCAGCCGCGGCTATGCCATCACCGTGGCTGAGGATGCGCACACCACGGCGAACCGTCCGGCTGCGCAGGCCGTAACGCTGATTGACCACTACAACGATGTCTGGCGTACGCTAACCGTACCCGGAAATCCTGTCCGCGTGAAATCCGTAGAAACAATTCTGGCCGAATGGCAGACGAACTAAGCTGCTGATATTTGGTCTCATCATCCGACCGCCCTCCCCAGGCTGCTACAGTGATGCGGCGGGCGTCTTCGTGGTACACAGCATAGCCAGAACGATAAAGAAGTTAGCAGGAGTAGATGATGTTTAAATCTTTTTTCCCCAAACCGGGGCCGTTTTTTCTTTCTGCCTTTGTCTGGTCGCTGCTTGCAGTGATCTTTTGGCAGGCGGGCGGTGGCGACTGGCTGCTGCGTTTAACCGGGGCATCACAAAATGTTGCCATCAGCGCTGCGCGATTCTGGTCGCTGAACTATCTGGTGTTTTATGCCTACTACGTTTTCTGCGTGGGCGTTTTTGCGCTGTTTTGGTTTACCTACAGCCCGCACCGCTGGCAATACTGGTCAATTCTCGGCACCTCTTTGATCATCTTCGTCACCTGGTTTCTGGTTGAAGTTGGGGTGGCGATCAACGCCTGGTATGCGCCGTTCTACGATCTGATCCAGACCGCGTTGGCCACGCCGCATAAAGTCAGTATTAACCAGTTCTATCAGGAAATTGGCGTGTTCCTTGGCATTGCGGTGATCGCGGTGATTATTGGCGTGATGAACAACTTCTTCGTCAGCCACTACGTTTTCCGCTGGCGTACGGCGATGAACGAACACTATATGGCCCACTGGCATCACCTGCGCCACATCGAAGGTGCCGCTCAGCGTGTGCAGGAAGATACCATGCGCTTTGCCTCCACCCTTGAGGATATGGGCGTGAGTTTTATCAACGCCGTCATGACGCTGATTGCCTTCCTGCCGGTGCTGGTTACGTTGTCTGAACACGTGCCGGATCTGCCGATTGTGGGCCATCTGCCGTATGGCCTGGTGATTGCAGCGGTGGTGTGGTCCCTGATGGGGACCGGTTTGCTGGCGGTCGTGGGGATCAAACTGCCGGGGCTGGAATTTAAAAACCAGCGCGTGGAAGCGGCATATCGTAAAGAGCTGGTGTATGGCGAAGATGATGAATCCCGCGCCACGCCGCCAACGGTGCGCGAGCTGTTTAGCGCCGTTCGTCGCAACTATTTCCGCCTCTATTTCCACTACATGTATTTCAACATCGCCCGCATTCTTTATCTGCAGGTGGATAACGTTTTCGGTTTGTTCCTGCTGTTTCCGTCGATCGTTGCCGGTACGATTACGCTGGGCCTGATGACGCAGATTACCAACGTGTTCGGCCAGGTACGCGGCTCGTTCCAGTATCTGATTAGCTCGTGGACGACGCTGGTGGAACTGATGTCCATCTACAAACGTCTGCGTAGTTTTGAACGCGAACTTGATGGTAAAGAGCTGCAGCCCGTTACCCAGACGCTAAACTGATTACCGATCCCTACCCATAGCAGAGGCAGACTGAAGGATGATACAGAGACAAGGAAAGTGCAGGGCAGCCGCGGTACCACGTCGAGTTTCCTGCGCCCTGACGCTGCTGGCTGGGGGGGTTCTGAGCGCCTGTACCAGCAACACGGCGCCGGTACTGAAAGAGGGCGAAAAGCCCGTTGACGTTGCCGCCGTGGTCAGGCAAAAAATGCCCGCCAGCGTGAAGGACAGGGACGAATGGGCGCAGGCGATTGCCAAAACCTTCGAAAGTCAGAAGCTGGCGCCGACGGAAGAGAACGTCTGTTCGGTGCTGGCGGTCGCGCAGCAGGAGTCCAACTATCAATCCGATCCGGTGGTGCCGGGGCTGAGCAAAATCGCCTGGCAAGAGATAGACCGCCGGGCCGAGAAGATGCATATCCCGGTTTTCCTTGTGCATACGGCGCTGAAAATTCCGTCACCCAACGGCAAAAGCTACAGCGAGCGGCTGGACAACGTGAAAACGGAAAAGCAGCTTAGCGCCGTGTTTGACGATTTTATCGGCATGGTGCCTATGGGGCAGAAGTTATTCGGTTCACTCAACCCGGTGCATACCGGTGGCCCGATGCAGGTGAGTATTGCTTTTGCCGAACAGCATACCGATGGCTATCCGTGGAAAATCAACGGCACCGTGCGCCAGGAAGTGTTCAGCCTGCGCGGCGGCCTGTGGTTTGGTACCTGGCACCTGCTCAACTATCCGGCGAACTACAGCGTGCCGCTGTACCGTTTTGCTGACTTTAACGCTGGCTGGTACGCCAGCCGCAATGCTGCGTTTCAGAATGCCGTCAGTAAAGCGAGCGGCGTGAAGCTGGCGCTGGACGGTGATTTAATTCGTTATGATAGCGATGATGCAGGGACGACGGAGCTGGCGGTACGCCGTTTAGCCGGGAAGCTGGCGATGAGCGATGATGACATCCACCGACAGTTGAAAAAAGGCGACAGCCTGGCGTTTGAAAAAACCGAACTGTACCAGCAGGTTTTCCGTCTGGCGGATAAGAAAGCAGGCAAAGCGCTGCCGCGAGAGATACTGCCGGGGATTCAGCTTGAGAGCCCTAAAATTACGCGCAATCTGACCACAGCCTGGTTTGCGAAACGCGTTGATGAGCGGCGGGCCAGCTGTATGGCGCGCCGCTAGCGATTATCGCTCCAGCGCAGGATAAGCCCCAGCGTTCCGATCAACAGGCCGCCGAACAGGAAGGGGATCAGACCAAACAGGGTCCCCACCGCCAGCCCAATCTTAATTCGCGGCGAGCTGTTGTCCTGGATTTGCATCAGGTGCTCGAAAACGCCGGGGGCATGTACCAGCATACTTAACATCTGCGCGCCGGCCCAGAAACAGAACAGCACAAACAGGGCATAGGCAATATTGCTGCGGGTGATGGCGCTTCTTTTTTTAGCGGCAATAAGTGATTTTGAAAAGGCGAACTCAGCCATCTTACCCTCCGAACTTGACTGACCTGCTGGTTTTGCATCGCGGCATAGCGATTATTCTGGCAGCGGGAAGGGTTTCTCAGTATCAGATTGCTGGTAATTTACGACCAGGAATATTCCTGTTTTCTGTCCGGCGCGGGGGCGGATCATTGTGCAGAACTTAGAGCGATATCCCAATGTGTGATAATTCTTCCCGGGGCTACAGACCGCGGATTCCGGCTGTGCGAAGATGCTTTTTTTGTTGTCGGAGGGGCTATGAAACTCACTGAAAAAATCCGCCGTGACTGGCATTACTACGCGTTTGCGCTGGGATTAATTTTTATTCTGAACGGCGTGGTGGGGCTGCTGGGCTTTGAAACGCAAGGCTGGCAATCCTATGCCGTCGGGCTGGTGACCTGGGTGATTAGCTTCTGGATTGCCGGAAAGATTATCCGCCGCCGTCAGACCGGGGTGGAGGAAGCCTAGGCCGCACGCGTTCTCCGTGGCGGGAAGATGGGCCGGGCTTGAGGCGCTGCGCCTCAGATAGCCCGGGTAAGGCGCCACGCGCCGTCACCCGGGGAAAGAGCATCAGTTCATGGATGTCTTCAGCGCGCGGTCTGCCGCATGGCGCTCCAGCGCCAGTTCAATCAGGCGGCTGATCAGGCTGGTGTAGTCCAGGCCGCTGGCCTGCCACAGCTTCGGATACATACTGATGTTGGTAAAACCTGGCAGCGTATTGATTTCGTTAATGATAACCTCATTGTCTTCCGTCAGGAAAACATCAACGCGCGCCATGCCGCTGCAGCCCAGCGTCTGGTAGGCCTGAATGGCAACATCGCGGATTTTATCGTTGATATCACTGGCAATGGCCGCAGGAACCACCACTTTCGCCCCCTGATCGTCGATGTACTTGGTATCGTAGGCGTAGAATTCGCTGTTCAGGACGATTTCGCCGCAGGTACTGGCCTGAGGATGATCGTTCCCCAGCACCGCACACTCAATTTCCCGTCCTTTAATCCCTTGTTCCACCACCACTTTATGATCGAATTCAAAGGCCAGCGCGACCGCCTGCTGGTACTGCTCTTCGGTGTTGACTTTGCTGACGCCTACCGAAGACCCCTGGTTGGCCGGTTTGACAAACAGCGGCAGGCCGAGTTTGTCTTTTACCTGCGTAAAGCTGAACTGCTGGCGATTGGCGCGGGTCAGGGTGATGAACGGGGCAATCGCCAGTCCGGCATCACGCAGCAGGCGCTTGGTGACGTCTTTGTCCATGCAGGCGGCGGACCCGAGGACGTCGGAGCCGACGAAGGGCAGGTTAGCCATGCGCAGCATCCCCTGCAGCGAGCCGTCTTCCCCGAGGGTACCGTGGACAATCGGGAAAATCACATCGATGGCGGCCAGCGGTTGGCCGCTGTCGGCGTCGATCAGCTGCTGCGCGTCACGGCCGGGAATTTGCGCCAGCGTGACGTCGGAAGGACGCAGGGCAATACGGGCAGGATCCTGCGGGTTTAACAGATAGTTTCCGGCATCGTTGATATGCCAGAGTCCCTGTTTATCAATGCCGAGCAGAACGACATCAAAGCGTGTTTTATCAATTGCTTCAACGATATTTTTCGCCGATTGCAGCGACACTTCATGTTCTGCCGACTTACCGCCAAAAACGATCCCAACCCTCATCTTAGCCATTTCAACTTCCATCCTGATGACAACAAAGCACATAACATAGCATGTGCAATGCGCGCATGGCTGCCAGAATGTTGCTCCCGGAAAGCGGCAGGCTAAAAGCTGTTCGATTGCCATCCAGTGCACCCTGCAGGTCAGCAGAACGCGCTGAAGGGGCGGCGGTTGGTCCTGATAATCTTCGATAAAAAATTTAATCGAGCGATAAAACACTAAACTCGGGCTCAGCGCATCTCTGGTAATACGTCGATGAGTGGAAATTGCTAAGCTAGGTAATAATTCACAAAAAATTAATGAATACGTGTAGTTATGGAATCCTGGAAGGTCAATCTCATCTCCGTCTGGTTTGGTTGCTTTTTCACCGGCCTGGCGATCAGTCAAATTCTGCCTTTTTTGCCGCTTTATGTTTCCCAGCTCGGCGTGACGTCTCACGAGGCTTTATCGATGTGGTCGGGGCTGACGTTCAGCGTCACCTTCCTGGTGTCGGCTATTGTCTCCCCCATGTGGGGCAGTCTGGCCGATCGGAAAGGGCGCAAGCTGATGCTGCTGCGCGCCTCCCTGGGTATGGCGATTGCCATTCTGCTTCAGGCCTTCGCCACCAACGTCTGGCAGCTGTTTATCCTGCGTGCGGTGATGGGGTTGACCTCAGGCTATATTCCGAACGCGATGGCGCTGGTGGCCTCTCAGGTGCCACGGGAACGCAGCGGCTGGGCGCTCAGTACGCTATCGACGGCGCAAATCAGCGGAGTTATCGGCGGGCCGCTGCTGGGCGGCTTTCTGGCCGACCATGTTGGGCTGCGGGCGGTCTTTTTTATCACCGCGATTCTGCTGACGGTCAGTTTTCTCGTCACGCTATTTCTCATTAAAGAGGGTGTCCGGCCGCAGACCAGCAAGGCCGATCGCTTAAGCGGCAGGGAAGTGCTGGCGTCGCTACCTTATCCGGGACTGGTGATTAGCCTGTTTTTCACAACCCTGGTCATTCAACTGTGCAATGGCTCTATTGGTCCGATACTGGCGTTGTTTATCAAGTCAATGGCGCCGGACAGCAACAATATCGCCTTTCTCGCCGGGATGATTGCCGCCGTGCCCGGGGTTTCCGCGCTGATCTCCGCGCCGCGTTTAGGCAAACTTGGCGATCGCATCGGAACCTCGCGCATCTTGCTGGCCACCTTGTGCTGCGCGGTGGTAATGTTTTTCGCCATGTCGTTCGTCACCACCCCGCTGCAGCTGGGCGTCTTGCGTTTCCTGCTGGGCTTTGCCGATGGCGCAATGCTGCCGGCGGTACAGACTCTGCTGCTCAAATACAGCAGCGATAAGGTGACCGGACGTATTTTCGGTTATAACCAGTCGTTTATGTACCTGGGAAATGTGGTCGGGCCGCTGATCGGCGCTTCGGTATCGGCAATGGCCGGTTTTCGCTGGGTCTTTATTGCCACCGCCGTTATCGTGCTGATTAACCTTTGGCAGCTGGCCGTGATGCTGCAACGCAGTCGCCGTACCGCCGCCTAGTGCCTGTCTCCCGGCATTTACGCCTGCGCGTAAATGCCGCGTTCAGATCTCTCCCTTCCGCCCATCGCCGGCAAATGTCGCACTGATCACAAATTGATCATTTCTCTTCTTTTCCCTCTTTAAAATACAACTGTTACGCGTATACAGTTACGCATAACAGCACATGAAAAAGAGTTTTTATGAAAAATTTATTTGATTTATCCGGCAAGCGCGCGCTGATCACCGGCTCCGCCAGAGGTATTGGCTATCTGCTGGCGGAAGGCCTGGCGGAGTATGGGGCCGAGATTATTATCAATGACCGCACGCAGCAGAAAGCGGATGCCGCGGCACAGGCGCTGCGTGCGCAGGGCTATCGTGCGACGGGCGTGGCTTTTGATGTCACCCGCAGCGCCGAGGTTGAGCAGGCCGTTGCGCGGATTGAGGCGCAGATCGGGGCGATTGATATTTTGATTAACAACGCCGGGATCCAGCGTCGTTATCCCTTCACCGAATTTCCTGAGGATGAGTGGGACCAGGTTATTGAGGTTAACCAGAAAGGAGTTTTCCTTGTTTCTCAGCAGGTGGCTAAATTTATGATGAGGCGCCGTTCCGGGAAAATAATTAATATTTGTTCAATGCAGAGTGAATTAGGTCGTAAGACTATTACACCGTATGCCGCATCAAAAGGGGCGGTCAAAATGCTGACGCGTGGAATGTGTGTCGAGCTGGCCGAATATAATATTCAGGTTAATGGTATTGCGCCGGGTTATTTTGCCACAGAAATGACCGCGGCATTAGTTAACGATCGGGATTTTTCTGCTTGGCTCTATCAAAGAACCCCCGCCGCGCGCTGGGGAAAACCGGAAGAATTAATTGGCGCCGCGGTCTATCTGGCCTCCCCGGCGGCTAATTTTGTGAATGGACATCTGTTGTTTGTTGATGGCGGGATGCTTGCCGCCGTGTGAGTCGTGCGTCGCCTTTTAGCGGCCGCACTCCGGCCGCCAGAAAGCTGATGAAGATATAAAATAATGAACCCCGTTTGATTATGCACTTTATCTGAGGATGGCATATGCAAATGCTCACGAAATTACCAGCGCGTCGCTGGTGGTATTTAATGCCGGTAATTTTTATTACCTATAGTCTGGCGTATCTCGATCGTGCGAATTATGGTTTCGCCGCCGCTGCCGGTATTGAAAGTGATTTAGGAATTACCAAAGGAACGGCATCGCTTATTGGTGCTCTCTTCTTCCTGGGCTATTTCTTTTTCCAGGTTCCCGGTGCCATGTACGCCGTAAAACGCAGCGTGCGAAAAATGATTTTCTTCAGCCTGGTATTATGGGGCTTTTGCGCGGCGGCCACCGGGTTTGTCAGCAATATTCCGATGTTAATGGTTATTCGCTTTACGCTCGGGATCGTCGAGGCGGCGGTGATGCCGGCGATGCTGATTTATATCAGCAACTGGTTTACCAAAACCGAGCGTTCACGCGCCAATACCTTCCTGATTCTTGGCAACCCGGTGACGGTATTGTGGATGTCGATTGTCTCCGGCTACCTGATTCAGTCCTGGGGCTGGCGGGAAATGTTTATTATCGAAGGCATTCCGGCGGTGCTATGGGCTATCTGCTGGTGGATTCTGGTGCGAGATAAACCGTCGGAGGTCTCCTGGCTGAATGCGCAGGAGAAACAGGTTCTGCAACAGGCGATGGATAGCGAACAGAGCCATATCAAACCGGTGCGCAACTATGGCGAGGCGCTGCGTTCACGCAACGTGATCATGCTGTGCGCTGTCCATGCGCTGTGGAGTATCGGGGTTTATGGTTTCATGATGTGGATGCCGTCGATTCTGAAAAATGCCGCGCAGATGGATATCGTCGCCGTCGGCTGGCTGGCGGCGGTTCCCTATCTGGCGGCGATTTGTCTGATGCTGACGGTCTCCTGGCTGTCGGATAAATTCCAGAATCGTAAACTGTTCATCTGGCCGCTGTTGCTGATTGCCGCCGTGGCGTTCTTCGGTTCCTGGATGATCGGCAATCAGTCTTTCTGGTTCTCCTACGGGCTGCTGGTTCTCGCCGCCGCCTGCATGTATGCGCCATATGGCCCCTTCTTCGCGCTGATCCCGGAGCTGCTGCCGCGCAACGTATCGGGGGTGTCGATGGGGTTAATTAATAGCTTCGGCGCGCTCGGTGCTTTCCTTGGCGCCTGGCTGGTGGGCTACCTCAATGGCATCATGGGCGGGCCTGGCGCGTCGTACACCTTTATGGCCATCGCGCTGCTGGCATCGGTGGTGCTGATGTACAACGTGCGGGCCAACGACGATCGAACTTCTGCGCTGATGACGACAAAAAAGCTTGCGGGTTAACAGAATCGAAGCGGCTGTGGTAAGGTTCTCTGCGAGCATATGAGTCGTTTGTCGCAGAGAACCCGATGAAAAACAACCGGATGACATTACAGGATATCGCGAACCTGGCCGGACTTAATAAAATGACGGTCAGCCGTTATTTACGAGACCCGGGCCAGGTATCGCAGCGTAGCCGTGAATTGATCGCTAAGGTCATGGAAGAGAACAACTATATTCCTAACCGGGCGCCGGAAATCCTGCTCAATGCTCGCAGTAAAACCATCGGCGTGCTGATTCCCTCCTTTCGCAACCAGATATTCGCCGATGTGCTCGCCGGCATTGAATCCGTCACTTCCGCCCACCAGTATCAGACCCTGATCGCCAATTACGGCTACGATCCGCAGCGTGAAGAGCGCGAAGTGCTCAATTTGCTCTCCTACAATATCGATGGGCTGATTCTCACCGGTAAGCAGCACACTGACCGCATGATCCAGTATGTCCGCGCCAGCGGCATCCCGGTAGCGGAGCTGATGGACATCGGCGGGCAGCCGCTCGATATCCAGGTGGGGTTTGATAACGAGAAAGCCGGCTGGGATATGGCTCATGCGTTTCTCGAAAGCGGCAAACGAAAAATCGCCTTTTTTGGTTCGATGGACGATCCCCGCGATCTGAGTCGTTTCCGTGGGACTGAACAGGCGGTGGCGGCCTGTGGCCTGAAGGCGTATCACATCACGCCGCGTACCATCTCCTCGGTGGCGCTGGGCCGTCAGATGTTCCTGCAAATGCAGCAATCGCACCCGGATATTGACGCGATTTTTTGTACCAATGACGATCTGGCGGTCGGCGTGCTGCTGGAGTGTCAGGCGCAGGGGATTGCGGTGCCGCAGGAGATAGCGATTGCTGGCTTCCACGGGCTGGAAATTGGTCGCGCGCGGCTGCAAAAAATCGCCAGCGTCATTACTCCTCGTTATGACATCGGTAAAACGGCGAGTGAAATCCTGATTGCCCGTCTGGCGGGGAAAGACGCGCCAGATAGCGTGAATTTGGCCTATCAGATATATTATGGCGATACGTTATAATTATTACCGGAATAGCAATATTCTTTTTTATTATTATCTATTGAATTTAGTTATGAAAAGTATTGTTCTCGCCTTGAGTTTATTCCTGGTGGCGATCGTCGAATGAGCAAAACGTTTCGCTTATTATATTGCGAGACAAACAATCATTTTTAAAAAATAATACTGGTATCCGAAGGCGAATGTATGACATAACTAGCAAATAATGGAACCCGCATAAGGATACAGTGCTGTGAAGAATCTCATTGCTGAACTACTGGTAAACCTGGCGCAAAAGGAGGAAGAAGCAAAGGAACTGACGGTGCAGGTTGAGGCGCTGGAAGTTGTCGTGACGGCGCTGCTTCGCCATATGGCGCAGGATGCGCAGCAGGCATTAATTAACGATATTGAGCACGCTATTGAGCAGGCAAGCCCCGGTCCGCTGGTGGACGATCGCGATGCTCAGCTGTTGCAGCAATATATAAAAAAGCTGTTGCGGCATCCGCGTAGTTAGTTCTTTTGACAGGACATGGATGCTGTCATTTTACTGTCATCTCGCTTTTATAAAGTCTCCCTCGTTTTGTTTTTTAAGTATTTTTACATGGAGACGACAAAAGTGAAATTAAATGCCCTCGTTATTGCCCTGTTACCTCTGCTGGGCTCCCCGGTTATTCATGCAGAAACTACGGCTGCCCCGGTTCTGGAAAATCGTGCCGCTCAGGGTGATATCACGACGCCCGGCGGCGCGCGCCGTTTAAGCGGCGATCAAACTGCCGCGCTGCAGGCCTCGTTAATCAACAAACCCGCAAAAAATATTATTTTGCTGATTGGCGACGGGATGGGCGATTCTGAAATTACGGCGGCGCGCAATTATGCCGAAGGCGCCGGCGGTTTCTTTAAGGGTATTGATGCGCTGCCGCTGACCGGTCAGTACACGCATTATTCTCTGGATAAGAAAACCGGCAAACCGGATTACGTCACCGATTCCGCCGCGTCCGCTACCGCCTGGACAACCGGCGTAAAAAGCTACAACGGCGCGCTGGGGGTCGATATTCATGAAAAAGATCATCAGACTATCCTCGAGCTGGCGAAAGCCGCAGGGTTTGCCACTGGCAACGTCTCCACGGCAGAACTGCAGGATGCCACGCCTGCGGCGCTGGTTGCACACGTGACTTCGCGTAAATGCTACGGCCCGAGCGTCACCAGCGAAAAATGTCCCGGCAACGCGCTGGAAAAGGGCGGTAAAGGCTCAATTACCGAGCAGCTGCTGAATGCCCGCGCGGACGTGACCTTAGGCGGCGGGGCAAAAACGTTCGCCGAAACCGCGACGGCCGGCGAATGGCAGGGCAAAACGCTGCATGAACAGGCCATTGCCCGCGGCTACCAGATTGTCACCGATGCCAGCTCGCTGGCCGCAGTCAGCGAAGCTAACCAGGGCAAACCGCTGCTGGGCCTTTTCGCCGACGGCAACATGCCGGTGCGTTGGGAAGGGCCGAAAGCCTCTTACCACGGGAATATTGATAAGCCGGCGATAACCTGCACTCCGAACAGCAAACGTGACGCTTCCGTTCCGACGCTGGCGCAGATGACCGAGAAAGCGATCGGTCTTCTGAGCAGCAACGAGAAAGGATTCTTCCTGCAGGTTGAGGGCGCCTCTATCGATAAACAGGATCATGCGGCGAACCCGTGCGGTCAGATTGGCGAAACCGTCGACCTTGATGAAGCGGTACAAAAAGCGCTGGAGTTTGCCAAAAAAGAGGGTAACACGCTGGTCGTTGTCACCGCTGACCACGCGCACTCCAGCCAGATTATTCCGGCCGATTCCAAAGCTCCGGGCCTGACTCAGGCGCTGACGACCAAAGACGGCTCGGTGATGGTCATGAGCTACGGCAACTCGGAAGAGGAGTCGATGGAACATACCGGCACGCAGCTGCGCATTGCCGCCTACGGTCCGCATGCCGCAAACGTGGTGGGGTTAACCGATCAGACCGATCTGTTCTACACCATGAAAGCCGCGCTGGGTCTGAAATAAGCCGCTGCCGATGGCGAATTGTGGTCATCGGCTGGTTTTTTTCCCATCAGCGACCAGACTTACAGAGATTGACTGACAAAAGGATGGTGTGATGAAAATAACATTGTTGGTAACCCTGCTTTTTGGTCTTATCTTTGTGACGGCGGTGAATGCCGCGGAAAAAACGCCCACGCCCCAGCAGCAAAAAATGACGACCTGCAACAAAGAGGCCTCGTCGAAAACGCTGAAAGGGGACGAGCGTAAAGCGTTTATGAGTCAGTGCCTCAAGAAAGATGCGCCGGCGCCGGAAAGTAAGGGGCTGACGCCTCAGCAGCAAAAAATGCGCGAGTGCAACGCTCAGGCGACTCAGCAGTCTCTGAAAGGGGACGATCGTAATAAGTTTATGAGCGCCTGCCTGAAGAAACAGGGATAAGCGTGCCTCTGTCGAAGCAGACGGCGTAAAAACGGGTGAGGAGACTCCTCACCCGATATCAACATGAGGCGGGGATCAGGAGCGGCTGAGCTTCTCTGATTTTTCCATGCATTTGACCATGGCCTCGATGACCGCAGAGCGGAACCCTTTCTCTTCCAGTACCCGCACGGCTTCGATGGTGGTGCCGCCTGGCGAGCAGACCATATCTTTCAGCGTCCCCGGATGTTCCCCGCTTTCCAGCACCATCTTTGCCGACCCCATCACCGCCTGAGCGGCAAATTTGTAGGCCTGAGCGCGTGGCATACCGCCGAGAACGGCAGCGTCCGCCATCGCTTCAATAAACATGAAGACGTAGGCCGGCGCGGAACCGCTCACGCCCACCACCGGGTGGATCATCGGCTCAGCGATAATTTCAGCCTGGCCGAAGCAGCGGAAAATCGTCAGCGTTTCGGCGACCTCTTCGCTGGTCACCAGCGCGTTAGGCGTCACTGAGGTCATCCCGGCGTTAACCAGCGACGGGGTGTTCGGCATCGCGCGGACGATCTTGCGATCGTGGCCCAGCGCCCGTGCCAGCTGATCGAGGGTGACGCCAGCGGCAATTGAGATAACCAGCGAGTCTTTATTCAGGCTGGAGGCGACTTCGCTGAGCACTTTAATCATGATCCCCGGCTTGACCGCGCCGAAAATGATATCGGCGACCTGAGCGACTTCCTGTGCGCTCTGCGCGGCATTGATGCCGTACTGGTCGTGCAGGGCCGCCACTTTGTCCGGCGACGGGGTGTAGACCCAAATTTGCCCAGGCTGCACCTGTCCGCTGGCGATCAGACCGCCCAGAATGGCCTTACCCATATTCCCGCAGCCGATAAAGCCAATTTTCTTCTCCATCACCGTTCCCCTTTGCTTATTTTGTCGTGAGTTCTCTAGCTTATCACTCCAGCGCTTCCCCGGGGGACAAAAGCAGGTGACAATGATGGCTCCCTTTTTCGTCGACAGGAGCCGGAATGGCTATTTGGGTTGATGCGGACGCGTGTCCGAACGTCATTAAAGAGATTTTATTCCGCGCCGCCGAGCGTACGCAGACCTCGCTGACGCTGGTTGCCAACCAGCCGCTGCGGGTGCCGCCATCGCGGGTGATCCGCACGCTGCGCGTGCCGCAGGGGTTTGATGTGGCCGATAACGAAATCGTCCGCCTCTGTGAACCGGGCGACCTGGTGATTACCGCCGATATTCCGCTGGCGGCGGAAGTTCTGGCCAAGGGCGCTGCAGCCTTAAATCCGCGCGGCGAGCGCTACAGCGATGCGACCATTCGCGAACGTCTGACGATGCGTGATTTTATGGAAACGATGCGGGCCAGCGGCGTACAAACCGGCGGCCCGGATAGTTTGTCGCAGCGCGATCGGCAACAATTCGCCGCCGCGCTGGAGAAGTGGCTGTCAGAGACAAAACGCCCGCAGGGTTAAACCCAGCTGTCGTCATCGCCGCCGAAATCGTCGTCGTTACCCATACCCGCGTCGAAGTCAGAGTTCCAGGTGTTGTTATCCGCGAGGAACTGATTATCGTCCTGACGGAACGGATCGTCCGCGGCGGACAGTTCCTGCGTCTGGTTAAGGTCAGGCTGCGGTTTTTCTTCAATAATATTGACGATTTCCTGCGGATGCGAGCCGCTGAACATATTGGTCAGCATGTTGCCCAGCACCACGCCGCCTGCCACACCTGCCGCCGTTTGTAACGCGCCGGCCATAAAGCCGCCGCCGCTGCGCGCCGCCTGCGGCGCATAGTTTTGCTGCGGCATTTGCGGCGCATACTGCGGTTGCGCGCTGGCCTGAGGGCGGCCATATTGTTCGGCCCCGGGAATGGGGTCGGAGCCGCGGCTCTGACCGCCGCCAAACAAGCCGGAGAGGAACCCGCCGCTGCTCGGTTTTGCCGCCTGTAGTTGCGTCACCTGGCTTTCCAGCGCCTTGATACGATCGTTGAGCTGCTTGATGGCGGCTTCCTGGATCAGTATCGTTTGCGCCATGTAATAGGGCGCGGCGGGCTGCTCTTTCATGTGTTGCGCAATCCGCTCCTCGGCGCTGGCATCGCGCGAAGCGCTCTGCGTCCCGGCCTCTTTCAGGCGGGAAAACAGTCCATCAATAAGGCGTTGTTCTTCAGATTGCATGGTACTTTCCTCTGTCATACTGGTCGTTTAGCGTCAGAGTGCGACTGAACGCGCCATGTTGTAAATATGTTGATGCGTAAAGCTATGCATAAATGTGTTACCGTTTACGCCAGCCAGCGGCTGAAAAATAACCTTTTTGAATAAGTAAATCTGGAATAACACTTAATGCAATGATAGGTTTACGCGATAAATCCTTTTGCCATCTGTGGTGAACAGGTTTTGTTAGAGCGATGTAACGTTTGTTTTACGATTATTGCCGGCGATTTTGCCGGTGCCATTGCTTACTCTTCGTATTCATTTTCCCGCGATATGCGGAACCAGGGGGTCTTCGGTAATGACATTGCCAATCTTTCTCATCGGGCCGCGCGGCTGCGGTAAAACGACAATCGGCCATGCGCTGGCGCGGGCGCGTCATTACCAGTTCACCGATACCGATCATGCGCTGCAGGAGCGCGAGCAGCGTACGGTCGCGACTATTGTTGAGCAGGAGGGCTGGGCGCGTTTTCGTGAGCTGGAATCAGAGGCGCTGAAAGCGGCCACGCGGCCGGAAACGGTGGTTGCGACCGGCGGCGGCATTATTCTGGCTGAAGTTAACCGCCAGTTCATGCGCGAAAACGGCGTGGTAATTTACCTGCAGGTGCCGGTTTCGGCGCTGATCGCCCGCCTTGAAGCGTATCCGAAAACCGAGCAGCGGCCGACGCTGACCGGCAAACCGGTACGCGATGAAGTCGGCGAAGTGCTGGCGCAGCGGGAAGCGCTGTATCGCGCAACCGCGCATCATATTATCGATGCCACCGCGACGCCGGATGACGTCGTCGGACAAATTCTGGCGACGTTGCAGAATGTCTCTGCGCCGCAAGAGGCTCAATGCGCCGAGACCGCAAGGGAGTAAGGGTAGCCGGCCGCGCGGCGAGTTAAGACTTTACTGACGGTAAACGACGCAGGGGCCCCTATACTTAATAGCTCTGATCGCCGAAGAAGGAAGAGCTATGCCAACCCAACCTCCATATCCGAGAGAAGCGCGTATCGTTGCCGTTGCGAAAGGGCCCGCAGGTCAGGGGGAGACCTGGTATCAGCTGCGTGCCGATTTCCCGACGCCCGATTCACTGATCAGTGAACACCCCACCGAGCAGGAAGCGCTGGACGCGAAACAGCGCTACGAAGACCCGGATAAATCATAATCTCGCCCGCCCGGAATTCTCTTTACGCAGAGTAATACCGGGCCTCCATCACATTTTTAATTCATCAGCCCTGCTGATGATTCCCTAAGGTACGGATTTTTCAGGCACGCGCCTGAGGTCACATCAATCTTTACATTCAACGGCGGCGGTAAGCTGCTACGCTTCTGGACGGTTGATTTTTAGTCAACAGGGGGGCGAAGTGGTGTGCAGTAAGCCTGTGCTGAAGCAGTGGTAGTGAAAAGGTACGTGATATGAGTACAACGATGGCAATTTTAACCGTTGGCGTGGTACCGGTGGCTGAAGTTTTGCCGCTTTTAACCGAACATATCAGGGAAGAGCAGATCACTCATATTAGCCTGTTAGGCAAAATGACGCGTGAAGACGTTATGGAAGATTATGCTGTTGATTCCGGCGATGAATGCCTGCTGACGTTATTGAATGACAACCAGCCGGCCGAGGTTTCGCGCCAGAAGGTCGAGCGTGATTTAAAGCATATTATCGCGATGCTCGACAGGCAAGAATATGATGTCATTCTGTTTTTGAGTTCCGAAATGCTCAGCGGCCTCACGGCGCGCAATGCCATTTTACTGGAGCCGCAGCGGATTATTCCGCCGCTGGTGGCGTCGATTGTTGACGGTCATCAGGTCGGGGTTATCGTTCCCGTTGAGGAGGTGCTGCCCATGCAGCGGCAAAAGTGGCTTGCGTTAGATAACGCGCCTTACTATGCGTTAGCCAACCCGATAAGCGGCAGCGATAGTGATTTATTGAGCGCCGGACGGGCGCTGCTGGAGCAGGGCGCCGATGTGCTGGTGCTGGACTGCCTGGGTTACCACCAGCATCATCGCGACGTATTGCAAAAAGCGCTGGATGTGCCGGTTCTGCTGTCAAATGTGCTGGTTTCCCGGTTGGCTGCAGAACTATTAGTTTAACATGGTCCGATAGATTAATTTTGCGTGACAGGGGCAAGGAGCGCCCCCTATATTGAGGCTTCAACAAAAGATCATAAGGGCTTGTTTATGCTTCAAAGCAATGAATACTTCGACGGAAAAGTGAAATCGATTGGCTTCACCAGCAGCAGCACCGGTCGCGCGAGCGTCGGGGTGATGGCAGAAGGGGAATATACCTTTGGTACCGCGCAGCCGGAAGAGATGACGGTGGTGAGCGGTGCGCTGAATGTTCTGCTGCCGGGGGAAACCGAGTGGAAAGTGTATGCCGCCGGTGAAGTGTTCAATGTCCCAGGCAACAGCGAGTTTCATCTGCAGGTGGCTGAGCCAACCTCTTATCTGTGCCGCTATCTGTGATTCATCGCCTTCCTGCTGCGGCAGGAAGGCATGTTGCCCGCTTTGTCGGGCGCACCCGGCGCTGATTAGCGCTGTGCTTCTCCGCCCAGAGCTTCCACCAGATTCTGAATCAATGCCGCCAGTTCGCCGGTCATCAGAATAAAGTCGGCGTCAAAACGCTGAGCGAAATCTTCCCGGTCAATATCTTCATTCTGGTCACGCAGTTCGTCGCAGAACTTCAGACGTTTGATTGAACCATCATCGCACATCAGGAACTGAATACGCTGCTGCCAGTCGAGCGCCAGTTTGGTGACGACTTTCCCGGCTTCAATATGCACGGCGATTTCATCGCTGACCAGATCCTGTTTCTTCGCCCGAATGACGCCGCCGTCTTCAAGCATGGCTTTCAGTTCGGCTTCATCCAGCAGCTGGAAACCTTGAGCAACGGTCCCGGAGCGGACCCATTCGGTCAACGTCAGCTCGATCGGGTTTTCCAGCGCCAGCGGAACGACCGGCAGAGAACCTAAGGTTTTACGCAGCAGCGCCAGCGTATCTTCCGCTTTCTTGGCGCTGGCGCAGTCGACCATGATCAGCCCGTTGACGGTGTCGATCCACATCATTGTCTGGCTGAAACGGCTGAAGGCGCGCGGCAGCAGCGAGTGCAGCACTTCGTCTTTCAGCGAATCTTTCTCGGTTTTTTTCAGCTTACGGCCCTGATCGGCTTCCAGCTTGAGGATCTTCGCCTCCAGCGCCTGTTTGATCACCGGTGACGGCAGGATCTTCTCTTCTTTGCGTGCGCAGATCACGATCTGGCCATTTGCGGTATGCGTCAGCGCATCGCTGTGCGAACCCATCGGCGATACCCAGCCGGTCTTCGCCATATCCTGGCTACCACAAGGGGTAAATGTCAGCCCGGCCAGCTGTTTTTCCATCTCCTCGGCACGCAATGAAATCTCGCGGCTGAGACGGTAAACCATTAAATTTTTGAACCACAGCATGATAATTTCCACGGCGTTGTCGTTAAATCCAGCGGGCATGATAGCGAATTGTCGCTATGCTTGCATTGTTAATCGGGGAGAGGAGCTTACAGTGCGTATTGGTATTGATCTGGGCGGCACAAAAACAGAAGTCATTGCTCTGAGTGACCAGGGAGAGCAGTTATTTCGCCACCGTTTGCCGACTCCACGAGAGGATTACCGGCAAACGATAGAGAATATCGCGACGCTGGTCGGGATGGCGGAGCAGGCCACCGGGCAGCGCGGCAGCGTTGGCGTCGGGATCCCGGGGTCGATTTCACCCTATACCGGGGTAGTGAAAAATGCCAATTCTACCTGGCTCAACGGTCAGCCGTTTGATAACGATCTGAGCCAGCGCTTAAATCGCGAAGTACGCCTGGCGAATGATGCCAACTGCCTGGCGGTTTCCGAAGCGGTAGACGGCGCCGCCGCCGGGGCGCAGACCGTGTTTGCGGTGATTATCGGCACCGGATGCGGCGCGGGAGTGGCGATAAATGGCCGTTCCCACATTGGCGGCAACGGTACTGCCGGGGAGTGGGGGCATAACCCGCTACCGTGGATGGATGAGGATGAACTGCGCTATCGCGCCGAAGTGCCGTGCTATTGCGGTAAGCAGGGATGTATCGAAACCTTTATCTCCGGTACCGGTTTTGCCACGGATTACCAGCGTCTGAGCGGCCAGTCGCTAACGGGCAATGCGATTATGCAGCGGGTTGGCGAGCAGGATCCGTTGGCCGAACAGGCGCTGAAGCGTTACGAGATGCGTCTGGCGAAGTCGCTGGCCCACGTGGTCAATATCCTCGATCCGGATGTGATAGTCCTCGGCGGCGGCATGAGCAACGTTGAACGCCTCTACCAGACGGTGCCTGAGCTGGTAAAACCATGGGTATTCGGCGGGGAGTGCGAGACGCCGATTCGAAAAGCCGTACACGGCGACTCCAGCGGCGTGCGCGGCGCGGCCTGGCTGTGGCCGCTGTAAAGCAGCGTGACCCCGTTGCCCTGCTCAGCAGGTGCAACGGGGGGAATTACAGAACGGGGATCTCGTCGAGGCGATAATAAATCGGCAGCCCCCTTTTTTTCCCTTCCTCGACATCAAGATCGGCACCCCGGGACTCCCCCGGTATACGCAAAATCGCGTCGCAGCGGCTAATCAAACGATGCGCGACGGGATATAAAAACTCTTCGCTGATCGGATCGCCTGTTTCTTTTGAACCTGCGGCTTTGGCAATAGGTAAAGCGAGCCACTCGCCAATAACAGGAATATGCCCTTTACGATAAATACTCAGCGCAACCTGTGCCATGGCGTCCAGGTTGGCAGCAATCAGTTCCGGGTGATTATTGGTACCGCTGCGGACGGGGCCCGCAACCAGAATAAGACAACTTTTCATCTCTAAGACCTTCTTAATATATGAGCGGGAAGACGGGAAACCCGATGGATATCCGGAAAGGCGCTTTTACCTGGCGCGTACCTGTCGGGTATGTTGACCTGCGTGTTTGTGCACGAATGACGGTGTTAATCGATTTTTCCGTTTTTTGGTGCCTGAAACGTCATGTCTATGCCTGTTTATTCTCATTAAGGAAAGAGAAATGAAATTAACATGCATATTCGTGCGTGATCAAGATAATTCGTGAAGTGGCGGCAGGAATAATGCGCCGGGGGAAGGGCGACCTTTCCCCTAAGGGAAAGGTCTTCAGCGGAGGAATCGCTGGGGGTTACTCGACGGAAAACATTTTATCCAGCCGGCTGTAGCCAAGGCCGTTGATTTTCTTAACTTTGATCTGCACCGGAATCCGCTCTTTCATTGCTTCAACGTGGCTTATCACGCCGATCACCTTGCCGCTGGCATTCAGGGCGTCGAGCGCATCCAGCGCAGTATCGAGCGTTTCGCTATCGAGCGTGCCGAACCCTTCATCAAGAAACAGTGAATCGATGCGCGTTTTGTGGCTCACCAGATCGGACAGCGCCAGCGCCAGCGCCAGGCTGACAAGGAAGCTTTCACCGCCGGAGAGGGTTCGGGTATCGCGTACCGCATCCGCCTGCCAGGTATCAACCACTTCCAGCTCCAGTGCTTCGCTGGCCTTGCGCTGAAGCTGGTAGCGCCCGTGCAGGCGATTGAGCTGATGGTTCGCCAGCCAGACCAGGTTATCCAGCGTTAGCCCCTGGGCGAATTTACGGAACTTATCGCCCTCTTTAGAACCGATCAGCGCATTAAGCCATGCCCAGTCCTCGAGCTGCTGCCCGGCCAGCGCGATCTCCTGATGCAATGTCTGCTGGCGTTGCTGGTTCCCGGCGTTCTGTTTCAGCTGTTGGCGGATCTCTCCCTGGCGGGCGCTGTTTTCCCGCAGCTGCGGCGCCAGCTGGAGCAGACGGGCCTGGACCTGCTCCAGCGGTTGGGTGAGGTCGACGTCTGCCGGCGGTTGCTGCTGATGCCGGGCAAGCGCATCGCGGGCGCGCAGCGCCAGGGCGTTATTTTGCTGTACCGCATTTTCCAGCGTCTGTTTAAGCCGCTCCAGCCGCTGGCGCGTCTCTTCGTCGAGCATGGCAGCGAGAAAGGCCTGCTGGTCGGCAAACGGGCTGCTGGAGAGTGCGGCAGCGAACCGGGTTTGCGTCTCCCGCAGCGCTTCCTGCTGCTGGCTCTCCTGCTGGCTCAGCGTCCGCCACTGGCTTTGCAATGCCAGACAGTCGTCGTGCACCTGACGCCAGCCCGTCAGCGGCGCCGGATCGGCTATCTCGTCCGCTGGCGGAAGGGACTCCGGCTCTGTCTGCGGAAGCGTATCCAGCAGCGGCGTCAGCTGTTGAAGCTGCTCCTGAAGCGCAACAAATTGGTTCTGTTTTTCCTGCCACAGGCGGCTCTCTGCTTCCCGCTGCGCCAGCCACTCCGCCGTCCGATCGGCCTGCGGAACGCTGAGCGCGAAGGGCGAGAGTTCCGCCTCCAGCTGCGCGCGCCGTTGTTCCTGCTCCTGCTGGAGCTGCCTGAGCTGTTGCTCGCCCGCCTGCTGCTGGGCCTGCCAGGCCAGTCGCTGCTGGTGCTGATACAGCTGCTGTTCGCTCTCCTGCTGGGCCGCCAGCCAGCCGGGAATATCATCCTGCGGCTGCAGTTCGCAATGGAGTCCGCTGATGGTTGTCTGCCATTGCGAGGTGAGCGCTTGCTCCTGCTGGAGGAGTGAGTCCAGCTCTTCTTTCTCTTTAACCTGTTGTTTAAGCAGTGCCTCAAGCTGACCGCGTAGCTGGGCGCCTTCTTCCGTCAGCTGTTTGACTTCACGCTCCAGACTATCCCGGCGGGCCTGATTCACGCCGGGTTCCAGCGCCCGGTATTGCGCGACCGCCGGGTGTTCGCTGGAACCGCACAGTGGACAAGGGCTCCCGGGCTGCAGGCGAGCGCGCTCTTCCTCCAGCCCGACAATGCGCGCTTCCAGCTCACAAATAGCCTTCACATCGCTGAATTGCTGATGTTTTTCTTTGTATGCCAGCCGGCGCTGGGCCAGGGTTGTTTCCAGCTTTTCCTGCTCCTCGCGGCGGGCCTGCTCCGCGGTTTGCAACTGCTGCTGACGCTGACGAAGCGGCAACAGGCGACTGTGCAGCGTCGAAAGCTGCTGGCGCAGCGGGCGAGCGGCGGCGTGCTGCGCCAGGCTGGCGGTAACCTGGTCGGCATCCAGCGTCAGCGCCGCAGGCGGCAGCTCCGAAAGCTTGCGAGTGGTTTCCGCCAGGCTCTGCTGCACGGCGTTCTGCTGTTGGGCATCGCGCGCCTGCTGCTGGAAGACGGCCCGCCAGCCCGCCAGCGAGTTTCCCCACTGGCGATAGCTATCGTGTTCTTTAAGCCACAGGTTGAGGGCGTGATGGGCATCCTGTAAGCGCGTCATCTGCCGGCTGGCGGCAAGGCGAATCCCGGCGCGCAGCCGCAGCCTGTCCTGTAAGCGAGTATTCACTTCCTCCACCTGGCGGTGGGTTTGCGCCAGCTCGGCGCTTTGCTCCTGCTGCCGGGTCCACAGCGGACGCAGCTGCTCTGCCGGCTGCGCGTTGAGCAGCGCCGCGAGCTGCGGCTGGGCCTGCTCCAGCGCCTGCTGCGCCTCCTGTAGCCGGATCTGCGACTGCGAGGCTTCCGCGCTGAGCTCCTGCTGGCGCAGCAGCCACTGCTGCGTCGCCTGCAGGCGGGTTTGCTCAGCGAGCTGTAGACGCTCTTCATCAGTAAGTGCTTGCAAACTTTGCTGTAACGCCTGCTGTTGCTCATCGCTCAGCAGCAGAACGCCGGACGCCTGGGCCTGAAGTTTCTCCAGTTCATTGCGGGCAAGTTTATGCTTTTCAAACACCTGTGCTGAAATTTGACCGTAGATTTCGGTGCCGGTCAGCTCTTCCAGCAGCTCAGCGCGTTCTTTCGGTTTGGCATTGAGGAACGCGGCGAACTGGCCTTGCGAAAGCAGCATTGAGCGGGTAAAGCGACCGTAATCCAGTCCGGTGAGCGAAGCGGTAAGTTCGAGTTTATCTTTGACTTTATCGGCGAGGATCTGCCCATCGTCGCAGCGCGCCAGTTCAACGCGCGGGGCCTGCAGGTTGCCCTCCGGCTGATTGCGGGCGCGGTTCTGGCTCCAGAAGGCGCGATAGGCGGTCCCTTTGACCTCAAATTCCACTTCCGCCAGACATTCGGCGGTATCGCGGGTCATCAGATCGTTTTGCGATTGCGAGACGCTGCTCAGACGCGGCGTTTCGTGATACAGCGCGAGGCAGATAGCGTCCAGCAGAGTGGTTTTCCCGGCGCCGGTGGGGCCGGTGATGGCAAACAGCCCGTTGCTGGCGAACGGTTCTGCGGTGAAGTCGATTTTCCATTCGCCTTTTAACGAGTTGATATTTTTCAGGCGCAAACTCAGAATTTTCACAGGTGCTCCTCACCATTCAGACTATGCAGCGTTTCGTTGAACAGCTGCGTCAGGCGCAGCTGCTGCGCCTCTTCCAGCGTTTCCTGCGCCAGGCGGCGTTCAAACACCTCCTCGACCTGCAGTTCGCTCAGCGTCTCCCGCCGCTCGCCCGCCAGGATGCGTTCACGTTGGGCGCGGCTGCGGCGAACCAGCAGCACTTCCACCGGCAGATCTTCGGTCTGAGCCTGAATTTTGCGCTGAATATCATGGAGATATTCGTCACTGGTAATTTCAATATCCAGCCAGACGACCGGCTCCTGAGGGGCGTCCCGCCACTGGGTGAGATGTTCGCTGATGCTGGAGAAATCGCCTTTCAGCACCGCCAGCGGCTGCGTCACCGGCACCGTCAGAGGAAGCACCTCCGTCAGCTGCCCGTCGGTGAAGGTCACCAGATTGACGCTTTTGCTTTTTCCTGTCTCATCAAAGCTGAGGGCGATGGGGGAGCCGCTGTAGCGAATATGTTCGCTGCCGCCAATCTTTTGCGCCCGGTGAATATGGCCGAGGGCAATATAATCAACGGGGGGAAAATGGCTGGCGGGAAATGCCTCCAGCGTGCCGATGTAGATCTCGCGCACCGCATCGCTTTTGCTGGCGCCGACGGTGGTCAGGTGGCCGCTGGCGACGATCGGCAGCGGACGATCGTCGCGCAGGGCGCAGGCCGCTTCGTACTGCTGCTGATAATAGTCGCTGATGGCGTTCAACAGCAGCTGCTGTTTTTCGCCGCTGGAGTGTCCGGCCTGGCTGGTGACCAGCTCGCGCGGGCGCAGGAAGGGGACCGGGCAAAATATGGCGCCGGGGGTGCCGTCGCGCTGCGGCAGAATAAAGGGGGCATGGCCGGCGCTGGCCACCACCGTGGTTTTCAGAAAGGCCAGAATATCGCGGGATTCATTCAGCGTCGCCACCGAATCGTGGTTGCCCGCCAGTACCACCAGCTGGCAGCCGGTCTGCTGAAGCTGAACCACAAAGCGGTTATACAGCTCGCGAGCGTAGCTTGGCGGCGAGCCGGTATCAAAGATGTCGCCGGCGACAATAATGGCATCGACCTCGTGCGCCTGCGCGCTGGTCAGCAGCCAGTTGAGAAAGGCCGAGTGTTCGGCGGCGCGGCTCTTGCTGTAAAAATTCTGGCCAAGGTGCCAGTCAGAGGTGTGGATGATGCGCATAAGTATTCCCTGGCGAAAAAGCATGGGCGCATTATATACCTGTCATCCGGCAGGTTGCCCCTTTAACGCCTGCAGGATCGATTGTTACTCCTTGTCATTATTCAAAATCCGCTATCATATGACGGTCATTTTCTTCATAAATCTGTCACAAAACTGACGCATAATGGCGCCGCACTCTATACTGATGGCTAAAAAATACAGGGTAAATAATGGCGAGAAGAATTCTGGTCGTTGAAGATGAAGCTCCGATCCGCGAAATGGTCTGCTTTGTTCTTGAGCAAAACGGCTTTCAGCCCGTCGAGGCGGAAGATTATGACAGTGCGGTGAATCAACTCAATGAACCCTGGCCTGATTTGATTCTCCTCGACTGGATGCTGCCGGGCGGATCGGGTCTCCAGTTTATCAAGCTGCTCAAGCGTGAGGCGATGACCCGCGATATCCCGGTCGTCATGCTCACCGCCCGCGGTGAAGAAGAGGATCGTGTACGTGGTCTGGAAACCGGCGCCGATGATTACATCACTAAGCCTTTTTCACCGAAAGAGCTGGTGGCGCGAATCAAAGCGGTGATGCGCCGTATTTCGCCGATGGCTGTGGAAGAAGTGATTGAAATGCAAGGGCTTAGCCTTGACCCTTCCTCCCATCGGGTGATGACCGGAGAAAGTCCGCTGGACATGGGGCCGACGGAGTTTAAATTGCTACACTTCTTTATGACTCACCCGGAACGCGTCTACAGCCGCGAACAGCTGCTGAATCACGTCTGGGGGACGAACGTGTATGTAGAAGACAGAACGGTGGATGTGCATATTCGCCGTCTGCGTAAAGCGCTGGAACATAGCGGCCATGACCGGATGGTACAAACGGTCCGCGGCACGGGATATCGTTTCTCCGCCCGTTTCTGAATCTCGACAGGAGTGTGAACCGTGCTGGAACGGCTGTCATGGAAAAGGCTGGCGCTTGAGCTTTTCTTATGTTGTATCCCGGCCCTGATTCTTGGGGCGGTGGTGGGTTATCTGCCGTGGTTTTTGCTGGCGGCAGTAACCGGACTTCTCATCTGGCATTTCTGGAATTTATTACGTCTTTCATGGTGGCTATGGGTCGACCGTAGCATGACGCCACCGCCGGGAAGCGGCAGCTGGGAACCGCTGCTCTACGGCCTTCACCAGATGCAGATGCGCAATAAAAAGCGCCGACGCGAACTGGGCAGTCTGATCAAACGCTTTCGTAGCGGGGCGGAGTCGTTGCCCGATGCGGTGGTGCTGACGACGGAGGAGGGGGCCATCTTCTGGTGTAATGGTCTGGCTCAGCAGATCCTCAATCTGCGCTGGCCGGACGACAGTGGACAAAATATTCTTAACCTCCTGCGCTACCCTGAATTTGCTCACTACCTCAAAAACAGGGATTTCTCAAAGCCGCTCAATCTGGTCCTCAATACTGCTCGTCATCTGGAGATCCGCGTCATGCCCTACAGCGACAAACAGTGGCTGATGGTGGCGCGCGATGTGACGCAGATGCACCAGCTGGAAGGCGCGCGGCGCAACTTTTTTGCCAACGTCAGCCATGAGCTTCGCACGCCGTTAACGGTACTGCAGGGCTATCTGGAGATGATGCAGGAGCAGGTGCTGGAAGGGATGACGCGCGAAAAAGCGCTGCACACGATGCGCGAGCAAACCCAGCGCATGGAGGGGTTAGTCAAGCAGCTGCTGACGCTGTCGCGGATTGAAGCGGCGCCGACGCTGGCCATGAATGACAAAATCGACGTGCCGATGATGCTGCGGGTGGTGGAGCGAGAAGCCCAGACGCTCAGCCAGCAGAAGCAGACGCTCCACTTCCACGTCGATGAGACGCTGCTGGTGCTGGGCAACGAAGAGCAGCTGCGAAGCGCGATGTCCAATCTGGTGTATAACGCGATTAACCATACGCCAGCGGGGACGGAGATTACCGTCAGCTGGCAACGGGCGCCGCATGGCGCGTTGTTCAGCGTCGAGGATAACGGTCCGGGGATTGCGCCCGAGCACATTCCGCGTCTGACCGAGCGCTTCTATCGCGTGGATAAGGCGCGTTCGCGGCAAACCGGCGGCAGCGGTCTTGGGCTGGCGATTGTCAAACATGCGGTAAATCATCACGACAGTCGCCTGGAAATTGAGAGTACGGTAGGTAAAGGGACGCGTTTTAGTTTCTTACTCCCGGAACGTTTAATTGCCAAAAAAAGCGCCTGAACGCGCCCTTGTCAACATGACTTGCCAATGACCAGCTTCGGCTGGTCATTTTCGTTTGCAGTCACTTTTTAGCCGCGTAATTAATGAACGCCTGCTGCTTTTTTGTTCGCATGATTAGCCGGAGGTTTTCCTTAGATATGGTCAATAATCCCGCTCATAAAAATAGACTTAGCATAATCATCTGCTTTTGCGATCCCGCCTTGCATTAAAACGTTATAAGCGTTTAAATTGCCCCCCATGCAGTCGCAGACAGACTGTTTTTGCGTGGTAATTCAAAAAACAATTCTTTCCCACGCGTGTTCGGGAGCATATCCCGCTGATTTTTCCGGCAACCACCGCTGTATCCTCCCTCAGGGGAAGACACGGTATTTTCCGTTTGTTAACAACACCACATCCACAGGCAGTAATGAATTTATGACCCATCAGTTAAAATCTCGCGACATTATCGCGTTGGGCTTTATGACCTTCGCGTTGTTCGTTGGCGCAGGCAACATTATCTTCCCTCCGATGGTGGGTTTACAGGCCGGTGAACACGTCTGGACCGCCGCTATTGGCTTTCTGATTACCGCCGTGGGTTTACCGGTGCTGACGGTTGTGGCGCTGGCGAAAGTCGGCGGCGGCGTGGAAAGCCTGAGTACGCCGATTGGCAAAGTGGCCGGCATCCTGCTGGCGGTGGTCTGTTACCTGGCCGTTGGCCCGCTGTTTGCGACGCCGCGTACCGCAACGGTCTCTTTTGAAGTCGGGATTGCCCCGCTGACCGGCGACGGCGCGATGCCGCTGATGATTTACAGCGTGATCTATTTTGCGCTGGTGATCCTGGTCTCGCTCTATCCGGGCAAACTGCTGGATACGGTGGGGAATTTCCTTGCACCGCTGAAAATTATTGCGCTGATCATTTTGTCCGTTGCGGCAATTATCTGGCCGGCTGGCTCGATCAGCAATGCGCTGGAAGCTTACCGCACCGCGCCGTTCTCGAACGGTTTCGTTAACGGCTATCTGACCATGGATACGCTGGGTGCCATGGTGTTCGGTATCGTCATTGTTAACGCCGCGCGCTCTCGCGGCGTAACGGAAGCGCGCCTGCTGACTCGCTACACCGTCTGGGCCGGACTGATGGCCGGCGTGGGGCTGACGCTGCTGTATCTGGCGCTGTTCCGCCTCGGGTCTGATAGCGCGACACTGGTGGATCAATCCGCTAACGGCGCGGCGATTCTGCATGCCTATGTCCAGCACACCTTCGGTGGCGCGGGGAGCTTTATGCTGGCGGCGCTGATTTTCATCGCTTGTCTGGTGACCGCGGTGGGCTTGACCTGCGCCTGTGCGGAGTTCTTCGCGCAGTACCTGCCATTATCCTATCGCGCGCTGGTATTTATCCTCGGCATTTTCTCGATGGCGGTCTCCAACCTGGGGCTGAGCCATCTGATTCAGATTTCGATTCCGGTGCTGACGGCTATCTATCCGCCATGTATCGCCCTGGTGGTCTTAAGCTTTACCCGCAACTGGTGGCATAATTCGTCCCGCGTCATTGCGCCGGCCATGTTTATCAGCCTGATGTTTGGTATCATTGACGGCATTAAATCGTCGGCGTTCGCGGAGATGTTACCGGCCTGGACCTCGCGTCTGCCGCTGGCTGAGCAGGGTCTTGCCTGGCTGATGCCTACCGCCGTGATGGTGGTTCTGGCGGTGATCTGGGACCGTGCGGCAGGACGTCAGGTGACCTCCAGCGCGCATTAACCGACGGTTTTAATCAGTGTTAAGCCACGGGACTTTGGGTCCCGTGGTTTTTTGTTTTTCAGGTAATCCTCTTTTGCGGCCTGCTCCGGCGAAGGTCTGAAGAGAAAAACGGCATGGAATACGATGGAAAGTAGTAACAAACTTAAGCGCGGGCTAAGTACCCGGCATATCCGCTTTATGGCGCTGGGATCCGCAATTGGTACCGGCCTGTTCTATGGTTCAGCTGACGCCATTAAAATGGCGGGCCCGAGCGTCCTGCTGGCCTATATTATCGGCGGCGCGGCCGCGTACATCATTATGCGTGCGCTGGGAGAAATGTCGGTACATAACCCTGCCGCCAGCTCATTTTCCCGCTATGCGCAGGATTATCTCGGCCCGCTGGCGGGCTATATCACCGGCTGGACCTACTGCTTTGAAATTCTGATTGTCGCGATTGCCGACGTGACGGCTTTCGGGATTTATATGGGCGTCTGGTTTCCGACGGTACCGCACTGGATATGGGTGCTCAGCGTGGTGCTGATTATCTGCGCCGTCAACCTGATGAGCGTTAAGGTCTTCGGCGAGCTGGAGTTCTGGTTCTCGTTCTTTAAAGTTGCCACCATCATCATCATGATTCTTGCCGGTTTCGGCATCATTATCTGGGGGATCGGCAACGGCGGACAGCCTACCGGCATCCATAATCTGTGGAGCAACGGCGGCTTCTTCAGCAACGGCTGGCTGGGAATGGTGATGTCGCTGCAGATGGTAATGTTCGCCTACGGCGGGATAGAGATCATCGGCATCACCGCCGGTGAAGCGAAAGACCCGGAGAAATCCATTCCGCGCGCGATTAACTCGGTCCCGATGCGCATTCTGGTGTTCTATGTCGGCACGCTGTTCGTGATTATGTCCATTTATCCGTGGAATCAGGTGGGCACTGACGGCAGCCCGTTCGTTCTGACCTTCCAGCATATGGGCATTGCGTTTGCCGCCAGCATCCTTAACTTTGTGGTGCTGACCGCCTCGCTGTCGGCGATTAACAGCGACGTCTTCGGCGTCGGACGTATGCTGCACGGCATGGCCGAGCAGGGCAGCGCGCCGAAGATTTTCGCCAGGACTTCGCGTCGCGGGATCCCGTGGGTGACGGTGATGGTGATGACCGTTGCGCTGCTGTTTGCGGTCTATCTTAACTACATCATGCCGGAAAACGTCTTCCTGGTGATTGCGTCACTGGCCACCTTCGCCACCGTCTGGGTGTGGATCATGATCCTGCTGTCGCAGATTGCCTTCCGCCGTCGCCTGTCGCCGGAAGAGGCGAAAGCGCTGAAGTTTAAGGTACCGGGTGGCGTCGCCACGACTGCCGTGGGTCTGGTGTTCCTCGTCTTTATTATTGCGCTGATTGGCTACCATCCGGACACCCGTATCTCGCTGTACGTCGGTTTCGCCTGGATTGTGCTGCTGCTGGCTGGCTGGCAGTGGAAAACTCGCCGCGACCGCCAGCTGGCGCAGGCACAGTAACGCTTCCCCCGCGCCTGCCCGGTTTGGCAGGCGCGCTCTCCACCCCCATTATCCTCCCCCAATAATTCCTGTGATGATGAGTCATCCGCCTGTGGGCTGTGGCAAGGTGTGCCCATTCTAAAGAGAGAGGAATGACGATGTTGAAGGCATGGCACCTGCCTGTGGCTCCGTTTATCAAGGAGCAGCAGGAACGACTCTTTATCACTTTATGGCTCAGCGGCGACGATCTGCCGCAGCGGGTGACGTTGCGTGCGGAAGAAGATAATGAAGAGCTCTCGCTGCCAATGCACCGACTGCGCCAGGAACCGCATCCGGGCGTTGTTGCGTGGCGGGGCGAAATCAATCTTGCCAGCGGCCAGCCGCGTCGGCGCTACAGTTTTAAGCTACTGTGGGCGGATCGTCAGCGCTGGTTCACGCCGCAGGGCTTTAACCGTTTTCCGCCGGCGAGGCTGGAGCAGTTCGCCGTCGATCTGCCGGATAGCGGCCCGCAGTGGGTGGCCGATCAGGTCTTTTATCAAATTTTCCCTGACCGTTTTGCGCGCAGCGAGACGCGAGAAGCGGAACAGGATCGGGTCTATCATCATCACGCCGCCGGGCGCGACATTGTCCGGAAATCGTGGGATGAGCCGTTAACCGGCGAAGCGGGCGGTTCCACCTTCTATGGCGGCGATCTTGACGGCATCAGCGAGAAACTGCCGTATCTCAAGCAGCTTGGCGTGACTGCGCTCTATCTGAACCCGGTATTTGTCGCCCCCAGCGTGCATAAATACGATACCGAAGATTATCGCCGCGTCGATCCGCAATTCGGCGGCGACGGCGCGCTGCTGCGTCTGCGCCACAACACGCAGCGCGAAGGGATGCGCCTGATTCTTGACGGTGTGTTTAACCATACCGGCGATTCGCACGCCTGGTTCGACCGCCACCAGCGCGGCAGCAGCGGGGCGTGTCACCATGCCGATTCGCCGTGGCGCGACTGGTTTACCATCTCTCCCGAAGGGGAAGCGCATAGCTGGCTGGGCTACGCCAGCCTGCCTAAGCTGGATTATCAGTCCGCAAGCCTGGTGAATGAAATCTACGCCGGAGAAGACAGTATTGTCCGCCACTGGCTGAAAGCGCCGTGGAGCATGGACGGCTGGCGGCTGGACGTGGTGCATATGCTGGGTGAAGGCGGCGGGGCGCACAACAACCTGCGCCATATTGCCGGTATTACCGCGGCGGCGAAGCAGACGCAGCCCGAATCCTTTGTCTTCGGCGAGCATTTTGGTGACGCCCGCCAGTGGCTCCAGGCGGACGCTGAAGATGCCGCCATGAACTACCGCGGTTTTACCTTCCCGCTGTGGGGATTCCTCGCCAATACCGATATCTCTTACGATCCGCAGAAGATTGACGCGCAGACCTGCGTCGCCTGGATGGATAACTATCGCGCCGGGCTGTCGCATCAGCAGCAGCTGCGGATGTTTAACCAGCTGGACAGTCACGATACCGCGCGATTTAAGTCGCTGCTGGGCAGAGATGTCGCACGCCTGCCGCTGGCGGTCGTGTGGCTGTTTTGCTGGCCGGGCGTACCCTGCATCTACTACGGCGATGAAGTGGGCGTCGATGGCAACAACGATCCCTTCTGTCGTAAACCCTTCCCGTGGGATCCCGCCCTGCAGGATACCGTGCTGCTGGGGCTGTATAAGCGGATGGCGAAGCTGCGCAAAGCCAATAAGGCACTGCGATACGGCGGCTGCCAGGTCATTTATGCCGAAGAGAACGTGGTGGTATTTGCTCGTGTGTATAAGCAGCTGCGCGTGCTGGTGGCCATCAACCGCGGCGAAGCCTGCGAAGTGGTTGTCGAGGATTCGCCGCTGCTGGACGTTGGCGCATGGCAGGTGCAAGAGGGCGCCGGTACGTTGCATGATGGCGTGCTGAGCCTGCCCGCTATTTCCGCCAGCGTCTGGTTCAGCCGTCAGGAGTAGAGCTGGTTCAGGAACGGGTCGCGGAGAATCGCCTCCCGCCACCAGCGCTGGGCGAGGCCGTCGTTATCGCTGCGCCAGGCGATATAGGTGAGATCTTTCTCGCGGCAGGAGAGAACCGGCTTTTCTATCAGCTCCCCGTTCTCCAGCCACGGCTGTGCGATATGGCGAGGTAAAAAACCGCAGCCCAGCCCGGCGCGCAGCAGCGCCACCTTGCTGGCAAAATCGTCGACGCGAATTTGCGGCTGTTCAGCGAGGAGGTTGCTGTTGAGCGGATGGCAATAGCGGGCGCTGTCGCTAATCACCACCGCGCGATGCAGGCTCAGCTGCTTGTTGTTGAGCGGCTGCGTCGCTTCGGCGAGCGGGTGAGCGGGGGCGACAACGAAGACATTATCCAGCGCGCCGACCATTTTCCACGACCATTCGGCGGAGGTGGGCGGTTCGTTGATGGCGCCGAGAATAATATCTGCGCCGTTGCGGGTCAGCTCTTCCCAGGAGCCGGCCAGCGTATGGTGGGTAAAGTTGAGCCGGGTTTGCGGGTTTTGCGCGTAAAAAGCGTCGATCAGCGGCAGCAGACGTTCAAAAGGGAAAGAGGCATCGAGCGCGATATCCAGATCCCGCTCCCAGCCGGCTTCCAGCTGGACGGCCTGTTTTTCCAGATCTTTTGCGGCGTTGAGCAGCAAACGACCCTTTTCCAGCACCATTCGGCCGGTATCGGTAAATTTCGCCCGATGACCGCTGCGATCCAGCAGAGTGATATCCAGATCGCTTTCCAGCTTCTGGATCATATAGCTCAAGGCGGCAGGGGTCTTATACAACGACTCTGCGGCGGTGGCGAAAGACCCGTGGGTATCTAACGCGTCCAGAATCAGCAGAACATCAAGGTTTAAGCGCATCCATTACTTACCGGTTAACAAGGGTGACTCAGTTTTACCGAAGCCGGATGGTCAATGCCAGTGAATAATTTAGAACCCTTTCGCGTAAATTTTTGATAAGCATTGCTAACCAGACAGCCAGGTTTTTATATTTTTACCCCATTATCTTCCTCTCTTTCCGCCTTCATACGTCTGAAATTTATCGCCCGTAGCTTATACATTTAGCAATAGCACGGAGAATTTCTTTAATAACTCGTTAGAAATAACTGACTATACTCAGCATGCTTTATCCTTCACGATTCAGACCCACAGTAACTTGTTTTATATCTCTTTAACTTATTGATTAAGAAGGTATGTCATGTCTATTCGGGAACTGATCGATCCAACCAACTCTGCCCTAATCTTTATTGACCATCAGCCGCAGATGTCGTTTGGCGTTGCCAATATTGACCGTCAGACGCTGAAAAACAACACCGTTGCCCTGGCGAAAGCCGGCAAGATTTTTAATGTTCCGGTTATTTATACTTCCGTTGAGACCAAAAGTTTTAGCGGCTATATCTGGCCAGAATTACTGGCGGTCCATCCGCAGGTTAAACCGATTGAACGTACGTCGATGAACTCCTGGGAAGATGCCGCTTTTGTTAAGGCGGTCAAAGCCACCGGACGCAAAAAATTGATTATTTCTGCGCTGTGGACCGAAGTGTGCCTGACCTTCCCGGCGCTGATGGCTTTGGAAGAGGGGTTTGAAGTCTACGTGGTTACCGACACCTCCGGCGGCACCTCCGTTGACGCCCATGAACGGTCAATTGATCGCATGGTGCAGGCCGGCGCTGTTCCGGTTACCTGGCAGCAGGTATTGCTGGAATACCAGCGCGACTGGTCACGCAAAGAGACGTATGACGCGGTCATGGATCTGGTTCGCGAACACAGTGGCGCTTACGGGATGGGCGTGGATTATGCCTATACCATGGTACACGGCGCGCCGGAACGTAAAGCCTGAATACACTTCGTCCTTCAGGCTGTCTCTGTGTGGCCTTCGTTTGCCCGCCCCGGTCGCTGGCTCATGTCAGTGACCGGGGGCGTACAAGCTTGCCGCTTCGACGCAGCATGAATGATTTTGTGTATTGTCATTGATGGAGAAGGGGGGAAATCCCGCCCTTCTCCGCAGCAAGGAGCCCGGTCATGACGCAACAGAAATCGGTGACCCTGGTAATAAGCCATACGCTCGACCCTGAACACGGGGAACGCTATGAGCAATGGTTAGGTAAAATTATGCCTGTCGCGGCAGAGTTTCCCGGCCATCTGGGCGCTAACGTGATTCGCCCGACCGCCGGGCAGAATTTATGGAGCGTCATTATTCGTTTTGACACCATTGAACACCTCTATGCCTGGACGCAGTCAGAAACGCGTCGCGAACTGGTCGCGGAAATTGCGCCGCTGCTCAATGAAGGCGATCGCACGGAAGTGCGGACCGAGCCGGCCTTCTGGTTCACTCCACCGGCGGCGAACGTACGCCAGCCGCTGCGCTGGAAGCAGTTTCTGATTACGCTGCTGGTGATCTTTCCCAGCACTAACCTGGTGCCGTGGCTGACCGGGATGTTCCTTCCCTCATTGCGGGGAAGCCTGCTGCTGCATTTGATAAATGATGCCTGTGTGGTCGCGCTGGTGGTCTGGTTCTGGATGCCCATCGTGACCCGTCTGTTTGCTGGCTGGTTAAAGAAAAACTGAGTCAGCCTCCTGAAGGAGAGCGTTATGTCGCAAACTGCCACACTGATCCTTACCAACGGCCGAATTCATACACTCGACCGCACTAATCCGTTGACCGAGGCGATCGCCATCGCCAACGGCAAGATCCTCGCCACCGGTAGCAGCGATCGGATCATGAGTTTTGCTGCGCAAGGGACACAGATAGTTGATCTACAAGGTCATACGGTGATCCCCGGTCTGAACGATTCCCACCTGCACCTGATCCGCGGCGGGCTGAATTATAATCTCGAGTTGCGCTGGGAGGGGGTTCCGTCGCTGGCCGACGCGCTGCGCATGCTGAAAGATCAGGCCGATCGCACGCCGTCTCCGCAGTGGGTGCGCGTTGTCGGCGGCTGGAGTGAATTTCAGTTCGCCGAACGGCGTATGCCCACCCTCGAGGAGTTGAACGAGGCGGCGCCGGATACGCCGGTATTTGTCCTCCATCTCTACGATCGCGCGCTGCTGAACCGTGCGGCGCTGAAGGCCGTGGGTTACATCAAAGAGACGCCGGATCCGGCCGGCGGTGAAATCGTGCGCGACAGCCACGGTAACCCCACCGGGATGCTGATCGCCAAACCTAACGCGATGATTCTCTATGCGACCCTGGCGAAAGGGCCGAAGCTGCCGCTGGAGCTGCAGGTCAATTCGACGCGTCAGTTTATGCGTGAGCTGAACCGGCTTGGCCTCACCAGCGCGATCGATGCCGGGGGCGGTTTCCAGAACTATCCGGAAGATTATGAAATTATTGAACAGCTGCATGCGCAAGAGCAGATGACCGTGCGTATTGCCTATAACCTGTTTACCCAGCGGCCAAAACAGGAGCTGGATGATTTCGAACGCTGGACCGATATGCTGAAACCGGGGCAGGGGACCGACTTTTTCCGTGCCAACGGCGCCGGCGAAATGCTGGTCTTCTCGGCGGCGGATTTTGAAGATTTCCTGCAGCCGCGTCCGGATCTGCCGCAAGGGATGGAAGATGAGCTGGAGCGGGTAGTACGCCATCTGGTGGAGCACCGCTGGCCGTTCCGCCTGCATGCGACCTATGATGAATCCATCAGCCGGATGCTGGATGTTTTTGAGAAGGTGAATCGCGATATTCCGTTTAACGGCCTGCACTGGTTCTTTGACCATGCGGAGACCATTACCGAGCGGAATATTGAACGCGTGAAGGCGCTCGGCGGCGGTATCGCGGTGCAGCACCGAATGGCTTTTCAGGGCGAATATTTTGTCGATCGCTATGGCAAAGATGCGGTCAAGCATACGCCGCCGGTGGCGAAAATGCTGGAGCTGGACGTGCCGGTGGGGCTGGGGACCGATGCGACGCGTGTCGCAAGCTACAACCCGTGGACCGCGCTCTACTGGCTGGTCTCCGGGCGTACCGTGGGCGGCATGGCGATGTATGACGAGAGTAACCGTCTGCCGCGCGAGGTGGCGCTGGAACTGTGGACCGCGGGCAGCGCCTGGTTCTCCAGTGAACAGGGCAAAAAAGGGCGTATTGAGAAAGATCAGCTGGCCGATCTGGTGGTGCTGTCCAAAGACTATTTCAGCGTGCCGGAAGAGGAGATCAAAGGCATTGAGTCGGTGCTGACGGTGGTCGATGGCAAAGTGGTTTATGCCGCAGGGCATTTCTCGCCGCTGGCGCCGCCGCCGATTCCTGTTCTGCCGGAGTGGTCTCCGGTGGTTAAGGTGCCGGGCCACTATCGTTCCGCTCCGCCTGCGGCGGCGAAAATCGGGGCGATAGTACAGATGCACCAGTGCTGCGGCAGCTGCGGGGTACACGGTCATCAGCATGATATTGCCCGTAAGTCGTCGGTGCCGGTGTCGGACGAACAGGCGTTCTGGGGCGTGATGGGCTGTTCCTGCTTCGCGTTTTAGCCTCTTCCAGGTTTACGCGCTCCTCAGGCCAGATCGCCGGGGGAGCGCGTAGCGCAACCATCTGCTTGAGCATCAATGATAATGCCGGACTTAGCCTCGGTTCTGAGAGCCAAATAGCTGGATCCGGCGGGCAACCATCTCGCGTACGGGCAGCAAGCCTTGCTGGATAACTTTGCGCGGATCGTTAATATCGTGGCCGTTATCGGCGGCAAACAGCGCTTTCACGGCTTCACACCAGGCGTACATATTCTCGGTGTTGACGTTAATTTTTGCCGTACCGCAGGCAATCGCTTTGCGTATATCGTCGTCAGCAATGCCGGTCCCGCCGTGAAGTACCAGCGGCACCTTGACCAGCTCTGATATGGCTTTCATTTCGGCAAAGCCGAGTTTAGCCTTCCCTTTATAAAGCCCGTGCGTAGAACCGAGCGCGGCGGCGAGGCAGTCTACCTGCGTTTCGCTGACCAGGGTAAAACACTCCTGCGGATCGGCATAGATAACCTCAGAATTCACGATGCCATCTTCACTGCCGGCAATGGTTCCCAGCTCGGCTTCGACGGAGATGCCTCTGCTGTGCGCCAGGTCGACCAGATGGCGGGTGATCGCCAGGTTTTCCGCAAACGGCAAATGGGAGCCATCAAACATAATTGAGCTAAAGCCAGCTTCAATGGCCGCTTCACAGGCCTCGCGCGTGGTCCCGTGATCGAGATGCAAGGCGACCGGAATATCAATCTGTAGATAGTCCATCGCATTCACCACGATGTCGTGAATGCATTTCAGGCCCAGCATATGTTTTACCGTGCCGCCGGAAACGCCCAAAATAATGGGGGAGCGGAGCTGTTGCCCGGTGCTTAATACGGCGCCAACCCATTCCAGATTATTAATATTGAACTGCCCTACGGCATAACCGTCCCGTAGGGCATGCTGAAGCATGTCCTTCATAGAAACTAACATAATCACCTCGGAATTAATTATTCATCAAAATACTGCGTTAAGTTTCTTTCGTAGCTATTTAATGCGTTATGAACAACGGCAAGATCCGGCATGGATTCACGAACACCTTTTTTCTCAATAGAGATTGCGGCGGTCAGGCTGGCAAAAAGAATAATATTATCGATATGCCATGAATAATGAACGCCGTAAGTGAAAGCACCATGAAAAACATCGCCGGCGCCGGTCGTATCGACGGCCTGACATTGCCAGGCGGGAACAATATGCAGCATCCCGCTCTTTAAAAAGGCACAGCCTTTTTCTCCAAGAGTAATAAAAGCCTCGCCCCGGCAGATTTTATTCAGTTCGAGAAGCGCTGTTTTTAGCTCTTTCTCTGTGCTCAGCGCACGGTAGCTCATATAGTCTCTGGCGAAATGTTCGCTGACGACGAAATAATCTGTCCAGGCCGCCAGTTTGATATTACTGGCGCGTAACGAACCGCCATCCATGACCACGCGAGCCGAGGGGAGTTTTTTAATTAAATACTCGCTGATTTCGGCTTCGTGACCATCAATTAACAGAGTAACCGGCTCTTCTGAAGCAATAAGGCGCTGTGCGAGATCGTCAAGTTTCAGTTTTTGATCGTAGGTCAGCGAAGGTGGCGTTTGCATTTTACGGGTAATAATGGTTCGCGAGCCCGTTAAACGGTTAACCAGCACCGACGCCAGCGGGGTGATCATCTCATCGGAAAAGACGATGTGGCTGGTATCGACTCCGGCCTGAGCAAATTCATCGACGATACGCTGACCGTAAATATCCGCATTTAGATGACCGATGTAATAGACATCCTCGCCCCATAATCCCAGCAGCCATGCGGCATTTGCCGCCGGACCGCCGCCGCTTTCAATAAAGTCGTGGCAGAAGTTTTTGGTGTTTTCCTGCGGCCACTCATTCAGAAAGAAGAACTGATCAAAACATGAAAAACCTATGGACAATATAGCCATAACTACTCCTGATAATGTCGTCAGCTGCGGGAAGCATGCTTCCCGCAGGGAAAAATGAAACCCTATTCATTTTTCTTATTCGCCGTGAGCGCTTCGTAGCTGAGCGTATCTCCTACCACGCGCACTGAGCGGAAGCAGAAAGGCACCAGCAGCGCGATGAGCAGGGCGAGGCAAATCAAATAGATGGTTATCTGGCCAAACTGGGTAAACGCATTACCGATAATGATGCCCCATACCGCGAAATCGAAATCGGCAAAGGTACTGTTCTCAAAGCCCAGGCTGCCTAAAGCCGGTAGCAACATCGCCGGCAGGAAGGCGAGGAAGATGCCGCCAATGAACGAGGCAATGACGCAGCCCCGCTTGCCGCCCAGCTTGTCGGCGAAAACGCCGGAGGTCCCGCCGCAGAAGAAATGCGGCACCATACCGGGAATGATCAGCGCCATGCCGAAGGCGCCCAGCAGCAGCATCCCGACCAGACCGCCGATAAAGGAGCTGATAAAACCGACGACCACCGCCGTTGGGCTAAACGTAAAGAACACCGCGCAGTCAACGGCCGGAATCGAATCGGGAATCAGCTTCTGGCTAATCCCCTGGAATGCCGGTACCAGATCGCCAAGGATCAGACGCACGCCGTTGTAGACGATGGCGACGCCGACGGCAAACTGCAGGCCGGTCAGGATAGAGAAGATCAGCATGTTCTGGTCAGTGATTGTCCGCAGGTATTCGGTGCCGGCCACGGCGCTACAGACAAAGTAGATAACGAACATCACGATCCCGGTAGTGACCGTGGTATCACGCAAAAAGCCCCATTTCTCAGAGATTTCGGTATCGGCGAAAGAGTTCGCCGGGTTGCCGGTTTTGCTGGCGATCCATGCGGAGATGTAATACCCCAGCGAGCCAAAGTGCCCCATCGCAATGCCGCCATCTTCGGTGACCTGCTTGGTATAGCGTTGGCCAATAGCCGGAGAGATCGCCGACCAGGAGCCGAGTAAGAATCCGCCAATCAATACCAGCATCCAGCCGCGGAATTCTGCCGCCTGCAGTACCGCCGAGAACAGACAGGCGAGGAAGAAAGAGTGGTGACCGGTAAGGAAGATATATTTATACTTAGTGCAGCGGGCAATCAGCAGGTTAAAAATAAAACCTAACAGCAATATACTCATGGTTTCCACGCCCAGTACCTTCTGGGCGACGGAAACAATAGCCTCGTTGTTAGGAATAACGCCGCGAATATTAAATCCGGCTTCGATAATTCCGCCGAGCGGATTGAGGTTGGCAACGATAACCCCAGCGCCGGCGCTGAGCATTAAATAACCGAGGATGGGCTTTAAGGTACCGGTGAGAAGTTTATTTCCGGGGGAGCGCAGTGCCACTAAACCGACAAATGCGATAATCCCCATCAGAAATGCGGGTTGGCTGAATATTTCTGATAAGAAGGTGAGTATAGCCTGCATGATCGTGTCCTTAATAATGATTAAGAATGAGTCGCAGCAATTTTTGTCAGGGCGTCGGTAATATCTTCAGCAATTTTTGCTTTATGTACATAGCTGCGAATGATGGCGACCTGACAATGTGCAGGGAACTGATTGGCTAATTCTTTGATGGTGATATAGAGATCGGCTTTCTCTCCTACGGCATTGGCAAAATCAACGGAGGCGACGTCAGCTTTGATCCCTAATTCATCACATATTTTTTTGACATTGCTTGCGGCCATTAATGAACTGCCAATCCCGTTACCACAAACTGTTCTGATAACTAACATAATGACGACTCCATTTTATTGTGGATGAAATTGAATACGGCATTGATGTCATGCTCTTCGCGAAGGAACGACACAATATCTGATTCAATCAGTGCGGCGATTATCTGGATCATTTTTATATGGTTATCGGCATCGGCGCCGGCGATACCGATAATGACGCTCACCGGGTCAAACTCCTCGTGACCAAAGTGAAGCGGCTGGCGGGTGGTGATTAAAGAAAAACCGGTGCGGATGGCCCCCTTTTCGGGGCGTGCGTGGGGCATCGCCAGCCCGCTATCAATAACAATGGCGGGACCAAAATCCTTATAGACGTCGAGCATCGCGGTGATGTATTCGGGGCGACAAATTTGCTGGCGGGCCAGCAGCGTCCCGGATAATTCGATAGCCTGACTGGCGCTGGTAATGTTCTGATCAAGTGCGATTAACCGGCGATCAAAAATGATTTCCATAATCCAATCCTTAACGCATTTATTTTCTGAGTTAAATCATGACGAAATAGAACGCAGGAAATCATGGTTCAGGTCACATTTGAATTTTTAAACCTTGAAGTTGATCACAGTGGAATGATCTTTGCGTTATTTTTTAAGGGAAAATAACATTTATTATTATGTTAATTATCAATTGGTTATAATTGGAGTATGGAATTTTAAAAAAATATCAGGCGGGACAGAACAAAAATAAGAGAGAATTATTTTTTAGAAGTGCTTCGCGTATCACAAATATCATGGCAGTTTTTTACCAAAGCTTGAGTTTGATAACAAAAAAGCCGTCTGGAAAGCATGAGGGGGCGGCGACTGCGCGCGCGAGCGCAACATGTGCTGCGGCAGAAGATAAAAAAGGCCCGCATGCGCGAGCCTTTTTCTGAACATGGGCCGATTACAGGCTGGACACGTTCTCGGTCAGGTATTTAGCAACGCCTTCCGGAGAAGCCGCCATACCTTCTTTTCCTTTTTCCCACTGTGCCGGGCAAACTTCACCGTGCTCTTCGTGGAACTGCAGCGCGTCAACCATACGCAGCATTTCGTCGATGTTACGACCCAGCGGCAGATCGTTTACTACCTGGTGGCGAACGACGCCGTTAGCGTCGATCAGGAAGGAGCCGCGCAGCGCCACGCCTTCGTCCGGGTGTTCGATACCGTAAGCTTTCTGGATTTCACGTTTGATATCAGCAACCATCGCGTATTTAACCGGACCGATACCGCCCTGGTCTACCGGGGTGTTACGCCATGCGTTGTGAACGAATTCAGAGTCGAAGGAGACGCCAACAACTTCTACGCCGCGTTTCTGGAATTCTTCGTAACGTTTGTCAAAAGCGATCAGCTCAGACGGGCAAACGAAGGTGAAGTCCATCGGCCAGAAGAACAGGACGGTCGCTTTACCGTTGGTGTGTTGTTTGAAGTTGAATTTCTCAACGATTTCGCCGTTACCTAAAACAGCTGCTGCGGTAAAATCCGGAGCCTGACGAGTGACCAGAACCATATGATTCTCCTGTTAATAATAAGGTTAATTGGAACGCAACGCGGGCAAGTATAGGGACTGGTTCATGCGAACTCAACGTGACGTTGACAATCAATGAGATAGGTTTTACCTATCAATTTATATCGGAAAACGTTGTTCAGGATAGCCTTTCTGTGAGAAAGCGCAATCTTTATAGTTCGCGCCTGGCGGCCTGCGCCATCATTCGCGGATAAAAATGCCAGAACTGCTGCTCGAGTTTATCGTAGTGCGTATCCAGATCCTGCCAGGAGTCGCGCAGGGCATCAAGGCGCGGACGACGGCTGGCCATGCCGTTGAGGACGCTCTGAATAAAGTCCATATCTTCATAGCGTTCAAGCCAGCGCTCCGACCACAAATAGGCATTGAGATTCACGAAACGCGGCGGCGAATCGGGTAACACCGGCGTTACCTGTGCCTGGGCATAGCGGACAAACTCATTGAGCGGCATATCGGGTGAAATGCGCGCCCAGTGATGCGACAGGAAGTGATCCCACATCACATCCAGCGTAATGGGCGCCACGCGGCGGGTCTGCGGACGAAACCAGTCGCGCGCTGCTTTTACTTCCGGCAGATTATCGGTCATGACATCGATGCGCCGGTGCATAAAAATGCCGTCGACAATGTCGGCCGGGAAGTCCGACTGGGGATTGCCGCGAACGAAATCGGCCAGAAGATTGCCGGGCAGGGAACTGTCGGCGAGATGGGCTAAGTGCAGGTGTGCAAGAAAATTCATAGACCTTTTATCCTTCAAACTGCCTCTTTGTTGGCTTCAGCTACCCGGCTCATCTTTGAGCCTCGCCCTCGCGGGCCGCCACTCCGCGGCGTTCAAATCTGTTCCTGACAGATTTATCACTCACCCGGTCATAGACACCTGTCTGCTCCCGGGGACGCATTCAGCTGCCGCGTCGATGCATCTTGAATGGTTTTGTGTATAGATTATGTTATTCATCCAGAGGGGTAAAGGTTGCAGGGAGGACGCCCCGGCACTAGACTACCCGCCTCTTTATTTAGTCTGAGCCACCGTCATGCGCGTTACCGATTTTTCCTTTGAACTACCCGAATCCCTGATCGCCCACTACCCGCAGCCGGAGCGCAGTCGCTGTCGCCTGCTGTCGTTAGACGGTCCGACGGGAGCGCTGACGCATGGGACTTTCACTGATTTACTCGACAAACTTAACCCGGGCGATCTGCTGGTCTTTAACAATACCCGCGTGATCCCGGCGCGCCTGTTTGGCCGAAAAGCCAGCGGCGGCAAGATTGAAGTGCTGGTCGAGCGCATGCTTGATGACAAACGTATTCTGGCACATATTCGCGCATCTAAAGCGCCGAAGCCGGGAGCGGAGCTGCTGCTGGGCGATGATGAAAGCATCAACGCCACGATGGTGGCACGTCACGACGCGCTGTTTGAAGTCGAATTTAACGACGAACGTCCGGTACTGGATATCCTCAACAGCATCGGCCATATGCCGCTGCCGCCGTATATCGATCGTCCGGACGAAGACGCCGACCGCGAACTGTATCAAACCGTATACAGCACCAGGCCGGGGGCTGTGGCCGCGCCGACCGCAGGCCTGCACTTTGACGATATGATGCTGGAGAAGCTGCGCGAGAAAGGGATTGAAATGGCGTTTGTGACGCTGCACGTTGGCGCGGGGACTTTCCAGCCGGTGCGCGTGGAGACCATTGAAGATCACATCATGCACTCCGAGTACGCCGAAGTGCCGCAGGAGGTCGTTGATGCGGTGCTGGCGGCGAAAGCGCGCGGCAACCGGGTCATCGCGGTGGGCACCACCTCCGTACGTTCGCTGGAGAGCGCGGCGCAGGCGGCGAAAAACGACCTGATTGAGCCATTTTTCGGCGACACGCAGATTTTTATCTATCAGGGGTATCAGTACAAAGCGGTTGATGCGCTGGTGACCAACTTCCATCTCCCTGAATCGACTCTGATTATGCTGGTTTCAGCCTTTGCTGGCTATCAGCACACCATGAATGCCTATAAGGCTGCGGTAGAACAAAAATATCGCTTTTTTAGCTACGGGGACGCGATGTTTATCACGTACAATCCGCAGGCTATTTTTGAGCGTGTCGGGGAATAACTCCGCGACATGAGTGTTTAACGTCAGACTGTTTTTCTGACGCAGGAGTTAAAATGAAATTTGAACTGGATACGACCGACGGACGCGCCCGCCGCGGCCGCCTGGTGTTTGATCGCGGCGTGGTTGAAACGCCAGCCTTTATGCCCGTTGGTACCTACGGCACCGTAAAAGGGATGACGCCGGAAGAAGTTGAAGCCACCGGCGCGCAAATTATCCTCGGCAACACGTTCCACCTGTGGTTACGTCCGGGCCAGGAAATCATGAAGCTGCACGGTGACCTGCATGATTTTATGCAGTGGAAAGGACCCATCCTGACCGATTCCGGCGGTTTCCAGGTGTTCAGCCTGGGCGATATCCGCAAAATTACCGAGCAGGGCGTCCACTTCCGCAACCCAATTAATGGCGACCCCATTTTCCTCGATCCGGAAAAATCGATGGAGATTCAGTACGATCTCGGTTCCGATATCGTGATGATCTTCGACGAATGTACGCCGTATCCGGCGGACTGGGATTACGCTAAGCGCTCGATGGAAATGTCTCTGCGCTGGGCGCAGCGCAGCCGCGACCGTTTTGACTCTCTTGGCAATAAAAATGCGCTGTTTGGCATTATCCAGGGCAGCGTTTACGAAGATTTACGTGATATCTCCGTTAAAGGTCTGGTAGATATCGGCTTTGATGGCTACGCTGTCGGCGGTTTGGCTGTCGGTGAGCCGAAGGAAGACATGCACCGTATCCTGGAGCACGTTTGCCCGCAGATCCCGGCCGACAAACCGCGCTATCTGATGGGCGTCGGCAAGCCAGAAGATCTGGTTGAAGGGGTGCGTCGCGGTATCGACATGTTCGACTGCGTCATGCCCACGCGCAACGCGCGCAACGGCCACCTGTTCGTCACCGATGGCGTGGTGAAGATTCGTAATGCGAAGCATAAAAGCGACACCGCGCCGCTGGATGCCGAGTGTGATTGCTATACATGTCGCAATTATTCACGCGCTTACTTGCATCATCTCGATCGTTGCAACGAAATATTGGGCGCGCGCCTCAATACCATTCATAACCTTCGCTACTATCAGCGTTTAATGGCTGGTTTACGTAAGGCTATCGAAGAGGGTAAATTAGAGAGCTTCGTGACCGATTTTTACCAACGTCAGGGGCGACCTGTTCCTCCTTTGAACGTTGATTAATTTTAATAATGAGGGAATTTGAATGAGCTTTTTTATTTCTGATGCGGTAGCAGCAACCGGTGGCGCGGCGCAGGGTAGCCCGATGTCTCTGATTCTGATGCTGGTGGTGTTCGGTCTGATTTTCTATTTCATGATCCTGCGCCCACAGCAGAAGCGCACCAAAGAACATAAAAACCTGATGAACTCTATCGCCAAGGGCGATGAAGTGCTGACGAATGGCGGCCTGGTTGGTCGCGTCACGAAAGTTGCTGAAAGCGGATACATTGCTATCGCGCTGAACGACACCACTGAAGTGGTTATCAAACGTGACTTCGTAGCTGCCGTTCTGCCGAAAGGCACCATGAAGGCACTGTAATCCACTTTTCCCTAAGGGAACTGCCGTGTTAAACCGTTATCCTTTGTGGAAGTACATCATGCTGGTCGTCGTTATTATCGTCGGCCTGATGTATGCGCTCCCCAACCTGTATGGTGAGGATCCGGCCGTTCAAATCACTGGCGCGCGCGGTGTCGCCGCCAGTGAGCAAACGCTGATCCAGGTCCAGAAAACGTTACAAGAAGAAAAAATTACCGCTAAGTCTGTGGCACTGGAAGAGGGCGCAATCCTTGCGCGCTTCGACACCACCGATGTCCAGCTGCGCGCACGTGAAGTGCTGGTGGACGTGTTAGGTGATAAATACGTCGTGGCGCTGAACTTAGCTCCGGCGACTCCTCGCTGGTTAGCGGCTATCCATGCCGAGCCGATGAAGCTGGGTCTTGACCTGCGCGGCGGCGTACACTTCCTGATGGAAGTGGATATGGACACCGCGCTGGGAAAACTGCAGGAACAAAATATCGACAGCCTGCGCAGCGAGCTGCGTGAAAAAGGCATCCCTTACTCCACCGTGCGTAAGGAAGACAATTATGGTCTGAGCATCGCTTTTCGCGATAGCGCCGCACGCGATCAGGCCATCTCCTGGCTGAGCCCGCGTCACCGCGATCTGGTTATCTCCACGCAGGGCGCTACCGGCCTGAAAGCGGTGATGACCGATGAGCGCCTGAAAGAAGCCCGCGAATACGCCGTGCAGCAGAACATCAACATTCTGCGTAACCGTGTTAACCAACTGGGTGTTGCCGAGCCGCTGGTACAGCGTCAGGGCGCCGACCGTATCGTGGTTGAACTGCCGGGTATTCAGGATACCGCTCGGGCGAAAGAAATTCTTGGCGCCACGGCGACGCTGGAGTTCCGTCTGGTTAACAGCAACGTTGACAGTGCCGCCGCCGCTTCCGGCCGTGTCCCTGGCGACTCTGAAGTGAAAGATACCCGTGAAGGCCGGCCGGTTGTGCTGTACAAGCGCGTGATTCTGACCGGTGACCATATCACCGACTCCACTTCCAGCATGGACGAGTTCAACCAGCCGCAGGTTAACATCTCGCTGGACAGCGCAGGTGGTAACATCATGTCTAACTTCACCAAGGACAACATTGGTAAACCGATGGCGACCCTGTTCGTGGAGTATAAAGACAGCGGTAAGAAAGATGCTAACGGTCGTGCCATTCTGGTGAAAGAGGAAGAGGTGATTAACATCGCCAACATCCAGTCTCGCCTGGGTAACAGCTTCCGTATTACCGGTATCAGCAACCCAAATGAAGCGCGTCAGCTCTCTCTGCTGCTGCGTGCGGGTGCGCTGATTGCGCCGATTCAGATCGTTGAAGAACGTACCATCGGCCCGACTCTGGGTATGCAGAACATCAAACAGGGTCTGGAAGCGTGTCTGGCCGGTCTGGTGGTCTCTATCCTGTTCATGATTTTCTTCTATAAGAAATTCGGTCTGATCGCGACCTCTGCGCTGGTGGCTAACCTGGTCCTGATCGTCGGTATCATGTCCCTGCTTCCTGGGGCCACGCTGAGTATGCCGGGGATTGCGGGTATTGTGTTAACCCTGGCGGTAGCGGTCGATGCTAACGTACTGATCAACGAACGTATTAAAGAAGAGTTGAGCAACGGACGTTCCGTTCAGCAGGCGATTGATGAAGGTTACCGGGGCGCATTCAGCTCGATCTTCGATGCGAACATTACGACGTTGATCAAAGTTATCATCCTGTACGCGGTCGGTACCGGTGCAATTAAAGGGTTTGCGATTACCACCGGTATCGGTGTGGCAACCTCGATGTTTACCGCTATCGTCGGCACCCGTGCCATCGTGAACCTGCTGTACGGCGGCAAGCGCGTTAAAAAGCTGTCTATCTGAGGAGTGCGTTGTGGCACAGGAATATACTGTTGAACAATTGAACCACGGCCGTAAAGTCTATGACTTTATGCGCTGGGACTACTGGGCTTTCGGCATTTCAGGTTTTCTGCTGATTGCCGCCATTGTCGTGATGGGCGTGCGCGGATTTAACTGGGGTCTGGATTTCACCGGCGGTACGGTAATCGAAATTACCCTCGAAAAACCGGCCGAACTGGATCAGATGCGCCAGGCGCTGCAGAAGGCGGGTTTTGAAGAGCCGCAGGTGCAGAACTTCGGCAGCAGCCGCGACATTATGGTACGTATGCCGCCGGTACATGATGCCAACATCAGTCAGGAGCTGGGCAGCAAGGTCGTTAGCGTGATTAACGAATCGACCAGCCAGTCGGCGACGGTTAAGCGAATCGAGTTCGTGGGGCCGAGCGTCGGGGCTGACCTGGCGCAAAGCGGCGCGTTGGCGCTGCTGGCGGCGTTAATCTGTATCCTGGTGTACGTTGGTTTCCGTTTCGAGTGGCGTCTTGCCGCCGGGGTAGTTATCGCCCTGGCGCACGACGTGGTCATTACGATGGGTATCCTCTCGCTGTTCCATATCGAGATTGACCTGACCATCGTTGCCTCGCTGATGTCGGTTATCGGCTACTCGCTGAACGACAGCATCGTGGTATCTGACCGTATCCGTGAAAACTTCCGTAAGATCCGCCGCGGTACGCCGTATGAGATCTTCAACGTGTCGTTGACCCAGACGCTGCATCGTACCTTGATCACCTCCGGAACCACATTGGTGGTGATCCTGATGCTGTATCTCTTTGGTGGCCCGGTACTGGAAGGCTTCTCGCTGACCATGCTGATCGGTGTCTCCATCGGTACGGCCTCATCTATCTACGTTGCGTCCGCACTGGCGCTGAAGCTGGGCATGAAGCGTGAGCATATGCTGCAGCAGAAGGTCGAAAAAGAAGGGGCGGATCAGCCGTCAATTCTGCCGTAAATCCGGCGCGTTCAGATAAAGCAATCCCGGTCGCAAGGCCGGGATTTTTTTATTACAGTCCGGCCAAATTTCGCTACTCTCCACTCTTAGCGCTTAATGAGATGGAGATTCCCCATGCCCGCCATAGTCCTTTCTGCCGTCGCCCAGCCCACCGTCTGGCACGATGTGCCTTCCGTGACGCTCAGTGATGAAACCCTACGCCAGCGTAAAGCCAGGGTGCTTGCGCAAATGCACCAGCATGGCTACGACACGCTGATCGTGTATGCCGATAAAGAGCACGGCGGGAACTTCGAATATCTCACCGGCTTTATCCCTCGTTTTGAAGAAGCCTTGCTGGTATTGCATCGCGAAGGGGAGGCGGTGCTGGTGCTGGGTAATGAAAACCTCAAGCTGGCGGCCTTTGCCCGGCTGGAAAACCGGGTGGTCCATGCGCCGTGGTTCTCGTTGCCGAATCAGCCAATGAGCAATGAAAAGAGTCTGCCTCAGCTGCTGCAGGATGCCGGTATACGCAGCGGGAGAACGCTGGGCCTGGTAGGCTGGAAGCTGTTTACCGGCAGCGCTGACGACCGCTCACAGATGTTCGATCTGCCTGCTTTTATCGTTGACGCGATTCGGCAGGCTGCGGGGCGGCAGGCGGCTGTGGCCAATGCCACGGCAATATTTATCGCGCCAGATGGCGGTGTGAGAACGGTAAATTCTGCTAATGAGCTGGCGCACTATGAATATGGCGCCAATCTGGCGTCGACGGCGATCCTCACGGCTTTGAATGCCATCGCGCCGGGAAAAACGGAAAAACAGATCGGCGCGCTGCTGGCAGCAGAAGGCCAGCCCAACAGCGTGGTAATGATTGCCGCTACCGGCGATCGCTTCGCCGATGCCCGTCTCTATCCTGGCGATAAGGCTATCCGTCGCGGCGATAAGTTTTCGCTCACCACCGGGTTTAAAGGCGGCTTAAGCAGCCGGGCAGCCTACGTGGTCGGCGATGAAACGGAGCTGGCACCGGAGGTGGCGGACTACCTCGATGTGGTGGCGAAGCCCTATTTCCGGGCGGTGGTCAGCTGGCTGGAGAATCTGCGTATCGGTATGCGCGGCGGTGAGATGTATGCGCTGATCGAGCGGGTGTTACCGCAAGCAGAGTATCACTGGCATTTGAACCCCGGCCATCTGGTCGCCGACGAAGAGTGGCTGTGTTCTCCCATAGGGCCGGACTCCCAGGCCTGTATCCGTAGCGGCATGCTGCTGCAAATCGATATCATCCCCTCACGGGCGGGCTATGCCGGGGCCAGTATTGAAGATACCGTAGCGGTTGCGGATGAGGCGCTACGTGAGGAGCTGGCGGAGAACTGGCCGGCGCTCTGGCAGCGCATCGTCACCCGGCGGGCCTATATCCGCCAGCAGCTGGGGATTGTCCTGCCGGAGGAGGTCCTGCCGCTATCGAATACCGTTGGCTATTTACGTCCCTGGCTGCTTGATAACGCACGGGCATTGGTTTGCACAACGCCATCCGCGTAAAACACTCCTGACAGTATGCTGTCAGGAGCCTTGTCATACACTCCTCCTGAACCCAAACAATGGACAGGAGGATGTATGCATAATGTAATTAACTGGTTTGAAATTCCGGTCGTCGATATGGATCGTGCCATCGCGTTTTATGAGCCGGTCATGCAGGTGGCGCTTCGCCGGGAGAGCATGGATGTTGCCGAACTCGCTGTTTTCCCACATCAGGATCCGGCCACCGGCGGGGCGCTGGCAAAATTTGATGGCATCACACCGTCGCTGGATGGCGCTATCATCTATTTGCATACCCACGATCTTGCCGCCACGCTTGACCGGGTAGCCTCTGCTGGCGGGCGATGCGTTTTTGGCCCGCTGGCGCTGCCGCATGATATCGGGACTATCGCCCTGTTTACCGACAGTGAAGGGAACCGCGTCGGCCTGCACCAGCCGGCTTAATCTTCAGAGCTTATGTGAAAAGAAAATGACCCGACGCGCCGACCGTTTATTTCAAATCGTGCAGATTCTGCGAGGCAGGCGGCTGACAACGGCCGCCCTGCTGGCGGAGCGGCTCGGCGTATCGGAGCGGACCATCTACCGTGATATTCGCGATTTATCGCTTTCGGGCGTTCCGGTTGAGGGCGAGGCGGGCAGCGGATACCGGCTGATGTCGGGGTTTGATCTGCCGCCGCTGATGCTGACAAATCGTGAGTCGGAGGCGCTGATGGTGGCTATCCGTTTGCTGAAAACCTGGGGCGGCGATTCGCTGTCGCGGGAGCTGGAGTCGGCGCAGGAAAAAGTGCTGGCGATTCTGCCGGAGGAGAGCCGTCGCAAGGCGGAGCAGACGCGGATTTTTGCCCCGGATTTCGGCAATCAGCACTATTCCCGACGCGATTTCGATGTCATGCATCAGGCCATATCCACGCAGCGGGTGCTGGCGCTGCACTACCGTGACGAAGCGGGGAAGTTGACGCAGCGGGAAGTGATGCCGCTGGGGCTGTTTTTCTGGGGGGAGCGCTGGATGCTGGTTGCCTGGTGCGAGCTGCGCGATGATTACCGCTGCTTCCGCCTTGACCGCTGTCTGGATATCACCCCGACGGAGCGGCGCTTTCATGAGTGTGCCGATCGCTCATTGAGCGATTTTTTACGCAAGGTGAAATGTTAAGCGAAATGTCTCCCGTCTGGCTGGCGCTAAACCGGCTTCCGGGAGAAGAAACGGACCCGACGGCATAGCCGCCGGGTCGGGGATCAGGCTGGATTAGAAGTTGTAGCCGACAACAAAGTAACCACCCCAGCCGGTAGAGCGTACGTTGAAGTCGCCATCGCCGAAGTTCAGCTTCGCATCATCGGCCCACTGACCGCCGTTATGCCAGTAACGAGCCACAACGGAGTAGTGCCAGTGCGCGTAGTTCAGCGCCAGGATGTGGCTGGAGGCGATGGAGTTGCTGGTGCGCGCGTGCTTGCCGTTCATGTCATAGAAGTTGTCATCGCCCAGATCGGAACCCCAGTCAAAGTTGGTGAAGCCGATGTAGCTCAGCGAGCCGCCCCACAGGTCGGTCAGCGGGACAAAGTATTTCACTTTGAAACGGTAGCCATCCCATTCGTTTTCGTTGGATGCGCCATAGTTCTGCCACTGATATTTCGCATACACGTTCAGAGACAGGCTCATCGGCAGACCGGTATCGATATCGGTACCCAGACCCATATACCAGGTGCTCTGCTCCTGAGAATCGTTACGACCCATATCGTAGATATAGTTGTTGGCGAAATACCACTCTTTGAACGGGCCGAAGCTGAGATCGGTGTTGGTCAGCTTATCGATAGAGAAACGCGGTTCGATTTCCATAAACAGCGGAGAACCGTTGTTCCAGATACCTTTTGCCGTGCTGTTGCCGCCAAAGAATACCGGTGCATCGATATAGCCATAGAAATCAAACCAGTCTTTTTTAGCAAACGCTTCGTATTCCAGATAGGTATCGTTACGGATTTGCGGTCCAAAACGGGTGTGGTAGCTCCCCACCACGTTTACACTCTGGTGCCACCAATCAGACAGGTACTGCGGTTTATCGTTTTCTGCCGCGCCAGCAGTGAACGATGTGGACAGCGCCAGTACGGCGCCTGCTGCCAGTAATGTTTTTTTCATAATGATGCCACTGTTTAAATTAAGCCAAAAGGCGTTAAGAACGTTGCCGAAGCGTTGCTAAATATTTCGTATTTCTGTGGGGGTCTATTATAGAAATCATTGCTCACAAAAATACGTGTTGTTTCACATAACGTAAACATACGTAATCGATTGCGTTCACGATTCTATGCATTTCCTGACAGAATGCCACTGAAATTCATCCATACAGTCAATTTTTACTGAACTGTTTAGAAAAATTGTAAATGGATTTTTGGCTGGGGGGCCGGGTGTCGGCGACACCCGGTGAAGGCGATTATTGCGCGGTTGCGGGCTGAATATCGTGAATGCGCAGGAAGCCGAGCTGCTCCGGCGTGATGCCGTTCAGACGTAGCGGAATATCAACGTCACTCGGCGCCAGGATGCTGGCGGGGGCGCTAATCAGCCGATCGTGTACGTTAACTTCTTGATAATTCTGCGTGGTGCCGGTGATTTGCCCCCAGGCAACGGTGGCGCTAAACGCCGGCAGCGGGTCGTTTGACTCCCCCTGGATACGCAGCGTCAGGCGGGTACCGTCGGCGTCGGCGGCGATGTCACGCAGCGACATACGCAATGTGCCGATTTGGCTTTCGAGGCGCGCCGGGGTATTGGCGCCGGGCAAAAGATAAACGCCGCTGCTGGATTTCGCATTCAGCGCGTTTTGCTGAGTAATTTTCACCGTCTGCTGATTAAGCTGAGTCATCTCTTTGCTCAACGTGCTTACGCTTTCATGCATTTGACGGACTTCACTTTGCTGCGCGCAGGCGCTGAGTGTGAACAGAGTGGTCAGCATTGCCAGCTTCAAATAACGTCTTGTCATGGTCATGGATTCCGTTTTCAGGGGATACTTCATGGTAGAACGTCTCCGTCCACGAGCCATAGATCCTTTGTCTCAAAAGCTCTTTCTTTGTTGTCGGGGCACTTCGCGGTAAACTACCTGTCAGTTTAACTTCCTGTCAGGACGCGCTATGCATTGCCCTTTCTGTTTCGCCGTAGATACCAAAGTGATCGACTCTCGTCTGGTGGGTGAGGGCTCTTCTGTGCGTCGTCGTCGGCAGTGCCTGGTTTGTAACGAACGTTTCACCACGTTCGAGGTGGCAGAGCTGGTGATGCCGCGTGTGGTCAAGAGCAACGATGTGCGGGAACCCTTCAATGAAGATAAGCTGCGCAGCGGAATGCTGAAAGCGCTGGAAAAACGGCCGGTCAGCGCTGATGATGTGGAAATGGCGCTCAATCATATCAAAACCCATTTACGCGGCACCGGCGAGCGCGAAGTCCCGAGCAAAATGATCGGCAACCTGGTGATGGAGCAGCTGAAAAAGCTCGATAAAGTTGCCTATATCCGCTTTGCTTCCGTCTATCGCAGTTTTGAAGATATCAAAGAGTTCGGCGAAGAGATCGCCCGCTTACAGGACTAAGCCATGCATGACGAAATGTACATGGCGCGAGCGCTTAAGCTGGCGCAGCGCGGGCGCTTTACGACCCATCCCAATCCGAATGTCGGCTGTGTGATCGTCAAGGACGGTGAGATTGTCGGCGAAGGTTTTCACTATCGCGCCGGCGAGCCGCATGCGGAAGTGCATGCGCTGCGCATGGCCGGCGAAAAAGCCCGGGGCGCTACTGCCTATGTGACGCTGGAACCCTGCAGTCATCACGGCCGAACGCCGCCGTGCTGCGACGCGCTGATTGCCGCGGGCGTTTCCCGCGTCGTGGCCGCCATGCAGGACCCCAACCCGCAGGTGGCGGGGCGCGGCCTGTATCGCCTGCAGCAGGAAGGGATTGACGTCAGCCACGGCCTGATGATGGGCGAAGCCGAAGCGCTGAACAAAGGCTTTCTTAAGCGGATGCGCACCGGTTTCCCTTACATACAGCTAAAAATGGGCGCTTCTCTGGATGGTCGCACCGCGATGGCCAGCGGCGAAAGCCAGTGGATTACCTCGCCGCAGGCGCGACGCGACGTGCAGCGTCTGCGTGCGCAAAGCCATGCGATCCTGACCAGCAGCGCGACCGTCCTGGCAGACGATCCGGCATTAACCGTTCGCTGGGAAGAGCTCAATGCCGATATTCGCGCCCGCTACCCGCAGGAAAACCTGCGCCAGCCGCTGCGTATTGTGATCGATAGCCATAATCGCGTTACCCCTGAGCACCGCATCGTGCAGCAGGCGGGAGAGACGCTGTTTGCCCGCACTCAGGCCGATGACCGCAGCTGGCCGGAAAGCGTGCGAACGCTGATGGTGCCGGAACATAACGGCCATCTCGATCTGGTGTTACTGATGATGCAGCTTGGCAAACAGCAGGTTAACAGCATTTGGGTGGAAGCGGGGCCGACGCTCGCCGGCGCATTATTGCAGGCCGGGCTGGTGGACGAGCTTATCGTCTATATTGCGCCTAAACTGTTAGGCAGCGACGCACGCGGGCTGTGCGTGCTACCGGGGCTTGAGAAACTGGCCGCAGCCCCCCATTTCAAATTCAACGAGATACGCCAGGTAGGCCCCGATCTTTGCCTGCATTTAGTGGGCGCATGATCTTCCCTTTTGCAAGGGAAAACAGCATCGCTACGCGAAATCATTCAAGATGCGTCGAGGCGGCCAATCCGGGAATCCCCGTCGGCTTACAGCCGTAAGTGACCGGGGGCGACGGGCTCCGCCAACGCGGAGGCAGTTTGAAGGATGAAGTGTATAAATTATTATGATAGAATCCGCCCCCCTTGCGGGGCTATATGAACCCGAAGGAAGAGTATGAACATTATTGAAGCTAACGTTGCTACCCCGGACGCTCGCGTCGCCATCACCATTGCGCGTTTCAACAACTTTATCAATGACAGCCTGCTGGAAGGTGCTATTGACGCACTCAAGCGCATCGGTCAGGTAAAAGATGAAAATATTACCGTTGTTTGGGTTCCAGGCGCGTATGAGCTGCCGCTGGCGGCTGGCGTGCTGGCTAAAACCGGTAAATATGACGCAGTGATTGCTCTGGGTACGGTGATTCGTGGTGGTACCGCGCACTTTGAATATGTGGCTGGCGGAGCAAGCAATGGCCTCGCACATGTCGCGCAGGACAGCGAAATCCCGGTAGCCTTTGGTGTTCTGACGACAGAAAGCATTGAACAAGCCATCGAACGCGCTGGTACCAAAGCCGGTAACAAAGGCGCAGAAGCTGCGCTGACCGCGCTGGAAATGATTAACGTATTGAAAGCCATCAAGGCCTGAATTTTTTTGTAAGGGGAATTCCGTGAAACCTGCTGCTCGTCGCCGCGCCCGTGAGTGTGCCGTCCAGGCGCTTTACTCCTGGCAGTTGTCCCAGAACGACATCGCTGATGTTGAATACCAGTTCCTGGCGGAACAGGATGTCAAAGATGTCGACGTTCTGTATTTCCGCGAACTGCTGTCCGGAGTGGCGACTAACAGCGCATACCTCGACGGCCTGATGAAGCCGTACCTGTCCCGCCTGCTTGAAGAGCTGGGTCAGGTGGAGAAAGCGGTACTGCGTATCGCCTTGTTCGAGCTGTCTAAACGTGACGATGTTCCGTACAAAGTTGCGATTAACGAAGCTATCGAACTGGCGAAAACCTTCGGCGCCGAAGATAGCCATAAGTTTGTTAACGGCGTGCTGGACAAAGCAGCCCCGGCAATTCGTCCCAACAAAAAGTAAACTCCAGGCCGGGTCTCGCGGGATGTCATCCACGCAAGGTCCGGCCTTATTCTTTTCTTTTGCTGAGGCATAACGTATGGCATGCGGCGAATTTTCCCTGATTGCCCGTTATTTTGATCGCGTAAAAAGCATGCGTCTCGATGTGGAAACCGGCATCGGCGACGACTGCGCTCTCCTGAACATTCCCGAGAAAAAAACGCTGGCAATCAGCACCGACACCCTGGTGGCGGGCAACCATTTTTTACCTGATATCGATCCTGCCGATCTGGCTTACAAGGCGCTGGCGGTCAATCTGAGCGATCTCGCGGCGATGGGCGCCGAACCGGCGTGGTTGACGCTGGCGTTAACGCTACCGGAAGCGGATGAAGCGTGGCTGGCAGCGTTCAGCGATAGCCTGTTCATGCAGCTCAACTATTACGATATGCAGCTGATCGGCGGTGATACTACCCGCGGTCCGCTGTCGATGACCCTGGGTATTCACGGTTTTGTCCCGCCAGGACGTGCTCTGAAGCGTTCCGGTGCGAAGCCTGGCGACTGGATATACGTTACCGGCACCCCCGGCGACAGCGCCGCAGGATTGGCCATTTTGCAGGATCGTCTGGTGGTGGAGTCAGCGGCTGACGCCGACTACCTGCTGGCGCGCCATTTGCGCCCGATGCCGCGCGTGTTACAAGGACAGGCGCTGCGCGATCTGGCCAGCTCGGCCATCGATCTGTCCGACGGTCTTATCTCCGATCTGGGGCACATTCTGAAGGCCAGCGGCTGCGGCGCGCGGATCGATCTTGACGCGATGCCGTTATCCGATGCGCTGCTGCGCCATGCGGAGAGGGAGCAGGCGTTGCGCTGGGCGCTCTCTGGCGGTGAAGACTACGAACTGTGCTTTACCGTGCCTGAACTTAACCGCGGCGCGCTTGATGTGGCTATCGGCCAGCTTGGGGCGCGCTTTACCTGCATTGGACAGATTAGCGCCGAGGCGGACGGTTTGCAGCTGATGCAATCCGGTAAACCGGTCCAGCTGGATTTACAGGGGTACGATCACTTTGGTGCGTAGTAAAGATATCGCAAAAAGCCGCCTCAATATGCTGAATCCCTGGCATTTGCTGGCGACCGGTTTTGGCAGCGGGTTAAGCCCCGTGGTGCCTGGCACAATGGGTTCGCTGGCGGCGATTCCGTTCTGGTATCTGATGACCTTTCTCCCCTGGCAGCTCTATTCGCTGGTGGTGATGATGGGCATCTGTATCGGGGTCTATATCTGCCATCGCACGGCGAAAGATATGGGCACGCACGACCACGGGAGCATCGTCTGGGACGAGTTTGTCGGGATGTGGATCACCTTGATGGCGCTGCCGACGCTTGACTGGCAATGGGTCGCCGCCGGGTTTGTTATCTTCCGTATTTTTGATATGTGGAAACCGTGGCCGATTCGCTGGTTTGACCGCAATATCCACGGCGGGATGGGGATCATGGTCGATGATATTGTCGCCGGGGTAATCTCCGCCGGCGTGCTGTATCTGATAGGCCACCACTGGCCGATTGGTCTTTTCTGAGCTCACTCCCCGGGGTGAGTTTGCCCGGGCCTGTGGCCCGGGCGGCTCGCTTATTTAAAACCCACAATCGGATGCGGCTTGTACGGCGCCTCCAGCTTTTCTACCTGTTCGGGCGTCAGCGTTAAATCCACCGCCCCCAGCAGCTCGTCGAGCTGCTCCTGTCTGGAGGCTCCGACGATTGGCGCGGCGACGCCGGGCTTGCTCAGCAGCCAGGCCAGCGCCACCTGGGCGCGGTTGGCACCGAGTTCTTCCGCCACTTCAGCAAGATTCTGTGCAATCTGCGCATCGTTTTCATCGCTGGCGCTGTAGAGCGATTGACCAAACTCATCAGAGACCAGCCGGGCCGTGGTTTCGCCCCACGGACGGGTGAGGCGACCCCGCGCCAGCGGGCTCCAGGGGATGACCGATACGCCAGCACGATGGCACAGCGGCAGCATCTCGTTCTCTTCTTCACGATAGATCAGGTTGTAATGATCCTGCATGGTGACAAAGCGCGCCCAGCCGTTGCTCTCCTGAAGCTGTAGCGCCTGCGCAAACTGGCGGGCATGCATCGATGAGGCGCCAATATAACGTGCTTTCCCGGCCTTAACGACCTCATTCAGCGCTTCCAGGGTCTCTTCAATCGGCGTGCTGTAATCCCAGCGATGGATCTGCAGCAGATCGACATATTCCATACCTAAACGGCGCAGGCTGTCGTCGATAGAGCGCAGGATTTGCGCACGCGAGAGGCCCTCCGGCAGATCCCCGACCTGGTGATATACCTTCGTGGCCACCACAACTTCGTCGCGGCGGGCGAAATCGCGTAGCGCGCGACCGACAATCTCTTCGCTGCTGCCGTCTGAGTAGCTGTTTGCGGTATCAAAAAAGTTGATGCCGCCTTCCAGCGCACGTTGAATGAGCGGTCGGCTGCTCTCTTCAGGCAGGGTCCAGGCGTGCTTGCCCCGATCCGGCTCGCCAAAGGTCATACAGCCGAGACAAAGCCGGGAGACCCGCAGGTGGGTTGCTTCAGGTGTGATGTAGTGCATGAACGGCTCCTGCTATCAACAAAAAGGGTATCCTTTAAGCATAGCAGGCGCCGTTAGCGGAGAGGATTCAGACCAGCCAGGCGGTGATTTTGGCTTCGATACCGGCGGCATCAAGGCCGAGGTCGGCGCGCACTTCTTCCTGGGTTCCCTGGGGAATAAAGAAGTCCGGCAGGCCGATATTCAGCACCGGAACCACACGGCGATGGGCCATCAGCAGCTCATTCACGCCGCTACCCGCGCCGCCCATAATGGCATTCTCTTCCACAGTTACCAGCACATCGTGGTCGGCGGCAAGCTGCAAAATAAGCGCATCATCAAGGGGTTTGACAAAACGCATATCGACCAGCGTGGCGTTGAGCTTGTCTGCCACCTGCGCCGCTTCCGGCAGCAGAGTGCCGAAGTTGAGTATCGCCACCTTTTCGCCCGTGCGTTTCACCACGCCTTTGCCGATCGGCAGTGAAGCCAGCGGCTCCAGCGTGGCGCCGGTGCCGGTGCCGCGCGGGTAGCGAACCGCGCTCGGCCCTTCATTGTAGTGATAGCCGGTGTAGAGCATCTGACGGCACTCGTTTTCGTCGCTCGGCGTCATGATCACCATATCCGGGATACAGCGCAGGAAGGAGAGATCGAATGCACCCTGGTGCGTTTGTCCGTCGGCGCCGACGATTCCCGCGCGGTCGATGGCAAACAGAACCGGCAGCTTCTGGATAGCGACATCGTGGATCAGCTGATCGTAGGCGCGCTGCAGGAAGGTAGAGTAGATAGCCACCACCGGCTTGTAGTCGCCGATCGCCAGGCCGGCGGCGAACGTCACCGCGTGCTGTTCCGCAATCGCCACATCGAAATACTGGTCAGGGTATTTTCTGGAAAACTCGACCATGCCCGAGCCTTCGCGCATAGCCGGCGTAACGGCCATCAGCTTGCTGTCTTTCGCCGCGGTTTCGCACAGCCAGTCGCCAAAAATTTTCGAGTAGGAGGGCAGGCCGCCGCTGCTTTTCGGCAGGACTCCGCTGGTATGGTCAAATTTCGGCACCGCGTGGAAGGTAATCGGGTCTTTTTCCGCCGGCTCATAGCCGCGACCTTTTTTGGTCATAATATGCAGGAACTGCGGCCCTTTCAGGTCGCGCATATTTTTCAGCGTATTGACCAGACCGAGTACATCGTGACCGTCCACCGGTCCGATGTAGTTAAAGCCCAGCTCTTCAAACAGAGTTCCGGGAACGACCATTCCTTTGAGATGTTCTTCGGTACGTTTGAGCAGCTCTTTAATCGGCGGCACGCCAGAGAAGACCTTTTTACCGCCTTCGCGCAGCGTAGAGTACAGTTTTCCGGAGAGCAGCTGCGCCAGATGATTATTCAGCGCGCCGACATTTTCGGAGATCGACATTTCGTTGTCGTTCAGCACCACCAGCAGATCGGGTTTGATATCGCCCGCATGGTTCATCGCCTCAAACGCCATACCTGCGGTAATGGCACCGTCGCCAATGACGCAGACCGCACGCCGCTGTTTGTCTTCTTTCGCCGCGGCAATCGCCACTCCGATACCCGCAGAAATGGAGGTTGATGAGTGGCCGACGCTCAGAACGTCATATTCGCTTTCGCCGCGCCACGGGAACGGATGCAGCCCGCCTTTCTGACGAATGGTGCCGATTTTATCGCGGCGCCCGGTCAGAATTTTATGCGGGTAGGCCTGGTGGCCCACGTCCCAAATTAAACGGTCAAAAGGCGTGTTATAGACGTAGTGAAGCGCCACGGTCAGTTCGACCGTGCCGAGGCCGGAGGCAAAATGCCCGCTGGAACGGCTGACGCTGTCCAGCAGGTAGCGCCGGAGTTCGTCGCACAGTTTCGGCAGGCTGTCTTTCGGCAACAAACGCAACTCCTGGGTGGAATCCACCAGTGCCAGGGTCGGGTATTTGGCAATATCAAAACTCATCAGAGACTCTTATTGTTTATTTATCGCGCTGAATTATGTAATTCGCGAGCGCTTCCAGTGCCGTAGTATCCAGAGATTGCGCGGCCAGCTCACTCAGCGACTGACGGGCGTCTTCAATCAGGTCATGCGCTTTTTTACGCGCTTGTTCAAGTCCCAGAAGCGCAGGATAGGTACTTTTGCCTAGCTGCTGGTCAGCTCCCTGACGTTTGCCAAGGGTCGCAGTATCCCCTACCACGTCAAGAATGTCATCCTGGACCTGGAAGGCGAGACCGATATTTTGCGCAAAGCGATCGAGCGCCGGCAGGGCCGCGCGGCCGCGTTCACCTGCGCTCAGCGCGCCCATGCGCACCGCGGCGCAGATCAGCGCGCCGGTTTTGTGGCGATGAATCCGCTCCAGCGCCTGCAGGTCAACCTGATGACCTTCGGCTTCCAGATCCAGCGCCTGTCCGCCGCACATTCCGGCGACGCCGCTGGCGTGAGCCAGCGTCGAAACCATCGCCAGACGATCGCTGTCCGGCACTTCAGGCATCGGCGCATCACTCAGTATAGAAAATGCCAGCGTTTGTAGGGCATCTCCGGCAAGAATTGCGTTCGCTTCGCCAAATTTAATGTGGCAGGTCGGCAGACCGCGGCGCAGATCGTCGTCGTCCATAGCGGGCAGATCGTCATGCATCAGAGAGTAAGCATGGATGCATTCGACGGCGGCGGCCGGCGCGTCCAGCGTTGTCCGGCTGACGCCGAACATTTCCCCGGTGGCATAGACGAGGAACGGACGCAGGCGTTTTCCGCCTAATAGTGCGCCGTACTGCATGGCTTCAACCAGTGGAGTGTTCTGAAAAGGCAGCGGAGCGAGGAAACGGCGTAGCGCGTCGTTGGCCTGCTCAACGCAAGCGTGTAATTGTTGCGAGAAGTCCATTTATTCAGCATCCGGTGTCAACGGCGTCAGCGGGCTATCCTCGCTGTCGGCCAGCAGAATCTGGACGCGCTGTTCGGCCTGCTGCAATCGGGCCTGCCCCTGACGCGCCAGCTGTACGCCGCGCTCAAATTCGCTGAGCGCCTCTTCTAACGGCAGCGCGCCGCTTTCCAGACGATTAACAATCTGCTCCAGCTCGCCCAGGGCGGTTTCAAAGCTGGCCGGGGCCTCATTTTTCTTTGGCATAGTGAATATAGACTCTTGTAATGTCGCGACACCAATATGGTAACGAAGTCACGTGGTTAAGCAAATATACACCTCATCCTTTCGCGGAATCGTTGCCGAAAGCGCGCAAACGGGTGGCTGGCAAGTGGGTTATGCCCCCGTCGCGCGGGAGCATCCTGAATGATTTTATGTAAAACGCGCAATGCGAGGCGCAATGTACTCAATGGTGATATACTGCGCTCCCTGGATGCAGGCACCGCGGTGCACTGCAGTACAACTTTTGCTTAAAGCCCCGTCGGGCTTGCCAACGAACTATTGTCGCCATGAAGTTTATCATTAAATTGTTCCCGGAAATCACCATCAAAAGCCAATCCGTGAGATTGCGCTTCATTAAGATCTTAACCGGGAACATTCGTAACGTTCTCAAAAACTATGATGAGACGCTTGCCGTCGTTCGTCATTGGGATCATATCGAAGTTCGCGCGAAAGACGAAAATCAGCGTCCGATTATTCGCGATGCGCTGACCCGAATCCCGGGTATCCACCATATTCTGGAAGTCGAAGACGTCCCGTTTACCTCACTGCACGATATTTTTGAGAAAACGTTGCCGCTGTGGCGTGAAGCGCTGGAAGGCAAAACCTTCTGCGTGCGCGTAAAACGTCGCGGCAAGCATGAGTTTACCTCTATCGAAGTGGAACGCTACGTCGGCGGTGGCCTGAACCAGCATATCGAAACGGCGCGCGTGAAGCTGACTGACCCGGATATTACGGTCAATCTGGAAATTGAAAACGATCGTCTGCTGCTGGTAAAAGGGCGCTACGAAGGGATCGGTGGTTTCCCGATCGGCACTCAGGAAGATGTGCTGTCGCTGATTTCCGGCGGCTTCGACTCCGGAGTTTCCAGCTACATGCTGATGCGTCGCGGTTGTCGCGTGCACTACTGCTTCTTTAATCTTGGCGGCGCGGCGCATGAAATTGGCGTTCGTCAGGTGGCGCACTACCTGTGGAACCGCTTCGGCAGCTCGCACCGCGTTCGTTTCGTGGCGATTAACTTCGAACCGGTCGTGGGGGAGATCCTCGAAAAAGTCGACGATGGTCAGATGGGCGTGGTGCTGAAGCGCATGATGATCCGTGCGGCGTCGAAAGTAGCCGAGCGCTATGGCGTGCAGGCGCTGGTGACCGGCGAAGCGCTGGGCCAGGTGTCCAGCCAGACTCTGACCAACCTGCGTCTGATTGACAATGTCTCCGACACCCTGATTCTGCGTCCGCTGATTTCGCACGATAAAGAGCACATCATCGACCTGGCCCGTGAAATCGGTACCGAAGATTTTGCCCGCACCATGCCGGAGTATTGCGGCGTGATTTCGAAGAGCCCGACCGTGAAAGCGGTGAAGGCGAAGATTGAAGCAGAAGAAGAGAACTTCGACTTTAGCATCCTCGATAAAGTGGTGGCGGAAGCGAATAACGTGGATATTCGCGATATCGCCCAGCAGACTCAGCAGGAAGTGGTGGAAGTTGAAACCGTGACCGGCTTTAGCCCGAACGACGTCATTCTGGATATTCGTTCCGTAGACGAACAGGATGAAAAGCCGCTGAAGGTTGAAGGCGTTGACGTTGTGTCATTACCGTTCTACAAGCTGAGCACTCAGTTCGGCAATCTCGACCAGAGCAAAACCTGGCTGCTGTGGTGCGAACGCGGCGTGATGAGCCGTCTGCAGGCGCTGTACCTGCGTGAGCAGGGCTTTGAGAACGTGAAGGTTTACCGCCCGTAAACCGCGAACAATCACGGTCATCCCGGATAGCGGCGCTCCTGCCTTATCCGGGCGACCGTTTCGCCAAATCAGGCTTCGTAGTAGTTATAAATTCCCGCCGCCATCACCAGCTGTGACGCAACCTCATGGGCTTTTTCACGCCCGACCAGCAGGTCGATCATCTTGAGCGCAAAATCAATGGATGTTCCTGGCCCCTGGCTGGTGAGCAGGTTGACCCGCGGGTCCCAGACCACGCGCTTGTCCTGCCACTGCTCTTCAGGGATGCGATCCTTAAGGGCCGGAAAACCGGTCATATTGCCGATGGGGAAAAGGTTATGCGGCACCAGTACGGTCGCCGCCGCCGCGCAGATGGCGGCGACAATGCGTCCGGAAAGATGAAACTGGCGGACCGTTTCCACCAGCAGCGGGCTGTCGCGGAAATACTCCGCGCCTTTTATCCCACCGGGAAGGACGATAATGTCATAATCGCCGTCGGCGACCTCTACCAGCGGCGCATCCGCCAGCAGCTTGACGCCCCGCGAGCAGACGATAGTCAGGCCGCCATCGCTGGCGACGCTGGCCGTGGTGACCTGCACGCCGCCGCGGACCAGTAAATCCATTGTGGTGACCGCTTCGGTCTCTTCGCTACCAGGGGCGAGGCAAATCAGTGCCGACGCGCTCATATTCATTCTCCTTACGCTTTACCAGTTCAAACAAACGGGCGTTTTCCGGTACGGCAAGGCCGTGAGCGCGGGCGCGCTTCAGTAGAAAACCGGTGATATAGTCGATTTCCGTACGACGCTGCGCGCGGATATCCTGCAACATCGAAGAGATATTTTCTGCCGTACTTTCAATTACCTGATGGACATAAAATAACAGGTTTTCCGGTGAAGTATGAATACCTTCGCGCTCCATGACCGCAGCGACCTCCCGGCAGATGACCTCAACTTCCTGCGGATAGTCGCGCAAATCGCCGTTGTGGCACTCTTTCAGCGCCGTCAGCGGGTTAATCACGCAGTTAACCGCCAGCTTGCTCCACGTTGCCGGGCGGATATTATTGTGCCAGGCGACGTCCGGCAGGACGCTTTGCAGGGTATCGGCAAGATCGCTGTAATCCTGCGGATAGTCTTTCGCCGGGCCGATATGCGTCGTGCCGTTGGCGACGTGCACAATGACGTTGCCGTCGCGGCGTGCGGCCTGGGTTGTCGAGCCCAGCAGCAGCGGCTGCTGCACGCCTTTCAGTTCATCGACGGTCCCCATCCCGTTATGGATAAGCAGGATCGGCGACGAGGCGGGGAGAGTTTGCGCCAGATTTTTTACCGCGTTGGAGACCTGCCAGGCTTTTAGCGTCACCAGCAACAGGTCGCTGCTGGCGAGAAAGTCAGGATCGTTGGCGGTTAACGACTCATTAAAAATCGTCCCGTCAGTCTCGATCAGATTGACGCTACAAAAGGGTTGTGGGACGCGTAACCAGCCCTGGACATCGTGTCCGTGTTTGCATAACGCGGTTAGCCATAGCTGCCCCAGCGCACCGCATCCGAGTACGGTTACTTTCATTCTTCCTCCTCACCTGCGACTACCCCAGGCATTTATAGCTAAAGTATATACTCGTTGCGCTGCCGGCTGCAGCCCACACCTCGGTGGCCTGGCGTGCATTGAGCATCGGAACATCGGCTATGCTTGCGGGATAACCAGTTGAGTTATGTCGCGTTGCGGGTATTATGCAACGCAAAAGAAACAGAAGGAGAGGAAAAGATGCCATCTTTCGATATTGTCTCTGAAGTCGATCTTCAGGAAGTTCGAAACGCCGTAGAGAATGCGACCCGTGAAGTGGAGTCGCGTTTTGATTTTCGTAACGTTGAAGCGAGCTTCGAACTGAACGAAAAAAACGAGACCATCAAGGTCCTCAGCGAATCTGATTTCCAGATTAACCAGCTGCTGGATATTCTGCGTGCGAAGCTGTTAAAACGCGGCATTGAAGGCAGTTCTATCGAAGTGCCGGACGAGTTCGTACACAGCGGGAAAACCTGGTTTGTCGATGCGAAGCTGAAGCAGGGGATTGAGAGCGCGACGCAGAAAAAAATCGTCAAGCTGATCAAAGACAGCAAGCTGAAGGTGCAGGCGCAAATTCAGGGCGAAGAGATTCGCGTCACCGGTAAAGCGCGCGACGATCTGCAGGCGGTGATGGCGCTGGTGCGCGGTGGCGACCTGGGACAGCCGTTCCAGTTCAAAAACTTCCGCGACTAAGTCGGGGCTGCTGGCGTATCATCTGCAAAGGTCGGCCAATAAAAAAGCGGGGATTTCCCCGCTTTTTTTATACCCCTTTGATGGCCTGCTCAATTTCGAAGCGGTTGGTCACCTTGCTGTCGATTTTGATATACACCGACCGTTCGTCGGGCACCACCAGAACCTGTTTTACCCCATCGGTGCTCTGCAGACGCTCCTGCAGCGCGCTATCGGCCACCACATCTCCGGGAATTTCAACCCGCAGGCTGCTGACGTACGGCGGTTCGCTCATCGTCCCGGCAACCAGCAGCCACAGCATCGCCAGCAGCGCGCCAAGCAAGAATACGGTTTGCGAATCAAAGAAGCCGTCTACCCAGCCTCCCAGCGCGCCGCCAATCGCCACGCCAAGGAACTGGCTGGTCGAATAGATGCCCATCGCGGTACCTTTATAGCCCGCCGGCGACTCTTTACTGATTAAAGAGGGGAGCAGGGCTTCCAGCAGGTTAAAGGCGAGGAAGAACAGCTGAACGCCGGCGACCAGTTCCCAGAAATAGCCGCCTGCGCCCCACAGGACGATTTCGGCCACCAGCAGCAGCGCGACGCAGAACAGGAACACGTGTTTCATCTTGCGCTTCACTTCGGCATAGATGATAAACGGCACCACCGAAACAAACGAAATCAGCATGGTGACCAGGTAAATTTTCCAGTGCTCGGCGGCGGGGAAACCGGCGGCTTCCAGCTGCCCAGGCAGGGCAACAAAGGTGGACATCAGCATGATATGCAGGCACATAATGCCGAAGTTGAGCTTCAGTAGTTTCGGCTCAGCAAGCACTTTGCTAAAGCAGCCTTTGACCATCCCTGATTCACGGTTCAGCACGTGATTATGGCTGTTGGGCACCACCCACAGCGTCAGCAGGATGCCGATCGTCGCGAGGATGGCGATCATCCAGAACAGCGCATGCAGGCCGAGCTGGTGAGTAATAATCGGCCCCAGCACCATGGCGATGGCAAAAGTAACGCCAAAACTGACGCCGATAAAGGCCATCGCCTTCGTACGGTTCTGTTCGCGGGTTAAATCGGAGAGGAGCGCCATGACCGCTGCGGCAATGGCGCCGGAACCCTGCAGCGCGCGCCCAAGAATGATGCCCCAGATGGAGTCGCTGAGCGCGGCGATGACGCTACCGATAACGAAGATTAACAGTCCGCCGACAATCAGCGGTTTACGACCAATACGGTCGGAAAGCAGGCCGAAGGGAATCTGGAATACGGCCTGTGCCAGACCATAGATACCAATAGCCAGGCCAATCAGCGCTTCGCTGGCGCCCTGTAACGCCATGCCATAGGTGGTCAAAACCGGCAGAACCATAAACATGCCGAGCATACGCAGCGAGAATACGGTCCCCAGACCCCAGGTCGCGCGCAGTTCACCTGGCGTCATTTTATTGTCGTTCATTACCACCTCAATCTAAAAACTGCGACTAGTGTAGTGGTGGCAGGCAGAAGCGTAAATAAATGTTTGTTTAACAGATATTACCGCTGTGTTGCATGATGAGGTAAACGCGGGGAAAACAAAGAAACCAGTGGAGAAGGCCCCACTGGTTGATGGCATTTATTGTAAATTAAAGTCAACCCATTGGCTGCCGGCGTCGGCGGATTTCACGCATTGCTCCACCCAGTAGACGCCGTGCAGACCTGCTTCAACGTCCGGGTACCAGAAGCTCTCCAGAAACGCGCGATCGCCCCGATCCATCGCATCGATGGCTATCGCATAGCGCCGGTAGAGGTTTGCCCACGCTTCAAACAGTCCCTCCGGGTGGCCGCCGCCGATACGATCGTCTGCCAGGGCCGCGGCGCTGAGATAGGGCATGCCGCGCTCAAGTACCCGCGCCGGCTCACCTTGTATCTCGTAGCTGAGCTGGTTAGGATGCTCATCCCACCACTCGATGCTGGCTTTCTCACCAACGATCCGCACCTTCTGCGAGTGCATGGCGCCGCTATTGACCGCGCTGGTCCACATTGAGCCCACGGCGCCGTTATCGTATTCCATCAGCACAAACGCGTTATCTTCCAGCGGTGCGCGCGATGCAACGAAACTCTGGCGGGAACACATCAGACGGCGAATGTTGAGGTGCGGCGCCATCGTTTCGGCCACAAAGAGCGGATGCGTTGCCAGGTCGCCCAGCACGTAGCTTGGCCCGGCATACTTCGGCGTAACGCGCCAGCGGGTTGACTCCGCCTGCAGCTCGACGGCTTCATTATGAAAACCGTGGGCAAACTGCATATTGATAATTCGAATCTGTCCGAGCAGCCCGTCGGCAATCATCTGGCGCGCCTGCTGAATCATCTGATACCCGGCATAGCCGTAGGTGACGCCGACGATTTTATTATGCTTGATGCTCAGCTCCCGCAGCTCCTGGGCTTCCGCGGCGGTAAAGCAAAGTGGTTTTTCGCAGATAACGTGCAGTCCGGCTTCCAGCGCCGCTTTGGTAATGGCGAAGTGGGTATTGTTCGGCGTGGTTACCGACACCACTTCAATACCGTCAGGGCGCAGCGCCTCTTCGCGGAACAGCGTTTGATAATCGGCATAGCAGCGCCCCGGCGCGATCCCGAGCTGTTCACCAAACTGACGTCCGCGTTCGGCATCAATATCAAAAGCGCCGGCCAGCAAGGTAAAGACATTGTCACGCAGCGCGGCTGAGCGGTGGCTGTAGCCGATCTGGCTGGTGGATCCGCCGCCGACCATTCCCCAGCGCAGGGAGCGAGACAGGGGTTTCATGCCGTTTAACATGGTGTTCTCCTTGATACAAAGTACGGATGTCTGATGAAAATCGCTCCCTGCTCCAGGAAGCGGGACAGGACCCTGGCGCCACGCCTGACGATGAAACTGTCGCCTGAGGAGTGACAAGGTAAATTTAAAAAATGTTTATTTCATTTTCTATATTATATGAAATTAAATTTTTATTTATGAGAGAGGGATCGAAAAATTATCAAGATTATTCTCACCGTCGAGTGTGCCTCTGAAAAGTGACGATTTGGCTAAAAAGCGTATTAAATGAGATGATTAACCCTATTTTTATTGGTGTTTCTGGCCAGGGATGTGTGATAGTGCGGGTGAAACCGCTGAGCTAACGAGCGATGTAATTTCATTTTGTGTTTAAATGAAACTTATTTTTCTTTTTCTTCCGTAGTAAAGATAGCAGGAAAGTCGGCGCAATGCGGTATTACGCCGACATCTGTTTATGCGGATCCGGTCGTCTGGCCTGCCGCCCGCTGAATGGCGGCAACGATCTCCAGTGAGCGCAGCGCATCGGCAGCATCGATCAGCGGTTTCTCCTCGCCCGTGATGACCTGCAAAAAGTGGTCAAGCTGCAGCATGAAGGGATCGATAGCCTCGACGTGAAGCCTGTCACTCAGCAGCGGGTGGAGCCAGCCGCGCGCTTCGCCATAGCGCCACCGCTGCATCTGCGGGATCGCCAGCGCGCCGCCGGTACCGGAAATCAGATAGCAGTTTTCCGGCGCATGGGCGTAGATCGCATTTTCTCCTGAGTTCATCTCCCAGCTCCACGGGCCTACGCCGCAATCGGTGAGTACCGCGCTACCTAATGCCCCGCTGGCGAACCGCAGGTTTACCACCGCGCTGTCTTCATTGGCGAAGCGGCGTACGGCATGGGAGGTAAAGGCCTGCACCTGGTCGATTTCGCCAAACAGATAGCGCATCAGGTCAATATCATGGACCAGATTGACCAGCAGCGGTCCCGCGCCGGGCTCGCGTCGCCAGGCAATGTCAAAATACTCATCCGGCTTTTGCAGTACCCAGTGCGCGGAGACGGTGACGATTTGCCCGAGTTCGCCGCTATCGATCGCTGTCTTCGCCGCGGCGATCAGCGCGTTATGCCGCCGGTGGTGCCCTACCAGCACCGCAACCTGATGGCGAGCAGCGGCATCGACCAGTTCCCGGGCGCGTTGCGGCGAGTCGGCGACGGGCTTTTCGACCAGCACTGGGATCCCGCGTTCGATGCAGGCCAGAGCACAGGGCAGGTGCAGAATATTGGGCGTGGCGTTAATCACCCCCTGCGGTTGGACCGCGTCCAGCAGGGCTTCAACGCTGTCATACCCTGGGATATCCAGCGATTGCGCCAGCGCCTGCGCCTGGGGTGAAGGATCGGCCAGCGCGACCAGCTCAACCCGTGGGTTAGCGCGAATTACCGCAATATGTTTGCGTCCGATGGCGCCCGCGCCAATGACGGCAAGACGTATTTTGCTCACGACAGACTCCTCAGCGTGGGGGAAGGGGAAGGGGAGGACGTTTCGGCATCGCTGGCAAACAGCCCCTTCACCACCAGACCGACGACGGTTAATGCCGCCGGGATCCCAAGGATTAAAAAGACGTTTTCGAAGCTGAGATTCAGCGCCATCATTTCCGCGCCGGCAAAGGCGCTGAGGATGGCGCCCATTCGGCCGACGCCGTGCATCCAGCTGGAGCCGGTCGCGCGCGCCTGGGTCGGATAATAGCGGGCGGAGAGCGCATTCATGCCGGTATTCGCGCCGTTCAGGCAAGCGCCGCTGACGAAGGCCAGCAGGCACAACAGCGCAAAACTGGCGGCGGCATAGCCCATGGCCATCGTAAACAGGCCGCCGATGGCATAAATCAGCCCCAACGCCCGATGGGGATTGATGCGATCCATTAGCCAGCCAGCGAACAGAGAGCCTACGGTGCCGCCGGCCTGATAAATCGCCGTCATCACCGCCGCCTGACTGACGGTCAGCCCAACCTCTTTGACCAGCGTCGGCAGCCAGCTGCCGAGGATATAAACCAGAAACAGGCCCATAAAATAGACCAGCCATAACATCAGCGAGCCGAGGCGGTAGTGGCGCGAGAGGACAAGGCGCATGGCGTTGGCGTTGACGGGCTGCGCCGGGAGCGTGAATTCAGCGTTATCCGCGATTTGCCCCGGATAGAGGCGTTGTAATATCGCCCGGATACGTGTCGCCGGCGCGCGTTTAACCACCAGAAAGCGCACCGACTCCGGCAGCAGCCAGATAAGTAACGGCGCGAACAGCAGCGGAAGAATCCCGCCGAGCGCCATCAGCGAATGCCAGCCAAAACGCGGGATTAGCCACGAGGCAGAAAAGCCGCCTGCCGCGGCGCCAAAGGTAAAGCCGCAAAAAATCACCGTAATCAGAAATGAGCGCTGGCGCTCGGGGGCATACTCCGATACCAGCGTGCCGATATTGGGCATCGCCGCACCGAGCCCCAGTCCGGTCATAAAACGGAAAAAAATCATCTGTTCGATGTTCTGCGAGAAGGCGGTGACGATGGTCCAGAAGCCAAAGAAAAAGACGCTGTTGACGATGATTTTCTTTCGCCCCAGCCAGTCGGCTAGCGGCCCCGAGAGGATCGCCCCCAGCGCTAGGCCAATCAGCGCCGCGCTGATGACGAAGCCGAGCTCGTAGTTGGTTACCCCCCATTCATGCTTCAGCGTCGGGGCGATAAACCCCATAATCGCAATATCAAAACCGTCGAGGGCAATCACGCAAAAGCCTAAGAAAACCACCAGTTTCTGGAAACGGCTAAGCGGATTACCGTTGATTAACTCTCTGACATCCAGGCGTTGGGTCTGAGTCATAGGGTTTTCCTTATGCGCAGGGGCGCAGGTAAGACTGCGCGGCATTGAACAGCAGCTGCGCGCGGTTGAGGGCGGGCAGAGCGCCCTGGGCGCCGCTTAACGGGACTTCCAGCGATACCGGCAGCGTTGTCGGCAGCGCGGACATCAGACCATGCAGATCCAGCCCGCCTTCGCCCGGTACCTTCCGCGCGGCGCGGGCCTGGTGGATCAGTTCCTGTTCGTTATCGGGAATCTGCGCCGGGGCGTCGCACAGCTGCATATAGTTGAGGCACGCTGGCGGCAGGTCGGCGAGGCTGGAGAGCGACTCTCCCGCGCGCCAGAAGTGGATGGCGTCGATCAGAATCCCGATGTCCGCCCGCCCGCTGGCGGAAATCAGCCGCCTGGCGTCAGCGATAGTGCGTAGCTGGGTCCACGGCATCGGCTCCAGATTCAGGGTTAAGCCATACCCCCGGCCGGCTTCGGCGAGCGCGGCAAGATTTTCAGCGCTGCGGGTCAGGTGGTTATCGTTGCCGGCCACCAGCACCTGACGGGCGCCCAGGCGCGCGGCGGTTTCCAGAAAGCTTTCCAGGCGGGCATTAAGCGAAAAGTCGCTCGTCAGACGGACGATTTCGACATCTGATACGCGAATACCGGTCTCCATCAGCGCAGAGAGGGTTGCGCGAACGGTCGCGGTATCGCCGAGCATATCGTAATCAGGATCGGTCGGCGTGGCAGGGAGCAGACGCAGGCCGACATGAGTAAAGCCGGTTTGTGCCGCGATCCGCACCTGTTCCGGTGGCGGAACGTCGAGCACGGTGAGCGCGGCGAGGGACAGGGTTCGCATGTTCATAAAAGACTCCGGTACAGTTGCAGGTGATTGTTGTTATGTGTACTGCCGTCCCTGGTAAGATGTCGGTTACGATGCTGTTTTTGTTATATTGGCGGCCAGTGTTTTTCCCACCAGATAGCCAAAGGTCATGGCCGGACCGAGCGTAATACCGCCGCTGGGGTAGTACCCCTGCATCACGCTCGACATATCATTGCCAATGGCGTAGAGGCCAGCGATCGGCTGCTGGCGCGCATCCAGCACTCGCGCCTGTTCATCGGTTTTCAGTCCGCTAAAAGAGCCCAGCGACCCCGGTAAAATACGCACCGCATAAAAGGGCGCGTGGCGCAGCGGGCCCAGCGTTGGGTGATGAGGATGCCTGGTATCCCCCTGAGCCCGGTTATAGGCCGAGACGCCGCGCTGAAATTCCGGGTCCTCTCCTTGCGCGGCGTAGTCGTTAAAACGGGCCACCGTCTCCGCCAGCTGCTTGCCATCGATGGCACACTGTTCCGCCAGCGCCTCCAGCGTGGGGGCCGAGCGGAGATAGCCCGTGCGCAGCCATGCCGCGGGTGAAAACGGAAAGGGGCGGGCGTGGCCCAGGCCATAGCGGCGCAGCGTCCGGCTATCGGCCAGCAGCCACGCTGCCGGCTGCTCTCCCGCAGGCGTTGCGGCCAGCAGCGCGGCAATAAAGTCGTGGTAGGAGTCGGCTTCATTAGTAAAACGCTTTCCGTTGGGCAATACGGCGATAAACCCCGGCTTCGCGCGTTCAACCAGGTGCGGGAAGGCCAGCTGCAGGCCGCTCGCGAGGGTGACGCGGGAGACCGGCGCCCAGGCCATGGCGTGTTTGAGCGAGGCGTCGAACTGACCGCCGACCGATTCCCCGAGCCGGATCCCGTCCCCCTGATTACCCGGCGGCGCGGCGGAGAAGTGGCCATAGCCGTCCGCTGCGTGGGGAACCTGCTGCGCCAGGCGTTGGCGATCGTGTGGAAAGCCGCCGCAGGCGAGGATTACGGCGCCGGCATGAACCTCAATATCGCCATCATCGCTGCGCAGTATCGCGCCGCTGACCCCACTCGATGATGTCAGCAGGCGAGCAACAGGGGCATTCAATTGAATACTGACGCCAGCGTCGAGCGCCGAACGCAGCAGGCGGCCCATCAACGCGTTACCGTTAACCAGATACTGCCCGCGGCCTGCTCGCAGTCGTTGCCAGCCGTGGCGCAGCAGACGCCGGGCGGCATACAACGCCGATCGCGGGGAGCGGGTAGCGTTAAAAAAGTGCGCCATGTCGCTACCGCCGGCGATGCCCATGCCGGCCAGGCTGATGGTTTCCAGCGGCGGGCGCAGACGATGTAACCAGTCGCCAAGCAAGCGTCCGTCAAACGGTTGTGCCGTCACCGAACGTCCCCCCTGGGCATAGCCCGGCGACATATGAAAATCCGGCATCTTACTGCCGGAGAGAAATTGCACCGCCGTATGGCGGCGGAAGAAGTCGATCATCTCCGGGCCCTGCTGCAGGAAGGTGAGCAGGCGGGCATCGGCGGGCTGGCCGCCCATTTCGTGCCGCAGATAGGTTAGCGGCGCGTCCTCTTGCTCCTGAATGCCCTCTTCGCAGGCGAGCGGATTGCGCGGTATCCACAGCCAGCCGCCTGACCAGGCGCTGGTGCCGCCGATGACCGGCTCTTTCTCGGCCAGCAGGACGCTGGCGCCCTTGAGGGCGGCGGTCACCGCGGCGGAAAGCCCCGCCGCGCCGGAACCGACGACCAGCACATCCACCTTTTTATGCCCGCTCATCTCCGTCCCCTTATTGCAGTGGTGAAAAATCAACAGGACGCAGCAGGACCGACTCCAGCCGCTCAACGGCCGCCAGTTCGCGGTTTTTACGCGAGAAGGTCAGCCAGCGTTGGTCTTGCGCCATGCGCGCCCGACGTACCAGGCGATCGTCGAGGCTTTCGTAAGCCCAGATATGCACCACCTGATTCACCACGCCGATTTCGGTGAAGAAAAAGCCGATCAGCTTACCGAGATGCTCGGTCTGGACGGCGTAAGCATCGCTTTTGTACAGCGCCAGCCAGTCGGCCATTTTCAGCGGATTAATGGTGTAGGTGCGTTTTTCATAGATCATGGTGTTTCTCCTGTTGATGGGGTCGGTTGTTGTGCCATATGGCGGGCAGAGAGATAGCCGAAGGTCAGCGCCGGGCCGAGCGTAATGCCGGGACCGGGGTAGGTGCCCGCCATCATGGAATCCATATCGTTACCAACGGCATAAAGGCCTCTGATCGGCTGACGTTGTTGATTAAGGACCTGGGCGTTTTCGCTGGTGACCAGGCCGCGCGACGTGCCTAAATCACCGGTGTAGAGGGTGATGGCATAAAACGGCGCCTTCAGCAGCGGGGCATTGCAGGCGTTCGGTTGATGGCGCGGATCGCCCATCGCGCGGTTATAGCTGTTGCCGCCTTTGGCGAATTGCGGATCTTCTCCCTGCGCGGCGTCGCGGTTGTAGCGGGCCACCGTCCCGGCGAGCGCTTGTGCGTCAAGCCCTAGCTGTTGAGCAAGCCGGGCGAGGGAGTCCGCTTTGTGCAGGTAGCCGGCCTCGATCAGCGCATCGTTGTTCACCGGCGCGGGCCGCGCAAGACCGAGGCCGTAGCGTTTCATCGCCAGGGCATCGCAGATCAGAAAACAGGGGGCGTTTTCGGACTGGCTTTGCATGGCGCTGGCGAAGTGGTGGTAAGAGTTTGATTCGTTGACGAAACGTTCCGCCTTTTGGTTCACGGCGATAACGCCCGGCTTGGCCCGGTCGGTGACCAGGTGCGGGAAGCGTTCTTCGCGCCCGTCGGCGTGGCGTAGTACTGAGACCGGCGCCCAGAAAAAATTGGACGACAGGTCGGCTCCTTCACAGGCGTTGAGTGCGCTGGCAAGACGGAATGCGGCGCCATCATTGCCGGCCGGCGACATGGAGTAATGCTCGCGGGTATGCGGCCGGTAGCGTGCCGCCAGCTCTCCTGCGGCAAAGCCGCCGGCGGCCAGCACGACGCCGCAGCGCGCCTGTAAGGTCTCTTGTTGGCCATCACATTCAATATTGACGCCGGTGACCGCGCCCTGGTGCTCAACCAGAGAAAGGACGTTGACGTTCAGCCGGAGCGTCATGCCTTTGCGCAGCGCTACGGTGGCCATGCGGGCAATTAAGGCGTTGCCCATCGCCAGCCGGGTGCCGCGCGGGTGACTGATGCGGTCGCGCGCGTAGCTCAGCAGCAGCTTCGCGCAGTGCGATAACGAGCGCAGCGAGCGGCGCATCTCCAGAAAATGCTGGATATCCACGCGGTTGACCATCATGCCGCCAAATAACAGCATCCCCGGCGGGGGAGAGCGCAGGTCGCGAAAGCGGTCGCCGAGCTGGCGTCCGTCGTACTCCACGACCTCCAGCGCGCGTCCGCAATCAACGGCGCCCGGCTCATCAGGATAATAGTCCGGTGACAGGGGGCGCAGACTGTACTTCACCGCGCCCTCTTTTTCGAGGAACGCCAGCGCTTCGCGCCCGGAAGCGACAAACGCATCGACAATGTCCGGACGATAGTTCTGTTCACCGATGATCGTTTTCAGGTAGGTTTTGATCGCGTCCGCCGCGCCGCTTTTTCCCTGCGCACGCGCCTGATCGGTATCGTTGATCCATACCGCTCCGCCGGAAATCGCCGAGGTGCCGCCAAACTGCGGCGCTTTTTCCAGCATCAGCACCGACAGCCCTTTGCAACAGGCCGTGACCGCGGCGGCGAACCCGCCGGCGCCGCTGCCGATGACAATCACATCCCAGCTTTTCATGCCGCGGCCCCCTGTTCCTGGGGGATGGCTCCGATGAATTGCCCCATGAGTTTCATCTGCGCCAGCGCCATTTCGGGGCCGGTTTGTACTACGCAGCCGCGCGCCTGCGCGAAAGCCAGCAGCGGCGTGAGCGCCGGGGCGGTAACGACATCGGCGACGTGGGTTGCCGCGTCGAGAGTCTCCAGTAAGTGTGGCGGTAGCGGCAGAGGATCGAAATTCGCCATTCCCGCCGGAGAACCGTTTACCAGCAAATGAATGCCACTCAGGGTGTCGGGCAGGGGAGTGAGGATAACCTCAGGGAAATGGGTAGCGAGACGGTTATGCAGCAGCTGTAACGTGGCCGGATTCTGGTCGTGTAGCGCCAGTTGGCGAATGCCGGCTTCACACAGTCCCCAGGCGATGGCGCTGCCGACGCCGCCGCAGCCGGAGAGCAGCGCCGTCTTCCCTTCAGCCTGAAAACCGTGGGCCGCCGCGGCAAGAGAGAAACCGACGCCATCCAGCATATCGCCCTGCAGACGGCCATCCGCCAGTTTGCGAATGACATTCACCGCGTTGAGATGGCGGGCGCGCGGCGTTAATTCGTCAACCAGCGTGGCGGCGCGCTGTTTGTGCGGCACGGTGACCAGTACGCCGCTCATGTTCAGCCATCCGCGTAACGCCAGCAAATAATCCGCCACCGCTTCCGGGGCGATATCGACCGGGATCATCACGCTGTCCATCTGCTGGTCGGCGAAGTAGCGGTTGAAGTTCTCCGGTGATTTAACCTGCGTAATCGGATGGCCGATAACGGCAACGACCTGCGTGAATCCACTGACCATTTCAAACCTCATTTGTTAAATGAATGTTGTGAAAGTATTTCAGCGGAACCTGAGAGCAACAACGCAGAATTCGGACGTATTGGTTGTTAATCGCACCACCACTGCGATAATCGCAGTGAATCGATGGCAATGTTGCAGAAATGTGAGCTGATATGCAAAACACAATACATCCGCGCGATTTGATAGTCGGTCTGCAAAAAGGACTGGCCTTGATCCAGCTTTTCTCCAAAGATTTTCCCCGACTCAGCGTGCCTCAGGCGGCGAAAATGAGCGGCCTGACGCAGAGCGCCGCGCGCCGTTTTCTGCTGACGTTGCTGCACGAGCGCTATGTACAGACCGACGGGCGCTATTACTGGCTGACGCCAAAAGCGCTGCGCCTGGGGCAGGCCTATGTCGATTCGGCACAGTTTCCGCGCATGGTCCGCCCCATCGTTGAGTACCTTGCCAGCCGGACGGAAGAGCATGCGTCGGTCGGGGTGATTGATGAAGATGAACTGGTGTATATCGCGCGCAGCAAACATACGCCGTTTAACTCGACCTCGGTGAGGTTAGGGGAGCGGGTGCCAATATTCTGCACCGCCGGCGGGCGACTCTGGCTGGCTTCGCTGCCGGAAGACGAGTGCGAGGTGATTCTGCGACGTATCAAGCGTGAACAGCGCACGCCGTATACGGTGACGGACGTGGCGATGCTGATGGAAAAAATTGCTCTGGTGCGGCGCCAGGGGTTTGCCACTATCGAGCAGGAGTTTGAAATTGGGATGCTGGTGCTGGCGGTACCTCTGTCTGACAGGGAAGGGATGTACTGGGGCGCGCTGAGCCTGACCTCTCACCAGTCGCGGACGTCGCTGGATGCGTTGTGTCGCGACCATCTGGATCTGCTCTATAGCGCGCAGGCGATGCTGGTGGGGTAATTCCGGGCAATAAAAAACCCCGCCGGAGCGGGGTTTGTCAGAGCGACAATCTTATCTGACGTAGGCCAGCAGATTGTGTGAATCCGGCACCATAAAGTCGACGGACATCATCACCGACAGTGCGGTAATGGCGACGATAGAAAAGACGAACAGCTTACGCGCCCAGACTTTGTCATCCGCCACTTTGTAACCGCGCAGCGCCATCCCCAGCCACCAGACGCTCACCGCGGCGGCAACGACCAGGTATTTATACCCGGCGTAGCCACCCAGTGACAGCATCAGCGTGGCGACAGCAAAGGCCACGATGTACAGCGTAATGTGGTTCTTCGCCACGGAAATGCCTTTCACCACCGGCAGAACCGGAATGTTCGCCGCCTGATAATCCTTGAAGCGGAAAATCGCGATGGCGTAGGAGTGAGGCATCTGCCACAGGCTGAAGATAGCCAGCAGAATCGCCGCGCCGCTATCGAAATTACCGGTCACCGCGCAGTAGCCAATCACCGGCGGCGCAGCGCCGGAGAGAGAACCAATCAGCGTACCGTAGACGGAGTGGCGTTTCATGTACAGGCTGTAGACGCCGACATAAACCACGAACCCCATCACCCCCAGCCAGCAGGCCAGAGGGTTAGCGCCAAACCACAGGAGCATGAAGCCAGCAATACCCAGCAAGGTGGCGTATACCAGCGAAACTTGTGGCGAGATCAGCCCTTTGACCAGCACCCGGTTTTTCGTCCGTTCCATCTTACGATCGATGTCACGGTCGATGTAGTTGTTGAATACACAACCCGAGGCGACCACCAGGGACACCCCAAGGAGCGTCCATGCAAACAGCGGATAGTCGATGTGGCCCTTGGAGGCCAACAGGAAACCGCCGATCACGGAGATCAGGTTGCCAAAAATGATGCCAGGTTTCGTTACTTGCAGGTATTGCTTAAACATACTTGCCGCTCTTAGTGCATCATCATGTTGTAGTTCAGGTTCCACATAATCCAGATGGAGCCAACAACAACGATAGCAATGATGATTACGGTGAAGATAAACGCGGTCAGGTTCCAACCTTCGTCAGACTTGCTGTTCATGTGCAGGAAGTACACCAGGTGTACCAGAATCTGCACAACAGCGGTGACCAGGATAGTTCCCAGAATAGCCGCATGCGATGCGGAGCCACTCATAACCATAGCAAACGGGATAACCGTCAGAATGATCGACAGGACGAACCCTGTCATGTAGCTCTTTACGCTGCCGTGAGAAGCGCCGTTATGATCGCTAGAATGACTCATTACATTGCCCCCATCAGATAAACAACCGAGAACACGCAGATCCACACAACGTCCAGGAAGTGCCAGAACAGGCTCAGGCACATGATACGGGTGCGGTTCGTGTTGGTCAGGCCACGACGTGAAACCTGAACCATCAGCACCGCCATCCAGATCAGGCCGGAGGTGACGTGCAGACCGTGGGTTCCGACCAGCGCGAAGAACGCTGACAGGAAGCCGCTGCGATCCGGGCCCATACCTTCAACAATCAGATGATGGAATTCATAGAGTTCCATCGCGATGAACCCTGCCCCGAAGAGGAAGGTCAGCGCCAGCCAGGAAACAACCTGGCTCTTATTGTTTTTGTACATGGCGATAGCCGCCATGCCGTAGGTGATGGAGCTGAACAGCAGCAGCGCGGTTTCAACCAGAACGAACGGCAGTTCAAAAATATCTTTACCGGTCGGTCCGCCAGCCGTGCCGTTCACCAGAACGGCATAGGTAGCAAACAGGGTGGCGAAGATAATGCAGTCGCTCATCAGGTAGATCCAGAAGCCGAATACCTTCATCGGCCCTGTATCGTGGTGCCCGTGTTCATGCGCGTGGGCGTTATGCGCAAGAGTATCAGTTGCCATTTTTCAGCCCTGCTTTGTTAATCTCATCGAAATGCTGATTTTCCAGTTTTTCGACTACTGCAACCGGCACGTAGTAATCCACGTCCTCGTCAAAGCTCTTAATAATCCAGGTCACCAGGATACCGACGAAGCTTGCAATCGCCATCCACCAGATGTGCCAGATCATCGCGAAACCAAACACCGTTGCGAAAGCAGCAATAACGATGCCTGCGCCGCTGTTTTTCGGCATATGAATCTCTTCATAGCCAGCCGGTTTCTTATACGCTTCGCCTTTTTCTTTCATTTCCCAGAACGCGTCACGCTCGTGAACGACAGGAACGATAGCGAAGTTGTAGAACGGAGGCGGAGAAGAGGTTGCCCACTCCAGAGTACGGCCGCCCCACGGGTCACCGGTCAGGTCGCGGTTCTGATCGCGATCGCGGATAGACACGTAGAACTGAATCAGCTGGCAGAGGATACCGCAGGCAATCAGCGCCGCACCGCATGCCGCAACAACCAGCATCGGGTGGAACTGCGGGTCAATCTGCTGGCTCAGGCGACGCGTCATACCCATGAAGCCCAGTACGTACAGCGGCATAAATGCGACGAAGAAGCCGATGATCCAGAACCAGAAAGCGCGTTTGCCCCAGGTTTCGTTCAGCGTGAAGCCAAAGGCTTTCGGCCACCAGTAGGTCAGGCCAGCAAAGCAACCGAATACCACACCGCCGATAATAACGTTATGGAAGTGGGCAATCAGGAACAGACTGTTGTGCAGCACGAAGTCCGCGCCCGGTACCGCCAGCAGAACGCCGGTCATACCACCAACAGAGAAGGTCACGATGAAGCCGATAGTCCACAGCATGGCTGAGTTGAAGACGATACGGCCCTGGTACATGGTGAACAGCCAGTTGAAGATCTTAACCCCGGTCGGGATTGCGATAATCATGGTAGTAATACCGAAGAAGGCGTTGACGTTCGCGCCGGCACCCATGGTGAAGAAGTGGTGCAGCCAAACGATGAACGACAGAACGGTAATACACACTGTTGCCCATACCAGCGAGGTGTAGCCAAACAGACGCTTACGCGAGAAGGTTGCGGCGATTTCGGAGAAGACACCGAATACCGGCAGCACCAGGATATACACTTCCGGGTGGCCCCAGGCCCAAATCAGGTTGATGTACATCATCATGTTGCCACCCATCTCGTTGGTAAAGAAATGGGTGCCCAGGTAGCGGTCCAGGGTCAGCAGCGCGACGGTGACGGTCAGGATTGGGAAGGAGGCGATAATCAGGATGTTGGCGCACAGAGATGCCCAGCTAAATACTGGCATCTTGAACATCGTCATGCCAGGGGCACGCATCTTGATAATGGTCACGAAGAAGTTAATACCGGTTAACGTCGTACCAATACCGGATAGCTGGAGAGCCCAGATCCAGTAATCGACCCCAACGCCCGGACTGTACTCGATTCCCGACAGCGGCGGATAGGCCAGCCAACCGGTCTGTGCGAATTCACCGACGCCCAGAGACAAGTTAACCAGAATTACGCCGACAACGGTGAACCAGAAGCTCAGGTTGTTGAGGAACGGGAAGGCAACGTCGCGCGCACCGATCTGCAGCGGAACCACGAGGTTCATCAGACCGATAACAAACGGCATCGCTACGAAGAAGATCATGATAACGCCGTGGGCGGTAAAGATCTGATCGTAGTGGTGAGGCGGCAGGAACCCTGCTTCCCCGGCCGAGGCCAGCACCTGCTGGCTACGCATCATAACGGCGTCAGCGAAGCCACGCAGCAACATCACGATTGCTACGATGACATACATGATACCAAGTCTTTTGTGGTCGACCGAAGTCAGCCACTCATTCCAAAGGTAGGACCACTTACCGAAGTAAGTGATTGCCGCCAGAAGCGCCAGTCCCCCGATGATAATCGCAGCCACCGTAACCACAATAATGGGTTCGTGGTAGGGCACTGCATCCAGTGTAAGTTTTCCGAACATCGTTTTCTTCCTCGGCCCCTTAGTGAGCGGTTTCCGCGTGGCTCATGTCCATGCCTTCCATCCCTTCGTGCGCTGCGTGCTCGCCTTCAGGCTGGGACATATCCATGCTCTTGCCATGAGACATAAATTTGTTCACAACATCTTTAAACAAATCCGGTTTCACGTCAGAGAAGTATTCCACTTTGTTGTATTCGCTAGGCGCAGCAAGTTTGTCGAAAGCCGCCATGGAGTCCATGGTGTTCGACGACTGTTTCGCTTTCGCTACCCACTGATCGAAGGTTGCACGATCCGGCGTGGCGATAGCTTTGAACTTCATACCAGAGAAGCCCGGGCCGCTATAGCTTGCGGAGATACCGTCATAAGTGCCAGTTTCATTCGCGATGAGGTGCAGCTGAGTCTGCATCCCGGCCATTGCGTAAATCTGGCTGCCTAAACGTGGGATAAAGAACGAGTTCATCACGGAGTTAGAGGTCACTTTGAAGTGTACCGGTACGTTCGCCGGGAAGGCGATTTCGTTGACGGTAGCAATACCCTGTTCCGGATAGATGAAGAACCATTTCCAGTCCATCGAAACAACTTCGATGACGATCGGTTTCTCTTCGTGAGCAAGCGGTTTGCTTGGCTCAAGTGCGTGAGTGGTTTTCCAGGTCAGAACGGCCAGGAACAGGATGATCAGAATAGGAACCGTCCAGACCACAGCTTCAACTTTGTTGGAGTGTGACCAGTTCGGGCTATACTTCGCATCTTTATTACTCGCACGATACTTCCAGGCAAATCCTACTGCCATTAAGACGGCGGGAATAACGACAATCATCATCAGGCCAAAGGCCGTCAGTATCAGAGAACGTTGCTCCAGTCCAATCTGTCCTTTTGGGTCAAGGAGTGCAGAATCACAACCACTGAGTAATACAGTACCTGCGATTAATGACATCCATCCCAAACTTTTATTGTATTTCCTAAGTCTCATTGAACGACCTCAATTCCACGGAATCTGGTGGCGCTTAAAGTGTACGGGCATTTTACGGGAAGGTTGCATTACTGTAAACATGATTGGGGCTGTGTCAGTTCTGTGTTAGCGGGTTCTGCTCGCTTTGTCACATATGTAACCGAGTGTGACGCTGATGCTTGCAAAGCACGCTATATGCAGGATCTATAACGAAAGAGATAAGAATGGATGGGCTTATGGGGGAATGAGTATAAACACTCGAAAAATAACACAACTAATTAACAATTAATTATCAAATAACAGACATTGCTCGGCGGCGATATTAAATCGCTTTTGCTGAATCGGTTAAATTATTTAATGTTTTGAATAAAAGTTGTCAATAACTTCCCAAAATGTAAAGCGCACAAAACAACAAATGAAAAATGAACAATATAAAATCGTTAATAAGCCGTTATAATTACGTTCAGTGATTACAACGGCTAATAACCCCGCGATTATGCGTTAAATCAGCGCTCTCTTCCGTAACGCCAGATAATCAAGCAGACTTCCGAGTAAAACGCCGGCGATGGCGGTGATGGCCGCAATTTCCAGCAGCGCGGGCAGGAAGGAAAACGAGGTGAAGTCGAGGGCATTAAGTATCAGCAACAGCAGCCATATGCCCAGCATCAGCGAACCCACGGCCAGAATCAGCAGCGCCAGCGTATAGGTCTGTGGATAGTCCGTGCGCGGAATAAAGCTTCCGGTGCGTTGCGTGTACTCCAGGGTTTGCCGGCAGAGCAGCAGGAGTACAATCCCCGGGACGGCGGCAAAGACGGAGAACAGATAAAACGTAGGCCAACCGTGAGCTTCGACGAACCAGCCGGCAATCGGCCCGACGTACACGCGACCAACTGCCGAGAGCGCGGACAGCAAAGCAAACTGGGTGGCGGAAAACGATTTATTACACAGGGTCATTAACAGGGCGACAAATGCCGCCGTGCCCATACCGCCGCACAGGTTCTCGAAAAAGACCGCCGTCGCCATGGAGTAAAGATGTTTATCGGTAATCGACAGCAGCCAGTAGCCGGCATTGGATACGCCCTGTAGCACGCCGAAAATCAGCAGGGCGCGAAACAGGGTGAGGCGCTGCATTAATACGCCGCCGTAGAGTGCGCCAACAATCGTCGCGAAAAGTCCCAGCGTTTTATTGACCATTCCGACCTCGCCGGCATCAAAACCGACGCCACGAATCAAAAACGTGGTGGTCAGACTCATCGCAAAGGCATCGCCGAGCTTATAAAGGACGATGAGCAGCAGGATCAGCCAGGCGTTGTTGCGTCCGAAGAAATCGCGCAGCGGTTCGGCGACCGCCTGTTCGAGGCTTTTCGGTACCGGAATCACATCGCTCGGTTCTGGCGCCAGCAGGGTGGCGATAATGCAGGGAATCAGCAGCACGGCCATCAGCCAGTACATTCCCTGCCAGCCGAGCCAGCGATCGGCCAGCCACAGCGCCAGACCGCCGGAGACCAGCATCCCCAGGCGATAGCCCAGCACGCTGATGGCCGCGCCTGCGCCACGCTCCTCTGCCGGCAGCACATCGGTTTTCCAGGCGTCGAAAACGATATCCTGCGATGCGGAGCAGAAGGCGATAACTACCGCTAATGCCGCCATCCAGCGGAGCTGGGTGGAGGGCTCAAGGAACCCCATGGCGGCGATGGCGATCAGCAGCAGAAACTGGGTGGTCAGCAGCCAGCCGCGGCGCCGGCCAAGAAACGGCGGCGTGTAGCGGTCCATTAACGGCGACCAGAGAAACTTAAAGACGTAGGCCTGACCAACCAGCGAGAAGAAGCCGATCGTTTTCAGATCGATATTTTCAACGGTCATCCACGCCTGGAGCGTGCCGGAGGTCAGCGCGAGAGGCAGGCCGGAAGCAAACCCAAGGATCAGCAAAATAGCTGATTTAGGCTGCTGGAAAATGCGTAAGTAGTGGTTGGACATGGCTTATGGCGCAAACCCGGCGCGAGGCCGGGTTTGCGAACGATCAACGCGCGTTTTGCTTGATGAAATCATGAATGCTGGTGTCCTGCGCCATATCGGCGATGGTATCGGTCAGGACGCTGTTCACTGCATTGGCGATATTCTGGTTAGAAGCCTGGAAGGCGCCTTCAACAGAGTAGCTTGCGCGATAGTTTTTGGTCATTTTGGTGCCGTTCGCGGCAGTGGCGATAATCGCGATATCTGCTTTCGTGGCGATGTTGTAGCGCACGTTGCCCTGTGAAACGTCGGCATACAGTTTGTTGACGATGATCTGCAGATCGACCGCGCCGTTCGGCCCAATCATATAACCGCGCGCGGTCATTTGTTTTTCCAGCACTTCCTGCAGCAGGAAGCGCAGATCGCGAGAGGCGGTCAGCGTAACCTGTTGGTTATCGCGGGTGACCTTCGCCAGCGCCTGATCCGGACGCTGATCCGCACCGTTAATGCTGACGGTGACGCCCATCAGACTTGGGTCCTGCTGCGGCAGGCTCATTTTCGGCGATACATCAATGGTGGTCGGAGGCGTCGCGCATCCTGCCAGCATAAACATCGCGACCAGCGGGAAAAGAATTTTCTTAAACATGTTCAGGGTCTCAGCGCATGGTGTTGTTATACCCGTCATACTTCAGGCAACGGTTGCGTTAGCGGCTCTTGTTCGCCCTCGTCACTCGCTTCAGCAAGCGCCTGAGGACTCTCCCGTTTGTAGCCTTTCCGTCGCGCAAATTTATTTCGGGTCATTGAGGAAAATTACCGCCATCATAACATCGCCAACGGCGAGGGGAAGTGGCAACGCATGTAAATTCATCGCGTTGTACATTTTATCGCCGCCTCCCATTTTTATCGCGATCCAGGCGGACGTTCTGGGGGAGAGAGTAAGTAAACTTGATACTTTTGAATGAAAATATCAGAACAATGCTAATTTTTTGTTGTTTTCCCCTAATGGAAGCGGTAAAAGCGGCTAACATTTAAAAGGAATGGCGGCATCTCAGCGTTGTCGGAGGAGAAAATTCATGATGATACGTGAACAGATCGAAGCAAAACTTAGGGCAGCGTTCGACCCCGTGTATCTCGAAGTCGTGGATGAAAGTTATCGCCACAATGTCCCGGCTGGCTCTGAAAGTCATTTTAAAGTGGTGTTGGTGAGCGATCGTTTCACCGGCGAGCGTTTTCTGAACCGTCACCGTATGATCTACGGTACGCTGACTGAGGAGCTGTCGAGCACCGTGCATGCGCTGGCGCTGCATACCTATACGATTAAAGAGTGGGAAGGGCTTCAGGACACGGTATTTGCATCTCCTCCTTGTCGCGGTGCGGGAAGTATCGCCTAGAAATCGTATTTGCAACCGCGGGAACTTTTCCAGTATGTTGCGTGAAGATTTATTAAAAAACGGCCTACGGGCCGTTTTGTTTTGTCTGAAAATGTGTGCAGTGGGCGCTTTTAAAGGCAAATTTGCGCGGGAAATGTGAAAAATGCCGCAGCAGTGGGCGACAACCGTTCTCGACTCACAAAAGTGATGCCGCTATAATGCCGCGTCTTATATGAATGTCTTCGGGATGATTCTGGCGACAGGGAATGTGTTTCTGATTGAAGAGGGCATCCCGGTTCTGCGAAGCAACGTACACGCGCTTCCAGAGTTGACCGAGCACTGTGATTTTTTTGAGGTAACAAGATGCAAGTTTCAGTTGAAACCACTCAGGGCCTTGGGCGCCGTGTAACGATTACTATCGCCGCTGACAGCATCGAGAATGCTGTCAAAAGCGAGCTGGTCAACGTGGCGAAAAAAGTTCGCATTGACGGCTTCCGTAAAGGGAAAGTGCCGATGAATGTTGTTGCTCAGCGTTATGGCGCATCCGTTCGCCAGGACGTGCTGGGCGACCTGATGAGCCGTCATTTCGTTGACGCGATCATCAAAGAGAAAATCAATCCAGCCGGCGCACCGAACTACGTTCCGGGCGAATACAAGCTGGGTGAAGACTTCACCTACGCGGTAGAGTTCGAAGTTTATCCGGCAGTTGCTCTGCAGGGTCTGGAAACTATCGAAGTTGAAAAACCGGTTGTTGAAGTGACCGAAGCTGACGTCGACACCATGCTGGACACTCTGCGTAAGCAGCAGGCTAACTGGAAAGACAAAGATGGCGCTGTTGATGCAGAAGACCGTGTAACCATCGACTTCACCGGTTCTGTTGACGGCGAAGAGTTCGAAGGCGGCAAAGCGTCTGACTTCGTACTGGCGATGGGCCAGGGTCGTATGATCCCAGGCTTTGAAGACGGTATTAAAGGCCACAAAGCGGGCGAAGAGTTCACTATCGATGTGACCTTCCCGGAAGAATACCACGCAGAAAACCTGAAAGGTAAAGCGGCTAAGTTCGTTATCAACCTGAAGAAAGTTGAAGAGCGCGAGCTGCCGGAACTGACTGCTGAATTCATCAAACGTTTCGGCGTTGAAGATGGTTCTGTCGAAGGTCTGCGCGCTGAAGTGCGTAAAAACATGGATCGCGAGCTGAAAGGCGCCGTGCGTAACCGCGTGAAGTCTCAGGCTATCGAAGGTCTGGTTAAAGCGAACGACATCGACGTGCCGGCTGCCCTGATCGACAGCGAAATCGACGTTCTGCGTCGTCAGGCTGCTCAGCGTTTCGGTGGCAATGAGAAGCAGGCTCTGGAACTGCCGCGCGAACTGTTCGAAGAGCAGGCTAAACGCCGCGTAGTTGTCGGTCTGCTGCTGGGCGAAGTCATTCGCACCAACGAGCTGAAAGCTGACGAAGAGCGTGTTAAAGGCCTGATCGAAGAGATGGCTTCCGCTTACGAAGATCCGAAAGAAGTTGTTGAGTTCTACAGCAAAAACAACGAACTGATGGACAACATGCGTAACGTCGCGCTGGAAGAGCAGGCTGTTGAAGCCGTTCTGGCAAAAGCAAAAGTGTCTGAAAAAGCCACCACCTTCAATGAACTGATGAACCAGCAGGCGTAATTTCGCCCCGCGGTTTAAAGTTCAGGTAAAACCCGTTGCCGAGAGGCGGCGGGTTTTTTTTTATCGCAGCAATAGCTTCACGATGAGTGCGAAAACGCGATATCAATGATAGCGTTACGACAAAAGCTTGTTATGCTTGAATTATGGTTGCATCGTCCCCACTACGAGGAGACGAAACTGCACGCGTGAAATCATGCATAATGACGAAGCGTATCTGTCGGGAGTGGTTCAGGTTGCGGGCGTAAGGCCGATATTCAGGTAATTTGAACGATGACGGACAGAAGACTCTGGCTGATAATCCGTCCATAAGGTTACAATCAGTGCGGCAGGTTTATTCAAAATTAATCCAGGAGACGGAAATGTCATACAGTGGCGAACGAGATAACTTTGCACCCCATATGGCCCTGGTGCCGATGGTCATTGAACAGACCTCGCGCGGTGAACGTTCTTTTGATATCTACTCCCGTCTGCTCAAGGAACGCGTCATCTTTCTGACCGGCCAGGTGGAAGACCACATGGCGAATCTGATCGTGGCGCAGATGCTTTTTCTGGAAGCAGAGAACCCGGAAAAAGACATTTATCTGTACATTAACTCTCCGGGCGGGGTGATCACCGCCGGGATGTCGATTTACGACACCATGCAGTTCATCAAGCCTGACGTGAGCACCATTTGTATGGGCCAGGCGGCTTCGATGGGCGCGTTCCTGCTGACCGCAGGGGCAAAAGGCAAGCGTTTCTGCCTGCCGAATTCCCGCGTGATGATCCACCAGCCGCTGGGCGGCTATCAGGGTCAGGCGACGGATATCGAAATTCACGCCCGCGAGATCCTGAAAGTGAAAGGGCGGATGAATGAACTGATGGCACACCATACGGGTCAATCCCTTGCGCAGATTGAGAACGACACCGAGCGTGACCGTTTCTTGTCAGCCTCCGAAGCGGTGGAATACGGCCTGGTCGATTCCATTTTGACCCATCGTAATTGATGCCCCTGGCGCAAGGGGGCCGCTATACTTGTCTGGAGTAGGGCGGCACAACGCTTATCAGCGACTTGCGCCTGAGAATGGCATTTGCGTCGTCGTGTGCGGCACAAAGAACTTAATAAGAGGTTTGGACTCATGACAGATAAACGCAAAGATGGTTCGGGCAAACTGTTGTATTGCTCTTTTTGCGGCAAAAGCCAGCATGAAGTGCGTAAGCTGATCGCCGGGCCATCCGTGTATATCTGCGACGAATGCGTTGATTTATGTAACGACATCATTCGCGAAGAGATTAAAGAAGTCGCGCCGCATCGTGAACGCAGTGCGCTGCCGACTCCGCACGAAATCCGCCACCACCTGGACGATTACGTTATCGGTCAGGAGCCGGCGAAAAAAGTGCTGGCCGTTGCGGTATACAACCACTACAAACGCCTGCGCAATGGTGATACCAGCAACGGTGTTGAGCTGGGTAAAAGTAACATTCTGCTGATCGGGCCGACAGGTTCCGGTAAAACGCTGCTGGCGGAAACGCTGGCGCGTCTGCTGGATGTGCCGTTCACCATGGCTGACGCCACCACCCTGACCGAAGCGGGTTATGTCGGTGAAGACGTCGAAAACATCATTCAGAAGCTGTTGCAGAAATGCGACTACGACGTACAAAAAGCGCAGCGCGGAATCGTGTACATCGATGAAATCGACAAAATTTCCCGTAAATCGGATAACCCGTCGATTACCCGCGATGTCTCAGGTGAAGGCGTGCAGCAGGCGCTGCTGAAGCTTATCGAAGGGACCGTTGCCGCGGTACCACCGCAGGGCGGGCGTAAACATCCGCAGCAGGAGTTCTTGCAGGTTGATACCTCCAAGATTCTGTTTATCTGTGGCGGCGCGTTTGCCGGTCTGGATAAGGTCATTTCCCATCGTGTTGAAACCGGTTCAGGTATTGGTTTCGGCGCGACGGTAAAAGCCAAATCTGACAAAGCGAGCGAAGGCGAGCTGCTGTCTCAGGTTGAGCCGGAAGATCTGATCAAATTTGGTCTGATTCCAGAGTTCATCGGTCGTCTGCCGGTTGTCGCAACGCTGAATGAGCTGAGCGAAGAAGCGCTGATTCAGATCCTGAAAGAGCCGAAAAATGCCCTGACCAAACAGTATCAGGCATTGTTCAACCTGGAAGGCGCTGAACTGGAGTTCCGCGATGAAGCGCTGGACGCGATCGCCAAAAAAGCGATGGCGCGTAAAACCGGCGCTCGTGGTCTGCGCTCCATTGTTGAAGCCGCGCTGCTCGATACCATGTACGATCTTCCATCAATGGAAGACGTGGAAAAGGTGGTCATCGATGCTTCTGTTATCGACGGCCAAAGCAAACCGTTGCTGATCTATGGCAAACCGGAAGCGCAGCAGGCGTCTGGTGAATAATTAGCCAACTTGCTCAAGCAGTTAACAAAAAGGGGGGATTTTATCTCCCCTTTTATTTTTCCTGCATTCCCGCCGTTGAATGTGTGGAATACATCCCCATATACTGGATTACATATTAACGGCGTCGCGATGACGAGTCGTGCCGCTGGCTACCTGGCGGACTTTAAACTAAGAGAGAGCTCTATGAATCCTGAGCGTTCTGAACGCATTGAAATCCCCGTATTGCCGTTGCGCGATGTGGTGGTTTATCCGCACATGGTCATACCCCTGTTTGTAGGGCGGGAAAAATCTATCCGTTGTCTTGAAGCGGCTATGGACCATGATAAAAAAATCATGCTGGTTGCGCAGAAAGAAGCTTCGACGGATGAGCCGGGTGTAAATGATCTTTTCACCGTCGGGACCGTGGCGTCAATTTTACAGATGCTGAAGCTGCCTGATGGCACCGTCAAAGTGCTGGTTGAAGGCCTGCAGCGCGCGCGTATTTCTGCACTGTCTGATAACGGCGAGCATTTTTCAGCGAAAGCGGAGTACCTGGAATCGCCGGCGATCGACGAACGCGAGCAGGAAGTGCTGGTGCGCACCGCGATCGGTCAGTTTGAAGGCTACATCAAGCTGAACAAGAAAATCCCACCGGAAGTGCTGACGTCGCTCAACAGCATCGACGATCCTGCGCGTCTGGCTGATACCATTGCTGCGCACATGCCGCTGAAGCTGGCAGATAAGCAGTCCGTCCTCGAGATGTCCGACATTAACGAACGTCTGGAATATCTGATGGCGATGATGGAATCGGAAATCGATCTGCTGCAGGTTGAGAAGCGTATTCGCAACCGCGTGAAAAAGCAGATGGAAAAGTCTCAGCGTGAGTACTATCTGAATGAGCAGATGAAAGCCATCCAGAAAGAGCTTGGCGAGATGGATGACGCGCCGGACGAGAACGAAGCGCTGAAGCGCAAGATCGACGCGGCAAAAATGCCGAAAGAGGCGAAAGAAAAAACAGAAGCGGAACTGCAAAAGCTGAAGATGATGTCGCCGATGTCGGCAGAAGCGACCGTCGTACGCGGCTACATCGACTGGATGGTGCAGGTGCCGTGGAGCGCGCGCAGCAAGGTCAAAAAAGATCTGCGTCAGGCTCAGGAGATCCTCGATACCGACCATTACGGCCTGGAGCGCGTGAAGGATCGTATCCTTGAGTATCTCGCAGTGCAGAGCCGTGTCAACAAGCTGAAAGGGCCGATTCTGTGCCTGGTTGGACCGCCGGGGGTGGGTAAAACCTCGCTGGGTCAGTCCATCGCTAAAGCGACCGGACGTAAGTACGTGCGTATGGCGCTGGGCGGCGTGCGTGATGAAGCGGAAATCCGCGGTCACCGCCGTACCTATATTGGCTCAATGCCGGGCAAACTGATCCAGAAAATGGCGAAAGTGGGCGTCAAAAACCCGCTGTTCCTGCTTGATGAGATCGACAAAATGTCCTCCGACATGCGCGGCGATCCGGCTTCAGCGCTGCTGGAAGTGCTGGATCCTGAACAGAACGTGGCGTTTAACGACCACTATCTGGAAGTGGACTACGATCTGAGCGATGTCATGTTTGTGGCGACCTCTAACTCCATGAACATTCCGGCGCCGCTGCTGGATCGTATGGAAGTGATTCGTCTTTCCGGTTATACCGAAGACGAAAAACTGAACATCGCCAAACGTCACCTGCTGTCTAAGCAGATTGAGCGTAATGCGCTGAAGAAAGGCGAGCTGACCGTAGAGGACAGCGCGATCGTCGGGATTATTCGCTATTACACCCGTGAAGCGGGCGTGCGTGGGCTGGAGCGTGAAATTTCCAAGCTGTGCCGTAAGGCGGTTAAACAGCTGCTGCTGGATAAATCACTGAAGCACATCACGATTAATGGCGATAACCTGCATGATTTCCTTGGCGTGCAGCGCTATGACTACGGTCGTGCGGATAGCGAAAACCGCGTCGGCCAGGTCACCGGTCTGGCATGGACGGAAGTGGGCGGCGATCTGCTGACCATCGAAACCGCCTGTGTGCCGGGCAAAGGCAAGCTGACCTATACTGGTTCGCTGGGCGAAGTGATGCAGGAGTCTATTCAGGCTGCGCTGACCGTGGTACGTTCGCGTGCGGATAAGCTGGGGATTAATTCGGATTTCTACGAAAAACGTGATATTCACGTTCACGTTCCGGAAGGGGCGACGCCGAAAGACGGTCCGAGCGCCGGTATCGCGATGTGTACCGCGCTGGTCTCCTGTCTGACGGGGAATCCGGTACGCGCTGACGTCGCGATGACGGGGGAAATTACCCTGCGTGGTCAGGTGCTGCCAATCGGCGGTCTGAAGGAAAAACTGCTGGCGGCACATCGCGGCGGCATTAAGACTGTTCTGATTCCTGATGAAAATAAACGTGACCTTGAAGAAATTCCAGATAACGTTATTGCCGATTTAGATATCCATCCGGTGAAACGAATCGAAGAAGTTCTGACACTTGCGTTGCAGAACGAACCATTCGGCATGCAGGTCGTCACGGCAAAATAGTGATTTCGCGCAAATAGCGCTAAGAAAAGTGGGGCTGGGAAGTAAATTCGTACTTGCCAGCCTTTTTTTGTGTAGCTAACTTAGATCGCTGGCAGGGGGTCATCTACAACTCTGTTGTAAGGGCATGACAGTCCTGATATAACTGCTGCGCGGTCGCACCACGAAGGATTCTGGTGCGATATAAATTATAAAGAGAGGAAGAGAACAGTGAATAAATCTCAACTGATTGACAAAATTGCTGCGGGTGCGGACATTTCTAAAGCTGCAGCCGGACGTGCGTTAGATGCTTTAATTGCTTCTGTTACTGAATCTCTGCAGGCTGGAGATGACGTTGCGCTGGTCGGGTTTGGTACCTTTGCTGTGAAAGAGCGCGCTGCCCGTACTGGTCGCAACCCGCAAACAGGTAAAGAAATTACCATCGCTGCTGCCAAAGTACCGGGTTTCCGTGCCGGTAAAGCGCTGAAAGACGCGGTAAACTGATCGGCTTCCCATCAGGGAATGTGACGAAGTACAAGGGCGCATCGCGAGATGTGCCTTTTTTATTTGCCCGGAACCCGACTTTATGTGTGTTTGTACGCACTTGTGGGCTGACAATCACCCCATTTTCTTGTCAAAATAGGTCCTCACGCGCGGCAGCCATCACGTGCTATGCTGCGCGAGCTAAAGTCATCTACAGCGGAGCGTTGTTACACCATGATGGACAACCTACGCACGGCCGCCAATAGCGTCGTGCTCAAGATTATTTTCGGTATCATCATTATCTCGTTCATTTTGACCGGGGTGAGTGGTTACCTGATTGGCGGCAGTAACAATTATGCCGCGAAAGTTAACGACCAGGAAATTGGTCGCTCACAGTTTGAAAATGCCGTTGCCAGCGAACGTAACCGTATGCAGCAGCAGCTTGGCGATCAGTTCTCTGAACTGGCGGCCAACGAAAACTACATGAAAACCATGCGTCAGCAGGTGCTGAACCGTCTGATTGACGAGTCGCTGCTTGACCAGTACGCCCGCGAACTTGGACTGAGCGTCAGCGATGCTCAAGTCAAACAGGCTATCTTCCAGACTCAGGCTTTCCAGACTGACGGCAAATTTGATAACGAACGTTTTAGCGGTATCGTGAATCAAATGGGCATGACCACCGATCAGTACGCGCAGGCGCTGCGCAACCAGCTGACGACTCAGCAGCTGATTAATGCGATTGCCGGTACCGACTTTATGCTGTCCGGTGAATCCGATCAGCTGGCTGCGCTGGTATCCCAGCAACGCGTAGTGCGTGAAGCCACCATCGATGTCAACGCACTGGCGGCGAAGCAGGCGGTGACCGATGAGGAAGTCAACGCTTACTACCAGCAAAACCAGGCTCGTTTCATGGCGCCGGAGCAGTTCCGCGTGAGCTACATCAAAATGGATGCAGCAGGCATGCAGGAGAACGCTTCTGACGAAGAAATCCAGTCCTGGTATGATCAGCATCAGGATCAGTTCACGCAGCCGCAGCGTAACCGCTACAGCGTGATTCAGACCAAGACCGAAGCCGATGCCCAGACCGTTCTGGATGAGCTGAAGAAAGGGACCGATTTCGCCACCCTGGCGAAAGAAAAATCTACCGACATTATCTCCGCCCGCAACGGTGGCGATATGGGCTGGATGGACGATGCCGCAACGGTACCAGAGCTGAAAAATGCCGGTCTGAAAGAAAAAGGCCAGCTTTCTGGCGTGATCAAATCTTCCGTTGGTTTCCTGGTTGTCCGTCTTGATGATGTTCAGCCGGCGAAGGTTAAACCGCTGGCCGAAGTTCGCGATGATATCGCGGCGAAAGTGAAGCAGGAAAAAGCGCTGGATGCTTACTACGCGCTGCAGCAGAAAGTGAGCGATGCAGCCAGCAATGATAACGAATCGCTGGCCAGCGCCGCACAGGCTGCGGATGTGAAAGTCAGCGAAACCGGCTGGTTTGGGCGTGACAATCTGCCAGAAGAGCTGAACTTTAAACCGGTCTCCGATGCTATCTTCAACGGCGGTCTGGTGGGCGAGAACGGTACGCCGGGCAGCAACTCCGATATCATCACCGTCGATGGCGATCGCGCATTTGTTCTGCGTATCAGCGAGCACAAAGCGGAAGCCGTGAAGCCACTGGCGGACGTGAAAGCACAGGTTATCGATATCGTAAAACATACCAAAGCTGAACAGCAGGCGAAGCTGGATGCAGACAAGCTGCTGGCCGCGCTCAAAGATGGCAAAGGTGACGAGGCGATGAAAGCCGCGGGTTTAAGCTTCGGCCCGGCGCAGACGCTGGCACGTACCGGTCAGGATCCCTTGAGCCAGGCGGCGTTTGCTCTGCCGCTGCCGCAGCAGGGTAAACCTGTCTACGGTATGGGGAGCGATATCAAAGGCAACGTGGTGCTGCTGGCGCTGGATGAAGTGAAAGCCGGCGACATGCCGGAAGCGCAGAAAAAAGCCATGGTTCAAGGCATCACGCAGAACAATGCTCAGATTGCTTTCGAAGCGCTGATGAGCAACCTGCGTAAGTCCGCGAAAATTAAACTCGGCGATGCTATCGACCAGCAGCAATAATTTCGTGACGCTTCGCAAAAATCAGTAACCTGATGTAATCCTCAAAGGCCGCTTTCGCGGCCTTTTCCATTTCTGCGGTTTGTCTTTTGTACTCCTTTTCCACCCTCGCTATTGTGACCTTGCTGTCTACAAACAAGGAGATAACAGCATGAAACGTGGATTGAAAACGCTTATTGCCGCCGCCGTACTGGTTTGTGCGGCAGGACATCAGGGTGTACTTGCCGCCCCTTCCAGCGGGAAGACGTCGGCGACGGCAAAAGAGAGCGTACAGACGCCGCAGGCGAAAGCGCCTGATGCGTTAAATACGACTGAGAATGATGGCATCAGGGTAAGTATCAATAGCGCCAGCGCAGAAGAGCTGTCAAAGGCTCTGAATGGCGTCGGTCTGAAGAAAGCGCAGGCTATCGTAAGCTATCGCGAAGAGTACGGGCCATTTAAAACCGTTGACGATCTTAAGCAGGTCCCGGGGATGGGTCACTCGCTGGTGGAGAGAAACCTGTCACATCTGAAGCTGTAAATTTTCAGTACAAGTTTGCACAGTCGTTATTATTTGCCAGAATGAAGAGGTCACTTAAGTGGTGTGACCTCTGACCTCAATACAACAATGCAAGATAAGGCATGTGCGCTATGCAGACACAAATCAAAGTTCGCGGCTATCATCTCGACGTCTATCAGCACGTCAATAATGCGCGTTATCTGGAGTTTCTCGAAGAGGCGCGTTGGGACGGCCTGGAAAGCAGCCCGGCTTTTCACTGGATGACCGCACGCAACATCGCTTTTGTGGTGGTAAATATCAATATCAACTATCGACGCCCGGCGGTACTAGGCGATGTGCTTACCGTCACCAGCAAACTGGAACAGCTGAACGGAAAAAGCGGAACGTTAAGCCAGGTGGTAACCCTTAACCCTAACGGCGAGGTGGTAGCCGATGCGCTAATCACCTTTGTCTGCATCGATCTGAAAACGCAGAAGGCGCTGCCGCTGGAGGGTGAACTGCGCGAGAAACTGGTTCAGCTGGAGCCTTGCTGACGGGCCAGTCGGAGGAGTATGTCCCGGATGCGCTGCCGCGCATCTGTCTCAGCTAACGGTCATAGAGAAAATGCCGGGTGTCGGCTGAGGCCTTACCCGGCCTACGGTTCGTTGCGGACTAGTTACTGGCATTGCGCTGACCGGCTACGGGCTTGATGCGATGCGCAGATCTTGCAGGCCCGGTAAGGCCTCAGCCGCTACCGGGAAGCCACCGGTTACTGTAGTCCGGTTTTGTGTTTCATCACTGCCATAATACCCGGCCGATCGGCCTCGTACTGGCTTAGCCCGTTGGCGCGTAGGTTACAGGCCGCACACTGTCCGCAGCCGTCGCCTTTAATGCCGTTATAGCAGGTCAGGGTTTCATGGCGCACCAGTGCTAACTGGCCCCAGTAATCGGCTAAAGCCCATGTCTCGGCTTTGTTAAGCCACATCAGCGGCGTCTCGAAGCGAATATCTTTTGCCATTCCGAGGCTGACGGCATGGTGCAGTGCTTTCACGAACTCGTCACGGCAGTCCGGGTAGCCGGAAAAATCGGTTTCGCACACGCCGGTAATGATCGCTTCCGCCTTAACCTGGTAGGCGTAAATCGCCGTCAGGGTTAAAAACAGGATATTACGCCCGGGAACGAAGGTATTCGGGATACCGCTGGCTTCCGGCTCATAGTCCGGCACCGGGATGTTATCGCGGGTCAGGCTGCTGACGGCAAGCTCGTTAAGCAACGTCACGTCGAGCACCTTATGGGCAACGGCGCCCAGCTTTAACGCCAGAGAGCGAGCGACGTCAATTTCCGCGCGGTGGCGTTGGCCATAATCAAAAGTGACGCAGTGCACTTCATCGTACTGTTGCAGAGCCTGCACCAGGCAGGTCGTTGAATCTTGTCCTCCGCTGAAGACAACTACGGCGCGTTTCATGGCAATTCCTGACAATCAAAGTGAAAGCGATATGGTAGCGCCTGACGGGCGCGGCGACCAGCTTCATCACGGCGGCGATGCCGGTAGCCAGGCGCTGGCGAAATCAAACCAGCCTCGGGCGTTAAGCTGCAGGCCGTTTACGCCCGGTGGGGCGCTGATGCGATAATTGTAATTAAATAGCGGCGTCATGATGGCATCGTCCATCAGGATATTGAAGACATTGCGCAACGCTTCGTTGCGGCTGCGTTCTTCAGGCTGCGCCTGGACGGCATCGAGGGTGGCCTGCAGATGAGCATACTGTGCCCCGGTCAATAAATGAGGCCACATCGTATCGCAGCGCAGCCACTGTTCCAGTGTGTATTCCGGGGCTTCGCCGATCAGCCGATCGCCCATGACCAAATCCGCCTGCGCCAGCTCCTGGCAACCGTGCCAGTTTTTGGCGTCGTGAAAAATGAGTTTCAGTTCACAGCCGAGAGCGGCAAGCCGTAGGCGAAGCTGTTCTGCCATCGTGTGCAGTTCGACCGGCAGGTGATACAGCAGCGTAAGCTGTTCAGGCAGAGGAACATCCTGATTCTCTGGCCCCAGGGGAATGGTCCAGCCGGGCAACACCTCGTTGCTGGGGGTAATCAAATCTTCGTCAAGCGGAAGTGTCTTCAGCAGTGAAGAGCGGTGAATAAGCGATACCAGACGCTGCGCCTGAGCTTTGCTGAGGCGAGGGCTTTGCCGCAGCGCCAGATAGCAAAACCCGAGGCTGATGCTATTGCTGACCTGACGTAGATTTGCCAGCTTATCCGGATCGCCAATGGTAATCTGCACCGGGTGGCGGCAGCTGGTGCCCAGATTATGCTCAAACAGCTGGGGGGTTATCCAGTACTCCACCGCCTGGATCAGCGGATGGTTCAGATGATAGCGCGGATGATTCTCCAGCCGCACCAGCTCCGGACTGAATAGTTTCAGACGGAACGGCCCGCTACCGACCGTTGGTTCATCAGGATGCGCCAGTACGCTGCCGTCGCTGGCGAGGCGGAACGGTAGCCAGTAATCCGGGCGATGCAGCGTAATCGTCAGACACTGCGCATGGGTGACATCGATCCGGTTAATGTTGGCAAACAGGGTGCGCAGGGCGGGCAGCTCCAGCAACATCAGCAGCCGCCGCCGAAGCTGTGGCGTTTCTATCGGATCGCCATTATGCCAGAACAGCGTTGAGCGGATATAAAACTGCCAGCGCAGGCCGTCTGGCGATACCTGCCAGTGATGGGCTAAATCACCGACCGGAGCGCTGCTTTGCGCCCCGAAGCGCGTCAGACCGGAAAAAATTTGCCCGGCAAGATGTTGTTCGGCGCGGCCGGGTAAAAAACCCGGCTGCAGCGCCTCAAGCGGGCGATAGTAGGGAATGCGCAAAGTCGGCGTATTGTTTTGCCACTGACCGCCAAGAAAAGGCGAAAGCAGCGCCTTCAGCTCTTCCGTCGCCAGCTGAGCCAGCTCAAGTGCGTTTTTCTGCTGGCCTTGACTCAGTGCCAGCTCCATCATCTCATTACGTAAGGCTTCCGGCGCGGTGTGAAAAACCAGCGTGCCGCGTTTTCCGCGCCCGGGAGTCGCCTGCCAGCTCAACCAGCCGGCCTCCTGAGCCTGACGAAGCAGCGTTCGAATATGGCGCTCGCTGCAAAAACAGCGTTCTGCCAGCTCGCTCACGGTCACCTGCTGTGGCGCGCCGGAGGAGGGGAGCCACAGGCGCTGGTACTGGTTCAGCCTGTTCAGTAATCTCATATACACTTCATCCTTCAACCTGCCTCTGCGTTGGCTACGCTTGCTCACCCCGGTCACTTACTGGAGTAAGCTCCCGGGGATTCGCGCACTTGCCGCCTTGATGCAGGCTGAATGATGTTGTGTATATTCACCCCACCTGACAAGGCTGCCCCTGTGCCGCTTGCGCTTGCTCACCCCGGTCACTTACTGGAGTAAGCTCCCGGGGATTCGCGCACTTGCCGCCTTGATGCAGGCCGAATGATGTTGTGTATATTCACCCCACCTGACAAGGCTGCCTCTGTGCCGCTTGCGCTTGCTCACCCCGGTCACTTACTGGAGTAAGCTCCCGGGGATTTGCGCACTTGTCGCCTTGATGCAGGCTGAATGATGTTGTGTATATTCACCCCACCTGACAAGGCTGCCTCTGTGCCGCTTGCGCTTGCTCACCCCGGCTACTTACTGGAGTAAGCGCCCGGGGATTCGCGCACTTGCCGCCTTGATGCGGGCCGAATGATGTTGTGTATATTCACCCCACCTGACAAGGCTGCCTCTGTGCCGCATGCGCTTGCTCACCCCAGTTACCCGAGCGGCCCTTCGGGGCCTGCGCGAGTGCGGTTTATAAACCCGGAACAATAAAATTTATCTATTCACTATTACTTCCGTATATCTCAGGCAATACTGGAACTCAAGTAAAACTCACCGTGCTTTTGGGAGCTCACATGGCAAGACTCGCTGCTTTTGATATGGACGGTACGCTGCTGCTGCCGGACCATCGTCTGGGAACGTCAACGCTCTCAGCGCTGAAGCGCCTGCGCGATCGTGACATCACCCTGACCTTTGCCACGGGACGCCATGCGCTGGAAATGCGCCACGTCATCGGTGAGTTCTCGCTGGATGCCTACTTAATTACCGGCAACGGTACGCGGATTCATGCGCTGGATGGAGAAGAGCTGCATCGCAGCGATCTCGATCCTGGCGTCGCCGAAGCGGTGCTCCACCGTCGCTGGGACACGGCGGCCAGCATGCACGTCTTTAATGACGGTGGCTGGTTTACCGGGCAGGAGATGCCCGAATTGCTGAAAGCGCATATTTTCAGCGGCTTTCGCTATCAGATTTCCGATCCCCGGCGGATGCCGACGGATAACGTCACCAAAGTCTGCTTCTGCGGCGATCACGACGATCTCCAGCGGCTCAACGTTCAGCTGGCTGAAGCACTCGGGGATCGCGCGCATATTTGTTTTTCAGCGTTCGACTGCCTGGAAGTGCTGCCGAATGGTTGTAATAAAGGCGCTGCGCTGGCGGTACTTAGCCAGCATCTGGGCCTGTCGATGCAGGATTGTATGGCGTTTGGCGACGCCATGAACGACCGCGAAATGCTCGGTAGCGTCGGGCGCGGGGTCATTATGGGTAACGCTATGCCGCAGCTCAAAGCGGAACTGCCGCATTTGCCGGTTATTGGAGACTGCCGCCATGAAGCGGTCTCCCATTTTTTAACTCATTGGCTGGATAATCCCGATCTTCCTTATTCCCCCGAATAAACAGACCCTTCCAGCAAGCCAGGCACCACGGTGTCTGGCTTTTTTTATTGTGTATTCACCATCGCCGCGATTTTTGCCTGCCACGGAGTGATATCGCCGATCTGACTCGCGACCCACTGCGGGTTGTAATAGCTTTCCAGATAGCGTTCGCCGCTATCGCACAGCAGTGTGACGATAGAACCGGTACGCCCCTCAGCGCGCATACGCACGGCAAGCTCAAGCACGCCCCACATATTGGTGCCGGTGGAGGCGCCGACTTTGCGACCAAGCAGCGTTTCCAGCCACAGGGCGGTGGCGACGCTGGCCGCGTCCGGCACCCGCAGCATCTCATCGACGACGTCAGGAATAAATGATGGCTCGACGCGCGGACGACCGATACCTTCTATTTTGCTTCCTACCGGGCTGCGCAGGCCGGCATCGCGGCTCTGCCAGTAGTCGAGGAACACCGAGTTTTGCGGATCGACGACCAGCAGCTGAGTATCATAGCCCTGACAGCGGATATAGCGGCCAATCGTGGCCGATGTCCCGCCGGTCCCTGCACTCATCACGATGTATGAGGGCTGCGGATGCGGTTCATGGGTCATCTGCCGGAAGATGCTGTCGGCAATATTGTTATTGCCGCGCCAGTCCGTTGCTCGTTCAGCGAAGGTAAACTGATCCATATAATGGCCGTTCAGTTCGCGAGCCAGTCTCTCGGAGGCGGCATAGATTTCGCACGCGCTCTCGACGAAGTGACAGCGACCGCCATAAAACTCAATCTGCTCAATTTTACGTTTTGCCGTACAGGAAGGCATGACGGCGATAAACGGCAGACCGAGCAGACGCGCAAAGTAGGCTTCAGAAACCGCCGTCGAGCCGGAAGAGGCTTCGATAATCGTCGTCCCTTCTTTAATCCAGCCGTTACACAGGCCGTAAAGGAACAGCGAGCGCGCCAGGCGGTGTTTCAGGCTGCCGGTAGGATGGGTACTCTCATCCTTCAGGTAGATCTGAATACCCGGGAACCCGGGCAGCGCCAGGCGAATAAGGTGCGTGTCGGCGGAACGCTGATAATCGGCGTTGATTTCACTGATTGCGTGTTTTACCCAGGCGCTATTCATCGTCATTTCCTGTTTGTCATTTTGTGCCCAGCTTAGCGGAAGTGTGAGGAAAAATTGTTGCTATTTAGCCTTTCAATTACAATGAAGGGAGAAAATTTTTCTCCAGAGGTGCCCTGTGTTAGATAAAATTGACCGTAAGCTGCTTTCTTTGCTGCAAACTGACTGCACCCTCTCTTTGCAGGCGCTGGCTGATGCCGTTAATCTGACCACCACGCCCTGCTGGAAACGGCTGAAGCGGCTGGAAGATGAGGGGATCCTGCTCGGGCGCGTGGCGCTGCTGGATGCCGAAAAGCTTGGGCTTGGTCTGACGGCATTTGTGCTGATTAAGACCCAGCATCACAGTAGCGACTGGTACTGCCGTTTCGTCAGCGAAGTCACGCAGATGGCGGAAGTCCTCGGCTTCTGGCGTATGGCGGGAGAGTATGATTACCTGCTGCGAGTGCAGGTGGCGGATATGAAACGCTACGATGATTTTTATAAACGGTTGGTGAACAGCGTACCCGGGCTGTCTGATGTCACTTCGAGTTTCGCGATGGAACAGATAAAATACACCACTGCCTTACCTATTGATTAACGGCGTTTGCCGCGACGATTTATACACTCAGGATTTAACTGCTTGCGATTATTTGCTCAACTTAGCTGGTACTTCCGTCGGGAGTGGCGCCGTTATCTCGGTGCGATTGCCCTGCTGGCCATTATCGCCGTTTTACAGCTGATTCCGCCAAAGGTGGTGGGAATCGTGGTTGACGGCGTCACCAGACAACATTACACCGCGGAGAAGGTGTGGATGTGGATCGGCGCGTTAGTCCTGATCGCGGTGATGGTCTATCTGCTGCGCTACGTCTGGCGCGTGCTGCTTTTTGGCGCCTCTTATCAGCTGGCGGTGGAGCTACGGGAGGACTTTTATCGTCAGCTCAGCCGTCAGCATCCGGCCTTTTACCTGCGCCACCGCACCGGCGACCTGATCGCGCGCGCCACCAACGATGTTGATCGGGTGGTCTTTGCCGCGGGGGAAGGGGTGCTGACGCTGGTGGACTCTATGGTAATGGGCTGTGCGGTGTTGATCGTGATGTCAACGCAAATCAGCTGGCAGCTCACTCTGCTGGCGCTGTTGCCGATGCCGGTGATGGCCCTGGTTATCAAGCGTAACGGTGATGCGCTCCATGAACGCTTCCGCGTCGCGCAGGCGGCATTCTCCAGCCTGAACGATCGTACTCAGGAGAGCCTGACCAGCATTCGCATGATTAAGGCCTTTGGCCTGGAGGACCGGCAATCGGCGCAGTTTGCTGCCGATGCGGCGGATACCGGCAGGAAAAACATGCGTGTGGCGCGCATTGATGCGCGCTTTGATCCGACTATCTATATTGCGATTGGCACGGCTAACCTGCTGGCGATTGGCGGAGGGAGCTGGATGGTGCTGCAGGGCAGTATGACCCTTGGCCAACTGACCAGCTTTGTGATGTATCTCGGTTTGATGATTTGGCCGATGCTGGCGCTGGCATGGATGTTTAACATCGTAGAACGCGGCAGCGCGGCCTACAGTCGGATCCGCACGATGCTTGAAGAGGCGCCGACCGTCAACGATGGTCATGAGCTGGCCCCGGAAGGGCGCGGTGCGCTTAGCGTCGCCGTACGCGAATTTATCTATCCGCAGGCGAATAAGGCCTCGCTGGAGAAGGTCAACTTCGTGCTCCAGCCTGGGCAAATGCTGGGCATTTGCGGGCCAACCGGCGCAGGGAAAAGTACGATTCTGGCGCTGATTCAGCGCCACTTTGACGTCACGCAAGGGGATATTCGCTTCCATGATATTCCGCTGACGCGGCTGCAGCTCGATAGCTGGCGCGCCCGGCTGGCGGTCGTGAACCAGACGCCGTTCCTGTTTTCCGACACCGTCGCCAACAACATCGCGCTCGGCAGGCCCGATGCGACGCCGGAGCAAATTGAGCATGTTGCGCGGCTGGCCAGCGTACACGACGATATTCTGCGCCTGCCGCAGGGATATGAAACGGAAGTCGGCGAACGCGGCGTGATGCTGTCCGGCGGGCAAAAACAGCGCATTTCCATCGCCCGCGCGCTGTTGCTGGAAGCGGAGATTCTGATTCTTGACGATGCGCTGTCGGCGGTGGATGGCCGGACCGAGCATCAGATATTGCATAATCTGCGGCAGTGGGGAGAGGGGCGAACGGTTATTATCAGCGCCCATCGCCTGTCGGCACTGACTGAGGCCAGCGAGATTCTGGTGATGCAGCATGGTCATATTGTCCAGCGCGGTCGTCACGATGGACTGGTGGCGCAGCCCGGCTGGTATCGCGATATGTATCGCTATCAACAGCTGGAAGCGGCGCTGGACGATGCGCCGCAGGATCAAGAGGAGGCCGCTGATGCGTAGTTTTTCCGAGCTCTGGCCGACTTTAAAACGGCTGCTGGCCTACGGTTCCCCGTGGCGTAAACCGCTGATTATTGCGGTGGTGATGATGTGGATTGCCGCGGCCGCCGAGGTCAGTGGTCCACTGCTGATCAGCTACTTTATCGATAATATGGTGGCGAAGAACTCCGTGCCGCTGAAGCTGGTCTGCGGTCTTGCCGCGGCCTATCTCGGCCTGCAGATCCTCGCAGCGACTCTGCACTATAACCAGTCGCTGCTGTTTAATCGCGCCGCCGTTGGCGTGGTGCAGCAGCTGCGCAGTGATGTGATGGATGCCGCGCTGCGCCAGCCGCTGAGCGAATTTGATACCCAGCCGGTCGGACAGCTCATCTCTCGCGTCACCAACGATACGGAAGTGATCCGCGATCTGTACGTCACGGTGGTGGCGACGGTACTGCGTAGCGCGGCGCTGATTGGCGCTATGCTGGTGGCGATGTTCAGCCTTGACTGGCGCATGGCGCTGGTGGCGCTGACGATTTTCCCGGCGGTGTTGATCGTGATGATGATTTATCAGCGCTACAGCACGCCGATCGTACGTCGGGTGCGGGCCTGGCTGGCGGATATCAACGACGGCTTTAATGAAGTCATCAACGGCATGGGCGTTATCCAGCAGTTCCGCCAGCAGGCGCGTTTCGGCGAGCGGATGCGTGAAGCCAGCTATGCGCACTATCTGGCGCGGATGCAAACGCTGCGCCTCGATGGTTTCCTGTTGCGCCCGCTGCTGAGTCTGTTCTCAACCCTGGTGCTCTGCGGGCTGCTGATGCTGTTCGGATTTAGCTCGGCGGGCACAATTGAAGTCGGGGTGCTGTACGCCTTTATCAGCTACCTGGGGCGCCTGAATGAGCCGCTGATCGAGCTGACGACCCAGCAGTCGATGCTTCAGCAGGCGGTCGTCGCCGGCGAGCGCGTTTTCGAATTGATGGATCGCCCACGCCAGGCGTGGGGGCAGGACAGTGCGCCGCTGCGCAGCGGCACGGTGTCGATTGAGAATCTCTCTTTTGCTTATCGCGGCGATCGTCTGGTGCTGCAGGACATTAACCTGGATATTCCGTCCCGTGGTTTTGTGGCGCTGGTCGGTCATACCGGCAGCGGTAAAAGCACCCTGGCCAGCCTGATGATGGGCTACTACCCGCTGAGCAAAGGGGAAATTCGTATCGACGGTCGTCCGCTCGCTTCACTGAGCCACAGCGCCTTGCGCCAGGGCGTCGCCATGGTGCAGCAGGATCCGGTGGTGCTGGCGGATACCTTTTATGCCAACGTCACGCTCGGTCGCGATATCAGCGAGGCGCAGGTCTGGGAGGCGCTGGAGTCGGTGCAGTTGGCAGAACTGGCGCGCGGGATGAGCGAGGGGATTTATACGCAGCTGGGCGAGCAGGGGAATAATCTCTCGGTGGGACAGAAGCAGCTGCTGGCGCTGGCGCGGGTGCTGGTGGATACCCCGCAGATTTTGATTCTCGATGAAGCGACGGCGAATATCGATTCCGGCACCGAACAGGCGATTCAGCAAGCGCTGGCCAAAGTTCGTCAGCACACCACGCTGGTGGTGATTGCGCATCGTCTGTCGACGATTGTTGAGGCCGACACCATCCTGGTGCTCCACCGTGGTCAGGCCGTCGAGCGTGGCAATCATCAGCAGTTGCTGGCAGCAAAAGGGCGCTACTGGCAAATGTATCAGCTGCAGCTGGCTGGTGAAGAGCTGGCTGCCAGCGCGCAGGAAGAGTCGCTTATTGCCTGATGCACTATAAGCAAGCAGTCGTGCTGGCGCGGTTTAGCATGGTGCAAAAATGCAACGCCTTATGCACTGAAATGGTGCGTTTTGGGCGGTGGTCGGCGCTTTTCCGCTATCTTCTGCCACCGTTCTTCTGTTTTCTTCGTTAAAAGGGCCGCTATGCGGCCCTTTTTCATTTCTGGCATAGCCCTTGCTTTATTCCCTGTGTGTTAGCTGCTGCCATTACGAATTCAGAGCGGAGGGGACTTATGAAGCTGGTTACCGTGGTAATCAAACCATTCAAACTGGAAGATGTGCGTGAAGCGTTATCTTCCATCGGCATTCAGGGCCTGACGGTCACTGAGGTAAAAGGGTTTGGCCGTCAGAAAGGCCACGCCGAGCTGTACCGTGGTGCCGAATACAGCGTCAATTTTCTGCCAAAGGTGAAGATTGATGTCGCGATTGCCGACGATCAGCTTGATGAGGTCGTTGATGTGATTAGTAAAGCGGCCTACACCGGAAAAATTGGCGATGGCAAAATTTTCGTCGCCGAGTTGCAACGCGTTATTCGCATCCGCACCGGCGAAGCCGACGAAGCGGCACTGTAACGTCCAGACCACACAGTGATGGGGATCGAGAAAATGAAAATAGCAACAATGAAAACGGGTCTGGGTTCGCTGGCACTGCTTCCGGGGCTGGCGATGGCCGCACCGGCAGTGGCAGATAAAGCCGACAACGCCTTTATGATGATTTGCACCGCGCTGGTGCTGTTTATGACCATTCCGGGCATTGCGCTGTTCTATGGTGGCCTGATTCGCGGTAAAAACGTGCTCTCTATGCTGACCCAGGTCATCGTCACCTTTGGGCTGGTATGCGTGCTGTGGGTGGTTTATGGCTACACCCTGGCGTTTGGTACCGGCGGCAGCTTCTTCGGCAGCTTCGACTGGGTATTATTGAAAAACATTGAGCTGAAAGCGCTGATGGGAACCTTCTATCAGTACATCCACGTCGCTTTCCAGGGCTCCTTCGCCTGCATCACCGTTGGCCTGATCGTGGGCGCGCTGGCTGAACGTATTCGGTTCTCCGCGGTGCTGATTTTCGTCGTCGTCTGGATGACGCTCTCCTATGTGCCGATTGCACACATGGTATGGGGCGGTGGTCTGCTGGCGACGCACGGCGCGCTGGATTTTGCCGGCGGTACCGTGGTGCATATCAACGCCGCCGTGGCCGGTCTGGTTGGTGCCTATATGATGGGCAAACGCGTTGGCTTTGGCAAAGAAGCGTTCAAACCGCATAACCTGCCGATGGTCTTCACCGGTACGGCAATTCTGTATGTTGGCTGGTTTGGCTTTAACGCCGGTTCCGCGAGTGCGGCGAACGAAATTGCCGCGCTGGCTTTCGTCAACACCGTTGTAGCGACCGCCGCGGCTATTCTGGCCTGGACCTTCGGCGAATGGGCGACCCGCGGTAAACCTTCTCTGTTAGGTGCCTGTTCCGGGGCGATTGCCGGTCTGGTTGGCGTTACCCCGGCATGTGGTTACATCGGCGTAGGCGGCTCACTGATTGTGGGTATCGCCTCCGGTCTGGCGGGTCTGTGGGGCGTAACGGTTCTCAAACGCTGGTTGCGTGTTGATGACCCGTGCGATGTGTTCGGCGTACACGGTGTCTGCGGTATCGTGGGCTGTATCCTGACCGGTATCTTTGCCGCAACCTCTCTGGGCGGCGTTGGCTACGCGGAAGGCGTCACCATGGGCCATCAGCTGCTGGTGCAGCTGGAAAGTATCGGCATCACTATCGTCTGGTCCGGCATTGTGGCCTTCATCGGTTATAAAGTGGCGGATATGACCGTAGGTCTGCGTGTTCCGGAAGAGCAGGAGCGCGAAGGTCTGGACGTCAACAGCCACGGCGAAAACGCCTACAACGCCTGATAAATTGAGTCACTCCAGTAGCAGCAAAGCCTCCCGACGGGAGGCTTTTTTTCGTCAGGAGGGACAACATCAGATGTTACCCGTCGCGCATAACTCCTTACGCGTTACGGTTGCGCATGACCCCTTCCTGCACCGTTGACGCCACAAGCGTGCCATCCTGAGTATAAAACTCACCGCGAACGAAGCCCCGGGCGCTGGAGGCAGAAGTGCTCTCAACGCTGTACAGCAGCCAGTCATTAATGTTGAACGGGCGATGGAACCACATCGAGTGGTCGATCGTCGCCACCTGCATCCCCGGTTCCAGGAACCCGACGCCGTGTGGCTGGAGCGCCACCGGCAGGAAATTGAAATCGGAAGCGTAGCCCAGCAGGTACTGATGGATGCGAATATCCTCCGGCACCGCGCCGTTGGCGCGGATCCACACCTGACGGGTCGGTTCTGCAACGTGGCCCTTCAGCGGGTTGTGAAACTCAACCGGGCGGATTTCCAGCGGTTTGTCGCTGAGGAACTTATCTCTGGCCTGCGGCGGCAGCAGGTGCGCCAGCTTGCGCGCGATATCGGTTTCGGAAGGCAGAGCATCCGGCGCAGGGGCGGTCGGCATCGATTTCTGGTGCTCATAGCCGGGCTCTGGCGCCTGGAAGGAGGCGGTCATATAAAAAATGGGTTTCCCGTTTTGAATGGCCGCCACCCGACGGGCGCTGAAGCTGTTGCCATCGCGCAGTACTTCGACGTCATAAATAATCGGTTTCTGGCTATCGCCAGGGCGCAGGAAATAGCTGTGGAATGAATGGATCAGACGCTCGGCAGGCACGGTTTCTTTCGCCGCGTACAGCGCCTGACCGACGACCTGGCCGCCAAAAACCTGACGTAAGCCCAGATCTTCACTCTGCCCGCGGAATAACCCTTCTTCAATTTTTTCCAGATTCAATAATGCCAGCAGATTGGTTAGTGCCTGACTCATATTTACCCTCAATCAATGATAACTGCCTTGCGCAGTGCGTATTGAGGCCAAGTATAACCTGGAATCGCAAGTGGTCCGATGGGTGTAATAATCTGAATAAAGGGTCATTTGCAGGAAGAGAACTGAGATCTGTGCCACACTTATCCACGATGCCAATGTTACTGCTCGCCAGTCGGCAGGACATACTCCTGCAAATAAAGGGATGAAAAGGAGAACATAATGAAATTTGCCTATATGTTAAGTGCTTTAGCCGTTGCAACCGCTTTGACCGCCTGCGCGAATAATCACAGCGCCACGACAGCCAATAAGGCGGCTGCCCCCGATCCATATGGCATTGCGTCACTGACTTCTTCGCAGCAGCAGCCTAATGTATCAGGGACTATCTCGATCCGGCAGAGAGTCGCCCTACCGCCGGATGCGGTACTGACAGTCACCTTATCGGATGCGTCGCTGGCCGATGCACCGGCGCATGTCCTGGCGCAGAAAACGGTTCGCACCGAAGGCCAGCAGCCGCCGTATAACTTTGTCCTGCCGTACAACCCGGCGGATATCAAACCGAATGCCCGCATTTTGCTGAGCTCGGCCATTACGGTTAACGGTCAGATGATGTTTATCACCGATACCGTGCAGACGGTGGTGAATGGGGGAGGGAACCGGGCCGACCTGATTCTGGTGCCGGTACAGCAGACGGCCGTACCGGTCGCCAGCAGCGATGCCCCTGCCGCGCAGTAACCCATCTATGCCCCTGCCGAGGGGCATTTTTTTTATCTTCAGTAAATCCAGCGATAGTGCTGCAGATCGATATGGCCGCTGCCGGACACCTGGACACCTTCAGCCAGCAGCGCCTGGCGCTGGCGCTGCAAATCCGGGCCAGTAAGGGAAATGTCGCCGTGGCGATTGACCACCCGGTGCCAGGGAAGCGTGGAACCTTCAGGCAGGCGCTTGAGGACCCCGCCAACCTGGCGCGCCGCACGAGGTGAACCCGCCAGCCGTGCTATATCGCCATAGGTGGCGACGTAACCTTGCGGAATTGAGGCCACAATTTGCCAGACCCGCCGGGGAAAAGTGTCGTGAGAATCCATCGTGCGTCCTGTAAACCGGGAAAGGCTCAGAATAAGCGCTGACCGAGTGGCTGTACAGCGTCGGGGCTATCCAGGTTTCACGACCGTGGAAGCGAGCGTCGCAAGTGGAGGCGACGCAGCGTTGCCGGTCTTGCCAGGGGTGTACAGGAAGCTTTTCGCCCGGCGCTGCACAATAAACCAGCATCCGGTTGGGGTTAGCTTGCAATTCGTCGGTCCAGTAGGGATAATGCGGCTGCGCGTTGGATAACGACGCTCTCAATGGGGGCTCTGTTGGTTCTCCCGCAACGCTACTCTGTTTACCAGGTCAGATCCGGAAGGAAGCAGCCAGAGCAGACGACGTGTGTGCCGGGATGTAGCTGGCAGGGCCCCCACCCAATTCTGGGGATCCCTGTTTCTTTCTTTGTTTTTCTCATGCTCCTGCACACAGCAAAAAAACCGCTTTCGCATCCTGGATGTTGGACTGCTTTTCCCTGATTATTCTGCTCCCGAATCGTGCCAGCACGAAGAATAGCGGATAGTTTAAGGATCATCGTGCCTGCCAGTATCGCCTCTAAAAATACCCCCGGTTTATGCTTTAAAAATATATGTCATAAATTTGAAATAATAGTGAAATATTAATGTCATTTTCATGTCACAAATAACTGGCAGATTATCTCTGGGCATTTATTGCCTGTTCGGCAGCTGAAAATATATGTCTGGATCAGTTTGTTAACTTCGTGTATTAATTATGATAAATTTATTGCACGGGAAGCATGACGATGACTACAGTAGTTTTGAACGTAAAAATTGATGCGGAGTTAAAAGAAAAGCTGCGTCATTATGCGGAAGTAAATAACGAGAATCTGGGTACTGCAACGGAGAAACTGCTGCTTCTGGCATTTCAAATGGCAGATTCAGCAGGTGAGGCGGGGGTTTCGGAAGAGGATATCGATAGCCAGCATACCGAAGAAGAAGCTTCTCCATTAACCCCTAAAGAAATCAAAGCATTAAGAAAAATTCTGAAGAAGAAAAAATGAAACAACAACTCTCTACAGCCAGCAACTATAGCGAAGCCTGCGACTTGTTACGTTCAGGGTATGTTAAGCATGTTCGCCTCAACTGGAATATCGGTAGTGATGAGTTCTTTCGCATTGCCTCCGACTGGTGTGATACCGGGGCGAAAATAAAAAAAGATGAAGATGGTTTTATTATCTCGTTAAAAAGTTTTCCCATCCCACGCCAGCATTAATGAAATTTATTCATTGATGTCATCGGGCTGACATATAGCAATGACATCATGAAGTGCAATTTATAAAAAACATCTCATATGCGTCATGGATGATGGTTTTTGACGGGCTGAATCCAGCCCGTCGATATTTTATTATATTATTTTACGCATTCGCGTATTTTCATTCTGCTGCGTAAGACCCGCCCAGACTGGCTGCAGGGTCGTAAAGGCGTTGCGCAACTCCTCATCGTCCAGGGTGAAAGGTAAACGCAAGTAGCGGTCAAAGGCGCCAGCCAGACCGAAGCGCGTTCCGGTACCAATATGAATCCCGATACTCTCCGCTCTTGCTGAGAAGAGCGTCGCCAGCATGCCCGGTAATTCCACCCAAAATGACAGTCCGCCTTCAGGTGATGTGAAGCGCCAGTGGGGAAAGTATTCCGTCATGAGCGCACCACACATATCACGGCGTGTGGCCAGCATTGCTCGACGCGCCGGGAGCCAGGCCCGATCATTTTCGAACAGCCAGCTGCAGGCCAGCTGTTCAAGCAGCGGAGTGCCCAGGTCGAGTGAATCCCGGGCCTGGACTAACGAGGCGATGGTGCGTGAGGAAGCGCGGATCCAGCCGATACGTAATCCCCCCCAGAAACTTTTTCCGGCCGAGCCAATTGTTATCACCGGTGCCTCGGCGTTGAAGGCCGCCAGCGGCGGCGGCGGCGGGGCGTTGTACCATAAATCCACCATTGTCTCATCGACCACCAGCGTCGTACGCGTTTGCGCTGCCATATCGGCCACTCGCTGGCGGGTCGCGCTATCCATACAACGGCCGGTAGGGTTGTGGAAATCAGGCATCAGCCAGGCCAGCCGCGGTGCGGTTTGCGCAATGGTTGCCGCCAGTCCGTCGCAGTCCCAGCCGTGCTGCGGCAGGGCGACGCCGACCGGCCGACAGGAGGCGCCCTGAATGGCGCTGATCGCCATGGGATAGGACGGCGCGTCAATCACCACGCGGTCGCCTGGCCCGGTTAGCAGGCGAAGCACCAGCGAAAATGCGCTCAACGCGCCGTTCACAATCATCACTTCCTCGCTGCGGGTTGGAAGACCCCGTTCGCAGTAGCGGCGGGCTATCGCCTCCCGCAATACCGGCAGCCCGTGCTGGTCGTAACCGGTATGGGACAGATGTTGCGGCAGCATCGTCAGGGCCTGATGATAGGCCTGGTGTATCTCTGGTCCGGCGCTCAGGGCGGCGGTGGCCAGATTGACCGATGATGGACGGAAGTCCGCTGTTGTCACCGTGTCCGCTCGTTCCGGCAGCGCGATACGCGAACCGCTTCCCTGACGACTGTAAAGATAACCCTCTTCACGCAGCTGGCCGAGCGCGCTGGCGATGGTGGTGCGGCTGACGTTCAGGGCCGCGGCCAGCTCCCGTTCGCCCGGGAGCCGCGTTTCCAGCGTCAGGCGACCATCAAGAATCAGCAGACGCAGGGCGTCCGCCAGCTGGCGCCAGAGCGGCGTTCGGGTCGAAGACTCTTGCCAGTGGCCCAGCAGGCGTACCAGCGATTGCGTACCGAAGCGACGAGAAACCATAGCGATCCACTTTTAAAAAACTGGCCATTAATTATCAATCCATTTTTGCTGATGATGGCGAGGTCCGCAATCATCCAGAGGTAAAAAATGTTACGTCGATTAGTGCAGCTCTATATCGGTCTTGTTCTGTACGGCGTGTCGACCGCGTTGTTTGTTCATGCCAATCTGGGTGCCGATCCGTGGGATGTTTTTCATCTCGGCGTCGGTAAGCAGTTTGGCCTCGATTTTGGCACGGTGATTATTCTGACCGGGGCCGCGGTGCTGCTGTTGTGGATCCCGCTGCGTCAAATGCCGGGTCTGGGAACGGTCAGCAATGTGATTGTGCTGGGGCTGGCGGCAAACGCGACGCTGGCCGTCCTGCCGCCAATGGAGTCGCTGGTGCTGCGCAGCCTGATGCTGATCGGCGCCATCGTACTGAATGCTCTGGCCACGGGGATGTATATTGGCGCCGGTTTTGGCCCCGGACCGCGTGATGGACTGATGACCGGTTTGCATGCCCGTACCGGGTGGTCTTTGCGGGGGATCCGCACCGTCATTGAACTATCGGTGCTGGCGATCGGCTGGGCGCTGGGTGGTACCGTTGGCGTCGGTACCGTGCTTTATGCGCTGACGATTGGGCCGCTTATCCAGCTGTGTTTACCCTGGTTTCGCCAGCCGACGGTGCGCAAAACGGTCACCGCTACCGGTGAGGCGGTCTCCTGATTTCATCCCGTAATAAGGGATGAGGGCTAAACTTAGCCTTACAGATGCGGTCGGGTTCGCCGGTCGCGCTGTTCACTTCGGAGATCATACTCATGAAGTACGTTGATGGTTTTGTCGTTGCCGTGCCCGCGAAAAATAAGGAGGCCTATCGCGAGCTGGCAGCAAAGGCCGCACCGCTGTTTAAAGAGTTTGGTGCGCTACGGGTGGTGGAGTGCTGGGCAGACGATGTGCCGGACGGTAAGCTCACCGATTTTCGCATGGCGGTGAAAGCCGGGAGCGACGAAGAGGTCGTGTTCAGCTGGATAGAATATCCGTCAAAAGAGGTGCGCGATGCGGCGAATGCCACCATGATGGCCGACCCAAGGATGAAAGCGTTAGGCGATAGCATGCCGTTTGATGGTAAGCGAATGATTTTCGGCGGCTTCCTGCCGTTACTGGATGAATAATCTGTCCCGCCGTCCCTTTCCTGTGGAAGGGGGCGGCAGTGGCGTGGTCAGGATACTTTGGTAAACAGGTGGCGATAATCGCGTACGTCGCCGTCGGTACGAAACAGACCGCCGCCGCTATAGTGCAGTGTCTGTGGCCACCTGGGCTGCGGTTTTACGTTTGCCGCCACCACTTCAAAAATAAAGAAGTTATAGCTGTCCACCAGCGCATCGTCGAAGAGCCGGCATTCAAAACTGGCGTGGCATTCGGCAATTGACGGCGCGGACACCTGTTCACTGGCTTCCGCGGTGAGCCGGAAGGCAGCAAACTTGTCTACCGCGTCACCGTCACAGTTCCCGATTCTGGCGACCGTCTCCGCCATGGCGGCGTCAGGCAGGTTGATAACGCACTCCCCGCTGCGGCGAATCATGTCGAAACTGATGTTGCCGGCGGAAATCATGCACCCTACCAGCGAGGGGGAAAACTCCAGCACCGTATACCAGCCAAGGGTCATGATATTATTTCGATCCTGCCAGCGGCTGCTGATTAAGACGACCGCGCCGGGTTCCAGCCAGTGGCGCACATCGTGTAAAGGCCAGGGATGTTTTTGCATCAGGGAGCTCTCCCTTCATGGATTTACCTTAAGCGTAGCGCATGCGCTTTAAGGTTATTTTCCGCCCACAGAATAAACTGCTCTTTCGGCAATGCCGGGCTGTACAGCCAGCCCTGGGCGTAGAGCACATCGTGGCGACACAGCCAGTCGCGCTGTTCTGCTGTTTCGACGCCTTCGGCAATGGTAGCCAGGTGGAGCGCTTTTGCCATTTTGATGATATGCGGCGTCAGCGGCTTATATTCGAGGGTATCGACGAAGGATTTGTCAATTTTCAGGGTATCGACATCCAGTTTTTGCAGGTAGCTGAGGCTGGAATAACCGGTCCCGAAGTCATCGATCGAAATGCTGTGTCCCGCCTGACGATAGCGGGCGATCACCGGCAGAGTGGTTTCGGGATCGACGAAACCGCGCTCCGTCAGCTCAAGCGTAATTTGCGCAGGCGCGATCTCCCACTGCTGTAGCCGATCGGCCAGAAGGGCTGGCAGAGTAGGTGAGCGCAGATCGTCGACCGACAGATTAATCGAAATGTGGAGTTCCGGATGCGTGTGCAGCCACGGGCCGAGCTCGGCGAAAATTTTCCGCACAATATCTTCAGTTAAATGGGTAATGAGCCCGGTCTCTTCGGCAAGCGGAATAAAAATATCCGGCGATAAAAAGCTGCCGTCGGGCTGCTGCCAGCGCGCCAGGGCTTCGGCGCCGACGATTTTGCCCTCCTTCAACGAGACGATGGGCTGGTAATGGACCCGAATCGCGTCGGAGTGCAGCGCATCCAGCATCCCATAGCGTGGAGAGCGTAAGGTGCGCAGTAGTCGCAGTAGCAAAAATGAGGTCAGCAGACTGATAAACAGGCCGAGGGGAAGCCACAGCACCAGCTGGTGGCGGAATTTTTCCTGCAGCGGTAGCGTGGATGACCAGGTGGCGATAGCCAGCCCCAGTTCTGGAATACGATGGAGGCGATAAACCGTGTTGTCGACGGTGAGCGTCTGGCCATCCAGGTGCTTGATTTGCTCCCAGACCACCGGATTGAGAGGCTCGCTGCTGGTAATCACCTGCTTGTCTTTGGTGCCAAACAGAATCGCATGAATATTTTCCTGGCCGGGCGAAATGATATCGATAAATGAGGCGGGATCGATCATCACGACATGATTCTTACTGCCTAGCGCCGTCATTTTGCGCTTCAGGCCGAGATCGTTGACTGAAGTGAGCCAGGCCCGATAACCGTCGGTGGTGATGTGATCGGGGTCAGGAAAGGAGACTGGGGGACTGCGATCTTCAAGAGAAGAACATTGCGGCACCGAACCTTTGAGCCAAAGCACCTCCTGCACATAGCGGTGGGTATAGGCGATTCGGCGCATCGCGAGCAGATGCTGTGGGCTGCAGGCGGCTGCGCTGTGGGCATCGGCTTCCTGCAGCGCTTCTCGTGCCTGGTTCGCCACCTGCTGGATGCGCATCAGCACGCGGGAAGAGTAGTTATCCAGCTCGGAATAAAACAGTATTTTTGCCTGGTTGGTCGCCAGCCAGATGCTTAAGGCTATCGGCACAATGACGGCGAGTATCAATACCCCGGTTACCAGACTCACCAGATTCCTGGTCGTCATGCGCATATCCTTATGTTATTGGGGGTTTGATCAGTATATCCGATAGCGGAGAAAGGTCGCAGACGAGCGACAATTATTATTGGATTTAAAAAATGCCCGAATCACGACATGGCGCGGATATCGGGCTAACAGTGGATGATCCGCAGCGGTCGAGGCAATGAGCGGCGCGGATTAAAACGAGGGCTGGAGCTGGCATGCCGATAGCTTGCGTTATCAGCATCCAGGTTCAGTTTACAGCGTCATCATGACAGCCAGATGTTTTTTAATGAGCATCTGGCGCAGTAATATCGGCGCTGATCCGCAGATCGTTTTCATCGAAAACCATACAGAAGCGGTCGTCAAAGGCGACGTCGATTTTCTGCCACGGGCGGAAGTGCACATCGCCGGGCAGCAGAATTTTCACGTTGTCATGGCCATAGCACTGGCCGAACAGGTAGGTGTTGTTCCCCAGGCGTTCAACCACTTCACACTGAAACTCCACTACCGTACCGCTGCGAACGTCGGTCGACAGGTGTTCCGGGCGAATCCCCAGCGTCACCGCGTCACCGGGTTGCAGCGGCGAGGTGGTGATATTCAGCGTCAGGCTATGCTGCTGCGCCATCTGTACGGTGAGCTGACCCGGCTGCCAGGCGCTGACCGTGGCGGGCAGGAAGTTCATTTTCGGAGAGCCGATAAAACCGGCGACGAACCGGTTGACCGGGTTGTAGTACAGCGACATCGGCGATCCCATCTGCTCGACTTTCCCGTAGTTCATCACCACGATTTTATCGGCCAGGGTCATCGCTTCCACCTGATCGTGGGTGACATACACCATGGTGGTTTTCAGCTCATGGTGCAGTTTGGCGATGTGCAGACGCATCTCGACGCGCAGCTCCGCATCCAGGTTCGAGAGCGGCTCATCAAACATAAACACCCGCGGGTTACGTACGATGGCGCGGCCGATTGCCACACGCTGACGCTGGCCGCCGGAGAGCTGTTTCGGTTTGCGGTCCAGCAGATGGGTCAGCTGTAGCGTTTTGGCGACCATTTCGACCTGACGACGAATTTCGTCCTTCGGCACTTTATTGACCTTCAGGCCATAGCCCATATTTTCCGCCACCGTCATGTGCGGATAGAGCGCATAGGACTGGAAAACCATGGCCACGCCGCGATGGGCGGGCACCACATCATTCATCACCTCATCGCCGATCAGCACCTCGCCATCGCTGACCTCCTCAAGTCCGGCAATCATCCGCAGCAGGGTCGATTTCCCGCAGCCGGATGGCCCGACAAAGACTGCAAATTCACCGTCTTCGATATCAAGATTGACCTGGTGCAGCGTCACGGTAGTACCAAACCGTTTGGTGACATTCCTCAGTCGTATATTGGACATCAACATTCCCCGGGGTTAGTAATCGTTATTTGCCGTTGGGATTAGGGTTGCAGCGGTTTTTTGTATTACGTGTAACAACCAGGCTCAACAATGCTCAACAGCGCTGAAATCATGGAATGACTATAACTTCCCGTATTTTTGAGCCCTACATCGATGTTTCATTTCTGCAATCACGATCACACAACTGGTAGTCTTGTGTAGTTTTATACGCCTTCAAAGCGTAGCGTATAACAAATCAGGAAAAACTGGATTTAGCGTTGTAAGTCGCCATTTATCAGTTGATTCATACACAGTGATAAATGAAGTTATCAAATAAAAACCAATAAATTGTTATACCTTCACATGATGTTGATAATGAAAAAGAACATCCTTGCTGCACTTATCCTCACGACTCTGGCTGCCGGGCAGCTTGTCAGCCTGCAGGTCCACGCCGCCGGTCAGCTGAACGTCTGGGAAGACATCAAAAAATCCGACGGGATTAAAGCGGCGATCGGCGATTTTGAAAAACAGTACGACGTTAAGGTCAACGTGCAGGAGATGCCCTATGCACAACAGCTGGAAAAGCTGCGCCTTGATGGCCCTGCCGGCATTGGCCCGGATGTGCTGGTGATCCCCAATGACCAGCTCGGGGGAGCGGTAGTGCAGGGGCTGCTGTCGCCGCTGACGCTGGATCGGGCGAAGCAGGAGGTATTCACCCCGGCGTCAATTAATGCCTTCCGGATGGATAACGTGCTGTATGGCGTGCCGAAAGCGGTGGAAACCCTGGTGCTGATTTACAACAAAGCGCTGATCGACAAACCGCTGGATAGCCTGCAGGCGTGGTTCGACTATTCGAAAGCGCAGCGGGCGGAGAACAAATATGGCCTGCTGGCCAAGTTCGATCAGATCTATTACAGCTGGGGCGCGATTGGTCCGATGGGCGGCTATATCTTCGGCAAAAACGAGAAGGGCGGTTTTAATCCGCAGGACGTCGGTTTGAATAAACCCGGCGCGGTCGAAGCCGTTACCTTCCTGAAAAAATTCTATAGCGACAAGGTCTTCCCGGCGGGGATCCTCGGAGATAACGGGCTGAATGCCATCGATTCGTTATTCACGGAGAAGAAAGCGGCGGCGGTGATCAACGGTCCATGGGCGTTCCAGCCGTACGAAGCGGCGGGGATTAACTACGGCGTCGCGCCGCTGCCGATGCTGCCAGACGGCAAACCGATGAGCTCGTTCCTTGGCGTAAAAGGTTACGTGGTGTCGACCTGGAGCAAAGACAAAGCGCTGGCGCAGCAGTTTATTGAGTTTATCAACCAGCCTCAGTACGTGAAGGCGCGCTATGTGGCAACCGGCGAGATCCCGGCGCTGAAAGCCATGATTGACGATCCGCTTATCAAGAATGACGAGAAAGCCAGCGCGGTGGCGGTGCAATCCGCTCGCGCCACGGCGATGCCGGGGATCCCGGAAATGGGCGAAGTGTGGGGGCCGGCGAACGCGGCGCTGGAGCTCAGCCTGACCGGCAAACAGCCGCCGCAGGCGGCGCTCGATAATGCAGAGAAGCAGATCAAGATGCAGATCGAGGCTATGCAGGCCAGCAACCAGTAATCGCGATGTCCGTCATTGTAAGGTAACAGGCGCGTTGGCCGCTGACCTGTTACCCGGATTATCAGGGCATAGATGTAAAAAAGCGGGAGGAGGACCTCCCGTTTTCAGAAGGAGTGGTGTGTGATTATCAATCCCAGCGAAAATATTGCCGAGTCGCGCGGCGCAGGTCGTCATGCGTGGTGCGGCCTGCTGCTGGCTGTCGTGCCGGGTTTTGGCCAGTTTTATCATCGCCAGTGGCTGAAGGGGCTTGTCTTCCTGGTTCTGCTGAGCAGTTTCATGGGCGTTTTTTATGACTTCCTGCAAGAAGGACTGTGGGGGCTCTACACCCTGGGTGAGGAAGTCCCGCGGGATAACTCCATTTTCCTGTTGGCGGAAGGGATCATCAGCGTGCTGATCGTCGCTTTCGGCCTGCTCATTTACTCTCTTTCGCTGCGCGATGCCTGGGTTAACGGCAAAAAGCGCGATGAAGGCGTGGCGCTGAACAGCGTGCGCAAACAGTATCAGATGCTGTTGAACCAGGGGTTTCCCTATCTGATGATCAGCCCCGGCTTTATTCTGCTGGTGTTCGTCGTCATCTTCCCGATTCTCTTTGGCTTTGCCATCGCGTTCACCAACTACAACCTCTACCACACGCCGCCGGCGAAGCTGGTGGATTGGGTGGGTTTTAAAAACTTTATCAATATTTTCACGCTCTCTATCTGGCGCTCGACCTTCTTTGACGTGCTGCAGTGGACGGTGGTGTGGACGCTGCTGGCGACGACCCTGCAATGCACCGTCGGTGTGCTGCTGGCAATCCTGGTGAACCAGAAAGATCTGCGCTTTAAACCGATGATTCGCACCATTTTTATCCTGCCGTGGGCGGTTCCGGGTTTTGTCACTATCCTGGTGTTTGCGGGGATGTTTAACGACTCGTTTGGGGTGATCAACAACGCGATTCTGTCGTTCTTCGGCATTGGCCCGAAGGCGTGGCTGACCGATCCGTTCTGGACGAAAACTGCGCTGATCATGATGCAAACCTGGCTGGGCTTCCCGTTTGTCTTCGCCATGACCACCGGCGTGCTGCAGGCGATTCCTGACGACCTTTATGAAGCCGCGACCATGGACGGAGCCAGCGCGTTTACCTGCCTGCGGACCATTACGCTGCCGCTGGTGCTGTACTCGATCGCGCCGATCATTATCACCCAGTACACCTTCAACTTTAACAACTTCAACATCATTTACCTGTTCAACAACGGCGGGCCAGCGGTCGCCGGTTCGAACGCCGGCGGGACGGATATTCTGGTGTCGTGGATCTACAAACTGACGATGTCGTCTTCGCAATATGCCATTGCGGCGACCATTACTATCCTGCTGTCGATTTTTGTCGTCGGCCTGGCACTGTGGCAGTTCCGCGCCACCAAATCCTTCAAAAACGACGACATGGCGTAAGGGAAGCAACATGGCTAAATCACCCAGTATTAAACGCGAAAAGTGGATTCGCCTGTCACTCACCTGGCTGATTGTTATCCTGGTCTCGGTGGTGATTATCTATCCGCTGGTCTGGACCGTCGGCGCGTCGCTGAATGCCGGAAACAGCCTGCTCAGCACCTCGATTATTCCGGAGAACCTGTCATTCCAGCACTATGCCGACTTGTTCAACGGCAATGTGAACTACCTGACCTGGTACTGGAACTCGATGAAAATCAGCTTCATGACCATGGTGCTGACTTTAATCAGCGTCAGTTTTACCGCCTACGCCTTTTCCCGCTTTCGCTTTAAAGGGCGGCAGAACGGGCTGATGTTGTTCCTGCTGTTGCAGATGATCCCGCAGTTTTCTGCGCTGATTGCGATCTTCGTGCTCTCGCAGCTGCTGGGGCTGATCAACAGCCATCTGGCGCTGGTGCTGATCTACGTTGGCGGCATGATCCCGATGAATACCTGGCTGATGAAGGGCTATCTCGACGCGATCCCGAAAGATCTGGATGAGTCGGCAAGAATGGACGGCGCCAGCAGCTTCCGTATCTTCTTCGAGATAATCATGCCGCTGTCAAAACCGATTCTCGCGGTGGTGGCGCTGTTTTCATTTACCGGTCCGCTGGGCGATTTTATTTTGTCGAGCACCATCCTGCGTACGCCGGACAAATACACGCTGCCGATCGGCCTGTACAACCTGGTCGCGCAAAAAATGGGCGCCAGCTACACCACCTACGCGGCAGGCGCGGTGCTGATTGCCGTTCCGGTCGCGATTCTCTACCTGGCATTACAAAAATACTTTGTTTCCGGCCTGACCTCTGGCAGTACAAAAGGATAACCCCATGAAAAGATTAACACCCGCGTTGCTTGCTGTTTGTCTGGCATGCAGTTTTTCCCCTTCTGCTCTGGCTGCCGAGGCGCTGCAAACGCGCGCATTTCGCGCGATGCCTGCGGATTTTATTAAAGGCGCAGATATCTCCACGCTGCTGGATGCGGAAAAGCACGGGGCAAAGTTTTATAACCACAACAACCAGCTGCAGGATCCGATCGCCATTTTGAAAGCCGATGGCGTGAACTATGTCCGCCTGCGCCTGTGGGTTGACCCGAAAGATGCGCAGGGTCAGGGCTACGGCGGCGGTGATAACGATCTGGCGGCAACGCTGGCGCTGGCGAAGCGGGCAAAAGCGCAGGGCATGAAGCTACTGCTGGATTTCCACTACAGCGATTTCTGGACTGATCCGGGTAAGCAGTTCAAGCCGAAGGCCTGGGAAAAAATGGATTATCCGCAGCTGAAAACGACTATCCACGACTACACCCGTGACACCATCGCCCGCTTTAAGCAGGAAGGCGTTCTGCCGGATATGGTGCAGATTGGCAATGAGATCAACGGGGGCATGCTGTGGCCGGAAGGCAAAAGCTGGGGGCAGGGCGGCGGCGAATTTGACCGTCTGGCGGGTCTGCTGAATGCGGCCATCGACGGTCTGAAAGAGAATCTGAAGAATGGCGAACAGGTGAAAATCATGCTTCATCTGGCTGAAGGTACGAAGAACGATACCTTCCGCTGGTGGTTTGATGAAATCAGCAAGCACAACGTACCGTACGACATCATCGGCCTGTCGATGTACACCTACTGGAACGGCCCGATCGGTGCGCTGAAAGCGAATATGGATGATATCAGCCGGCGCTATAACAAAGATGTGATAGTCGTGGAGGCCGCCTATGCCTATACCCTGGAAAATTGCGATAGCGCAGAAAACAGTTTCCAGGCCAAAGAAGAAAAAGAGGGCGGTTATCCGGCCACGGTACAGGGACAATATAATTATATTCACGATTTAATGCAGGCCGTTGCCGATGTTCCCGACCAGCGCGGGAAAGGTATTTTTTATTGGGAACCGACCTGGATTGCCGTGCCGGGAAATACCTGGGCCACGCCAGCGGGCATGAAATATATCCACGATGAATGGAAACAGGGTAATGCCCGGGAAAATCAGGCGTTGTTTGATTGCCAGGGAAAAGTATTACCTTCAGCGAAAGTCTTTAATTAATCGTTAAGTTTTACACTTCAGGATGTTTATTATGAATAAATTTGCGCCTTTGAGTCCGAAGGTCAATGCATTATTGCATGGCGCTGACTATAACCCGGAGCAGTGGGAGAATTATCCCGGTATTATCGATCAAGATATTGCCATGATGCAGCAGGCTAAATGCAATGTCATGTCGGTGGGGATTTTCAGCTGGGCCAAACTTGAACCTCAGGAAGGCGTATTTGAATTTGGCTGGCTGGACAGCATTCTGGATAAGCTGTTTGCCGCCGGTATTCACGTGTTTCTGGCTACGCCAAGCGGCGCGCGCCCGGCCTGGCTGTCGCAGGCCTATCCGCAGGTGCTGCGGGTGGGACGCGACCGGGTACCGGCGCTGCACGGCGGACGGCATAACCACTGTATGACGTCACCGGTTTATCGGGAGAAGGTTTTTAAAATCAACAGCCTGCTTGCGGAACGCTACGCGCAGCATCCGGCGGTGCTCGGCTGGCATATTTCCAACGAATATGGCGGAGATTGCCATTGTGAACGCTGTCAGGCGCGGTTTCGCGACTGGCTGAGAGCGCGCTACCAGACGCTGGAAAACCTCAATCACGCCTGGTGGAGCACCTTCTGGAGCCACACCTACAGTGACTGGTCGCAGATTGAATCACCGGCACCGCAGGGGGAAGTGTCCATTCACGGGCTGAACCTCGACTGGCGTCGCTTCAACACGGCGCAGGTCACCGACTTCTGCCGCCATGAGATTGCCCCGCTGAAGGCGGCGAATGCTGACCTGCCGGTGACAACCAACTTCATGGAGTATTTCTACGATTACGACTACTGGCAGCTGGCGCAGGCGCTGGATTTCATCTCCTGGGATAGCTATCCGATGTGGCATCGCGACAAAGATGAAACCACGCTGGCCTGCTATACCGCGATGTACCATGACATGATGCGCAGCCTGAAAGGCGGCAAGCCGTTTGTGTTGATGGAATCAACGCCGAGCGCCACCAACTGGCAGCCGACCAGTAAATTGAAAAAGCCGGGGATGCATATTCTCTCCTCAATGCAGGCTGTCGCCCACGGCGCAGACTCTGTTCAGTATTTCCAGTGGCGTAAGAGCCGTGGCTCGGTGGAGAAATTCCACGGTGCGGTTATTGACCACGTCGGTCATCTGGATACCCGCGTCGGCCGCGAAGTGAGCCGGCTGGGTGAGATGCTCAGTCGCCTGCCTGGCGTGGTTGGCTGTCGTACCGATGCCAAAGTGGCAATTATCTTTGACCAGCAAAACCGCTGGGCGCTGGATGATGCGCAGGGCCCGCGTAATCTCGGTATGGAGTATGAAAATACCGTTAATGAACATTACCGGCCATTCTGGGAGCAGGGTATTGCGGTCGATATCATCGATGCCGATGGTGACCTGAGCGCCTACCAGCTGGTTATCGCCCCGATGCTGTATATGGTTCGCGACGGCTTTGCCGGGCGTGCCGAAGCGTTTGTCGCCGGCGGAGGCCATCTGGTGACTACCTACTGGACGGGAATCGTTAATGAGTCCGATCTTTGTCATCTTGGCGGTTTCCCGGGGCCTCTGCGCAACCTGCTGGGCATTTGGGCGGAGGAGATTGATTGTCTGAATGACGGCGAGCGCAATCTGGTTCAGGGGCTGGCAGGCAATGAAGGCGGGTTACAGGGGCCGTATCAGGTACGCCATCTGTGCGAGCTGATTCATGCCGAAAGCGCCCGACCGCTGGCAACCTATCGTGATGATTTCTACGCCGGCCGCCCGGCGGTTACGGTGAATCATTTTGGCAAGGGGAAGGCATGGCATGTCGCATCACGCAACGACCTGGCTTTCCAGCGCGATCTCTTCGCGGTCATCAGCCGGGAGCTGGCCTTACCGCGGGCGATAGAGAGTGAGCTTCCGCCGGGCGTGGTCGCCACGGCACGCACCGACGGCGAAACGACCTATGTTTTCTTGCAGAACTACAGCGCGCAGCAGCACAGCGTAAACCTGCCGCAGGGTTATCAGGACAGTCTATCCGGCGCGGCCATTAGCGCGCCGTTGACCTTAACGGCGTGGGACTGCCGTATTCTCAGTCGTAAAGCCTAATCACTGCGTTATCTGAGCCTGCTCCTGCGAGCAGGCTTTTTTTTACCTTGATATTATCAGGAGTGCATGATGGTCAGTTTAAAATCCTTTCTGCATTATTTCGCCCAGCCTCGCCAACCGGTGCCGTTAAGTGATGTTGAAAAGCAACAGCTACAGGATCTCATTCAGGCGTTTGGTGGGGAGGGGAATATTGTTAATGTCGACGCCTGTATTACGCGTTTGCGGGTCACGGTTAATAATCTGGCGATTGTCGATTCTCAGGCGTTACAGCAGCAAGGGGCGCTGGGCGTAATTATTCTCGGGCAACAGGTTCACGCTATTTTCGGCAAGCAGTCTGACACCCTGCGTCAACTATTAGATGAGCATTTTACTAGCCGGAAATAAAAGTAATAAATAAAAAGGGATAACTCCATATAGAGTTATCCCGAAAACAAGACAAAGGCAACAATGGCAATAATCATTACCGGAGGGTAATTACGACCTTACAGCTGGAGATAAAACACGTTCAGATAACAAAAATACTTTTACCACCAGGCTTCGACCTGAACACCGAAGTTCCACGTATTGCTGGCGGTTTGATCTTCAAACGGTTTGCCATTCTCGGAATCATTGAGATAGGAGGCAAAAATACGTAATTCCGGGCGTGACATAAAGTCCGGGCCATCGGCCAGACCCAGCGCAATGGTGTATTTCTCGCCGGCTTGTTTGTAGTCGGTATTGTTCTTATAGCTGTCTTTCTGGTAGAAACCGCCGACTTCGCCAATCAAACGGACATACTCGGTGAACTGATACTGTCCGCGTGCGACCAGAGAGAGTAAGCGCGTTTTGTTGGTATAGTCGGTGATGTCGTCGGCGGAGCCCCAGGTCAGCACATGGTTAATCGAGAATTTGTCGGTAATCGGAATCAGACCGGTGTTGATCACGCGATAGCCGGTGGCATCGTTGACATAGTTCCACATGTCGTACCAACCGCCGCCCTGGGAGACCATGTTCTGCGCCAGCCCTTTATTTGCATACTGCAGAACCAACTTGTTGTAGCCGCCCAGCATATCCTGGCTGATTTCACCGGTCAGCATCACGCCGTTATCGGCATCGTACAGCCCACCGTAGCTATCCTGTTTTTTGGTGGTGTTAGGCATTGCGTAGTCGATACCAAATTCGGTCCAGGCGCCGGACCACGGTTTCCAGCCCGCATAGCGCAGATCGACATAGTTGATATTGACGTTGCTGTCGCCATCGACGCGGTAATCGACGTCGTTTGCGTCACCGCGGATCCAGGCAAGTGAAACGGCGCCTGGGCCTAAGCTATAGTTTTCGATCCCGGCGCCGGAACCGGAGATGTTCCAGTATTTGGTATCAATGATGTGCAGATCGTGGCGCTGGTAGTAGCGCTTGCCGCCCCAAATTACCGCGTTAGGATCGCCGGGGATCAGGCCCTTAATTTGCAGGTTCAGCTGACGCAGGCCAAACTGCGCGTCGTCATTGAGGGTGGTTTCGTTATCGTTAGAACCGTCAGAGACCATGCTGACCATGCTATCGAGATAGAAGCTGACGTCATCCTTCTTATACACCTCAGAACCCAACTCCAGCTCGCCATAGGTATCGGATTCGTTACCCAGACGACCAATTTTGTTTTTTTGCCATTCGGCCAGACTGCCATCCCCGGAGACCCCAACCCCGGCACGCATATAACCATGAAAATCAATTCCAGGAACAGAGGCGGAAGCCGCGAGCACGGATGGTGAAATCAGCGCGGCGGCCAACGCAACAGAGACTGTGCGCAGCGTAGTGTTCATGTCTATCCTCTTATTGTTTTGTATTACGTTCACATTAACGATGTCATGAAATGCCTAAACGTAATTTCAGGCAATTTAATGATCGTGATAGTGTGATTAACTGCAAATAAAATGGCGCAATTTGTTACGGTTAGTGAGTCCATTCACAATTTGATGTATTGTGAGCGTAATACTTTTATTGTCATTTTTTAGCATGGTAACGTTGCAGGGCGCGTTTTTTTAAATGGCCCCTGTTACAATCCAGGGATAACAACATAAGGAACCGGACCATGAAGTCGAAAAGCGCAACCTTAGAAGATGTCGCGCGTCATGCAGGCGTCTCCTATCAGACCGTGTCCAGGGTGCTCAATAAATCTGCTAATGTATCCGAGGCCACGCGTCGTAAGGTGGAGAAATCCATTGAGCTGTTGCGGTATGTCCCTAACCGCCTGGCTCAACAGCTGGTGGGCAAGCAAAGTCGGACCGTCGGTCTGGTGACGATTTCACTGTCGTTGCACGCGCCTTCTCAGGTCGCCGCAGCGGTAAAACGCTATGCGAATGTGGAAGGTTATCAGGTGTTAATTTCTATGATTGATGAGAGCGTCAATCAAAGTATTCAGGAATCCATCAATGAGCTGAAGTCCCAGCTGGTTGATAAGGTGATCATCAACGTGCCTCTGGAAACCGAACAGGCCCAGAAAATCGCGGCTGACAACGATGATATCGTTTGTCTCTTTCTCGATGTCGATCCCTACAGCTCCGTGTTTAACGTTTCGTTTAATCCGGCTGACGGCACCCGCGCGAGCGTCAAATATCTGTATGAAATGGGCCATCGGGAGATTGCGCTGCTGGCCGGGCCGGAAAGCTCCGTCTCGGCAAAATTGCGCCTGAAGAGCTGGATAGAGACGCTGGCAGGGTACGGGCTACAGCCGGTGACGGTGATTCGCGGTAACTGGGACGCGCAGAGCGGCTATGCGGGCGCGCTGCAGATGCTGCGTGAGACGCCGAAATTTACGGCGGTGCTGGTGGGGAATGACCAGATGGCGCTGGGGGTACTGAGCGCGTTTCACCAGCATCAGGTGCCGATTCCCGGTGAGAAGTCGGTAATTGGCTACGATGATACGTATGAAAGCTCATTCTTCTACCCGGCGCTGACGACCGTGTCGCTGGATCTGGATTTACAGGGGAAAGAGGCCGTACGCCGTATTCTTGATAGCGGCGATAGCGAAACCTCGCATACCTCTTCAATCCTGCCAGCCCGGCTGGTAGTGCGTCATTCCACCGGGCCAAAAACGGAGCAGGGGAAAGACCTACAGGCCATTGCAGAACAGCTGCGAGCGCTTGCTCATCAACTGAATCCTTAATCTCTCACGGGCGGTTTGCGCCGCTCGATTTTTCATCCCCGAGCTTCTCATGGTTGATCTTTGTCTTTTTGCGGCGTAACCTTATTGTTATGTTATAACATATCTATTGAGGTTATCATGAAAGACAATATCCATCCGCATTATCGTACCGTTGTGTTCCATGACACCAGCGTGAATGAATATTTTAAAGTGGGCTCGACAATCAAGACCGAGCGCGTGATTGAACTGGATGGGGTGACCTATCCTTATGTCACCCTCGATGTGTCGTCCAAATCGCACCCGTATTACACCGGTAAGCAGAAAGCCCTCAACAGCGAAGGCAGCACTGCACGTTTCCGCCAGCGCTTCGGCGGCTTTATTGATGCTAAAAGGAACTAAGAATGCAGGTACTCAACTCGTTGCGCAGTGCGAAACAGCGCCACCCTGACTGTCAGATTGTGAAACGCAAAGGGCGGCTGTACGTTATCTGCAAAAGCAATCCTCGCTTTAAAGCCGTACAGGGACGCAAGAAGAGACGCTAAACTGCCGATGCGCGGAAGCTCTCCAGCGTGGCACGCTGCTGACCATCGGGGCTAAAGTTCCCGGTGGCCAGCCATCGTTGCATCGCCTTATCAATCAGCGGCCACTCGCTGTCGATTATCGAAAACCAGTCGGTATCGCGGTTGTGGCCCTTTATTACTAACGCCTGACGAAACCGCCCCTCAAAATGAAATCCCAATCGTTGCGCCGCCCGGCGCGAAGGTTCGTTCAGGCTATTACATTTCCACTCATAGCGGCGATAGCCGAGCGTGTCGAAGACATAGCGCATGAGAAGCCACTGGGCTTCCGTCGCCATTGCGGTCCGACTGAGCAGCGGCGAGAAGTGCACGTGTCCGACTTCGATCACGCCATTTTGGGCATCGATACGCATCAGCGCCAGGGAGCCGACGGGCTGTTGGGTCCGTTCATCCACTACGGCGAAATGGAGAGGATCGCTGAGCTTTTCCACGCTGGCTATCCAGGTGCTGAACGTCTCCACGCAGCTGTCCGGTTCGCGCAATAACCACGTCCAGCTCCGGGTATCCGGGGCCAGCTGATGTGCGGCAAAGAGCGCGCTGGCGTGAGCGGAAGTCAGTGGCTCCAGGCGGCAGTCACGTCCCTGTAGAATTTGACGTTGCGGAAACGGGCGCGGCTGCCAGTCGGGCAGCGCCTGGCCAACGGGTTGTCCGAACGAATTATGTTGATGCATGGAGGCTCCTTATCTGGGGGGAATGCAGTGAGACTAAAGTTTTACTGGTTCCATAAAAAGAGCCATCAGGGTATGTTTTGATGGTGCCACGAGGAGCCGCGATGAATATTCCTGATGATGCCTTCTTCACACTACTGGACCACACCTTGTCCCGGCGAGGTCATGAAACCCTTCAGCGCACGCTGTATCGCGCGCTGCGCGAGGCGATTTTGCAAGGGGCGCTGGCAGGCGGTAGCCGGCTGCCGGGTTCACGAGCTATCGCCACGCGGCTCAATCTGTCGCGTAATACGATCAACGGGGCGCTAGAGCAGCTGGCCATGGAAGGCTACCTGCAGCGCAGTCGTCAGGGAACGCATGTGGCGACGCTGATCGCCTCCGGTGAGCGAGAGGGGCTACCGCTGACCATTGCGCTGCCGGAGCGGCTGCTCGCACTACCTCCCGGCACCCGTCGCGATTCGCCGACGCTGGCATTCACTCCCGGCACGCCGGCGATTAACTATTTTCCTTTACCGCTCTGGCGGCGGCTGCTCGACAAGGTGCTGCGTGATGAGGGCAGCGCGCTGCTGGGTTACGGAGAGGCGGCGGGAGAACTCGCGCTGCGGGAAGCGATTGTCCGCCATCTGGCGTTATCTCGCGGGATCCGCTGCGACGCCCGGCAAATCGTGATCACCGAAGGCGCGCTCGAAGGGGTCAACCTGTGTACCCATCTGCTGAGCGTGGCGGGTGACACCGTATGGGTTGAAGAGCCAGGATATCCCGGCGCGAAGAGCGTATTTATGAAAGCCGGGTTACAGATAAAAGGGATGCCGGTTGACGGTGAAGGGATGCGTCCGGACTTGGACAATAACCCGCCGCCACGGCTGATTTTTACCTCTCCTTCGCATCAGTATCCCTGTGGCGCGGTGATGAGCGCAGGCAGGCGTCTGGCGCTGCTGGAATATGCCCGCCAGCATGATGCATGGATCGTTGAAGATGATTACGACAGCGAGTTTCGCTACAGCGGTGAACCTGTTCCGGCCATGTCAGGGATGATGAAGCAGGCGCCGGTGGTCTATATCGGCACCTTCAGCAAGACGCTGTTTCCGGCGCTGCGCATTGGTTTCGTGGTGATGCCTCCCGCCCTGGCGCAAGCCGCTCAGGGATTCGTGGGATCGCTGCTGCGCGGGGGGCACCGGGCTGAGCAGCGAGCGCTGGCGTTGTTTATCGAAGAGGGGCATTATGCGCGTCATCTGGCGGCGATGCGGCGCTTGTATTGCCGGCGGCAGCAGCAGCTCCACGAGGTGCTGGCGGCGGAGCTGACGCAACCTTTTGCTATTCTCGGTGGCGAGGGCGGACTGCACCTGACGGTGGCCATTGACGGGATAGACGATGGGGCGGTGGTGGAGCAGGCGCGACAGTATCAACAAGCACCGGCGGCATTAAGCCGCTTTTACCTTGATACTCGACGCGCGCGAAGCGGGCTGGTGCTGGGATATGGCAATACGTCCGCTTCGCATTTTGGCCCTGCGGTGCGGACGTTGAATCGTCTTATTGAGCGGTATCGACGCGGGTGAGGCTGAAGATATCGTAGAACGAGAGTTCACCTTTGGTCGCCACCATTTTTTGTAGCTGGGTTTTCTGCTCGCCGGCCACGCGGGGGGACTGCATAATGCGCTCGATCAGCTGCTGAGGGACGTATCGCGTGTTGTACCACTCCCCGTTGTAGCAAACGCGAAAATCCAGGACATCGATATCTTCGTAGCGGTAGCGCGGGTAGACGTCAAAAAAGAAGAAGCCGTTTAACAGGGCGAACAGAACCACCAGTAGCCAAACCGAATCGGCCAACGTTTCCGATGTCAGCATGACCACGAACGTCGCCAGGAACGCGGCGTACATTGCTACGAACAGCCACGGATGATTGCGAATAAAACTGATACTAAAGCGCGGACGGTTGTCGCGCTTCTCTTTCACATTGAGCTCATCAATCGTGTTGGTCAGCAGTTGCTGTATTTCTGTCATCTTGGTCCCCGAATTCTGCTAAGGCTCAGCCTGAAGGCTATTTTATGTTGCGGGAATCTCTCGGGAAAGTAACAGATCAGTTGCAGAAAAGCATAACAGTTACGCTTTTTCCGCTGTCAGCATCTTAATGATTTGTGCCGGGTTGCCACCGACCACAGCATTGGCCGGAACATCTTTCACGACTACGGCACCGGATGCAATGACGGCATTATCGCCGATCGTCAGCCCGGGATTAATGACCGCCCGACCGCCAATCCACACATTGTGGCCGATAGTAACGGGTTTACCGTATTCTTTGCCGCTGTTGCGTTCGGCGGCATCTAATGGATGTGTGGCGGTATAGATATGGACGCCGGGCGCCAGCATGCAATTATCACCGATGTGAATCGGACAGACATCAAGCATCACGCAATCAAAGTTTGCGTAGAAATTGGTGCCGAGGAAAATATTGTAACCATAATCACAGCGGAAAGTGGGTTCAATATAAGCATCGCTTGCCCGGCCAAACAGTTCCGTCAGACATATTTTCCGCCATTCGCGCTCGTCCGGAGCCGAATGGTTATAGCGATGCAGCAATTGCCTGGCGCGCAGGCGGTCTGCCCGTAGCGTGGCATCACCGGCCTGATACAGTTCACCGGCGATCATTTTACGTTTCTCTTCACTCATGATGCTTTCCTGATTAAGGTAGGTAGGCGTCACAGTATAAAAAAGAAACCGGTTTCACGAGCGCACTTTGGTGACTTATGCGAGTAATATCACAATTATACCCAAGGCAGGGGAGGACCCGGTTAACCGTCTGACTGACAGGTGAAATGAATTAGCGAATGAACTTCCACACCGATGTCGGGATTTTGTCGTAGAGTTTATTCATGGTCAATTCAGCAAGACGGTGATCGGCCGCTGAGTAAAATACAGCCAGTTCGTTATCTGAAAGTTCATATTTGTTTTTTTCAATTACGCGTTCCAGCGTATCAATTGTCTGACAGCGACGTAAGCGCATCAAATAGTCTGTTTTGGTTAATGGTTCACCAGACATAACTTCACCTTTTGATTGTAATAATACTAACAAGAAAGACTTGCCGGATTTTCCCGGCTGGCGTTGACAAAACATCGGAATAACCGATTTCCCGATTTGCGCCATTTCTGTAGATCGGCCGTGTTAATGCCATAACTGCTGAACAACATAAAAGTGTCATCCAGGTATTCGTCCAGCTGAGCGATCAGTTTATTATCCTCAGCATACTTAATTTTATAATTAAGCGCGAACGTGGCTATGTGTTCGATCAATTCATTAAGTTGAAGATTGATAGCCGACGTCGGGTCATTCACCCACCCGTGGTTACTCTCTTCCAGGTTTGCAAGGCAGTCATGATACAGGGTTTCGCAAAGAAATCGAAGCTGCGCGATATCATGTCTTTTTGGCGAGTATTCGTCCATAACGCATCCCCTTTTTAGTGGTTTAAACGACGACTAACAAGCACCGTTGTGGGATGAACACGACTAACAGACCTGACACATACATTGTAATCCTGTTGTTTTAACTATAATCCACTCTCAAAAAGATTTCACCGTGCTATTACGAAAAATTACAATTATCACCGTTAATTTATCTTAAAAATATCTGAACTTATTATGCCAGGGCAATCAATGTTGTGACTCTACGAAAGCAAAGCTTATGGATCATTGATTTAGCATGCTCTTTTCTATGGCACCAGATCTCAAACCCGGATAACACCAGGGGTAAGAATATTCTTAGTTAAGATAAGGGTAAACCGGGAAAAGAATAATCTGATAAAAACAAAGTAAAAGCTTATCGCCAGAAATTGTATATCAGGATGCAAAGTAAACCGTAGCAATGCGTGCGTTTCAATATACGCTATCCGGAAAATTTCCTCAACGAATCCTGAAGCGGGCAGGGCGCAGACGAAAAAAAGGGCCGCTAACGCGGCCCTCGGTGGAGAGATTAATGATGCTCAGTCGGATGGCTGTGCTCAATGTCTTCCGATTTCTTGCCGAAGCGGCGGCGAACCACCACAAAGAAGACCGGAACAAAGAAGATAGCCAGAACCGTTGCCGTCACCATACCGCCCATGACGCCGGTACCTACGGCGTTCTGCGCGCCGGAACCTGCGCCGGAGCTAATGACCAGCGGCATAACCCCGAGGATAAACGCCAGTGAGGTCATCAGGATTGGACGCAGACGCATACGTACCGCTTCCAGGGTCGCTTCAATCAGACCCTTGCCTTCTTTATCCATCAGGTCTTTGGCGAATTCTACGATAAGTATCGCGTTCTTCGCCGACAGGCCGATGGTGGTCAGCAGGCCGACCTGGAAGTAAACGTCGTTCGTCAGACCACGGAACGTTGCCGCCAGCAGTGCGCCGATAACCCCCAGTGGGACAACCAGCATAACGGAGAACGGTATCGACCAACTTTCATACAGCGCCGCCAGACACAGGAATACCACGATCAGCGAGATGGCATACAGCGCTGGCGCCTGGTTACCGGACAGACGTTCCTGATAGGACATACCGGTCCAGTCATAGCCAATCCCCGTAGGCAGTTTTTTGGCCAGCTCTTCCATCATCGTCATCGCTTCACCGGTACTTCTGCCCGGAGCCGCCTGACCGAGGATCTCCATCGACGGCAGACCGTTATAGCGTTCCAGACGCGGCGAACCATACTCCCAGTGTGAGGTGGAGAAGGCTGAGAACGGCACCATCTGTCCATCGCTACCGCGAACATACCAGTTGCCAATATCTTCCGGCAGCATACGGTATTTCGCTTCGGACATGACGTAGACTTTCTTCACGCGACCGCGGTCGATGAAGTCATTGACGTAGCTACCGCCCCAGGCTGCGCCCAGCGTGGTATTGATGTCGCTGATAGAAACGCCTAACGCCTGCGCTTTCTCCTGGTCGATATCCACCTTGAACTGCGGCGTATCTTCCAGGCCGTTCGGACGAACGCCGACCAGCAGGTCAGGGTGCTTCGCCACTTCACCAAACAGCTGGTTACGTGCCTGCGTCAGTTTTTCATGACCCAGACCGCCCTGGTCGATCAGCTGGAAGTCAAAGCCGGTTGCGGTACCCAGTTCAACGATAGCCGGCAGGTTAAAGGCGAAGACCATCGCATCTTTAATCTGCGAGAAACGGGCCATCGCACGACCGGTAATCGCTTCAACCTTGTTCTCGCTGCCCGGACGTTCGCTCCAGTCTTTCAGAGAAACGAATGCAATACCGGTGTTCTGACCACGACCCGCGAAGCCAAAGCCGTTAACGGCGAACACGGATTCGACGTTGGCTTTCTCTTTGGTGAGGTAGTAGTCCGTCATCTCATCCAGCACTTTCTGCGTACGTTCCTGGGTAGCACCGGCAGGAAGCTGCGCCATGCTCAGGAATACGCCCTGATCTTCATCGGGCAGGAACGAGCTCGGCAGACGGACAAACAGCCAGGCCATTCCGACGACGATGATCAGATACAGCACCAGGTAACGACCGGTACTACGCAGAATGTTACCTACGCTATCGGTGTAATGGTGCGTGCTCTTATCGAACATGCGGTTAAACCAGCCAAAGAAGCCTTTGTGCTCGCCATGACCGCCTTTAGCGATAGGTTTCAGCATCGTGGCGCACAGCGCCGGGGTCAGGATTAATGCAACCAGCACCGACAGCGCCATCGCCGAAACGATGGTGATGGAGAACTGACGATAAATCGCACCCGTTGAACCCCCGAAGAAGGCCATCGGGATAAATACCGCAGAAAGCACCATCGCGATACCGACCAGTGCGCCCTGAATCTGACCCATGGATTTACGGGTTGCTTCCTTCGGCGGCAGACCTTCTTCCGCCATGACACGCTCGACGTTTTCCACCACCACGATGGCGTCATCGACGAGCAGGCCTATCGCCAGCACCATACCAAACATGGTCAGGGTGTTTATCGAGAAGCCAAAAATGGCAAGGATGGCGAATGTACCCAGCAAGACTACCGGTACCGCGATGGTTGGAATCAACGTGGCGCGGAAGTTCTGCAGGAACAAGTACATCACCAGGAAGACCAGGATGATCGCTTCGACCAGCGTTTTAACCACTTCATGAATCGAGATTTTCACGAACGGCGTGGTGTCATACGGGTAAACAATCTTCAGGCCTGACGGGAAGTACGGCTCCATTTTCGCCAGCTCGGCGCGAATGGCGTTAGCCGTATCCAGGGCGTTGGCGCCGGTTGCCAGTTTGATACCCAGACCGGAAGCCGGCTGGTTATTAAACTTCGCGACGATGTCATAGTTTTCACCGCCAAGCTCAACTTTCGCCACGTCACGCAGACGAACTTGCGAACCGTCCTGGTTCACTTTCAGCAGAATATTGCTGAATTCGTCAGCGGATTTCAGACGGGTCTGCGCGATGATAGAGGCGTTCAGCTGCTGGCCTTTCACCGGCGGCGTACCGCCTAACTGACCGGCTGCTACCTGGGCGTTCTGGGCTTTAATCGCGCTGATCACATCGACCGGCGTCAGCTGGTAGTTGTTCAGTTTGTTCGGATCCATCCAGATACGCATCGCGTACTGGGAACCAAACAGCTGAACGTCACCCACACCGGACGTACGGCTGATCGCATCTTTCATGTTGGCGCCAACGTAGTCGGAGATATCCTCCTGCGTCATGGTGCCGTTGGTGTTGATAACGCCGACAACCATCAGGAAGCTGCTGGAGGATTTCTCCACGCTCACGCCCTGTTGCTGTACTTCCTGCGGCAGCAGCGGCATGGCGAGCTGCAGTTTGTTCTGCACCTGTACCTGCGCGATGTCCGCATCCGTACCAGACTGGAAGGTCAGGGTAATCTGTACCGTACCGGTTGAGTCACTGTTGGAGGACATGTACATCAGGTTATCGATACCGTTCATGTTCTGTTCGATAACCTGCGTCACGGTATCCTGCACCGTTTTTGCATCAGCGCCAGGGTAGGTTGCGGTGATCGAGACCGCCGGTGGCGCAATCGTTGGATATTGCGCGACAGGCAGCTTCAGGATCGACAATCCCCCGGCAAGCATGATGATTATGGCGATCACCCATGCGAATATGGGGCGATCGATAAAGAAATTAGGCATGTCTTAACGGCTCCTGTTTAAGTTAAGACTTGGTTTGTTCTGACTGAGCGTTGCTGGCAACTTGCTGTTGATCGTCAGAGGCTACTTCCTGCGCTTTAACCTGCACGCCTGGTTTGACTTTTTGTAGTCCGGAGACAATTACGCGATCGCCGGATTTCACTCCGCTGGTGACCAGCCACTTATCACCAATCGCCTGCGTTGCCGTGACCTGACGAACTTCGACCTTATCGCCTTCACCGACAACCATCACGCTGGCATCACCACGCGGCGTGCGGGTTACGCCCTGCTGTGGAACCAGCAGTGCATCCGGGTTAGTCCCTTCCTGCAGACGCGCGCGGACGAACATCCCAGGTAACAGGGTGTGATCCGGGTTCGGGAAGATGGCGCGTAAAGTGATAGAGCCGGTGGTCTGGTCAACGGTGACATCAGAGAATTCCAGCGTACCGCCCTGCGGATACTTCAGCCCATCGTTGGTAACCAGTTCGACTTTGGCTTTGCCGTTTTCTTGTTTCAGCGTTCCGTTTGCCAGCTCTTGTTTAAGACGCAGGAAATCGTTACTCGACTGGGTCACATCAACATAGATAGGGTCCAGCTGCTGAACGGTTGCCAGCGCAGTAGCCTGACCATTCTGCACCAGCGCACCTTCGGTCACGGCGGATTTACCAATTCGCCCGCTGATAGGTGAAGTCACTTTGGTATAAGCCAGGTTAATACGCGCCGTTTCCACAGCGGCTTTCGCGGCCACAACCGCAGCGTTGCTCTGCTGCGCGTCGGCGACGGCAGTATCATAATCCTGTTGACTGATGTATTTGGTGCCGAGCAGTTTCTGATAACGTTTAACCGTCAGCTGCGCGATATTAGCCGCCGCCTGTGCTTTGGCTAAGTCGCCTTTTGCGCTTTCATAGCTGGCCTGGTAAGTTGCCGGATCGATCTGATAAAGGGACACGCCAGCCTGGATGTCACTACCTTCCGTAAAGTTACGTTTCAGAATAATGCCACTTACCTGAGGACGGACTTCTGCAACACGGTAGGCGCTGGTGCGGCCCGGTAGCTCAGTGGTGATTTGCAGAGGTGCGGATTTGAGCGTCACAATACCGACTTCCGGCATATGCTGGGCTCCTTGCTGAGCCGGTTTGTCGTCACATCCTGTTAGCGCTAAGCTGCCTGAGAGCATCAGAACGACCGCCAGAGGCGTTAACCCTCTGTTTTTGTTCATATGTAAACCTCGAGTGTCCAATTTCAAATTGTTCAGTGGCTCAAACGACCACAAACCCACTACTGTGTTTCTATTATGGTCATGCTATGGTACATACATTCATAAATGTATGTAAACGCAACCTCTATAAACTCATCGACCTATGGCACGAAAAACCAAACAACAGGCACTTGAAACCCGGCAACACATTCTGGATGTTGCTCTGCGTTTGTTTTCGCAGCAAGGCGTATCATCTACCTCGTTGGCAGCAATTGCAAAAGCTGCCGGGGTAACGAGGGGGGCTATCTACTGGCATTTCAAGAATAAATCAGATTTATTTAATGAAATATGGGTGTTGTCGGACGCAAGTATTAGCGATCTTGAAGTTGAGTATCGGGCAAAATTCCCCAACGATCCACTGTCAGTTGTCAGGGAGATCTTAGTTCATATTCTTGAAGCCACGGTGACAGAAGAGCGGCGGCGGCTAATGATGGAAATTATCTTCCATAAATGTGAGTTTGTCGGTGAGATGGCGGTGGTTCAGAAAGCGCAGCGCAGCTTATGTCTTGAGAGCTACGAACGTATTGAACACACGCTAAAGGAGTGCATTGCGGCCAACATGCTGCCGGCCAATTTGTTAACCCGCCGGGCGGCGGTTTTAATGCGCAGCTATCTCTCCGGTCTGATGGAAAACTGGCTCTTTGCGCCGGATTCATTCGATCTTGAAAAAGAAGCGCGCGACTATGTTGCCATTCTTCTCGAAATGTATCAGTTTTGCCCTACGCTCCGGGTGCCCTCAGAGGTCAAGAATTAACGCTCCCGGCAAAATAAAAAAGGTGAGTGTTTGCTGATAGTCGCCGCTATTCGTGCGATGGCAGAAGTGCTATTCTGCGGTCTGCGACGACCCCCGGTATTCTCCGGCTATTGCAACCACTCATGTTAACACTATGCTGCATACTATCCGTTGGCGAAATGCCACTTCCGCTTTTGTAATTGTACTGTTGTTATTTATCGGCTGTCTCAGCGTGAATCAAGCTCTGGCTGCCGATGTCCCTGACCGATCTGATATTCAGAATCAACTTAATACGCTAAATAAGCAAAAGGAACTGACGCCACAGGACAAGCTGGTTCAGCAAGACCTGGTGCAGACCCTTGAAGCACTCGATAAAATCGAGCGGATTAAGTCGGAAACGACTCAGCTGCGGCAACAGGTTGAGCAGGCGCCAGCCAAGATGCGTCAGGCGGTCGATAGCCTGAACGCGTTAAGCGAGGTGTCTGATGATGAGGCGACGCGGAAAACGCTCAGCACGCTCTCTTTGCGGCAGCTGGAATCTCGTCTCTCCCAGACGCTGGACGATCTGCAAACCGCACAAAACGATCTGGCGACCTACAACAGCCAACTGGTCTCCCTGCAAACCCAGCCGGAACGCGTGCAAAATGCGATGTATGCGGCTTCCCAGCAGCTACAGCAGATACGCAACCGCCTGAACGGCACCACCACCACGGGTGACGAAGCCCTGCGTCCGAGCCAGCAGAGCCTGCTGCTGGCGCAGCAGGCTCTGCTTAACGCGCAAATTGAGCAGCAGCGCAAGAGCCTCGAAGGCAACACCGTGTTGCAGGATACGCTGCAAAAGCAACGTGATTACGTCAGCGCCAACAGCAATCGTCTCGAACATCAGCTGCAGCTGCTGCAGGAAGCGGTTAACAGCAAGCGCCTGACGCTAACCGAAAAAACCGCTCAGGAAGCGGTCACGCCGGATGAGACGGCGCGTATCCAGTCCAACCCGCTGGTCAAACAAGAGCTGGATATTAACCATCAGCTGAGTCAGAAGCTGATTGCGGCGACCGAGAACGGCAATCAGCTGGTGCAGCGCAATATCAAAGTGAAAAACTGGCTCGATCGGGCGCTGCAATCTGAACGTGATATCAAAGAGCAGATTTCAGTCCTCAAAGGGAGCCTGTTACTGTCACGCATCCTTTACCAGCAGCAGCAGACGCTACCGTCGGCGGACGAGCTGGAGGATATGACCAACCGTATTGCCGATCTGCGTCTTGAACAGTTTGAGGTCAACCAGCAACGTGATGCGCTGTTCCAGAGCGATGCGTTCGTCGCCAAACTGGAAGAAGGTCACAGCAATGAAGTGACCCCTGATGTCCATAATGCCCTGCTGGACGTCGTGGATATGCGCCGCGAACTGCTCGACCAGTTTAACAAGCAGCTCGGCAATCAGCTGATGATGGCGATTAACCTGCAGATCAACCAGCAGCAGTTAATGAGCGTCTCAAGCAACCTGAAAGCCATCCTGACCCAGCAGATTTTCTGGGTGAATAGCAACAAACCGATGGACTGGGACTGGATTAAATCCTTCCCGGAAGCGTTGAAAGGGCAGTTTAAGGCGATGAAAATCACCGTAAACTGGGAGAAAGCGTGGCCGGCGGTGTTTGTTGCTTTCCTTGCCGGTCTGCCGCTGCTGCTGATTGCGGGCCTGATTCGCTGGCGCCTGCAGTGGTTACGTAATTACCAGGCCCGGCTGGCTTCGCAGGTCGGCCAGTTGCGTAACGACACGCAGCTCCATACGCCCAAAGCGATTCTGATTGACCTGATCCGCGCACTGCCCGTCGTGCTGCTGATTCTGGCGGTAGGGCTGATTCTGCTGACGATGCAGCTGAACATCAGCGAACTGCTGTGGGCATACAGTAAAAAACTGGCGCTGTTCTGGCTGGTGTTTGGTCTGTGCTGGAAGGTGCTGGAAAAAGACGGTGTGGCGGTAAGCCACTTTAATATGCCACCGCAGCTGACCAGCCACTGGCGTCGGCAAATTGTGCGCGTCAGCCTGGCGCTGCTGCCGCTGAATTTCTGGTCGGTGGTCTCTGAACTGTCGCCGCTGAATCTGATGGATGACGTGCTGGGGCAGTTCGTTATCTTCCTCAATCTGCTGCTGATCGCGGTACTGGTGTGGCCGATGTGTCGTGAGAGCTGGCGTGATAAAGAGTCGCACAGCCTGCGTCTTCTCACCGTCACCGTTCTCTCGATTGTGCCTGTCGCGCTGATGGTACTGACGGCCACCGGCTACTTCTATACCACCCTGCGTCTGGCCGGTCGCTGGATTGAAACCGTCTACCTGGTGATGCTGTGGAATCTGCTGTACCAGACCGTTTTGCGCGGCCTGAGCGTTGCCGCACGACGTATCGCCTGGCGGCGTGCGCTGGCCCGTCGCCAGCATATGGTCAAAGAGGGGGCTGAAGGGGCTGAACCGCAGGAAGAGCCGACAATTGCGCTGGAGCAGGTCAACCAACAAACGTTGCGTATTACCATGCTGGTGATGGTCGCCTTGTTTGGCGTTGTGTTCTGGGCGATTTGGTCCGATCTCATCACCGTATTCGCCTATCTCGACAGTATTACCTTGTGGCACTACAACGGCACCGAAGCAGGAGCCAGCGTGGTGAGAAGCGTGACGATGGGAAGCCTGCTGTTTGCGATCGTCGCGTCCATGGTCGCCTGGGCGTTGATCCGCAACCTACCGGGTCTGCTGGAAGTGCTGATCCTCTCTCGGCTCAACATGCGCCAGGGGACCTCCTACGCCATTACCTCGATCCTCAACTACGCGATTATCGCCATCGGCGCGATGACGGTATTTGGCGCGCTGGGCGTCTCGTGGGACAAGCTGCAGTGGCTGGCGGCCGCGTTGTCGGTTGGTCTGGGCTTTGGTTTACAGGAGATTTTCGGTAACTTCGTTTCCGGCCTGATTATCCTCTTCGAACGCCCGGTGCGCATCGGCGATACGGTGACGATCGGCACCTTCTCCGGTACCGTCAGCAAGATCCGCATTCGCGCCACGACCATTACCGACTTTGACCGTAAAGAGGTGATCATCCCGAACAAAGCGTTTGTGACCGAGCGTTTGATCAACTGGTCGCTGTCCGATACTGTAACCCGTGTGGTGATCCGCATCGGCGTGGCGTACGGCTCCGATCTGGATAAGGTCAAGGAAGTACTGCTGCAGGCGGCACATGAGCATCCGAAAGTGATGCAGGAGCCTGCGCCATCGGTCTTCTTTACCACCTTCGGCGCCAGCACGTTGGATCATGAGCTGCGTTTATATGTGCGCGAACTGCGCGATCGCAGCTATACCGTCGATGAACTGAACCGCGCGATCGACCGCCTGTGCCGTGAAAACGACATCAACATCGCCTTCAACCAGTTGGAAGTCCATCTGCGTAACGAAAAAGGGGATGAAGTGACGGAGCTCAAGCGTGAGGTCAAAGGAGACGATCCGTCTCCGGCTATCGGGTAAGACTCAGCGGGGGCGGCCAGTGCGCCGCCCCGTTTCTGACGCGCCGTCGGTTAGCGTTTATCCGCTTCACCTGATGTCTGCCCGGTGCGATTGAGTTTGTTTTCATAGTCACGTTTAATGATCTCCAGCGCCCCCAGCACGGTTTGCGCTGACACCTGGTTCTCTTCCAGCAGCATAATCAAATCAACGGCCAGCTTGACCTCATCCGGGGCGTTTTCCAGCGACATAGTGACTCCTTCTTAGCGTGTTAAGCGTGCCAGCACGCCTTCTATTTTTTCCAGCGCATCGCGACAGCGTGCTAAACGCGCGGCGCAGGCATCGACCTCTTTCGCCAACCGCTGCTGCTCCTCAAGCGTCGTCGCCTGCGCCAGCTGACGCTGGCGATTGTTGCGCATCGCCAGCAGTCGTCGTTCGTACTCCTGATGCTGAAGCCGCCGCCGCTGCCAGCGGTTTATTCCGGGCGAGGCGCTGTCCCAGCTACGCAGTGGCCAGGTTGCCGCCTCCCGGCTGAGGGCGGCAACTTGCGCCACCAGCCGCTCCGCCAGCCAGGCGACCTGCGGAAGCTGCTGCTGCTCAACGGCCTGCCGCAGTTCAGTAAAGTGCTGCTGCGCCTCCTCGAGACAGTCCTGCATCAGCGTGCTGCGAGTACGGAACAGCTGGCGATCGAAGCGGGCGCTGAGCGTAGCATGATGCGCCAGCGGCGCAACCTGCGCGGCCAGTTGGGCCAACTGATTTTCCAGCGTGTGTAAAAGCCGGGCTGTTTTCAAATAACTCCTCCCTACGCTGATAGACAACTGTGCTACAGTAGCCATATCTGCTTGATAACGATTCGCATTATGCCACGTATCATTTTAATCATCATAGGCTGGCTGGCGGTAGCGCTGGGGACGCTGGGCGTCTTTTTGCCTTTATTGCCGACCACCCCGTTTATTTTGCTGGCGGCCTGGTGTTTTGCCCGCTCTTCACCGCGTTTTCACCACTGGCTGCTGTATCGTTCCTGGTTCGGCGGTTATCTTCGTCACTGGCAGAAATATCGTGCGATGCCGCCTGGTGCCAAGCCGCGGGCGATTGTGATGATTGTGCTGACCTTCGCCGTGTCGCTGTGGCTGGTTAAGCTTACGTGGGTTCGCATCATGCTGCTGGTGATTCTGGCCTGCCTGTTGATATTTATGTGGCGTATTCCGGTTGTTGACGCGACGCAACAAAAGCACTGATGCACCATAATGAGTGTTGCAATTGTCGCTTACAGACAGTAAATTCGAGCGTTTTCGAGCGCGGGCACGCCTGGTCAAAGGTTAATCAAATGTTTCTTTGACCCGTTTGGCCTGCCCGTGAGTAACACCGTTTTTATCAGGCATAAACTTATGACCGCAACTGCACAGCAGCTTGAATATCTAAAGAACAGCATCCAAAGCATTCAGGACTATCCGAAACCGGGTATTCTTTTCCGCGATGTCACCAGCATGCTCGAAGACCCGAAAGCCTATGCGTTGTGCATTGAGCTGCTGGCCGAGCGTTATAAAAACGCCGGCATAACTAAAGTGGTGGGCACCGAGGCGCGTGGTTTCCTGTTTGGCGCTCCGGTGGCGCTGGCGCTGGGCGTGGGTTTTGTGCCGGTACGTAAACCGCGCAAGCTGCCGCGTGAAACCATTGCGGAGAGCTACGAGCTGGAATACGGTACCGATCAGCTGGAAATTCACGTCGATGCGATCACCGCAGGCGATAAAGTTCTCGTCGTCGACGATCTGTTGGCGACCGGCGGCACCATCGATGCAACCGTGAAGCTGATTCGCCGTCTGGGCGGCGAAGTGCACGACGCCGCCTTTGTGATCAATCTGTTTGATCTGGGCGGCGAGCAGCGCCTGGAAAAACTGGGAATCAACTGCTATAGCCTGGTCCCGTTCCCGGGTCACTAAGCAAATCCCGCCACATAGCCTCGCTGATTGAGCGGGGCTGTGATAGCATGACCCCCTCGTGATTTCACCTTCCAGCGTTTCAGAGCCAGCCCATGAGTTATCAGGTCTTAGCCCGTAAATGGCGCCCACAAACCTTTGCTGACGTCGTCGGCCAGGAACATGTGCTGACCGCACTGGCGAACGGCTTATCGTTAGGGCGCATTCATCACGCTTATCTCTTTTCCGGCACCCGCGGCGTGGGGAAAACCTCCATCGCGCGTTTGCTCGCAAAAGGGTTGAACTGTGAAACCGGTATTACCGCCACGCCGTGCGGCGTGTGTGATAACTGCCGCGAAATAGAGCAGGGGCGCTTTGTCGATCTGATTGAGATTGATGCCGCTTCCCGTACCAAAGTCGAAGACACCCGCGACCTGCTGGACAACGTCCAGTATGCGCCGGCCCGTGGCCGCTTTAAGGTCTATCTGATCGATGAAGTCCACATGCTGTCGCGCCACAGCTTCAACGCGTTGTTAAAAACGCTGGAGGAGCCGCCTGCGCACGTCAAATTCCTGCTGGCGACCACCGATCCGCAGAAGCTGCCGGTGACGATCCTGTCGCGCTGTCTGCAGTTCCATCTTAAGGCGCTGGATGTCGAACAGATCCGCCATCAGCTTGAGCATATTCTCGGCGAAGAGCAGATTACCTTTGAGTCCCGCGCGCTGCAGCTGCTGTCGCGCGCGGCGGACGGCAGCCTGCGCGATGCCTTAAGCCTGACCGATCAGGCGATTGCCAGCGGCGATGGTCGTCTGACGGCGGAGTCGGTCAGTACCATGCTCGGCACGCTCGACGACGATCAGGCGCTGTCATTGATTGAGGCGCTGGTGGCGGCCGATGGCGAACGCGTCATGGCGGGCGTTAACGAAGCGGCCTCCCGCGGCGTTGAGTGGGAAGCGCTGCTGGTTGAAATGCAGAGTCTGCTGCACCGGATTGCGATGGTCCAGCTCTCTCCTTCGGCGCTGGGCGCCGATATGGCCGCGGTGGAGCTACGTATGCGTGAACTCGCGCGCACCGTGCCGCCCACCGATATACAATTGTACTATCAGACGCTCCTGATTGGCCGCAAAGAGCTGCCGTATGCGCCGGATCGGCGCATGGGTGTGGAAATGACGCTGTTGCGTGCGCTGGCATTCCATCCGCAAGCGCAGCTGCCGGAACCGGAGGTGAAGCCGCTACCGGCAACGCTGGCCGCGCCTGTGCAGGCGGCGCCGGTATCTGCTCCGCCGGTACAGCCGCCGCCGCAGAATCTACCGCAAACCACCAGTCAGGTTCTGGCGGCACGCAGCCAGCTGCAGCGTAGCCAGGGAGCACCCACCCCAAAAAAGAGTGAACCGGCAGCCGCATCCCGCGCGCGGCCGGTGAATAACGCTGCGCTGGAGCGACTGAGTTCAATAACCGAGCGCGTGCAGGCTCGTCCGGCCGTTGCTGCGGTACAGGAAAAGGCTCCGGCCAAAAAAGAAGCCTATCGCTGGAAAGCGACGACGATTGTCGAAACGGTGAAAGAAGAGGTCGCGACGCCAAAGGCGCTGAAGAAAGCGCTGGAGCATGAAAAAACGCCGGAGCTGGCGGCAAAACTGGCGCTGGAAGCGGTCGAACGCGACGGCTGGGCGGCAGAGGTTAATCAGCTGGCGGTGCCGAAGCTGGTCGAGCAGGTGGCGCTGAATGCGTGGAAAGAGCAGGACGGTAATCGTATCTGTCTGCATCTGCGTCCGAGCCAGCGGCATCTCAATTCCGCCGGCGCGCAGCAAAAGTTGGCCGAAGCGCTCGGCGTGTTGTACGGTTCACCGGTTGAATTGACCATCGTGGAAGACAATAATCCTGCGATGCGCACGCCGCTGGAGTGGCGGCAGGCAATTTATGAAGAGAAGCTCGCGCAAGCGCGCGAAGCGATTATTGCGGATAACAACATTCAGACGCTGCGCCGGTTCTTCGATGCGGATCTGGATGAAGAGAGTATTCGCCCCATTTGATTGCAAGTTTGACTTGCGGTCAGCATCCTTAACGATGACTTACTGAGAGAGAAGCCTATGTTTGGTGGAAAAGGCGGCCTGGGTAACCTGATGAAGCAGGCCCAGCAGATGCAAGACAAAATGCAGAAAATGCAGGAAGAGATCGCGCAGCTGGAAGTGACCGGTGAATCCGGCGCAGGTCTGGTGAAAGTGACCATCAACGGTGCGCATAACTGCCGTCGCGTGGAGATTGATCCGAGCCTTCTGGAAGACGACAAAGATATGCTGGAAGATCTCGTCGCTGCGGCGTTCAACGATGCGGCGCGCCGTATTGAAGAGACCCAGAAAGAGAAGATGGCTTCCGTCTCCTCCGGCATGCAGCTGCCGCCTGGCTTTAAGATGCCATTCTGATGCAAACCAGCCCGCTGTTAACTCAGCTTATGGAAGCATTGCGCTGTCTGCCGGGCGTTGGCCCGAAGTCAGCGCAGCGCATGGCGTTTACGCTACTTCAGCGCGATCGTAGCGGCGGGATGCGTCTGGCGCAGTCATTGACGCGCGCGATGTCGGAAATCGGCCACTGTGCCGACTGCCGCACCTTCACCGAGCAGGAGGTGTGCAATATTTGCAGCAATCCGCGCCGCCGTGAAAATGGCCAGATCTGCGTGGTGGAAAGCCCCGCAGACATCTACGCCATTGAGCAGACCGGGCAGTTTTCCGGGCGCTACTTTGTCCTGATGGGCCATCTGTCGCCGCTTGATGGCATCGGACCGGATGATATCGGGCTCGATCGTCTGGAGCAGCGTCTGCGCGACGAATCAATGCAGGAAGTGATCCTCGCCACCAACCCGACGGTGGAAGGAGAGGCGACCGCTAACTACATAGCCGAACTCTGCGCGCAGTATGGCGTAGAAGCCAGCCGTATCGCCCACGGCGTACCGGTAGGCGGCGAGCTGGAGATGGTTGACGGCACCACGCTGTCGCACTCCCTTGCCGGTCGACACAAGATTCGTTTTTAACCAAACGGAGGCGCTTTTTGGGGCCTCCGCTTGAAAATTTCCCCTTCAGTCCCCATCTTCCCTTCAACGGTTTTTTTACCATTAACAATGGCATTGTTGAGGTTGATTTAGATGAAAGGACAAGAAACTCGTGGTTTTCAGTCAGAGGTTAAACAGCTTCTGCACCTGATGATCCATTCTCTTTATTCCAATAAAGAAATTTTCCTGCGTGAACTGATTTCCAACGCCTCCGATGCGGCCGACAAGCTGCGTTTCCGCGCGCTGTCCCAGCCGGACCTGTATGAAGGCGATGGCGAGCTGCGCGTGCGCGTCTCTTTTGACAAAGACAACCGCACGCTGACCATCGCCGATAATGGTATCGGGATGAACCGTGAGGAAGTGATCGACCATCTCGGAACGATTGCCAAATCCGGGACAAAATCTTTCCTCGAATCAATGGGCTCCGATCAGGCAAAAGACAGCCAGCTGATTGGTCAGTTTGGTGTCGGCTTCTACTCAGCGTTTATCGTGGCTGATAAAGTCACCGTGCGTACCCGCGCGGCGGGTGATAGCGCGGAAAACGGCGTGTTCTGGGAATCTGCCGGCGAAGGCGACTACACCGTTGCTGATATCACCAAAGCCGACCGCGGCACTGAAATTACCCTGCACCTTCGCGAAGGTGAAGATGATTTCCTCAACGACTGGCGCGTGCGTTCGATCATCAGCAAATATTCCGATCATATCGCGCTGCCGGTAGAGATTGAAAAGCGCGAAGAGGTTGACGGCGAAACGGTAATCTCCTGGGAGAAAATCAACAAGGCCCAGGCGCTGTGGACCCGTAATAAGTCGGAAATCAAAGACGACGAATATAACGAATTCTATAAACACATTGCCCACGACTACAGCGACCCGCTGACCTGGAGCCACAACCGCGTGGAAGGCAAGCAGGAGTACACCAGCCTGCTGTACATCCCGTCGCAGGCGCCGTGGGATATGTGGAACCGCGATCACAAGCATGGCCTGAAGCTGTACGTGCAGCGGGTCTTCATCATGGATGAAGCCGAGCAGTTCATGCCGAACTACCTGCGCTTTGTCCGCGGCCTCGTCGACTCCAACGATCTGCCGCTGAACGTGTCGCGTGAAATTCTGCAGGACAGCAGCGTGACCCGCAACCTGCGCACCGCGCTGAGCAAACGCGCGCTGCAGATGCTGGAAAAACTGGCCAAAGACGACGCGGAAAAATATCAGACCTTCTGGCAACAGTTTGGCCTGGTGCTGAAAGAAGGCCCGGCGGAGGACAGCGCGAATCAGCAGACGATTGCTAAGCTGCTGCGTTTCGCTTCTACCCATACCGATTCCGCCGCGCAGACCGTGTCGCTGGAAGAGTATGTCTCCCGCATGAAAGAAGGGCAGGAGAAGATCTACTACATCACCGCGGACAGCTACGCCGCGGCGAAGAGCAGCCCGCACCTCGAGCTGCTGCGTAAGAAAGGCATCGAAGTTCTGCTGCTCTCTGACCGCATCGACGAGTGGATGATGAGCTACCTGACCGAGTTCGACGGCAAGGCGTTCCAGTCGGTGGCGAAAGCCGACGAATCGCTGGATAAGCTGGCGGATGACGTCGATGAAAGCACCAAAGAGGCCGAAAAGGCGCTGGAACCGTTCGTTGAGCGCGTGAAAACGCTGCTGGGCGAGCGGGTGAAAGAGGTTCGTCTGACGCACCGTCTGACCGATACGCCGGCTATCGTCACCACCGACGCGGACGAAATGAGCACCCAGATGGCGAAGCTGTTTGCCGCTGCGGGCCAGTCTGCACCGGAAGTGAAGTACATTTTCGAACTGAACCCGGCTCACCCGCTGGTGAAACGCACGGCGGATACGCAGGATGAGGCCCGGTTTGGCGAATGGGTTGAGCTGCTGCTCGATCAGGCCCTGCTGGCCGAACGCGGTACCCTGGAAGATCCTAACCAGTTTATTCGCCGCATGAACCAGCTGCTGGCTTCCTGATCGTTTCGTTGTTTGTCCACCCCGGCCCGCGCGTACGGTGCGCGGGCCGGGGTGGACGCCTCCTCTGATGGCGTAAAATCCGCCTTTCAAGCAAAATAAACCCTCCATTAACCGTTTCAGCCGCTCCGCCTTCCTTGAGCCATCTGCGTTCTGGTGGTATGGTTTAGCGTTTTTGAAAAATTGAATCGACTTTTGAGGGGATTTTCGTAATGCGTATTATTCTGCTTGGCGCTCCGGGCGCGGGTAAAGGAACTCAGGCTCAGTTCATCATGGAGAAATACGGAATTCCGCAAATCTCTACCGGTGACATGCTGCGCGCTGCGGTGAAATCTGGCTCCGAGCTGGGCAAACAGGCAAAAGACATTATGGACGCCGGCAAGCTGGTGACCGACGAACTGGTGATTGCGCTGGTTAAAGAGCGTATCACCCAGGAAGATTGCCGTAACGGTTTCCTGCTCGACGGCTTCCCGCGCACCATTCCGCAAGCTGACGCCATGAAAGAAGCGGGCATCGCCGTTGATTACGTTCTGGAATTTGCTGTACCGGACGAACTGATCGTTGACCGTATCATTGGCCGTCGCGTACACACGGCTTCCGGTCGCGTTTACCACATCAAATTCAACCCGCCGAAGGTTGAAGGCAAAGACGACGTGACCGGCGAAGAGCTGACCACCCGTAAAGATGACCAGGAAGAGACCGTACGTAAGCGTCTGGTGGAATACCATCAGATGACGGCGCCGCTGATCGGTTACTATCAGAAAGAAGCTGAAGCGGGCAACACCCGGTACGCGAAGGTTGACGGTACGAAAGCCGTTTCCGACGTGCGCGTTGAGCTGGAAAAAATCCTCGGTTAATCCCGTTGGTTCTCATCCTGCCGCGGCGGGATGAGAACATCTCTCATTCTACCTTTTTCTCTGATTGGTTCCGTTTAGCGCCATTTCAGCTACAATTGTCAGCGATTCAAATGGTTAAGAGGCGGTAATGCATCAGACGAAAACAGGTATCTTGTTAGCCAACTTAGGCACTCCCGATGCGCCCACGCCCGATGCGGTGAAGCGCTATCTGCGACAATTTCTCAGCGACAAGCGGGTGGTTGATACGCCCCGTCTGCTGTGGTGGCCGCTTCTGCGCGGCGTGATACTGCCCCTGCGCGCGCCGCGGGTCGCGAAACTTTATCAGTCCGTGTGGATGGACGAGGGCTCGCCGTTGATGGTTTACAGCCGTCGACAGCAGCAGGCTCTGGCCGCGCGCCTCCCCGATACGCCGGTTGCCTTAGGCATGAGCTACGGCTCGCCTGCGCTGGAAAGTGCGGTGGATGAACTGCTGGCCCAGGATGTTGGCCACATCGTCGTATTACCGCTGTATCCGCAATACTCCTGCTCCACCGTGGCGGCAGTATGGGATGAGCTGGCGAGAATTCTGGCGAAAAAGCGGGCCATCCCCGGTATCTCCTTTATTCGTGATTATGCCGATGATGCCAGCTATATCGATGCGCTGGCTGCCAGCGTTCGCGCATCGTTTGCCGTGCACGGCGAACCGGATGTGCTGCTGCTTTCTTATCACGGCATACCGCAGCGCTTTGCCCAGGAAGGCGATGATTACCCGCAGCGCTGCCGCGATACCACCCGCGAGCTGGTCTCCGCGCTGGGACTTTCGCCGGACCGTGCGATGATGACCTTCCAGTCGCGCTTTGGCCGTGAGCCGTGGCTGACTCCCTACACCGACGAGACATTGAAAATGTTGGGCGAGAAGGGGGTGAAGCATATTCAGGTGATCTGCCCGGGCTTTGCTGCGGATTGTCTGGAAACGCTGGAGGAGATTGCGGTGCAGAACCGGGAAGTCTTCCTCGAGGCCGGCGGGCAGAAATATGAATATATCCCGGCGCTAAATGCGGACAGTGCGCATATCGAAATGATGGTGAACCTGACGGCGCCGTATCGCTAATCGCGTGCGGCAGGGGGAATATGCTATTATTCCCCGCTTGTTCACTGCCATTAAATCGCCACTATGAAATTTCCCGGTAAACGCAAATCCAAACACTACTTTCCCGTTAATGCCCGCGATCCGCTGTTGCAACAAACGCAGCCGGAAAATGAATCCAACGTTGCGTGGGTGGTCGGCATCGATCAAACGTTGGTTGATATCGAAGCCAAAGTAGATGAAGCGTTTATCGTGCGCTACGGCCTCAGCGCCGGCCATTCGCTGGTCATCGAAGATGATGTCGCTGAAACGCTCTACCAGGAGCTGGTACGGAATAATTTAATTACCCACCAGTTTGCCGGCGGAACGATTGGCAATACCATGCACAATTATTCGGTGTTGGCCGATGACCGCTCGGTATTGCTGGGGGTCATGTGCAGCAATATCGAAATCGGCGGCTACGCCTATCGCTATCTGTGCAACACCTCCAGCCGTACTGACCTGAACTATCTGCAAGGGGTGGACGGGGCCATTGGCCGCTGTTTTACCCTGATTAGCGACGCGGGCGAACGAACCTTTGCCATCAGTCCGGGCCACATGAATAAGCTGCGTCCGGAAAGCATTCCGGAAGAGGTGATTGCCGGTGCCTCTGCGCTGGTGCTGACTTCGTATCTGGTGCGCTGCAAGCCTGGCGAGCCGATGCCGGATGCGACGATGAAAGCCATCGAGTATGCCAAAAAGCATGATGTACCGGTGGTGCTGACGCTGGGAACGAAGTACGTCATTGCCGATAATCCGGAATGGTGGCAGCAGTTCCTCAAGGAGAACGTCTCTATTCTGGCGATGAATGAAGAAGAAGCCGAAGCGCTGACCGGACTGTCCGATCCGCTGTTGGCTTCGGATAAGGCGCTGGAGTGGGTGGACCTGGTACTGTGTACCGCCGGGCCAGCGGGGCTGTATATGGCCAGCTTTACGGAAGAGGAAGCCAAACGTAAAACTCAGCATCCGCTGCTGCCGGGGGCGATTGCCGAATTCAACCAGTATGAGTTCAGCCGGGCGATGCGTCACCAGGATTGCGTTAACCCGCTACGGATTTACTCGCATATCGCGCCGTACATGGGTGGGCCTGAGAAAATCATGAATACCAACGGCGCCGGTGACGGGGCGCTGGCGGCGTTGCTGCACGATATCACCGCCAATAACTACCACCGGAATAACGTGCCGAACTCCAGTAAACACAAGTGCAAGTGGCTGACCTACTCGTCGCTGGCGCAGGTGTGCAAATACGCGAACCGCGTCAGCTATCAGGTGCTGAACCAGCATTCGCCGCGTTTAACCCGTGGCCTGCCGGAGCGAGAAGATAGTCTGGAAGAGGCATACTGGGAGCGTTAAGCCCGTTTCCCCTCTTGCGCCGCGTGAGGGGGGAGAGCGCAACAGTTGCAAGGCCTGGCTGAGCGCCTCTCGCTATCCGAGAGGCGCCATGGTAGGGGATTATCCGGTAACCACTTCACCCGCCGGCGGCGTCTCCAGTAGCAGCAACATCGCGCGGGCGATTTCTCGCTCGCCCATCACCACCTGGTTTGCGCCGCGTTCGGTAATGTAATCCACTTCATCATCATAATGCGCCCGGGCGATAATCTCGATATTCGGGCATTTCTCGCGGGCGGCAGCGACGATTTCCCCGGCCTCATAGCCGTTAGGAATGGTCAGCAGCAGCCAGCGGGCGCAGTCCAGATGCGCCAGATTCATGATCTCTTCATTCGCCGCATTGCCCAGCACCGCACGAATACCGCGCGCGCGCAGCTCATCGACGCGGGTGCGCGACGTTTCGATAACCACCAGCGGAATACCCTGGGCCATCAGTTTTTCGCCCAGCAGGCTTCCGACGCGGCCAAAGCCCACCAGCAGCGCGTGGTTGCAAATATCGACCGGAATTTGCTTCTCTTCTTCGAGCACTTCTTCGAAGGTCTGCTCATCCAGCGTTTCGGTTTTATCGAGGTATTTTTCCAGCAGCGCGAAGAGCACCGGGTTAAGCATGATAGAGATAATCGCCCCGGCCAGTACCAGATTTTGTCCGGCCTGCGGCAGCAGGTTCAGCGCCATGCCAAGCCCGGCGAGAATAAAGGCGAACTCACCGATTTGCGCGAGGCTGGCGGCGATGGTCAGCGCGGTGCGCGGCGAGTGGCCGAACATCCGTACGAGGAAAAAGGCGACCACCGACTTACCGAAGATAATGATCGCCAGCGTCGCCAGCACCGCCAGCGGTTGCTCCAGCAGGATCATCGGATCAAACAGCATTCCCACGGAGACAAAGAACAGCACGGCGAACGCATCGCGCAGCGGCAGCGTGTCGTGCGCGGCGCGGTGGCTGAGTTCGGATTCGTTCAGGACCATTCCGGCGAAAAATGCGCCAAGCGCAAAGGAGACGTCGAACAGCTCAACCGCACCGAAGGCGATCCCGAGAGCGAGGGCCAGAACCGACAGGGTAAACAGTTCGCGGGAGCCGGTGGCGGCGCTGCGGGACATAATCCACGGTACCAGACGACGACCTACCAGCATCATAATGGCGATAAAGGCAATCACTTTCCCGATGGTGATCCCCATATCGACGGCCAGCGACGCCAGGCCAACATCGCCTTTCTCCGCCATACCGGCGACGGCCGGCAGCAGAACCAGCGTCAGAACCATTACTAAATCTTCGACGATGAGCCAGCCGATGGCGATCTGCCCTCGTTGGCTATCAATAAGCTGCCGTTCTTCCAACGCGCGCAGCAGCACCACGGTACTGGCGGTAGAGAGACACAGGCCAAATACGATGCCGGTCATCAGCGACCAGCCCAACACGGCAGAAAGCGCCATACCCAGCAGCGTTGCCACGGCTATCTGGGCAATCGCGCCGGGAATGGCGATCGACTTTACCGCCATCAAATCCTTCAGGGAGAAGTGCAGCCCGACGCCAAACATCAGCAATATGACGCCGAGTTCAGCCAGCTCCGGCGCCAGTTTGGTATCGGCAACGAAGCCAGGTGTAAAGGGGCCGGATAACACGCCTGCTAACAGGTAGCCCACCAGTGGCGAAATGCGCAGCTTATTGGCAATCATGCCGAAGATAAAAGCGAGTACGAGCCCACCGACAATGGTGGTGATAAGCGGTGTTGCGTGGTGCATTCCGTCTCCTTGTATGTGGTGAGCCAATCCATTTTCAGTATTAAACACGCCATCCTTCAGGCTGCCTCTGCGTTAGCTTCGCGCATTCACCGAATCATCCCTGCGCCAGAGATTCACGCGCGCTACCTTGCGGCAACCCGGAGGCGGGTGTCTAAACCTAAAAAACCGAGTAATAGTTTATGACAGTTTTAGCCGTTTTGTTTATGAATAATTGTTGAATTATGCAGAAAAATGGAATTAACCCGCAAAAAGGCACAGATCGGAAAACTACGGCAGCTAATCAGCGGGAGTGCTGACAGGATAAGGGATTACGGCGGCCAAAGTTTCACTTTAGCCGCCGTATAATCAGGATTTTTGGCGGTTGTCAGGAAGGAATATCGTCAATATGCCGAGAAGTGGCAGGAAAGCACAGATTTTATAAACCAGCTCGATACTGGTGTGGTCCGCTAACAGCCCCAGAACGGCGGCTCCAAGGCCACCCATACCAAATGCGAAACCGAAAAACAGACCAGAAACCATGCCGATACGTCCCGGTAACAGCTCCTGGGCGTAGACCAGGATTGCCGAAAATGCCGATGCGAGGATAAATCCAATGATCATGGTCAAAATCCCCGTCCACTCCAGCGTCGCGTAGGGTAAAACAAGGGTAAAGGGAGCCACGCCGAGGATCGAGCCCCAAATTACATATTTACGCCCAATTTTATCGCCTACTGGCCCGCCAATCACCGTTCCTGCGGCAACGGCAAACAGGAAAATAAACAGATGAACCTGCGCATTCTGGATCGATAATCCGAATTTATGCATCAAATAAAAGGTGTAATAGCTGCTGATGCTCGCCATATAGAAATATTTCGAGAAAATCAGCATCAGCAGGATGCCGACGGCAAGAATCACTTTGTTTTTCGGCAGCGGACTGGCGACGACGGTCTTCGGTTTACCTTTATTCATCCGATGCTGTGCGGCATACCAACGGCTGATTTGCGACAGCACGACGATGGCCAACAGCGCGGCCAGGACGAACCACGCGACGTTACCTTTGCCGTATGGCGCGATAATCACCGCCGCCAGCAGTGGACCCAGAGAACTGCCAAAGTTACCGCCGACCTGGAATAGCGACTGAGCCAGTCCATGACGGCCGCCGGAGGCCATCCGCGCCACGCGCGACGATTCCGGATGGAATACCGAAGAACCGGTACCCACCAGCGCGGCGGCAAGCAGCACCATGCTAAAACTTCCGGCCAGCGCCAGCAGAACCAGGCCGCTGAGGGTGAAGCACATGCCGATCGGCAGCGACCATGGCATCGGGTATTTGTCGGTCCAGTAGCCGACCACCGGCTGAAGCAGCGAAGAGGCCAGCTGGAAGGTCAGGGTAATCATCCCGATTTGCACGAAGGTCAGGGAGAACTCCGACTGAAGCAGCGGGTAAATCGCCAGAATCAGCGACTGGATCATATCGTTCAGTAAATGGGAAAGGCTGATGGCGCCCAGAATACCAAACGAGGTGCGTGCTTTTTGCGGCGCAGCAGCGGGGCCGGATAAGGGTTGAACGGTCTGATTCGTCGCCATAGGTTCACTTTGAGAGCGTTATTGTGGATGCAGGTAGAATTATTATCTGACTAACATACCTGCCCCTAAGGTTTGAAGGAAGTCTCAATTCGGAAAACATATTTGTCTGTCGACGTAACTCGCTATACTTTCGGCACTTGTTTATTAAGTCAGGGAGAGAAATATGCATTTTTTAAAACGGGCGCTAGCGCTGGGGCTATTTACCGCGCTGTCTTTGGGAAGCTTATCCGCACAGGCTTATGAGCAGGATAAAACCTATAAAATCACTATCCTGCATACCAACGATCACCACGGGCATTTCTGGCGTAATGATTACGGTGAATATGGTCTGGCGGCGCAAAAGACGCTGGTCGACGGGATCCGCAAAGAGGTCGCCGCTGAGGGCGGAAGCGTTCTGCTGTTGTCCGGCGGCGATATAAATACCGGTGTGCCGGAGTCGGATTTGCAGGACGCAGAGCCAGATTTTCGCGGCATGAACCTGATTGGTTATGATGCGATGGCAGTGGGCAACCATGAGTTTGATAATCCGCTCAGCGTACTGCGCCAGCAGGAGAAGTGGTCTAAGTTTCCGTTCCTCTCCGCCAATATCTACCAAAAAAGCACCGGCGAGCGCCTGTTTAAACCCTGGGCGCTGTTTAAACGCGGGGGGTTAAAAATCGCGGTTATTGGCCTGACCACCGATGACACGGCCAGGATAGGTAACCCGGAATATTTCACCGACATTGAATTTCGCAAACCGGCGGACGAGGCCAAACTGGTTATCCAGGAGCTGCAGCTGAATGAAAAACCGGATGTGATTCTGGCGACCACCCATATGGGCCATTACGACAACGGAAATCATGGTTCTAACGCCCCGGGTGATGTCGAAATGGCGCGCAGTCTGCCGGCAGGATCGCTGGCGATGATCGTCGGCGGTCATTCGCAGGATCCGGTCTGTATGGCCTCGGAGAATAAAAAACAGATCGATTATGTACCGGGCACGCCGTGCGCGCCGGACAGACAGAATGGGATCTGGATCGTTCAGGCGCACGAGTGGGGGAAATATGTCGGTCGCGCGGATTTTGAGTTCCGCAACGGCGAGATGAAGCTGGTGCACTATCAGCTGATCCCGGTCAATCTGAAGAAGAAGGTGACCTATGATAACGGCCAGAGCGAACGCGTGCTCTATACGCCGCAAATCCCGGAAAACCCGCAGATGCTGTCGCTGCTGACGCCATTCCAGAATAAAGGCAAAGCGCAGCTTCAGGTCAAAATTGGCAGCGTGAATGGGCATCTTGAAGGCGATCGCAGCAAGGTACGTTTCGTGCAGACCAATATGGGACGCCTGCTGCTGGCGGCGCAAATGGCGCGTAGCAATGCCGATTTTGCCGTGATGAGCGGCGGCGGTATTCGTGACTCCATCGAAGCCGGGGATATTACCTATAAAGATGTCATGAAGGTGCAGCCGTTCGGTAACGTGCTGGTGTATGTCGATATGAGCGGCAAGGAAGTGACGGAATATCTGACCGCCGTGGCGCAGATGAAACCTGACTCCGGCGCCTATCCGCAGTTTGCCAACGTCAGCTTCGTGGCGAAAGACGGTAAGCTGAATGATCTGAAAATCAAAGGCGAACCGGTCGATCCGACGAAGACCTACCGGATGGCAACGTTGAGCTTTAACGGGACCGGCGGTGACGGCTATCCGCATATCGACACCAAACCGGGTTATGTGAATACCGGTTTTATCGATGCCGAAGTGCTGAAAGAGTATATCCAGAAAAACTCACCGCTGGACGCGGCCGCCTATGAGCCGAAAGGCGAGGTGAGCTGGCAGTAACGCGTGAGGATAACCCCGGTGGCGCTGCGCTGACCGGGCTACGGATTCGCCACGATCTGGGGATGAGTAGCCTGGTCAGGCGCGACGCGCCGCCTTCGGGATAGCCCCGTTTTACAGGTCCCTGTACGCTGAGGCGCGATTAATCGCGGCGGGCGATATCGGCGAATTTGGCGTCGAGAATCTTCGCTAAATCGCTGGCCGCCAGTTCAATGTCCAGCCCGCGCTTGCCGCCAGAAATATAAATGGCGTTAAACGCCTGGGCCGGGGCATCAATCAGCGTCGGTAGCCGTTTCTTCTGTCCGAGCGGGCTGATGCCGCCGACCAGATAGCCGGTCGTACGCTGGGCGACCATGGGATCCGCCATGTCCACCTTCTTCGCGCCCAGCGCTTTGGCCACTTTTTTCAAATCCAGCTGCCCGGCCACCGGCGTCACCGCCACGGCCAGATGTTTCATATCCCCGTTGACCGCGACCAGCAGCGTCTTATAAACCTGGTCTGCGTTCAGCCCCAGCTTGCGTACCACTTCATCGCCGAAGTTGGTTTCATTGGGGTCGTGATCGTAGCTGTGGATCTTAAAAGCAATTTTGTTTTTTTCGAGTAACTTAACGGCGGGAGTCATACTTATCCTTCTTACCAACCGATCTCAGGTGCTGTCAGCATACGCCCGTTGAATGTGTAAAAAATAGTACCATCTTGCGCAATAGTATTGGCAGTGATGGTCACTTTGAGCGACAATCGAACGATCCGGAATGCAAATTCCGGGATAATAATAATGATGAAATTCCTCTTTGACGGGCCAATAGAAATATTGGCCATTTTTTTACGTCAGCATATCAGGCAGATTCCCTTCACCGTATAAATGCAGCGCCCCGACGGCGACAACATAGCGCCCCGGCGGCAGCGCCAGCAGCGTCTCGCGCCACGCCTGATTGCGCTGATGCATGAGCACATCGTACAGCGACTGGCTGAAGGTTGTCGGCAACGTGGTGACGCCTTTGGCGGGCGGCTGCTCCAGCCACCAGCCGATCATCACCTGCAAAAGACGGGCGTTGGTGCGCCAGTGGGTCAACGTATCCTCCAGCAGCGCCAGTCCGCCGTCCGGAAGGTCGCGCAGCAGCGCTATCTGGCTGTCGGTGCCTTCAAGCTCCATCACCCGCACCTTGCTCTCACGCGCGGCCATCAGCAGCTGGTAGTCAATGCCGTAATCCGCACGCAGCCCCAGCTTCTGAGCCTGCGTTGCCTGTAACACCATCGCCACCTGCCAGAGCGGCTGGCTGTCAAACGGCGCCGTCGACAGCCTGAGTTCCGCGGCCCGACTCTCCAGCTCGACGAGCTGCTGCGGGGTTAAACGCTCGGCCAGCGGCGGGCAGGCGGGGAGGTCAGCAAAGGGCGTTTCGTTGCCGGTGATATCCGCCTCCACGATGAGGGCGTCGGCCTGACGAATTTTTTTCAGTAGCCTGGCGGGAGGAGGGGACATGTCGCGTGTGCCCATATGAATACTGCCGACCAGATGCAAATAGCGCTCTCCGGGAAGGGTAATATCCAGTGCGGGCCAGGAATAAGACGCGCCGACGGCGGCACGCCACAGCATTTTTATTCGGTTTAACAGGCCCATACGCGCTCCGTAGTGTGAAGTCTTCATGCTAGCGCGTATGGGTCATAACATCTAGTCTTTCGGTTTAAAGCGCAGCAGCCGGTTGGCGTTGCTGACCACGGTAATGGAAGAGAGCGCCATAGCGGCACCGGCTACCACCGGGTTAAGCAGAGTTCCGGTCAGCGGCCATAAGATTCCGGCGGCGATGGGGATCCCCAGCGAGTTGTACACAAAGGCGCCCAGCAGGTTCTGCTTCATGTTGCGCAGCGTGGCTTTGGAAATCGCCAGCGCATCCGCGACGCCGTTCAGACTATGGCGCATCAGGGTGATGGCCGCCGTCTCAATGGCAACATCGCTCCCGCCGCCCATCGCAATCCCGACGTCGGCCTGGGCCAGCGCCGGCGCGTCGTTGATGCCGTCACCGACCATCGTCACCTGATGCCCCTGGCTTTGCAGACGCTTGATAGCGTCAGCTTTGCCGTCCGGCAGCACGCCGGCGATCACTTCGTCGATGCCTGCCTCTTTGGCAATCGCGTTAGCGGTCGTGGGGTTATCCCCGGTCAGCATCACCAGACGATAACCCTGGCGGTGCAGGCGAGCCAGCGCAGCGACGCTATCGCTACGCAGCGGGTCGCGAATAGCGAACAGTGCGGCGACCTGGCCATCGATCGCCAGCAGCACCGGCGTTGTCCCTTGTGATGCCTGGGCGGCAATCTCGCTTTCTACGGCGGCGGTGGCAATCTTTTGCTCATTAAGCAGCGCCTGGTTACCGAGCAGCAGGGTACGGCCTTCTGCCTCGCCGCTGACGCCGAGTCCGCGCAGGGTGCGGAAGTTGTTGACGACCGGCAGCTGACTATCGGCGGCTTTCTCGATGATCGCCCGCGCCAGCGGGTGGCTGGAGCCTTGCTCCAGTGCCGCCGCAAGACGTAGCGCGGTGGGCTCATCAACCTCGGCAAAGGTTTTTACCGCCACCACCTGCGGTTTACCTTCGGTCAGGGTGCCCGTTTTATCAAAAACGATGGTATCGAGCTGGCTGGCGCGCTGCAGCGCATCGGCATCGCGAACCAGCACGCCATATTCCGCCGCGCGACCCACGCCGGAGATAATCGACATCGGCGTCGCCAGGCCCAGCGCACAAGGGCAGGCGATAATCAGCACCGTAGTGGCGATCACCAGGGTATAGACAATTTGCGGTGCCGGCCCGAAGAAGTACCAGATTGCCGCACTGAACAGGGCGATAACCACCACGGCCGGCACGAATACGGCGGAGATTTTATCCGCCAGCTGGCCGATTTCCGGTTTGCTGCTTTGCGCCTGGCGCACCATGCGGATGATACGGGCAAGCGTTGTCTGGCTGCCGACGGCGCTGGCGGTAAACAGAACGCTGCCGTCCTGGACCACGGTACCGGCATGCAGCGTGTCGCCATCGGTTTTTTGTTGTGGAATCGGTTCGCCGGTCAGCATCGCCTCATCCAGCCAGGCTTCGCCCTGGCTTATCACGCCGTCAACCGGAACCCGGTCGCCGGTGGTCAGACGCAGGGTCATCCCCGGCTGAACGTCGGCCAGCGGCACGCTTTTTTCACCCTCTTCGCTGACAACCCGCGCCGACGGTGGCGTCAGGTCGAGCAGTTTTTCCAGCGCTTTTGAGGAACGCTGACGGGCGCGGGCTTCCAGCATATGACCGAGGTTAATTAAGCCGATAATCATTGCGCTGGCTTCATAGTAGAGATGGCGAGCCTCCATCGGGAACCACTGTGGCCACAGGTTGACGCTCATGGAATAGAGCCATGCTACGCCGGTTCCCAGCGCCACCAGTGTATCCATGGTGGCCGTCGCGTTTTTCAGGCTTTTCCATGCGCTGCGATAGAAATGGCCGCCGGCGAAGACCATCACCGCCAGGGTGACAAGCCCGATAACCAGCCACAGGGAACGGTTATCATCGCTGACCATCATATTGTCACCGATCATTCCCCAGACCATGACCGGCACCCCCACCAGCAGGGCAACAATCGCCTGCCAACGGAAGCGTTTCATGGTGGCGATAGCGGTTTCCTGCTGGCGTTCGCGACGTTGCTGGTCATCTTCGATCGCTTCGGCGCCGTAGCCTGCCTTCTCCACCGCCTGGACTAATTCTGCGGCGGACGCGCTGCCCATAACCAGCGCAGTGCGTTCCGCGAGGTTTACCCGTGCCTGCGTGACGCCCGGTACGCTTTGCAGCGCGTTTTGTACCCGGGAAACACAGCTGGCGCAGCTCATGCCGCTTAACAGCAGCTGTTGGCTTTCATCATCAGCCGTCGCTGCCGGAAGCTCAGAAGAGACCGCTGTCAGCGCTTCCGACGGGATTGATGACTCCGCCAGCGGTTTAGCCTTTGGGTGGCTTAACTCTGCGCCGTAACCGGCCTGCTTGATGGTTTCGATAAGCGCTTCTGCACTGGCGCTACCGGTCACGTGCGCTTCGGTGACGGTGACTTCCGCCAGCTCAACGTCCGGGCGCTGTTCGAGACTTTCTTTTACGCGTTTGACGCAGTGACCGCAGGACAAACCGTCCAGGGCCAGGTCGATGGTTTGAGACATAATACACTCCTTTATGACAGGGATGACTGACTGTGATAAAGGTTAAACCTTCCAGCAAGGGGAAGGTCAAGGTGTTTATTTGCCGCGGCGTTTTTAGTGTTCCAGCGCAATCGCGCAGACATGTTCCAGAGAAGAAAGGCTGCTGTACAGTTCGGGTAAGGTCATTTTTTTCCTCACCACCATCTTGAGGTTGACCTCTATTTTTCCCTTTTTTAAATCACGGATCGTGATGGTTTCGATAATATTTTTTTGCTGCGTAATACCCGTTATTAGCGTTTCTAAGCCGGATTTTTCATCAAGGATAATGCGGATTTTTACTTTGCCGGGTGACTGATTTTTAGTTTGTAAAAAAATGACGAAATAACTGAGCTTGATCGCCAGCAGGAATAATCCGGTGGCGAGAAGAGCATGCAGATAAAAACCGGCGCCGCTGGTAATGCCTACCCCTGCGGAAGCCCATACTATTGCCGCTGTCGTCAGCCCGGAAATCGCATCATCATGGCGGTGGAGGATCACCCCCGCGCCGAGAAATCCGACGCCGCTGATGATCTGCGCCGCCAGGCGCATCGGATCGCTGCGGATGTTGGCGGAGATCTCAGCGTAATACTCCGCCGACTGGATCGAGACAATCGTCAGGACGCAGCTGGCTACGGAAATAATCACGCAGGTTTTAAAGCCAACCGGCTTACCTTTTGATTCTCTCTCCAGGCCGATGATTCCGCCGAGAATAAAAGCCACGCCAATTTTGCATAGCGTAATGAAAGCAGATTCTCCCTCGCCAGATAAGATGAGCGCCAACGTATTCATTTTTCCTCCGCAAAACCCTGCCCGCGCAGCGCGTGCTGTTCCTCTTGCCTGTGCAGGAATGCTAGGCGCGGTAACGGTGAATATAGTGTTCGAGCAGCGCCAGAAGATGGTTATTATCGATACTTTCGAGGATGCGTACTGTCGCGCCTTGTGGCTCGGGAATCCCCACCTCCAGGCGCAGGCCGTCACGCCCGTAGCGGCAGGTCATACCGCGAGTGATGCCTTCCAGGGAGACGTCGAGGTAATCTTCTGTGGTCGTCGCCATTGTCGGATCAAGTAACCAGGCAACGGTTAACACATCATGGATCCAACATCCGGGCAGGTTGCGGGTCTGCATTGAGTAGGCGATCCACGGGCGAACAGTCTGGGCCAGATAACGACTAAGCCCGTTATTTACCGAAGTCAGACGATCCAGATCGCGATGAAGCATTTGCGTTTTCGTGGTGACATCCATCGGCACCAGCGTGACAGGCGCGCCGCTGGTGAGTACGGCGTGTGCCGCTTCAGGATCCAAACCAAAATTGGTGTCCTTTATATAGCCCGCAACGTTGAACACCCCGCCCATGATCACGATGTTTTTAACCGTACCAACGATATCGGGATAGAGCTGTAGCGCTATCGCCACATTGGTGAGTGGTCCGGTGGCAATCAGCGTTATCTCGCCGGGATGGTTGCAGATCAGCTCGCCGATGGCCTGTGGTGCCAGAGGCTGCACGGCCTGGCAGGTTGGCGGGGCAGGGACGTCCGACCATAGCTGGCGTAAGCCAGCGCGATCGACGCCATGATCAAGTTTTTCGCGCCACGGCAGCGGGTCTTCTCTGAGGGCGCGGGCGGCGCCGCGGTAGACCGAAACAGGGATATCTAGCTGTCGGACGAGCTCTTTGGCGACGGCATAGCCGGTTTCTACCGGCGTATTGCCTGCCACGGTGGTGATCATTTCCAGGGTGATTTGCGGTGCGGCAATCGCCAGCGCCAGCGCCAGGCCATCATCGATATTGGCACCCGGAACGCCGTTCCCCGGGTCGCAGTCGATAATCACGCGCATGGATTCATTTTCATCTTGTCTCAGGTTGTACTTCATGTCCCTGGCAGCCACACGACTCTCCCACTCGTAAATAAAACTCAAATTCAACGCGGCGAACCTTACCGTCCCAGTTTTTCAGCATGTCGATCGCCGCCCGGGCCATTTTGTCGACGGGCTGGCGGACGGCCGTTAAGGAAGGGACGTTGTAAGCCGATTCTTGTGTGGCGTTAAAGCATACCAGCGCCACATCCTGGGGCACACGCAGCCCGTGCTCTGCCAGCGCGCGTAAGCAGCCGATCGCCTGTTGTTCATTGGTGGCGAACAGCGCGCGCGGAGGCTTACCCTGCAGCATACGTTTTGTCGCCTCATAGCCTCCTGCCCGCGTATAGTTGGTCGAAAAAATCCAGCCAGGAGTGACCGCCAGCGACGCTTCTTCCAGCGCTAACTGCCATCCCCGAATACGATCCTGGGTGTTGAGCATTTCACGCGGGCCACAGATAATGCCGATATCGCGGTAGCCGTGATCGATAAGATGTTTCGTCACCTGCCAGGCCGCCAGCTGTTCATCCACCTGAATAACGCTGACGTTTAATCCGGCATCGACGCGATCCAACATCACGCAGGGCGTGCCGCTCTCTTCAATCAACTCAATATACGGGTGCCGGTCAACGCTGGTATAAATCAGGCCGTCAACCTGGCGATTGAGCATGTTGTTGATCAGTTCACGCTCCCGTCCGCTGTTATCACCCGCATCCCCCAGCAGGAGGACCTTGCCGTCAGCGAACGCTTCGCGCTGCAGGGCGTGCGCCATGGAGGCAATAAACGGGTTTGAGATATCCGGGGCCACAAGCCCGTAAGTTTGCGTACTCCCCGAGGCCAGAGCGCGGGCGATACCATTGGGCCGGTAACCGGTTTTCTTGATCGCCTGCAACACGCGCTGCCGGGTCGCCTCGGCAACGGGACGTGGACCGTTATTAATAACGTAACTCACGACAGCGACAGATGTTCCCGCCTCCTTTGCGACATCGGAACGTGTTACGCGTTGTGAATGTGATTGGGTCACGAGGCACCTACCTGGTTGAGTTCAGAGCATTCTCTTTTCCGCACAGCATAAGGTGTTGTCCCCCAAAAATCTTGGGTAAAGAACGCGCATCCAGCGTTCTCCGTGCTCAAATTGCGTCCTCAGGTAAATTGAGATCGCGTCCGCGCGTCTCCGGAGCGAAAAAGGTGGTCACCAGACCGATGGCGGCCATCAGCGAGAAATAGACAGCGATAGGCCACCAGTGCCCGTAAAACGAGAGCAGCGCCGAGGCCACCAGCGGCGCGGTACCGCCCGACATAATTGAGCCCAGCTCTTTGGCGAAGGCCATTTTGGTATAGCGATTAGTCACGCCAAAAAGCTCAACGCCCCAGGCCGCCTGGACACCGAAAATACCCAGCGAAGCGAGCCCCATACCGGTAATGATGGTGGGGATAACAATCCACGGCTCACGGGAGTCGAGCAGCATAAAGGCCGGGAAGGCGTAGAGGATCAGTAACAGACAGAACCAACGATAGATGATGCGCCGACCGAAGCGATCGGAAAGCCAGCCCGCCAGCGGAATAATGGCGAATCCCAGAATCGACGCGATAAACACGGCCACCGTCGGGACCGATTTATCGACCATCAGAACCCTGGCGACATAGCCAATGATAAAACCCTGGGCGAGGTAGGATGGGCCATTTTCGCCGATGCGTAAGCCGACCATTGTCCAGAACGCACGGGTGCGTCGCCAGAAGCCACGGGTGTCCTGCTGTTTCATGGCCTGGCCGCGGCGCAGCGATTTTTCACGTTCGGCCTTGAGCAGCGCTTTTTGTCGTTCAAAGACCGGAGTTTCACGGATATGGCGACGAATGAACAGCGCCGTCGCGGCGATGAGAATGCTGCTGAGGAAAGGGATGCGCCATCCCCAGCTGAGCAACGCATCTTTGTCCATTTGTAAGACAACGAGCCAGACCACAGAGGCGAGTAAAGTGCCGCTGTTGGAGCCGAGAGCGATAATGGAAGAGACCAGCCCGCGGCGCTTCACGGGGGCGTATTCACCGAGCATCACGGTGCCGCCTGAGAGTTCTGCTCCGGCCCCCAGCCCTTGAGTAAATCGCAGAATAACCAGGCACACCGGCGCCCATACGCCAATCTGGGCGTAGCCGGGAATTAAGCCGATTAGCATGGTTGAGAATCCCATCAGGCCGATGGTGATCACCATGACAATTTTGCGTCCGTGCCGGTCGCCTATCCAGCCAAACAGCAGCGCGCCGATGGGCCGGGCAATAAAACCAACGGAATAGGCGGCAAAGCTGGAGAGAAGCGCCATGACTGGGGTGGCCTGTGGAAAAAAGACATCGCCAAAGATAATACCGGCGGCGAGTCCGTAGAGCGCAAAATCGGCATATTCCATCGTGGTGCCTAACCAGCAGGAAAACGTCGCTCGCCAGAATTCGCGGCGCCCTTCGGGGGTTTCCATGCGCTCCTGGGCAGCCTGCTGGCCGTCAGTCAGGGGAACAGAGGATGAATGCGTGTTCATAAGAACTCCTTGAAGTGAGCTGTCGACAAAAGCCGCAGGTTTTAACTCTTCATGTTCTACTCGCGTAGATATTATATTTCTTCGGCAGATTAATAGATCTACCCGCGTAGAATTGAAAGATGAAAGAGTCAGGATTGCGAAAGCGATCACTTATAACAGGCAATTGTTACAGAAAATGATGCCCCGGACGCGCTACTCTGAAAGGAAGAAGGTTTCCTGAGGCGTCGCCCGGTAGGCGATGGCGGGAAGTGAGTTATAATGATGCTCTGTAGGCGCCAATAGACGGAGGACACGTGAATATCAGCGATGTGGCAAAAAAAACCGGCTTAACCAGCAAAGCGATTCGCTTTTATGAAGAGAAGGGACTGGTCACGCCGCCGCTGCGCAGTGAAAACGGCTATCGCAGCTACAGTCAACGGCACCTGGATGAACTGACCTTACTGCGCCAGGCGCGGCAGGTCGGGTTTAATCTTGAGGAGTGCCGCGAACTGATTTTTCTGTTTAACGATCCGTCGCGGCACAGTGCGGACGTTAAGCGCAGAACGCTGGATAAAGTTGCGGATATTGAGCGCCATATCAGCGAGTTGCAAAATATGCGCAGGCATCTGCTGGCGCTGGCGGAAGCCTGTCCCGGCGATGACGGCGCCGATTGTCCAATTATCGACAACCTTTCCGGCTGCTGCCACCGCAAGGCGCAGGCTTAGCGGCGTGGCGCGGTGGCCCGCACGCGCAGCGTAATACCTTCGACGGCCAGTACCTCTACGTGGCTGCCTGCGGCAAGGTCCTCATCGGCCACCACCGGCCACGAGCTGTCGCCAACGCGTACGTGACCATGGCCGTTGATCAGCGGGCTTTCCAGCATGAAGACGCGGCCGACCAGCTGCTTGCCGCGCTGGTTGAGCTGCGCGTCGGCCGGTTTCTGGCGCGCGACCTGCCTGCGCAGCCAGTGTGACCACAGCCAGGCGGCCAGCAAGGTCATCGCGGCGAACAGCGTGCCCTGCCACTCCCAGCCGAAGGGCAGCCCCCAGGAGAGGAGTCCGGTGACTACGCCGGCGATGCCGCTCCACAGCAGATAGCCGTTGCCGCCCAGCATTTCAGCGGCCAGCAGGAGTCCGCCGAGGCTCAGCCAGAAAATATGCGGATGGGCGAGAATGAGCGCGATCATGATTTTTTCCGTTCGCCAGAACCTTCTTTGATAAGCTCGCTGATACCGGCGATAGAGCCCATCAGGCTGCTGGCATCGAGCGGCATCATCACCACTTTGCTGTTATTGGCGGAACCAATTTTCTGCAGCGCATCGGTGTATTTCTGGGCCACAAAGTAGTTAATCGCCTGAATATCGCCGGAGGCGATAGCGGACGAGACCATCTGCGTCGCGCGGGCTTCCGCTTCCGCAGAACGTTCGCGGGCCTCGGCCTGTAAGAATGCCGACTGGCGTTCCCCTTCCGCTTTCAGGATCTGCGACTGCTTTTCCCCTTCGGCTTTGAGAATTTCGGCCTGGCGTATCCCTTCGGCTTCAAGAATATAGGCGCGTTTGGTTCGTTCGGCTTTCATCTGGGCGTTCATCGAGGCAATTAGTTCAGCCGGCGGGCGCACGTCGCGAATTTCGACGCGGGTAATTTTGACGCCCCACGGGTTCGTCGCTTCGTCGACAATATGCAGCAGGCGGGTGTTAATGCTGTCGCGCTGGGAGAGCATTTCGTCAAGTTCCATCGAGCCAAGAACAGTACGAATGTTGGTCATCGTCAGGTTGACGATCGCCTGCTGTAAATTGCTGACCTCATAAGCCGCTTTTGGCGCATCAATGACCTGAATAAAGCACACGGCATCAATAGTAACGTTGGCGTTATCGCGTGAAATAACCTCCTGGGAGGGAATATCAAGCACCTGTTCCATCATATTAATCTTACGGCCAATCCGATCCATAAATGGCACCACCAGGCTTAAACCCGGTTGCAGCGTCATGGTGTAGCGGCCGAAACGCTCAACGGTCCACTGGAAGCCCTGGGGGACAATTTTAACGCCCGCCATGACGATAACCAGCGCGACGAAAATGAGTACGGGGATAAAGATCAGCATCAAAAAACCTCCTGTTTTATTGCCTGATGAGGCGCCAGAAAAAATGACGCAGGTTTAAATTGAGTATATCTTTCTCCTCACCCAGGCGAAAGGAAACTGGAGTAAACTAGCAGGGTTGTGGGAAAAAAGTGGAACAATAATGAAGGAAAATAACGCTATTTTGCGTCTTGCGAATGTTGGCTTTCAGGTCGACGAGACGGTCATTCTTAATAATATAAATCTCCAGCTGCGGGCCGGAGAATTTAAGCTGATTACCGGGCCTTCCGGCTGTGGAAAAAGCACCTTGCTGAAAATTATCGCCTCGCTGCTGAGTCCTACCTCCGGGCAGATTTTTTTTGCCGATCGGGATATTACGGCGCTCTCGCCGGAAACCTACCGCCAGCAGGTCTCCTACTGCGCGCAGACCCCGGCGCTGTTTGGTGACTCGGTCTATGACAATCTGATTTTTCCCTGGCAGATTCGCCATCAGCAGCCGGATCCTGCGGCGCTGGTCGCTGATTTACAACGCTTTGGTCTTGCGGAAAATACGCTGGAAAAATCAATCAATGAGCTTTCTGGGGGAGAAAAGCAGCGGGTTTCGCTGATCCGTAATTTGCAATTTTTGCCCCAGGTATTGTTGCTTGATGAAATTACCAGCGCGCTGGACGAAAGTAATAAACACAACGTCAACGATATTATTCATCGTTATGTGACGGAAAAAAATATTGCGGTGCTGTGGGTCACCCACGATCGCAATGAAATTGCCCATGCTGATGAGGTGATCACGTTGCAGCCCGCCGGCGGCAGCGCTCAGGAGGTGTCTCATGAACGGGCATAATATTACCAACGAATCGCTGGCGCTTTCGATGGTGCTGGTGCTGGTGGCGATTATTGTGAGCTACCGGGAAAAACTGGCGCTGGAAAAAGATATCGTCTGGAGTATCTGTCGGGCGGTGGTGCAGCTGATTATTGTCGGCTACGTCCTGAAATATATCTTCAACGTCAATCACGCGCTGCTGACACTGCTGATGGTGCTGTTTATTTGCTTTAACGCGGCATGGAACGCGCAAAAGCGCAGCAAATATATTGATAAGGCCTTCCTGTCGTCATTTATTGCCATTACGACCGGCGCCGGACTGACGCTGGCGGTGCTGGTCTTCTCCGGCTCCATTGCTTTTGTGCCGATGCAGGTGATTCCGATCGCCGGGATGGTGGCCGGGAACGCGATGGTGGCGGTCGGGCTGTGCTACAACAATATGGGACAGCGCTTCAACAGCGAGCAGCAGCAAATTCAGGAGAAGCTCAGCCTGGGCGCTATGCCGAAAATGGCGGCTGCCGGGTTAATTCGCGACAGTATTCGCGCATCGCTGATCCCGACTATCGATTCGGCTAAAACGGTGGGGCTGGTGAGTTTGCCCGGCATGATGTCAGGGCTGATTTTTGCCGGCATTGATCCGGTGAAGGCTATTAAATATCAGATTATGGTGACGTTTATGCTGCTCTCTACCGCCAGTCTGTCGACGATCATCGCCGGCTATCTGACCTACCGCAAGTTCTTTAACGCCCGCCATCAGCTGGTGGTGACGCAGTTGAAAAAGCACTCATAAACGTAACGGCTCCCCGGATGGCGGCACGACAGTGCCGCCCGTAGCCCCGATAAGCTCAGTGCGAACGGGGGCGTTTTGGAGAACAGGTGCGGCGTTTTCGCCCCCGTAGCCCCGGTAAGCGCAGCGCGAACGGGGGCGTTTTGGAGAACAGGTGCGGCGTTTTCGCCCCGTAGCCCCGGTAAGCGCAGCGCGACCGGGGGCGTTTCGGAGAACAGGTGCGGCGTTTCCGCCCCGTAGCCCCGGTAAGCGTAGCGCGACCGGGGGGATTGACGTGGATAAGGGGATTAGTACAGCAGCGAATAGAGCTGACGGCGGTACTTCGCCGCCAGGGCATCGCCGGTACCCAGTGCGGCAAGGATCTCCTGCAACATCTTGCGTACCTGGCCGTCTCCGGCGCCTAAATCCTTCTGCAAATGGCTGAACAGCAGCGCCAGCGCTTCTTCATTGCGGCCAACCTGATGCAGCTGCAGCGCGAGCTGAGCGGCCAGCGCGGCATCTTCAGGATGCTGTTCAACCTGCTGCTGCAGCTGTTGAATTTCCGGCGTATCGGCCGCCTGTTTCAGCAGCTCAATCTGCGCGACCAGCCCCTGATAGCGGGTATCCTGATCCTGCATAGGAACGGTTTTCAGCACCGCTTCGGCTTCGTCGGAACGCTGCAGCGCGATCAGCGTCTCCGCCAGCAGCAGGCCAATCTGGCTGTCCTGGTTCGACATCTGCCACGCGTCTTTCAGCAGCGGCAGAGCCTCAAGATATTTTTCTTCCTGCATCAGCGCCAGCGCCTGCTGAGCTTTGAGCTCCTCTTCGCGGGGCAGCACTTTATCCAGCAGCGCACGGATGGCTGATTCCGGCTGCGGGCCTTCGAAGCCGTCTACCGGCTGGCCGTTCTGGAACAGATAAACCGTCGGGATTGAGCGCAGGCCAAACTGTGAGGCAAGCATCTGCTCAGCATCGCAGTCCACTTTCGCCAGCGTAAACTGCCCGTTGTATTGCGCAGCCAGTCCTTCCAGAACCGGCGTCAGCTGCTCGCAGTGCTGGCTGCGCGCTGACCAGAAATAAAACAGCACCGGCGCAGTAACGGATTGCTCCAGCGTCTGGTGCAGGTTAGCTTCGGTAATATTGATAACATTCTGTACTGACATGAGCGCATCTCTTTAGTCGATTTTGGGTATACATGGGGGCGACAGCCGGAGCTTCAACTCAGCCCTGGATAATTTTGTCCATCAGTCGCGTCGGCAGCAGGCGTTTGAGCAGCGCCACGGCGTGGGTGACAAGCGTCACCGGATAGCGTAATTGCGGTTTGTCGCTGGTAAAAGCATGGCGCACTTTTTCCACCACCGCTTCCGGACCGAGGGTAAAGCGTGCGGCGATCCCCGGATTCTCCACCGGCTTATCGCGCTGGGTTTGGTTGACGTTGGTGGTAAAACGGGTGTTGATGGGACCGGGCTCAATCAGGCTGACCTTAATGCCGCTATAGCGCAGCTCCATACGCAGCGCATCGGACCAGGCTTCCAGCGCATATTTGCTGGCCGCGTAGGCGCCGCGACCGGGGCTGGAGATGATCCCCATGACCGAGGAGGTCATGACGATACGCCCTTCGCCGTGCGGCTCCATTGCCGGCAGAAGTAACATCGTCAGCTGGTGTGCGCCAAAAAAGTTGGCGGAAAACTGCGCCTCCATCTGTTGACGGCTAATGGTGGCGAGCGGGCCATAGACGCCGTATCCGGCGTTATTAAACAGCCCGTACAGGCGATTATTGGTCAGGGCGATGACCTCCGCAGCGGCGCGTTCAACGCTTTGCGGATCGTCGAGGTCCAGCAAAATACCGGTCAGCCCGAGCTCCTGCATCCGCGCCACGTCGTCCGCTTTACGGCAGGCGGCCAGGACGTTAAAGCCCTGGCGTTTTAAATCGAGGGCGCTTTCAAGACCAATACCGCTGGAACAGCCTGTAACTAAAACCGATTTTTGCATAACTTTACCTGCAAGCGACGCCTGAAGATCAGGAGTCATGATTAACTAAGGGAGCCAGCCGGGTTGCCATCCAGTCGGCAATAAAAGGCTGGGCATCGCGATTGGGGTGGATGCCATCATCCTGCATCCACTGGGGTTTCAGATAGACCTCTTCCATAAAAAAGGGCAGCAGAGGAATATCAAACTCTTTGGCCAGGGCCGGATACAGGGCGCTAAAGGCTTCATTATAACGACGGCCATAGTTGGCGGGCAGGCGAATTTGCATCAGCAACGGCTGAGCGTTGGCGGCTTTGATATCCTGAATCACCGTCCGCAGAGTTTGTTCGGTTTGCTGGGGCGGGAAGCCGCGTAGCCCGTCGTTGCCTCCCAGTTCGACCAGCACCCAGCGCGGCTGATGCTGCTTGAGCAGCGCCGGGAGTCTTGCCAGCCCTTGCTGCGAGGTGTCGCCGCTGATGCTGGCGTTGATGACCGGCGTGGTGGTCTGCCACTTATCGTTGAGTAGCGCAGGCCAGGCGGCGCTGGCGGCCATGCGATAACCGGCGCTCAGGCTATCGCCAAGAACTAATAGCTTGTCTGCGGCCATGGCGCGGCAGGCAAAAAAAATCAGAAACAGGAAAGGCAAATGCCAGCGGAAAACATACTTGAAGTTCATCATCTTAAGAAGTCCGTCGGTCAGGGAGAGCATCAGCTTTCCATCCTTACCGGAGTTGAGCTGGTTGTCAAACCGGCGCAGACCATCGCCCTGATTGGCGAGTCGGGATCGGGGAAATCGACCCTGCTGGCGATACTTGCCGGGCTGGATGACGGCAGCAGCGGTGAGGTCTCCTTACTCGGCCAGCCGCTGCATACGATGGATGAAGAGGCAAGGGCGCGGCTGCGGGCCAAACATGTCGGCTTTGTCTTTCAGTCATTTATGCTGATTCCAACGCTTAATGCTCTGGAAAACGTCGAGCTTCCGGCGCTGCTTCGCGGTGAGACCGATAACCAAAGCCGTGGCAGCGCCCGGGCATTGCTGGAGCAACTGGGTCTGGGTAAACGTCTTCATCATCTGCCGGCGCAGCTTTCCGGCGGTGAGCAGCAGCGGGTGGCGCTCGCCCGCGCGTTTAACGGTCGGCCTGAGCTGCTGTTTGCCGATGAGCCTACCGGCAATCTTGACCGCCATACCGGCGACAAAATTGCCGATCTGCTGTTTTCCCTTAATCGAGAGCATGGTACCACCCTGATCCTGGTGACCCACGATCCGCTGCTGGCGGCGCGCTGCGATCGGCGGCTGCGCCTGGTGGACGGCCTGTTGCGGGAGGAAGCATGATTGCCCGCTGGTTCTGGCGCGAATGGCGCTCGCCCTCGCTGTTGATAGTCTGGCTGGCGCTGAGCCTGGCGGTGGCCTGCGTGCTGGCGCTGGGGTCGATCGGCGATCGGATGGAAAAGGGGCTCAGCCAACAGAGTCGCGAATTTATGGCCGGGGACCGGACGCTGCGCAGCTCGCGTGAGGTGCCTGCCGAGTGGATTGACGAGGCGCGCAGGCTCGGACTCACCGTCGGAGAGCAGCTGAGCTTCGCCACCATGACCTTTGCCGGCGATACGCCGCAGCTGGCGGATGTGAAGGCGGTGGATGATACCTATCCGCTTTACGGTAAGCTGGAGACGCAGCCACCGGGCCTGAAACCGCAGGCCGGAAGCGTGCTGCTGGCCCCGCGCCTGATGGCGCTGCTGAACTTAAAAATCGGCGATACTCTTGATGTCGGCGATGCCACGCTGCGTATTGCTGGCGAGGTGCTACAAGAGCCGGATGCCGGCTTCAACCCTTTCCAGATGGCGCCGCGGCTGATGATGAACACCGCCGATGTGGCGAAAACCGGCGCGGTACAGCCCGGCAGCCGTGTCTCCTGGCGCTATAAGTACGCCGGAACCCCGCAGCAGCTGGCGGACTATGAAAAGTGGCTCCTGCCGAAGCTGGGGCCTGAACATCGCTGGATCGGCCTGGAGCAGGACGACAGCGCCTTAGGCAAATCACTGGAACGCTCGCAGCAGTTTTTACTGCTGTCTGCGCTGCTGACTCTGTTGCTGGCGGTGGCCGCGGTGGCGGTGGCGATGAGTCATTACTGCCGCAGCCGCTACGATCTGGTGGCGATCCTGAAAACTCTTGGCGCCGGACGCGCGCAGCTGCGTAAGCTTATTGTCGGCCAGTGGCTGATGCTGCTGGCGCTGGCGGCGGTGGCCGGCGGCGCGATGGGGGCGGGGCTCGAGCAGATTCTGCTGCTGATGCTAAAACCGGTGCTACCGGTGGCTTTACCGCCGGCCAGCGGCTGGCCGTGGCTGTGGGCGATCGGCGCGATGGTGGTGATTTCGCTGCTGGTGGGGTTACGACCTTATCGCCTGTTGCTGGCAACGCTGCCGCTGCGGGTACTGCGTCAGGATGTCGTTGCCAACGTCTGGCCGCTGAAATTGTATATTCCGCTGGTGTGTGCGGTGGTGGTGATTCTGCTGGCGTGGCTGATGGGCGGAAGCCCGCTGCTATGGGCGGTACTGGCCGGTGCCGTGGTACTGGCGCTGCTGTGCGGCGTGTTGGGCTGGGGGCTGCTGTGGATGTTGAAACGGTTGACCTTGAAAGCGCTGCCGTTGCGTCTGGCGGTGAACCGTCTGCTGCGCCAGCCGTGGTCAACCCTGAGTCAGCTGGCGGCATTTTCGCTGTCGTTTATGTTGCTGGCGCTGCTGCTGGTGCTGCGCGGCGATCTGCTGGCTCGCTGGCAGCAGCAGCTGCCGCCGGAAAGCCCCAATTACTTCTTAATCAACATTGCTCCGGAGCAGGTCGCTGCGGTGAAAACGTTCCTCGCCGGGCATCATGTTACGGCGACCGAGTTTTACCCGATTGTGCGCGCCCGCCTGACGCAGATTAACGGTCAGGCGGCGGAGAACAATAAAGACGAAGCGTTGAACCGTGAGCTGAATCTGACCTGGCGCAGCGAGCGGCCGGATCATAATCCGCTGGTGGCCGGAAGCTGGCCGCCGAAAGCCGGGGAGGTCTCGATTGAAGAGGGGCTGGCGCAGCGGTTGGGCGTCAAGCCTGGCGATAGCGTGACGTTTACCGGGGATACTCAGGACTTTAGCGCGAAAGTGTCCAGCGTGCGTAAAGTTGACTGGGAGAGCCTGCGGCCAAACTTCTTCTTTATCTTCCCGCCGGGGGCGCTCGACGGGCAGCCGCAAAGCTGGCTGACCAGTTTCCGCTGGGATAACGGCAATACGCTGTTGACGCAGCTTAATCGCGAATTCCCCACCGTCAGCCTGCTGGATATTGGTGCGATTCTCCGTCAGGTGGGCCAGGTATTGACACAGGTCAGTCGGGCGCTGGAGGTGATGGTGGTGCTGGTGACCGCGTGCGGCATTTTACTGCTGCTGGCGCAGGTTCAGGTCGGTATGCGCCAGCGCTATCAGGAGCTGGTGGTCTGGCGCACGCTGGGGGCCGGAAAGTCGCTGTTGCGTACCACGCTGTGGGCGGAGTTTGCGTTGCTGGGCGTGGTTTCCGGCGTAGTGGCGGCCATCGGCGCGGAGGTGGCGCTGGCGATGCTGCAAACCAAAGTCTTTGATTTTCCGTGGACGCCGGACTGGCGACTGTGGGTGATGTTGCCGCTGTGTGGTGCGCTCCTGCTGTCGTTATGCGGTGGCTGGCTAGGGTTGCGTTTGTTAAAAGGCAAAGCCTTGTTTCGCCAGTTCAGTCAGTGACTGGATGGAGACGTCATCGGGCAAGCGTCTGGTGACGCTGCGCTTGCCCGGACATACGGGAAAACGCAGCCTGCTGATATACAGGAACACAGGCCGGGTAAGGCGTCAGGCCGCCACCCGGCAAAAATACGAGCTCCGTCGCGAAATGAACGCTACTGCAGATGACCGTGGTTCAGTGCGGTGAGCGGTTCATTGACGTCGAAAACTTTGCCGATAACTTCATCAACGCCGAGCGATTTCAGGCGCGCGGTATGCTTATTGAGGTAAGCGAGGGCGGTCTCTTCATCCTCGAAAAGATAGATCCCGCCCGCCTCGTGGTTCTTTTCGCTTTCCGTCCAGACCTTCCAGATAAACCCCGGCTCCTGATTGATCGACTCGGCAAGCTCCACGAGCTGGCGGGACATCTCGCTGCCGAAGGGGCCGTTAAAGGCAAAGTGCAGCTGCAGTAGTTTTTTCGACATAATTCCTCCATGGATAATGTTTGAGCGTCAGTACTTCATTTTAATGACAGAACGATGAAATGATAATCGCTGATTTTTTAAGCGCACAAAATGATAACTCACTGATTTTTAAGAGCACTAAACATTAAAAACCCAACAACACGTCATGCCAAATCACGGTTAATATTCAGCTGGAAACTATAAGGTTGCTTATTACTCAAGGAAAAAGCATGGCACATAAAATAAAAACGCTGGCGATGACGATCGGCGCAGCACTGGCGTTAACCTCTTTCGCATCCCAGGCTGAGATTACGTTACTGAAACAGGACCCGCAGGCCGGAGATCCGCTGAGCCGCCTGAACTTTACCGTCGGCGGGAGTATTCGTCCGCAGTTCAACATGATGTCCGGCGACGGCGATAAAGGGTCTTATAAACGTAATGGTTTTGATGGCGGGACCCGTTTCCGCTTCGCCGCTGATTATTATCTGTTTGATGATATCAGCTGGATCAGCTATTACGAGCTGGGGGTCAATATTCCGGCATTGTTTGACTGGGATAACCACTATGCGGAAGGCGCCAATAATACGACCCGCCGTATGTTGTACACCGGGCTGAAGAGCGACACCTGGGGGACATTAACCTACGGTCAGCAAAACAGTATTTACTACGATGTGGTTGGGGCGAAAACCGATATCTGGGATTACGACATGATCGCCCAGGCGCCGGGTAACGGCATCAACGGCGACTACGATGGTTCGTACCGTTCCCGTAATATGCTGAAATATAAGAAAACGGCGGGTGACGTTGACCTCTATGCCTCTTATTTGTTTGAAGATAATGAATATCTGCCGGGCAATGGCCTGCGCTATAAGCGTAAAGGCGGCGGTTCCGTGGGCGTGGATTATCACATCACCAGGGACCTGACCTGGGGGACCGCGTGGAACTACACCCGTGCCGAGATGCGCGACCCGTCAACAGCAGACAACAAAACCTATGATCAGAATATCCTCGGTACGGCGCTGAGCTGGAAGCCGGATAACTGGACCTTCTCCTTCGGTGGCGGTTGGTATCAGAACTTTATGACCACCAAAAAAACCGATGTTTACGACTATTTCGCCGGGGATGCCTGGGGGATTGAGTACTTCGCCGGTTATACCTTCCCGATTGGTCAGTACGCGGTGAAAACGATTCAGCCATACTTTATGGGCGACCGCCTGGAGTACGTCAACGGCCGTAACTATCAGCGAATTGATAACGGACTGGGGATCAGCTTCCAGCTGGATTACGGTTTCCGCGTTGATTATGAGCACGTCTTTACGTCCAGCACCGACAACCTGGGAGATATGAACCTGGTGCGTCTGCGCTACGACTTCTAAGCGGCTGCGGCTCCCCGGTGGCGCTGCGCTTACCGGGGCTACAGGCATATTCCCCGGTGGCGCTGCGCTTACCGAGGCTACAGGCATATTCCCCGGTGGCGCTGCGCTTACCGGGGCTACAGTCTTACTCCCCGGTGGCGCTGCGCTTACCGAGGCTACAGTCTTACTCCCCGATGGCGCTGCGCTTACCGGGGCTACAGGCATACTCCCCGGTGGCGCTGCGCTTACCGAGGCTACAGGCATATTCCCCGGTGGCGCTGCGCTTACCGGGGCTACAGTCTTACTCCCCGGTGGCGCTGCGCTTACCGGGGCTACAGGCATACTCCCCGGTGGCGCTGCGCTTACCGGGGCTACAGGCATATTCCCCGGTGGCGCTGCGCTTACCGGGGCTGCAGGCTTACCGCCATCGGCGGACCTTTAGCCCGGCTAAGGCGTTTTCGCCGCAAGCCGGGCAGTAGGGCGTTTGATTACTTCGCCAGCCAGGAGGCGACGTCATTCCAGCTGCCGCGAAAGATAATTTTTTCCGCTTTTTTACTCAGCTGATAGCGATACATCGGGTCGTAGTACTCTTTCAGCAGCGGCACCAGCCAGGTAAAATGGGCATCGGTCGTGGCGCCTCGCTGCTGCGAAGCCAGCGCCTCATCAAGCAGGGTCGTGAGCTGGGCAAAACGCTGTAGCCCCAGGCGACGGCGAATGGCAAACAGACCGTGATGCAGATACTCGCTGTACTCCTGCCAGCCTTTCTCTTCACCGAAAGCATCAATAAAATCACGGTGCATACGGTCAAAATACTCTTCCCGCAGGCGCTCCAGGCGGATCTCAAACGGGTCTTCCACTACCGCCAGCGGCGACTGCGCCATGCGCTCACGCATGCATTCCGGCAGGTGGTTTGCGCCGATCATATGTCCTTCATCTTCCAGCACCCAGCGGCGATGCTGCCCGGCTGGTTTCAACATCGCCACCGCCAGATGGTTTTCAAATGTTGCCTGGGCGTGCTGTTCACGCAGCGTGCGGCCGAACGATGAGCCGCGATGGTGGGCGAGCCCCTCCAGATCGATACCGTCGGGTCGGGAGCAGACCAACTGTGTCTTGCCGTTGCCGGTACAGCCGCCGATCAGCACGATAGGGCGCTGCACCAGCTCTTCGGTGAGCCGGATGGCGGCCTGGCGCAGCGCCTTATAGCCGCCGACGATCAGGGGGTAATCCACGCCCGCTTCCTTCAGCCACTGCTGGACGATATGTGAACGCTGACCGCCGCGGGCGCAGCACAGATAGCCCTGCGGATAACGTAAGCAGGCGTCGCGCCATGCGGCGAGACGCTTTTCCCGCACCTCGCCGCTGACTAACTGATGGCCCAGCGCTAAGGCCGCGTCTGCGCCGTGGCGTTTATAGCAGGTGCCGACGGCGGCGCGCTCGGCGTCGTCCATCAGCGGCAGGTTCAGTGCCGCGGGAAGTGCGCTTTGGCGGAATTCGATCGGGGCGCGGACGTCAATGATTGGCGTGTCCGCTGTGAGAATAGTGCGGTAATCGGTCCCATTTTTCATGGGTCATCCTTCTGAAGTCAAACTGAAAGCGTCTTTAAATAAGAAAATCTTTAAAGCAAGGAGGGGATTCTACGCGCCTGAATGTCTGCCGGGGAAGGGCGAAGATCAATTCCCCGGCAAATAGCCGGTTTCATTCGGGCGAACGGGCGGCGGATGCGCTGCTCGCCCGAAGGGGTCAGGAGGATTACGCCAGCTGGGATTGCGCCCAGAAGATACCGCTGGCGTACTCCGGCGGCAGGATAGGTTTTAACGCTTCCAGCGTGGCGCTCAGGCGGTCGGTATCGCTGTCGGTCAGGTTAAGGTGACCCACTTTGCGCCCCGGACGCACCTCTTTGTCGTACCAGTGCAGATGCACCAGCGGCAGCTTCAGCCAGTCGTAGTTCAGATCGGTACCGATCAGGTTGATCATCACCGAAGGGCTGTTCACGACCGGCGGCGGCAGCGGCAGGCCGGTAATCGCCCGCAGATGCAGTTCGAACTGGCTGATCGAGGCCCCGTTCTGGGTCCAGTGACCGCTGTTGTGCACGCGTGGCGCCAGCTCGTTAATCAGCAGGCCGTCAGCGGTGACAAAACACTCCATCGCCATCACGCCCACGTAGTTCAGCGCGTTCATAATGGCGGTAAGCATGCTTTCCGCCTGGTCCTGCTGGCGGGCATTGGCCTGCGGGAAGGCGACGCTGGTACGCAGAATGCCCTCCTGATGCAGGTTGCGGGTCAGCGGGTAGAACACCGTGCTGCCATCCTGCGCGCGGGCGCCAACCAGCGACACTTCGGCGGAAAAGTTGATGCCTTGCTCAACAATGCATTGGCCATAGTTTTCATCCGGTAGCTGCGCAATGTCGTTTTCACGCAGTCGCCATTGGCCGCGACCGTCGTAACCGCCCACGCGACGCTTAACGATAGCCAGTTCGCCCAGACGTGCGAATACCGCCGGCCACTCGCTTTTATCTGCCAGCAGCTGCCATGGCGCGGTGGCGAGCTCCAGCTTATCAAACAGCTGTTTTTGCGTCAGACGGTCGGCAATGATCGGGAACACATCGCGGTTAACAAACGCCGGGTGGCGCGCCAGTTCACGCGTGAGCGCCGTTTCCGGCCAACGTTCGATTTCGGCAGTGATCACGCTTTGCTGAAACGGCACCGCTTCAGGATCGGCTTCCAGACCGACTGGCCAGACGGCGATACCCAGCGGTTCACCGGCCTGGCGCAACATCCGGCCTAGCTGGCCGTTGCCAAGGATGCAAACCTGCTTCATGCCGCACCCCGCGGATCCGGATTCTCCAGCACCTCATCGGTCTGGGCCTGACGCCAGGCGCTCAGGCGCTGATGCAGTTCAGCGTCGTGCAGCGCCAGAATCTGCGCCGCCAGCAGAGCCGCGTTGGCGGCACCGGCTTTGCCGATGGCCAGTGTACCGACCGGAATTCCGCGCGGCATCTGAACAATAGAGTAGAGACTGTCTACGCCGCTTAACGCCGCGCTTTGGACCGGCACACCGAGCACCGGCACCAGGGTTTTCGCCGCAATCATGCCCGGCAGATGCGCCGCGCCGCCCGCACCGGCAATAATCACCTGATAACCGTTGCTTTCCGCGCCTTCGGCAAAGCTAAACAGCTTATCGGGCGTCCGGTGTGCGGAGACCACTTCAACATGGTACGGAACGTTCAGGGCATCAAGGATTTCTGCGGTAAACTGCATGGTAGCCCAGTCGCTTTTGGACCCCATCACGATGGCGATACGCGCCGTATTATTGCGGGAAGACATGCGTCTTAAAACTCCTGTGGGTGTGCTTCACACTGCTTTAGAGGCCACAGAGAATAACATGATCTTTCGGTAAGGAAAACGGTTGCGTCACCGGTGATAGGGTGAAAATGGGCTGGAAATTAAAACGGGAATGAGATCAGTTCAACGTCGTCTTTGCTGACTTTGACCATCGACCCTTCGCTGTGCCAGGCGCCGAGGACCACGCGAAACGCCGGTTTGCCGTTGGCCTCTAGCGGGTGGACGGCAGGACGATGCGTGTGACCGTGAATCAGCCACTGCACCTGATGCCTCTCCAGCGCTTCGACCACCGCCTGCGGATTGACATCCATTATTTCCAGCGACTTGCTGCTGTTGGCCGCTTTACTGTCGGCGCGCATTCTGGCGGCGATGCGGCGGCGAATAAACAGCGGCAGGGCAAGGAACAGACGCTGAATCCACGGCGTATGGACTTTGGCACGAAAAGCCAGATAGCCCGGATCGTCGGTGCAGAGCGTATCGCCATGCATAATCAGGACCCGACGGCCGTACAGGTCGAGCACTTTTTCTTCCGCCAGCAGCGTCATCCCGCAGGCGCGTGCGAAGCGCTGGCCAACGAGAAAGTCGCGGTTGCCGTGAACAAAATAGCAGGGCACGCCTGATTGAGTTAATGCGTTGATTGCCGAGGCGATTTGCTGATGCAGCGGGTTCGGATCGTCATCGCCAATCCAGGCTTCAAACAGATCGCCAAGGATATACAGCGCGTCCGCCTCACGGGCTTCGCCGGCTAAAAAGCGTAGAAAACCGGCGGTGATCGCCGGTTCTTCTGTTTGCAGATGCAAATCCGCAATAAAAAGTGTCGCCACGAATTACTCGCTGACGGTGACGCTTTTGATCACAACATCTTCTTTCGGCACATCCTGATGCATGCCGCTGCGGCCGGTAGCGACCGCTTTGATTTTGTCGACCACGTCCATGCCTTCAACCACTTCGGCAAATACGCAGTAGCCCCAACCCTGCAGGTTTTCACCAGAGAAGTTCAGGAAGTCGTTATCGACAACGTTAATGAAGAACTGCGCGGTGGCGGAGTGAGGTGCCTGAGTACGGGCCATGGCCAGAGTACCGCGGGTGTTTTTCAGGCCGTTGTTGGCTTCGTTCTGGATCGGGGATTTGGTGGTTTTCTGCTCCATGCCTGGCTCAAAGCCGCCGCCCTGGATCATGAAACCGTTGATAACACGGTGGAAAATGGTGTTGTTGTAGAAACCTTCGCGGCAGTAATCCAGGAAGTTTTTAACTGTTTCCGGCGCTTTGTCGTCAAAGGTTTTGATGACGATATCGCCATGATTAGTGTGGAAAGTAACCATTTTTGCATCCTGTTCCGATGATTGTGGTGCTTAAACCCAAAGTTGGGCGTGACATAGGGGGCTGTTATAGCATAACCGCCGGGTTCGATCACCTTGCATTGTGTGCTGCTTCGGGGTTGAATTAAGGTTAGAATACGCGACTTATATCCACACACGTCTACACGGAATCTTCGATGTTAAAAATTTTTAATACACTGACGCGCCAAAAAGAAGAGTTTAAACCTATCCATGCCGGGGAAGTGGGCATGTACGTGTGTGGAATTACCGTTTACGATCTCTGTCATATCGGCCATGGCCGTACTTTCGTCTCTTTTGACGTGGTTGCCCGCTACCTGCGTTTTCTCGGTTATAAGCTGAAGTACGTGCGCAACATTACCGATATCGACGATAAAATCATTAAGCGTGCTAATGAGAATGGCGAAAGCTTTGTCGCGCTGGTCGATCGCATGATTGCCGAAATGCACAATGATTTCGATGCGCTGAATATTCTGCGTCCGGATATGGAGCCTCGCGCCACCCATCATATTCCCGAGATCATTGAAATCACCGAACAACTGATCGCACGTGGCCATGCGTACGTAGCGGACAACGGTGATGTGATGTTCTCGGTACCGACCGATCCGAATTACGGGCAGCTGTCGCGCCAGGATCTGGATCAGCTGCAGGCTGGCGCGCGCGTTGATGTCGTTGACGTCAAGCGTAACCCGATGGACTTCGTGCTGTGGAAAATGTCGAAAGAGGGCGAGCCGAGCTGGCCGTCGCCGTGGGGCAACGGTCGTCCTGGCTGGCACATTGAATGTTCGGCGATGAACTGCAAACAGCTGGGCAACCATTTTGATATTCACGGCGGCGGTTCGGATCTGATGTTCCCGCATCATGAAAACGAAATCGCCCAGTCCACCTGTGCCCATGACGGGGAATACGTTAACTACTGGATGCACTCCGGGATGGTGATGGTTGACCGCGAGAAAATGTCAAAATCGCTGGGCAATTTCTTTACCGTGCGCGACGTGCTGAAGTACTACGATGCGGAGACCATTCGCTACTTCCTGATGTCCGGCCACTATCGTAGCCAGCTGAACTACAGCGAAGAAAACCTCAAGCAGGCGCGTTCTGCGCTGGAGCGTCTGTATACCGCGCTGCGCGGAACCGACAAATCGGCAGAGCCGGCCGGCGGCGACGCTTTCGAAGCGCGCTTTATTGAAGCGATGGATGACGATTTCAACACCCCGGAAGCCTATTCCGTGCTGTTCGATATGGCGCGTGAAGTGAACCGCCTGAAGACGGAAGATGTCGCCGCGGCTAACGCCATGGCCGCCCATATGCGCAAGCTCTCCGGAGTGCTGGGGCTGCTGGAGCAGGAGCCGGATGTCTTCCTGCAAAGCGGCGCGCAGGCTGACGACGGTGAAGTTGCGGAAATCGAGCAGCTGATTCAGCAGCGTCTGGATGCGCGTAAAGCGAAAGACTGGGCCGCTGCGGATGCGGCGCGTGATCGTCTCAATGAGATGGGGATCGTGCTGGAGGACGGCCCGCAGGGCACTACCTGGCGCCGGAAGTAAGCGATAAAAAACGCCCGGCTTGCCGGGCGTTTTATTATCAGTCTTAGCCCACCTCCTGTTGGAGGTGGCGTTCATTCATTTAGCAGGATCAGGCAGTAACGGTGACGCTCTGGCCTTCAAAACTCACCGTCTGACCGGCGACGATTTTGCAGCGTTTGCGGGTTTCTACCGCGCCGTCAACCTTCACCAGGCCATCAGCAATCGCGATTTTTGCCTGCGCGCCGCTCTCACTCCAGCCTTCCAGCTTCAGTAGATCGCACAGTTCAACGTGTGGGTGTTTGCCCAGAGAAAAATTCGCCATCTCAGGCCTCCTGAATGTCGTGATATTCTTCGCACGCCTGTAGCGTGTTTTGAATCAGTGTAGCAACGGTCATCGGGCCAACGCCGCCCGGGACTGGCGTAATGTATGACGCGCGTTCCGCGGCATCTTCGAAGACCACGTCTCCGACCACTTTGCCGCTTTCCAGACGGTTAATACCGACATCCACAACGATGGCGCCTTCTTTGATCCACTCGCCCGGGATAAAGCCCGGTTTACCGACCGCAACAATCAGCAGGTCGGCATTTTCGACATGCTGACGCAGATTCCGCGTAAAGCGGTGGGTTACGGTAGTGGTGCAGCCCGCCAGCAGCAGCTCCATGCTCATCGGACGGCCCACGATGTTCGATGCACCGATAACCACGGCATTCAGGCCGTAGGTGTCGATATTGTAACGCTCGAGCAGAGTGACGATTCCGCGCGGCGTACACGGGCGCAGTCGCGGGGCGCGCTGGCACAGACGGCCGACGTTGTAAGGGTGGAAACCGTCAACATCTTTGTCCGGGGCGATACGCTCCAGCACTTTCACGTTATCAATTCCGGCAGGCAGCGGCAGCTGTACCAGAATACCGTCGATAGTGGTATCGGCATTCAGCGTATCAATAAGCTCCAGTAATTCCGCTTCGCTGGTGGTTTCCGGGAGATCGTATGAGCGGGAGACAAATCCCACCTCTTCACACGCTTTGCGCTTGCTGCCGACATAAATCTGCGACGCCGGGTTGCTGCCGACCAGTACGACGGCTAACCCTGGGGCGCGTTTTCCGGCCGCTGTGCGGGCCTTCACTTTTTCCGCAACCTCAGAGCGTACCTGCTGCGCAATCGTTTTACCGTCAATAATTTTTGCTGCCATCAGAGAGAGGATTCCATCTGTATCGTAACGAAAGGGGGATGCGGATATTTTGTCAGAAGCCAGCCTCGCTGTCAGTCCTCGTTTGAGTTTTTATCCCTCTTTGACAAAACTTGTGGCTAAAGACACTGCGGTTTAAAGGGATATTGGGGGCATTTATGGGGAATTGGGACGCGTTATTGTCGTCGATGATAGATAAGTGCTGAAAACAGGTGTCGGGCGATCTTTGCGCAACCTTTGTCGCATATGTAGGCAAGTTAGTTATGCCGCAGCAGTTTCATGGCAAAATGCATTGACTCACTGAGCGTTGACCGTATAATTCCAGGCGGTTTCACCCCATGAAGCATCCGCATTTCAGTGCGCCCTTAGCTCAGCTGGATAGAGCAACGGCCTTCTAAGCCGTAGGTCACAGGTTCGAATCCTGTAGGGCGTGCCATTAAGAAACAAGTACTTACGCCAGTTTTAAACCAGCCTGATTTCCTCCTTGTGTCGTATTTGTGTCGCTAGCGCCAAAAATGGCGTCAATTTTCCGTGCGTGTTCGGTCAGGTGGTTCGGCGCCAGGTGAGCATAACGACGCACCATCTCGATGCTCTCCCATCCTCCCATTTCCTGCAGTACAGAAAGCGGGACTCCGGACTGAATTAGCCAGCTCGCCCAGGTGTGCCGGAGGTCGTGAAAACGGAAATCCTCGATCCCCGCTTTTTTCAACCCGGCGCGCCAGGCGTTATTGTCATCCACGCGCATTTTTCTAACCGCGGGCGTCAGCGTTCCATCAGGGCGATGTTTTGCCGTGGTGTGAACGAACACCCAGCGTGAGTGCTTCCCTATCTGATCCCTTAATACCCTGCATGCGGTATCATTCAGAGCTACGCCAATCGCCTTGCCCGCTTTTGCGTTCTCCGGATTTACCCATGCAACCTTTCTCTGCATATCGACCTGCTGCCACTCAAGCCCGATGATGTTTGAGCGGCGCAGGCCGGTTGCCAGTGCAAATATCACCACTGGCTTAATGCTCTCCGGCATGCACTCGATCAACCGCTCAGCTTCTTCTCTGGTCAGCCACCGTATCCGCTTACTGATCGGCTTGCGGGTTTTGATAACAGGAGCTGTTTTTATCCAGCCCCAGTCATTCGCCGCGGCCCTGAGAAGGGATCGAATGAAGGAAAGGTGTTGCGCCTTCGTCGCCTGCGAAACCTGCCGTGGTTTGTACTCCGGAACAGGCTTACCCTTCCTCAGCGCGGCATCACGCTTACTCTCCCACACCTGCAGGTGCTTACGGTTGATCATCCCGTTAACGGCTTCATGAACTTCCTCCGCCGTTATCTTCGAGACATCACGGCCGGAAAAATGCTGCAGCCAAAACTCAATTTTGGTTTTGTCATCATCCAGCGATCGTTTATGGTCCTTTTCTCGCAACCACCGGATACAGCATTCTTCGAAGGTTCTGACGGGCAGATCGCCGATCTGGTCAACCCGCCATGCTTCCGACTTCAGCTTGTCGTGGAGCTCCTGAGCCTGCTTTTTGTCCCCCGTGCCAAGAGATCGCCTAACTCTTTTTCCTGACGGCGTAAAGAAATGACAGTGCCACACGCCGCCCCTGAGGGTGATTGACATAAAACTTCTCCTTTATGTTCACCCGCGTTCGCGATTACAGGATCGCGCGGGGTTTTCAAATATGCAATACACGCAGCCTCGGTCGTTCTGTACTTATTGCCGACCTTGCGGCCGGCGAGCTCCCCAGACTCAATCAGGCGGTAGATCACCCGCGCAGACACGATGAGCAAATCGGCGGCCTGCTGTGCTGTTATCGGTTTGTCAGATGCCATATCACCTCCGATGCTTACCGCGTAATTCCTCTTCTTCCTGACAGTCAGCGCAGCGCTGGCAGCCCGCCACCAGTTCCCGGCGCCGCTCGGGTATCTCTTCCCCGCAGTCGCGGCAGTGAGTAGCTGATACTGCCGCATGGTTGATGCGCATGTTCTGGATGGTCATTTCCAGCCGGCGCTCTGCCAGCTCGTTGGCCTGATCGATGATTTCTGCGCTCATGCGGCATCCTCCCATTTCACGCCTTCTTTCACCAACTGGCGGCAGTGCTGAATAATTTCAGTCCGGCCAACTTTGTTGCTAAGCCTCCACGGTGAATAAAACTGCTCTTTATCAATTTCTTCCCCAGTTGAGTTTTCGGCGTCATACGCATACCCAATGCCATCCCAATCAGTGGTTTCAGTGATTAGCTGGTCGTGGAGAATATCAAACGCTTCTCGGCTATCTGCTTCTCCCCAGTAGTCAACGGTGACGACTTCCCAGGTCTGGTACCACATGCAGTTTGAATAAATCATCCCTTCACCGCGGGACCATGCTTCCCGTCGGTATTGGCGTGGCATAAGGGAAATCAAAATATTCATAGCAGCGGTATTAATTTTTTTCTCAATACGCGGCTTTTCGTTGGTATAACGTCCCCTTTTCATGCTGCACCGCCTTCAACGCGCTTAAACGAAATGACCCAAACCCAGGGATTAGCATTCCAGTTTTCCTGCCCGTAGATCGATTGCCACAGGTAGGCAAAAGCATCGGTAGCGTCAGGCTCTGGATTGGCGCATCCGCATGGCTCAGGTTCCCCGCAATTAAGACAGCCACCGTCAATAATGCCTTCTGCTCGCGCATCCTCTTCGCTGATAGCGTTCAGCCGCTCCACGCGCACGTCGATGATTTCCAGAAGAATGCGGCTGGCCCAGCGCGGCATGTGGATAGATGGAGTCCAGCCTTCCGCTGGCTGACTGCTATCAGGATAATCGGCCTTGTAGTCGCAAAGGTCTGCAGCTTTTGAAATGTCCTCCTGAATTTCCTCTATTTCTTCATCCGTGACCCAAAAAGAATTGAACGTTTCACGCACCCAGATACGATCGCCTACAGCACCAAACGGGCACGAGAAGAGCTTTGAACGCACGTGGTTACCAGTAGCGTTAGATTCCGCCCAGTGGTATTTGCCAATGTCACTGTGCTTGGTTGAGTCAGTGATAAGAAGCAAGCCAAGTTGGTTGGATTTCGGCTGTACCTTCATAATCCGCCGGGTTTGCGTCTTCCGGCCGCTCAGCAGCGCTCTCACCATCTCAGCGTTAAAAATCATTCCGCGTTCTTTCATGCTGTACGCTCCGCCGTGATGTCAGCCTTCTGCTCTTCGTTGAGAATGTCATCCGACACGATGGCCGCGCGGTCACTACCGGACCACGATACTGGCAAGCTTTCCTTGATGGCCTTATTCAGTGCTTCGGCAGCATCACGCATGGCCTGAGGCAAGCAGTAATAATCATCACCTTCCGGCATAATTTCTTCGCAATGCTGTGCCAGGTCGAATTCTGGAGGGTAGTTTGGCTCGCAGATAAGTAATTGCAGCTCGCTCGGAAACACCGAGTTTTCCCAGCAGTAATCAACCAGCGATTCCACGTCAAAAAAATAGGTGTCGTCGTCGAAGATAACGAGAGGCTCGCCAGCCCACACGGCGCGCTCAAGTGCAGCGAATTTGGCCTGACGACTTTCTCGATGGCATTCTTCGCAATAGCTATGAGTGCTATGAATAGGGTGATCGTCGGGTTTGTTTTTGCACTTACGGTGCGTCGCACCACTCCAGCGAGCCATATGCTCGTCATCACCCCAAAATCGACCATCACGCGAAACCCAACCAGTTAAGGTCTGGATGCTGGCCGCTTCATCACTGTCCATCAACACGATTTTTTCAGTTTGCTTAGTCATTCCAGGCCTCCAGTTCGTTCTCAATCTCTTCGTCGATTTCTTCGTTGGTAGCGTCTTCGTCCAGGTAGTCCCGCGCTTCTTTCAGGTACTGTTCATGGCATTCCCGATACCATGCCGAAAATTCTGGCGTCCATCCGTTCGGCTCACCGTCATAGTCAACCTTGGCGTTACGTTCAGCCATGCTCTCGACCATGCTGTAGGCGGTGGTAAGCGCCGCTTCACGGATATACCCGCGCAGATCACGCTTGCGCCAGTAGGGGTTAACTTTTGAATCACAGAAAGGTTTGAATTCCACTTCCCAGCGGCGGATGCAACGTGCGTTCAGTGATTTACTCATGCTGTTACCCATTCAATAAACATGCAGATACCAACGGTTACTACAGCAATCAGCACCCAGCAGATCACATCGAACAAGGCGTCGAACCGACGTAGGGTGTATTTGCTGTAATTCTCAGGATCAATATTCATACCGCCTCCCCAAGCACCCAACGGAGTGCGCTCGCATACTCACCCTCGGCAGATTCCAGGGCTTTAGTAATTTCTTTGCGGGTTTTCAGGCGAGGCTTTGCATCACCGAGGATCTGACGCTGACGCCGGGCTTTTTCATGGCCGGTTGTGCCAGCAGTTGCCGCTTCGATTTCAGAGACCTTCTCCCGCTGCTCTTCAGGTTTAAGCGATGCCAGCTGACGCGCCAGGGTAACGGTGACCGTTCCGGACTCCACTGCATCGCGAACAGCCTGGGTGGCATCCAGCAGTGACAGAGTTGCGCGTACGGTCTGGACACTCACGCCAAACATCAGCGCTAAATCGTCCTCGTCGTGCCCGCGCTCCAGCGCATCAGCCATTTTCTTTGCTCGGCCCAGTGGCGTATCTGCCTGGCGGATTTCGTTAGCACTTACCATAGCCTGCGCCATGCGAACGGCGGAGCCACGTTTAGCGACTGCTGGAACCAGTAACGGTTCTTTACCCTCTTTCAACAGTCGCTTGTTGGCTTCCAGTGTATGGCGCACACGCTGGCGACCATCAACCACACAAGACAGCCCTGTCTCCGGGTCTTTCCAGACGATAATCGGCTCAAGAACGCCCTGGTCCATGATGTTCAGCACCATTGCCTCGCTGATAGGCAGGTGGATACGCTCATCGTAAAGCGGGTGCGTTTTGTCGGTAACTAGGTGCAGGCTTTCAGGTTCGAACGTTAAAACGTTCGTTTTGCCGCTGGCGCCGTATACAACCTTTGAGTCTTTAGCCATCAGAGAGCCTCCACGTTACGGAAGCTGGTGGGGGAAATTGCTTTCAAATCGCGCATTGCTTCGAGGACATGCAGATTTATGCGCTTCTTGGTATATCGCTCAGTAATACGATCACACTCCTTCGCCCAGGATTTGACCTCTGCGAGAAGGGCGTCACGTTCGGCGCGTGTCTGGCGCAGGGCTACATTCGACACATCGAGGACGGTAGCCAGTTCCCTGATGATTGCTGCCTGTTCTGGTGGCATAGTTTTGGCTATTTCGTACGCCTGTTTAATCAGTTGTTTTGCTGTCTTAGCCATCTTTTGTTCTCCATCTGACGCGCTGCAACGCGTAAATTTAGGGTGCAGCAACCCAACCCATGAGAATGGGGTAATTGCTGCTGTTCTAATCAGGCTGCTTGTTTTTGTTCTTCGGGCTCTTTGTAGGCGAGCAGATCACAAAGCTGGTTAATTACTTTACAGAACTGGAACATGTCCGTACCTGCCTGGTGACGCCAGCGGTAGGCTTTGTCGTCATCATCAGAATAATCATTATCCTTGGTATCGATCCGCCGGAAATGGAACTTATCTGTAAGCAGAAAAGAGACGCCGCAGCCTCTTAATTCCATGTTATATAAGATAAAACCTGTGTTCAGGCTCTCCAGAATTTCACTGGTAACGGAAGTGTGTTCCGCAGAGTAGCGAATAACTTCTTTCTGTTCTGCCAGGCGGGATAGCTGGACATAATCACCGACCTCAAACCCGGCAAAGGCTGATTCTTCGCCGTCCAGATGGTTTTTAAGGCGCGTTGTCAGGCCGTTTTTGATATCACTGATGTTGATCGTGACTGTTTTGACTGAGCCGATCACTTTAACCAGCATCGCCCCGACTAAATTGGCAATATTTTTATTGGCGGAATTAATGATCAGAAGATTTTCTTCAGTGTTATACAAGACCAGGATCAGAGACGACTTGATGAATGCCTGTTTGCAGAGCTGAACCTTAGCATCCTGGATAATGTTGTTACGGTCAGCGCGCTTTAGTTTCTGACCACATGCATTTTCAATGCGCTGGATACGCTCATTTGCTTCTTTCATCACGACGTGCTGGGGGATTATTTTCTCATCGCGGCTAATCACGATTGCATAACCGCCAGTAATTGGCGTAACCAGCTCGCCGGTAATCGGATTAGGGACGAAGGAAGCACATGCGAACTCCGTTTCTGTAAGTTCAGAGTAGGGCAATTCCTGCAGGTGCCCTTCAACCGCTTCAATACTGGGCAAAGTAGCCCGATAGACAATGGCGTTACGTAACTTTGATAATTTCATTTCTGTTTCCTCTGCAAAGGATTAGTTAGTTATCTCCACACAACACAGGAGAACACCAGCTGCTGCATCAGCCCGAGCGGATTGGGTTATGGGCCCGTCACTCGGTAGTGCTCTCGTGTCTTGTGTAAAAAGGGCGGTTACCCATCAGAACATTATCCTCTTCCTCCTGTTTGGCTGGTGGAAGACTGGATAGCCGCCAAATAAGCCGTTATGCGATGTATTCGATAATTTCAGCGCCGTCTAAGTCCCAGTTACCGCAATAGTCAAGACCACGATTGAACCCGAATGCGCAGAGGTGGTAATCCAGGTCGGCGCAGGCTCGCGGGTTGATGTCTACGTCATCAAGGTCACACTCCACCACGGCTCCGGATGGAAGCTGAAAAACGACCTTTGGGCGAACTACGCGCAAGTGGAAGCGAGAAGACTCTTCCGCTCCAATAGCGTCGATCGCCTTGTAGCGCCACTCATCCGCCATAGCTTCAGCATCGTCAGCGCTACGTGAGTCGTGGAACGGGAAGTATTTAATTTCGGTATTACCGTTTAAAACTACTGCGTAACATGAAGACATGTGTTTACCCTCAAGAAAACGTTATCGGGTGGATTAAAAATTGCGTCGACCGGCGCTGCAGTACGCTTGTACACGCCACAACGAAGAGAGCACTGCCGGTGTCCGAATCGAACGGACCTTTTCCCTGCCCATCACCAGATATAGAACTATCCTGGCGTCTGGAATCGAACCAGACTCTGTGCCTTGCTCGTCAATGCCCTCATCGTTGTGTCCCGGACTCTTCCCGGGCGTCACACCTTTTCGCCGCGCTGGTTGGGCGCACGTCGTGCCTTAAACACTTAGCTTGCACATTCCGGTTGCTCTGAGAGGCATGGATAAAGGGACTCTCAGGCCGCTGCGGCACATGTGCCATATGCCGTAATGCTCACTACCACACCAGAGTATGTAACTACAGGTACTCGCGATGTGATTTAAATGTACCTTTAGTTACCAATATGGTCAAGAGAGCTATGTACTTTTTATTACCTGTGGATTGAAAAAAAAGCCAGAAGGAGATCTGGCTTTAGAAATGAGTAACTTAAATGTTTTGGGTAATCTGAACCACTTTACCAACAATCCGGCAATTACCATCTATCGGGATGGGTTTAAAGGCAGGGTTAAGTGGCATCAAGTATGCGAAAGGGCTATCCCATACCAGCTTTTTAACGGTAGCTTCAGCAGAGCCGTCGAGTATTGCCACTACAATTTTTCCGTAAAGGTCATCCAATTGACCATAGTGCGGTTCAACAATAACGATCGATCCTTCTGGGATGGATGGCAGACCATGAGGGTTAGTCATAGACTCCCCGCGAACTACCAGTCCGAATGCTTCATTAGAAACGTTTGCAGTGGTTTGCGTCCATGAAATCACATCAGAAAGCCTTGAGCATGCATAAGTATCAGTCCACATCCCAGCTTGAACAGCGGAGATAATAGGAACTGCCGTGGGTGGCTTAAGGAACGGAATAACTTTTGTATCATCCGGCGTTTCCTCACCTCGACCGTAAAGAATCCATTCTGGAGTTGTCTGCAGCGCCACCGCCAGCTGATGGAGATTCTCACCATCAGGTTTAGTAGTGCCGCTCTCCCATTTTGTTACGGAAACACGGCTTACCCCCAAGCGTTTAGCTAGGGTCTGCTGTGTTATGTCGAGCTGGACTCGACGGGATCTTATTCGGTCTTTCATCTCTGTTTTCATGTAACCAATGTTACATGGATTCCTTGTAACTGTTGTTTGCTATTTAATGTACCTTTTGTTACCTTTAAGGCGTAAGTTAACCAGGAGGAACCATGCGTAAATCAGAAGTTATCGAACACTTCGGAGGCGTATCAAAAACCGCAAGTGTTCTTGGTATTTCCCACCCGGCAGTGTGCCGATGGGGTGAAGTCATCCCTCAAAAACAAGCATTCGTCATCGAACGAATTACGAAAGGCAAGCTGAAGTACGACGCCAGCCTTTACCAAAAGGCTACAGATTCAGCTGCTTGAAAGTAACTACAAAAGGAAATTCAATATGGTAGAGCCAAACCTCAAAGAAGCCGTCAAAGCGATGTGCAAAGCATATCCAGGTGGGCGCGAAGCAATGGCTGGCGCACTGGGAATGACCGTGACGCAGTTCAACAACAACCTCTACGAGAAAAACGGCTGTCGATTTTTTGAAGTATCGGAGCTGGAAGCGATGGAAGACATTTCCAACACGTCACTACTGGCAGACTACTTCGCCCGCCGTCGTGGTGCTTTGCTGGTGGATGTTCCGCACCTGGAAGAGCTGGATCGCGTGGACTTGTTTAGCCGGGCAATGCGTACCTCTGCCGCCAGAGGGCAGGTTGATCAGATTATCGAACAGGCACTTGAAGACGGCGTTATTGAAAGGCATGAGGCCGAAGAAATCATGGTGCATCATCGCCGCCACCTGGCAGCTCGTGAAGAAGAGATTGCCGCAATCATCACGCTTTTTTCACGCAAAAAGAAGTGACGCCAGCGAGTTGCAGCTCCTGGCGTCGTGGCGTGTCGTTATCAGTGGAGATTACTAACGCATGAACAGTTTATCAACACAATACCGCAGGTCGCAACTTGTAGCGCGGCCAGTTCCTGGTGGAGCAGGACCGGTGCAGTTCGTGTATGGGGTAAGAGTACCAGGCGGGTTCGAGCCTGTCTGCTACCAGTTTGCTCAGTGGGTGGTAGGGGACTTTAACGGCCAGGCGGAGAAAGTATGCGAGAGCTCAACCGATGGTTCAGAGATCACTACGGTGTCCCGGTCAGGGTCATACGCTGGGAGCCCCAGACACAGCGCGTTATATACCTGCGTGAAGGGTACGAGCACGAGTGTTTCAGCCCCCTCGAGCAGTTCAGACGTAAATTCAGGGAAATAGAGGGGTCTTATGAGCCTGTTAATGCCATCAAGGCCGATAGTCATCAATCCTGACCTTGCGTACAGCATTGGCCTGAATGAAGCCATTGCGCTGCAGCAGGTTAACTACTGGCTGCAGGAGACTAACTCAGGGCTGGAGCGTGACGGCGTACGCTGGATCTACAACACGACAGAGCAATGGCTGGAGCAATTCCCGTTCTGGTCTGAATCCACTCTGAAGCGCACCTTCACCCGGCTGAAGAGCCTGGGCGTGCTTAAAGTTGAGCAGCTGAACAAGTCCCAGCGCGACATGACGAACTACTACACGATCAACTACGAAAGCGAGCTTTTAGATGAGGTCAAAGTGACCAAATCGAAGAAGTCAAAATGCGCCGTTCCATCAGGTCAAAATGACACGATGGAAGAGGTCATTGTGAAACGCTCCACCGGGTCAAAACGAACCGCTGTCATCAGGTCAAATTGGCACGATGATCTTACAGAGAATACAACAGAGAGTACTACAGAGATTACAGGTAAAGACTCTTGTCCGGTTGCGCTGCAACCAGACCAGACCGATCCGGCAGATCTCGTTCTGGATCATTTCAATCGGGTAACCAACTCGACCTATGGCAAGGGGGGACGAACCAAAACGACGCTGGGTTATATCCGGGGACGCCTGGCTGAAGATTACAGCCCTGAAGACCTGATGCTGGTGGTTGACTACCTGAACGCGAAATGGGCTCAGGATCCGAAGATGAGCGACTACCTGCGGCCCAAAACGCTGTTTGCTCCCGAGAACTGCGTCGAGTATTTCGACAAGGCCAAAAAATGGGAGGCCGCCGGACGCCCAGCCTGGACTGGCGGCAAGTGGGTTAAGCAGGATGATAGTTTCAAATCCAGTTTCGCCAATGTGGTTTATACAGTGCCAGCGGGGTTCCGCTCATGAGTAAGCCATTTTTGAAATGGGCTGGTGGAAAGTATACCCAGCTGGCTGACCTGTTCGTGCATATCCCGGCAGGGAAACGCCTGATAGAGCCATTCGTTGGTGGTGGGTCGGTATTCCTGAACAGCGATAAGCACGCAGATTATCTGCTGGCGGACGTTAACCCGGACCTGATTAATCTGTATCAGATGTTAGCGGTCGTGCCGGATGAAGTGGAATTGAAGGCCCGCTGGATGTTCGAGCACATGCGGTCACCAGAGGGCTATGAGCTGATCCGTTCCGAGTTCAACTCTCAGACGCTGGATGCTACTGAACGCGCAGCTGCATTCCTGTATCTCAACCGGCATTGCTTCAATGGTCTGATGCGCTACAACCAGGCGAACAAGTTCAATGTGGGCTGGGGAGGCTACAAGGCTCCGTATTACCCGATGGATGAGATGAAAGCCTTCGCGGCTATGGCGCATAACTGCGTATTCATGACGGCTGATTACCGCCGGACAATCAGCCTGGCCGGGAAAGGGGATGTGGTTTACTGCGATCCGCCTTACGAACCGATGCCGGGAACAACCGGATTCACCGCCTACGCCGCTGGTGGTTTTAACTGGGAGAACCAGGTAGACCTGGCGAAGCAATGCGTATCAGCCTTTCACCGTGGGGCTCGGGTAGTGATTTCTAACTCATCTGCACCGAAGGTTCTCGACCTGTACCGGGAGCATGGTTTTAACCTGCAATTCATCAACGCGCGCCGTTCGATCTCCTGCAAAAGCAGTACGCGGGAAGTCGCAAAAGACGTTGTAGCGATCCTTTAAGGGGGCTAAATGAAACTGACTTTACCATTTCCACCGAGCGTAAATAGTTACTGGCGCGCCCCGAGCAAGGGACCGCTGAAAGGCAGGCATCTGGTAAGCGAGACAGGGCGCAAGTTCCAGCAGGCAGCGAGAGCGGCGATTATTGAGCAACTGCGGGCCGTTCCCCGGCCATCCTCAGATCTGGCCGAGGTTCACATAGTGTTGTATCCGCCGGATCAGCGCCGTCGGGATATCGATAACTACAACAAAGCGCTGTTCGATGCCCTGACTCTAACAGGCGTCTGGGAAGACGACAGTCAGGTTAAGCGCATGCTGGTGGAGTGGGGGAACATCGTGAAGAAAGGGAAAGTAGAAATCACCATCCGTCGTTTTCGTGCAGCTGCCTGACGTGGAGATGATATGAGAGCACTACTAACCCCTGAGATTGCCCCACGCATGGGCGTTGTTCTTCTTCGCCCAGGTGCTGATCTCATGCCGATGTTCAGGAGAGGGCGGGTACTGATTGAGCCTGCACCGGAAAAATACAGCGACTACGCAACCGGCGCCATCCCTCCCGCCACGCAGCCACTGGCAGAAGACCCGGTTTTGAAGCCAGTCTTCGAAAACAAAGACGTCATTCTGCGCGCGGGTGGTATCAGCTCGCTGGAGGCCGAGCTGGAGCGTCGTTTTGAATGCCAGTACCCGCACGGTTCGTGGCACAGCGAAAATTTTACGCTGTTTCGGCATGAGCCTGGCAGCATCCGCCTTTGCTGGGCCTGCGATAACCTGGTGCGTGATCAGTACACAGAGACGCTGGCAGGCATTGCGCGTGAGAACCTGGTATCCTGGCTGATAACGGTCATCCGCTCACAGCTGGGGTTCAACGAAGACCATCAACTGACGATCCCAGAGTTGTGCTGGTGGCTGGTGATAAACAATCTGGCGCACGTAATCCCTGAATCGCTGGCCCGGAAAGCCCTGCGATTGCCGGAAATAAAGCATCAACCAGTGATGAAGGAGAGCGATATTGTGCCGGAGCCAGCGGCGAGCGAAGTGGTGCAGAAAAAGATTCTCGGTCTTCGCGTAGATCCTGAAACGCCGGAATCATTCATGCTGCGACCAAAGCGCCGCCGCTGGGTAAACGAGAGCTGGACGCGCTGGGTTAAGTCTCAGCAGTGTGTCTGCTGTAACAAACAAGCAGATGATCCCCATCACCTGATAGGCCACGGACAAGGCGGAATGGGAACAAAAGCGCATGACCTGTTTGTGTTGCCGCTTTGCAGAGCGCATCACGACGAGTTGCACGCTGACACCGTGGCATTTGAGGAGAAGCACGGCTCACAGCTGGAGCTGCTGTTTCGATTTCTGGATCGTTCGCTGGCAATTGGCGTGCTGGCATAGTGGAGAACGCATAATGATTAACCCGTCCGAGGTTGGAAAAGCTGGTGAAATGGTCAGGCTGAAAACGCTGGAGGCCATCTGGATTCAAGGGAAGCTGCGCATGTGGGGCCGGTGGTCCTACATCGGCGGCGGTAGTGGTGGAAATATGTTTAACCAGTTACTGGCTTCCGGGAAAGTCACTAAAACAGCCATCAACGAAGCATTACGCCGGATGAAGAAGTCTGGCATCTCGAAGCCAGAGCTTGAGGCGTTTTTTCGTGAAATACTCGCGGGGAAAAACAAAAGCGGCCTGGCTTTCTGCACAGACGATGAGGGACTGCTGATTGATAAGGTACTGGGGGCAGTCCTCATTACGGGTGGTCACAAAGAGCTATACCACCTGCTGGTGGAGCATTACCGGTTACGGAAGAGCAAACGCCGCATAGCGGAAGAGCTCTATGAAAAGCATCCAGACTGGTGCTTTATGACATGCAGACGAAGAGTTGATACATGGCTAAGTTTGGCAGAATCGATGCTGTACGCACCAATGTGTGATGCATTTGGCACAAATGGCGACAGATTTTACTTGCAAAGTGAGCCAGAAACTGCTTGAATTGTGATAGGCTCGGGACGTTAAAGCGAACTGAGCAGCAAGAAAAAATTAAAGGCCCAAGGCTAACCCTCTTGGGCTTTGTCATTTCTGCAATCTCAGCGCTGTTTAAAGGTTTCATACCCACAGCTGGAGCATTTGTAATAGTCTCTCTGAACTCCCAACCCAATGAAATCGGGGTCATCTACGGTTCGGTCAAGGCTATAGCTCATCTGTGAGCATCTGGGGCATTTCTCCCCACCGCTGGATTTGATGTATGCCTCAAGCTCGGCGACCTGCTGTTTGAGACGATCCACTTCGTCGGGTACTGTTTTTAACCTTTTCCACAGTGGGATTTTTTCCAGTAAAGAATCCAGTTCGGAGAGTATCCCCATGAGTCACCTCGTTAATAAGACGCTAGTTACGACAGGCGGCATTACGCTATGCAAGCCTGATATTTATGCCCTTGATATCACTACTGATGATAAAGGGAGTAAAGAACTCTACATTCTCAAGAATGGCGAAGAATTGATCCACTTCGAACTTACAGAAGAGAGTACGGAAAAGTTGTTATCCTTGCTCCGAGAGTAGGACTATTTGCATTGCATTAGTACCCCTGTCACATCGTCGTAGAGCATTGAAACGAGTTTCATCAGATGTTAAATTTTTGGTGTGGTGAATCCCCCTATGCGGAGGGGCGACCAGTCAGTTACAGAACCTGTAAATGCAGCGCGGGCCATGCCGACTGGGGCATGCTCACCGGGAGGCACCCGGCACCACGCAATGCCACTAAGCTATTTGGTAGTGGGGTTGTCGTTTCGGCTTCTCCAGCTATGTTTAAAAGGTAGTAACGGAAAAATGAGCGCTCTCCTGGTAAATCGGTAGCTCGGACTATTAGGTGCGTCTCGATCCGGTACAGAATCAGTATTGCCTACATTTCTGCCCGTTCCTCTGAGCGGGCTTTTTTTCGCCATGAATAAGGCGCCTCGGAAAGCTGAGGTACAAATTATTTGAGGCTGCGCTTATGCGCGGCCTTTTCTTTTTCCCCTCAATTCTGAGAGGACTCACAGCAATAAGAGGGGGCTAAATGTCCGATCCTGTTTCTGGCACAACGGTAGCTGCTGGCGGGCTGATGGGGGCCAGTATGTTCGGCCTTGCAACTGGCATTGATTATGGCGTGGTATTTGGTGCGTTCGCTGGGGCAGTGTTCTATGTCGCTACGGCAGTAAATATCAGCCGCCTAAAGCTGGTGGGCTACTTCATAACTTCATTCATCTTCGGTGTGATTGGTGCTCCTCTGCTGGGGTCTTACTTCTCAAAGTGGACGGGGTACCGTGACAGGCCGCTTGATGCACTCGGTGCTGTAATCGTTGCAGCCATAGCCATTAAATTGCTGACGTTCGTTAACAGTCAGGATCTGGGTAGCCTGTTTGGGATTCTCTCTCGCTTACGTGGAGGAGGGACAAGCAATGGTAACAAGTGATCCGAGCGCAATCGTCAATGCGGTGATATGCGCTGTAATTGTTGGGGCGTTGATGTTCTATCGGCGCGACGGGTCAAGACACCGCCCCATGATATCGCTGATGGCTTACTTCACTGTGCTGGTTTATGCCAGCATCCCTTTCCGTTTCCTGTTTGGCTTGTACGAGTCATCCCACTGGCTGGTGGTACTGGCAAACATTCTTATCTGCGGCGCGGTTCTCTGGTTCAGGGGGAATATAGCGCGTCTGGTTGATGCACTGAGGCACTAATGAATCAATCACAATTTCAAATGGCGGCTGGCATCAGCGCCGGGTTAGCTGTGCGCTGGTTTCCGCATATTGCAGCCGCGATGAAAGAGTTTGGCATCACTGCTCCACTCGATCAGGCAATGTTCATTGCCCAGATGGGACATGAGTCCGGAGGCTTTACCCGGCTGGTGGAAAATCTGAACTATGCAGCAGATAGCCTTGTGCCTACGTTCGGTAAACACCGTATCACCGCCCAGCAGGCCGCCGCACTCGGCAGAACGGCAACGCAGCCAGCTAATCAGCGAGCAATCGCGAATCTGGTGTATGGGGGCGAGTGGGGAAAAAAGAATCTCGGTAATCAGGTTGCCGGTGATGGCTGGAAATATCGCGGTCGCGGTCTGAAACAAGTCACGGGCCTGAGCAACTATCGCAGCTGCGGACTGGCGCTGAAGCTTGAACTTGTCACCCAGCCTGAGCTGCTGGAGCGAGATGATTACGCAGCGCGTTCAGCCGCATGGTTTTATGTTTCCCACGGTTGCCTGCTTCATTCCGGCGACGTGGAGCGTGTAACGCTGCTTATTAACGGTGGTCGAAACGGTCTGGATAAACGCAGAGCGCTGTTTAACCTGGCTAAATCTGTACTGGTATGAGGTCACTATGGGCATTGAAATGATTATTGGTCTGGCAACTGCTTTGCTGGCGATTATCGCTGGCGCGTTCGGTATTGGCCACGCTCGCGGGACCAGTAAGGCAGAAGCCAAAGCCGATCAGCAGCGTACCGAAGAGAACGCCGCCGCCACCGTCGCCGCGGCAGAACGCCGTGCTGAAGTCACGAAAGGGGCCAGCGATGTACAGGAAGACGTTAAGCGTATGGGCGATGACGATGTTGATCGGGAGTTGCGCGAAAAGTTTACCCGCCCCGGTAGTCGTTGATACGGCCTGCAGCTGGGTGAGGGTAATCTACCTGACCGACCACGATATCGACGTGCTGGGTAAGCAGACCAAGCGCGACATTCTGGCGCACAACAAATCAGTGCTGGTGAACTGCCCACAACAAACCGACAAGGCTACTAATATCTAATAAAAACTGTTGCATCAACACAGCATGAGTATTATATCAGGGAAGACGACACAGTAAGGAGTGCTGCAAGATGAACTTAATGATGGGTGTATTCGGTTCCAGCAACAGGGGAAAAAGTGAAACGCTAATATTTCTGATAAAACTGTTTGAGCAAAGTGATCGCTATGCATCCTTTATGGCAGCAATATCCCACCCTGGTGGAGAAAAGGATCTTATAGCTGTATTTGAGCGTGATGGACTTAAGATTGGGATATCCACTTTGGGGGATTTGGGCTCTCAGGTTGAAAAATCTACCAAAGAGTTAGCTGAGATGGGATGCAACGTGATCATCACTGCTACACGAACTCAGAAGAAAACAGTTGTTGCTTTTGAAAAGGTTGCTGAAGAGTTCAGTTTCAAAAAACTGTGGTTTGAAAAAAACAACAATATGAATGATTGTTGCAATAATTGGCCTAGTAAGCAGGAAGGGTTTGAGGCAATAAAAAGAAGCCGCTTTAATCAAAGTAATATGATGGATGCCAGTTTTATATTTAGCTACATCGACGGATTACCAGGTTGATTCGTTGGCAATAAATATCAAATACAAGTAAATACGATGCCTCGCAATAGCGGGGCTTTTTATTACCAGAAGCAGGAGAAGAAAATGTTTACCGTTAAGCAGATTATTAACAACGCCACTTCATTGTATGAGGCAAAAGAAATCACCGTTGCTCGTCCTGGTTCTGAGCAATGGCGTCAGGCTTTTGCTCTTGCTGATGAACTGGAGGTTATGGCGCCTGACATCATTGAGCATATCCCGATGTCCTATGAGGACCAAGATATGACGAAACCAGTTGGTGATGAGCATCAACTAACGGTCGAGCGTACTGGAGCAAACCGGGCTGATTGCATTGCCATTATTTGTTCAGGTATTCCTTCACTAGCTTTCCCGGACATCCCTGAGCTTGGTGGTGTTGGCTACCAGTTCCTTTACAAGGGCGATCAGATTTACATCACCAACAGCCACGGCTCGACTATTGAAACCGTGAAGTAGGGTATTACAGAGCCACCTTACGAGATGGCTCGATAATGCTTACCCGACAAGAAGCATAGATCTGGCGTCAACCAAAGAGGTGATCCACATCTTGACGGCTCGCAAAGACGAGAAGTGGCGGCGCAACTCTGAGAAGAAGTGGCAATGTTGCGATATAAATTCTGCGCGTGGCACCAGACAAAATTAACGGGAAGATAAGGGCGCGATGATGTTCTATTACATCTGGAATGGCTTATTGATTATCATCACCATAGGCTTACCTATTGTTTTGATGATCGCTTCAAACGGTGCTCAGCCTACTTTTATGTCCTGCCGCGAAATGCGTGCCCGCTATGGTACTCCTCAGGAGAAACCGAAAGACAATAATAGCGCCTGATAACTTCGCTTACTCTGGAACAAGCTTATGGCTACGATTAAGGATTTATCCCGGCAACTTCAGATGTTGCAGAAGCAAATCCCCTATGCCACAGCTCAGGCTATGACAGCCGTTGTTCGTCAGATTGCAGCAGCTCAAAAAGTAGCTTTGGGTCGGAAGCTGGAATCGCCGACGCCGTTCACGGTCAATGCAGTGGGTTCTTCAGGGGCCCGCAAGAACGATCTTCGCGCAAAAGTCTTTGTGCGTGATGTCGCCGCTGAATATCTCGAACCCTTTGAATTCGGCGGTGAACATAAGCTGAACAGCCAGGCTCTGCTCAATCCAAAGAACATCAAACTGAACAAATACGGCAACATGCCGCGCAACAAGCTGTCGCAGTTGAAAGCGAAGCCGAATGTGTTTGTTGGTGAGGTCAACGGTGTTGATGCTGTCTGGCAACGGCGTAAACCGAAGAAGGCGAAAAAGAAACGAGCCCGGCGCTCAGCGAATGGTACTCGCCGACCAAAGCGGAAACAGCGCGCCCCTAAGCTGCTGGTGAGGTTTGGCGATGCACTTCCTGTGACCCCTGTGTTGGGGTATATGGACCGCTCGAAGGCTATGGCAGAGGCGTTGATGCCTGCTGCATTGAGTCGTGCTATCGCAGATGCTATCAAAACGGCAAAATAACCCTCAAATGATAACCATTATCAAAATGGGTCCTTCCTGAGGCTTTTGTAAGTCACGGGCATTGCGCGCCGCAGTGTTTTCCTAGCTACAAATTTTTATTTTGTGTCCCATGTCCCACCTGATGAGATCGCCAGCCATGCCAGAGCCAGCGTGGATTATTCCATTTATTCCAGTGGGGCATTCATGTGGGACATTGCAAAAATGTCCCAGGTAAATGTCCCACCCCAAAAATGTCCCAGGTGATGTCCCATGTCCACGATGAACCAGAGTCAGTACGCGCAGCATTCAGGCGTTGACCGTAAAACTATTGGCCGCTGGATTAAAGCTGGTCGGTTTATCGTCATGGATGGCGACCTGATAGATGTTGAAGCGAGCGATGCTGCGCTGAAGAAAAACCGTGATGGAAAAGATCCGCGGGCATCAAACGCGAAGAAGAAAAAAGCCTCAGCACCCCGGAATGATGGCGACGATGAAATTGATGAAACCGTTCGCCAGATAATGCTTACAGAAGGTGCTGACCTTTCCAGGGAAGAGGCCGCGCGGATCCGTGAAAATTACATGGCCCTGCAGGCAAAGCTCCAGTATGAAAAAGACAGCGGCCAGACAATTGAATTGGCCATCGCCGAGGAGGTTCTGTTTAACGCCTTTCGCCAGCAGCGTGATGCATGGCTTAACTGGCCTTCACGCGTGGCACCATTGATGGCTGCCGATCTGAATGTGCCGGCGGACAGGATGACAGAGGTGCTGATTGAACATGTCCACAAACATATCTCAGTCCTCGGAGAACCAGAGTTTAACCCAGCAGAAGATTGAGCGTCTTCAACTGAGTGTCCGGAAAGGGTGGACACCGCCACCACGCATCAGCGTCCCGCAATGGGCTGATGACTACCGGAAGCTGGCGAAAGAAGCTGGCAGCACCTCCGGGAACTGGCAAACATCAACGGTTGAGATTGCACGCGGCCCGATGCTGGCCGCGACTGAATCGGGCGTCCACATTATTACCGTGATGTGCTGTACCCAGTTAATGAAAACAGCGCTGCTGGAAAATCTTTTCGGCTATTTCGCGCACCTCGATCCATGCCCGATTTTGCTCCTGCAGCCGAAGGAAGAGGCCGCCGAGCAGTTTTCCAAAGAACGCATCAGCCCGTTGGTTCGTGTGACGCCAGTTCTGCGTAACATCATCGGTGATTCAAAGCAAAAGAGTTCGAAAGAAACCATTCTGTATAAAGCCTTCACTGGCGGGTTTCTGGCGCTGGCTGGCGCCGGCAGCCCTGATAACCTTGCGCGCCGACCTATCCGTGTTCTGTTGGCGGATGAGGTGGATAAATACCCGATTACACGTGAAGGTGATCCCATTGCCCTGGCGGAAGAACGAACCGCAACATTTGGCCTTAACTGGCTTTCTGTGCGGGCTTGTTCCCCGACTGTTGATGACGAAAGTCGGATTGCAGACAGCTATGAGGATTCTGATCAGCGGCGTGCTTCTGTAGTTTGTCCTCATTGCGGTCACCGACAGTTCCTCGATTTCTTTAAGCATGTTCAGTGGCCGAAAGAGGGTGATAAGCACCTGACGAAATTGGCCATGATCCATTGTGAATGTTGTGGTGCTGGCTGGTCGGAAGGTGAGCGCCTGCGGGCATTACAGACAATCCGCTGGCACCAGACCAAACCATTTGAATGCTGTGGTTCCCGTCATTCACCATTAATGGAGTACGACCAGAAATGGCATGAAGGCGACGAGGGCTGTGTTGATGTCGTCTGGCGCTGGTCGGAGTCGGAACGGCATGCCGTATACCGGGCGATTTGCCCGGACTGTGGGGCCGAGGCGCTGGATAATCACCACGCCGGGTACCAGGCGTCAAAGCTGTTTAGTCCCTGGCAGAAAGACAAGCCGTCGGACATTGCAAAGAAATACCTCGATGCGAAAGGGGATCCAGATAAGGAACAGGCCTGGTGGAACACCCAGATGGGGTTGCCGCACCGACCTAACCACGGGAAACAGCTCCCGGTTGATGTCCTGCTGGCACGCCGTGAAGTCTTCCCGGCCGTCGTTCCTGATGGCGTGGCATTGTTAACTGCGGGCGTCGATACCCAGGATGACCGATTCGAAATAACGATCACAGGCTGGGGCCGGGACGAGGAATCGTGGTCAGTTGCGCATGACGTCATTTATGGCGATCTGGAAACTGAGGAGCCGTGGAAGCGCCTCGATGCGTACCTGAAACAGATATGGCGACGCGGCGACGGGCGAGGGCTGAATATTCTGGCTGCATGTATGGACTCCGGCGGTCACCACACGCAAAAGGTTTATGAGTTCTGCAAAGATCGCCTTGGGCGCCGCATCTGGGCTATCAAGGGCGAATCTGCGCAGGGTGGGAAACGCAACCCCGTCTGGCCAACCAAGCGACCGACATCGAAAAGTAAAGCCAGCTACAGGCCAATTATTCTTGGCGTGAACTCTGCGAAAGATGTTGTCCGTGGTCGTTTGCATCTTGAACCGCCGGCTTTAGGTACTGCCGGTGCGGGCTATATGCACTTCCCGGATGATCGTGACCTCGGATATTTCAACCAGCTACTGGCTGAGCGACTGGTTTACAAAGTGGTGGCCGGACAGCGATTCAGTGTCTGGGAACTTCCCCCCGGACGGGCGAACGAAGCGCTCGACTGTCTCGTATACAGCTATGCCGCGTTGTGCGGGCTGAAACATATGGGATTAAAACTTAATGTTCGGGCCGCTAACCTTCAGGCCGATCCCGATAAGTTCCTGCCGGCGCCAGCCGAGCCAGAAGAAAAAATCAATTACGAATTACCGGGTGCCATCGTGGATGAGGCTACGGCTCCTGTTAAGCGTAAGAACATTTCTAAACTCCTGCCGCAATAAGGAAAACCATGTTTAACCGAAACACGAGCTTACTTGCTGGTGGGATGACTGATGAGCAGCTCAGAGACGCTCTGCAGAAAGCGCAGCAGGCTTATATTGATCTGACTACCGGTAGCCGTGGCGTCTCATTCTCCTATACGCAGGGTGATGGGACGCGCTCTGTCTCCTATCAGCAAAGCTCTCTCGCCGACCTGCTGGCGCTGATTCAGTTGCTGCAGGCGCAACTGGGAATTGTCGCCCGGCCACGGAAGCCAGTGAGGTTCAGATTCTGATGAATAAAGTGCAAATCCTTGGTCCTGACGGGAGACCTTATCAGGCACCAAAACCCAGCATGTTGACGGGCGGTAGCCGGGTGCCATATGACGCCGCGGATTCCTTCAGCGATCAACTGGCGAACTGGCAGCCCGCACTATGGTCACCGGATAACGAAATTAATATCTACCGTGACCGTATTGTTTCCCGTGCGCGCGATCTGGTCCGAAATGATGGATGGGCCAATGGTGCCATAACTCGCCTGCTTGATAATGCGGTCGGCGCCAATTTCCGTCCGATCATGAAGCCTGACTATCGTGTATTACGGATGATGACAGGTAATAAAAGTTTTGACGCAGTATGGGCGGAAGAGTACGGAAAAGCACTCGCTTCCCACTGGAGAACCTGGGCATACGACACAGGCCGTTATTGTGACGTTGAACGCAAGCTAACCGTTCCACAAATGTTGCGTCTGGCCTTTCGCCACAAGCTGATTGATGGCGATGCCCTGATGGTGCTCCAGTATCGCACCGATCGCCTTGGACCAGGTAAGGGGCGTTATGCCACGACGGTGCAGGTTGTTGATCCCGACAGACTCAGTAACCCGCAGCAGAATTTTGATATGCCGAATATCCGCGGCGGCGTTGAAATTGATGCTGACGGCGCACCTGTGGCTTATCACATACGTGAAGCACATATCGGTGACTGGTGGAGTGGCGCCAAAACGATGACGTGGCGGAGAATACCGCGGGAAACCGACTGGGGGCGTCCGCACGTTGTGCACGACTTTGACCATGAACGTGGGGCTCAGCATCGGGGTAATGGCATTCTGACTCCGGTGGTGCAACGCCTGAAGATGCTGGTGAAGTACGACCAGAGCGAGCTGGAAGCGGCAATTCTGAATGCTATCTTCGCCGCTTATATTGAGTCGCCGTACGACCCCGAAATGATCCAGTCCGCGCTGGGGGAAAACTTCGAAGAGGGATTGGGAGCATACCAGGATGGTCGTGCAGAGTTTCATAATGATCGTCGTTTGACTCTGCAGAATGGCGCCCGCATGCCGATCCTTTATCCAGGGGAGAGAATAACAACGGTCAACGCTGCCCGCCCTTACAGCAACTTTGAGGTTTTCGAGTCTGCAGTATTACGTAATTTCTCATCCGGTACGGGGTTATCTCCTCAGCAGGTTACACAGGACTGGTCTGATGTGAATTACAGCTCTGCGCGATCTTCCTTGCTGGAGGCATGGAAAACGCTCACCCGCCGACGTGATGATTTTTCCATGGGTACCGCTCAGCCGGTTCTGACTGCCTTTGTGGAGGAAGTTCACGATAACGAGGATTTACCCCTTCCGAATAATGCCCCTGATTTTGTTGATGCCCGGGCAGCGTATTCCCGTGCGCGCTGGATGGGGCCGGGGCGAGGATGGGTTGATCCGGTGGCAGAGAAAAAAGGCGCCATTCTCGGCCTCGATGCCGGCCTTTCCACTCTCGAAATTGAAGTGGGTGAAAACGTGGGTGAGGACTGGGAAGAGATTCTTGACCAGCGCCAGCGGGAAATCGAGTCCTGCCTGAAGCGCGGGCTTCCATTACCTAGCTGGGCGCAGGCGGACCAGTTCGCCAGCCAGACAATTACCGATCCGGAGGAAAAGTGAATCTACCTCATCTGGCCCAGCGCCTTTTTAATACACCGCTGGCGCTGCACCCAAGTAAAGCTGAAGTCATCATGGCATCCGTTATGGACCGGTTTGGCATCAGTAAAATCGAATCCTCTCTTGCCATGGATGATGACTGGTATGGGTACGACGATAACCGGGAACGGGGATCCCGTATCGACCCGGGTTATGACAATGTGCTGGGCGTCGCTGTCATCCCGATATGCGGGACGCTGGTGCAGAAGCTGGGCAGCCTGCGTCCATACAGTGGCATGACAGGCTATGACGGCATTCGTCAGGCCTTCCTGACCGCGATGGAAGACCCCGATATTGCGGGGATCTGCCTGGATATTGATTCGCCAGGCGGCGAGGTCGCCGGATGTTTCGATCTGGTCGATGTCATTTATGGCGCCCGCGGGAAAAAGCCCATCCATGCCATTCTGACGGAAAGCGCCTATTCCGCCGCCTATGCGATTGCCAGTGCGGCGGACCGGATTTCTGTTCCCCGCACCGGCGGCGTGGGTTCAGTTGGCGTGATCACTATGCACCTTGACTGGACCCAGAGGATTAAAGATGACGGACTCAAAGTCACCATCATCACCTACGGTTCCCGTAAGGCAGAGGGGTCACCGCTGAGAGAGCTGTCAGATGAAGCGCTGGCGGCTATTCAGCAGGATATCAACACCATGGGCGAATTGTTTGTGAATACCGTCGCCAGAAATCGGGGGATTAGCGCAAAGGTTATCAAAAGTACTCAGGCTGCCTGTTTTATGGCTGCTGATGGTGTGGAACTTGGACTGGCTGATGAGGTATGTCCTCCTGATGCTGCGTTCAGAAACTTACTTGAAAAAACAGGAGCCTGAAATGGCGAAGAAAAAGACATTTAGTTTTGCTCATCTCCTTGGCCGTGGCGCGACTGCTTCCGAAGAGGAAGAAGACAAAAAAGCCAAAAAAGCGAAAGGCCGTCGCGCGGAAGAGGATGAGCGCGAAGATGATGCCGAGGACGATGAACGCGAAGATGACGCGGAAGACGACGAGCGTGATGATGACGCTGAAGATGACGGTGACGACCCGGAAGCAGCGGAAGACGATGACGATTCCGAAGATGACGGCGACGATGACCGCAAAGAAAGCAAAGCGGTGAAAAATGCCCGTGCAGCCGAGCGTAAACGTTGTGCCCGTATCTTCGGCAGTAAGCACGCCGCGGCGAATCCGTCACTGGCTGCGTCGCTGGCATTCAATACCGGCATGAGCTCTGCTGCCGCTATCAATGTTCTGGCTTCAACCGCACCAGCCTCGCGACCTGCCGCAACCCGCAAGCGGACACTTGACCAACGGATGCAGGACAGCCATCAGGCCCGTCTGAATCCGGATAGTGGCAAGAAAGAGAGCGGTAAATCGGCACTGGTAACCCAGATGACCGGCCTCTACAACTCCATTAAAGGAGATAAATAATGGATCAATTTGGTCAGAATGCCTTTGCGCCTGGCATGAAGAGTTCAGCGTTTGTACCGGATCAGTTGATTGCCGGTACGCTACAACTGGTCACTGATACCGGCACGATCACCGGCGGCGTGTATAAGCGTGGCACTGTACTTGGCATGATTACCGCCAGTGGCAAATACACCGCCAGTGTGAAAACCGCAACGGATGGTAGCGAGACACCGGCAGCTATTCTGGTTGATGATGTTGACGCTTCCACCCATGGCGATCAGTCCGGCGGTCTGTATCTGATGGGGGAGTTCAACCAGAATTATATTATTTTTGACGATTCCTGGACTGCACCGGAACTGAAAACAGCACTACGCCCGCAGGCCATCTTCCTCAAAGACAGCACTCAGGCACCTTTAACCACCTCCTGATGTATCCCTCATTTCTCCTGGCGAATGCTTTAACCGGCAGGCGCCGACCCATTTAAAATTTATGCCAGCGTGCGGCTGGCATTAGCAAGAGACTGAATATGGAAAATATTTATGATACCAGTGTGCTGGTGCAGGTCGTTCCTAACCTGAAAACCAGTCAGAACTGGCTGCTTGATCGCTTCTTCCCGAACGTCGTGACTTATGAGACTGAAGAAGTGGCGATTGACGTGGATGTCGGCCTGCGTCGTATGGCGCCATTTGTCTCCCCACTGGTGGAGGGCAAGCTGGTCGAGTCCCGTAAATACCAGACCAATACTTTCAAACCGGCTTACATCAAAGACAAGCGGGCGCCGGACCTGCGTAAACCTATCCGCCGTCAGATCGGTGAGCGTATTGGCGGTGAATATACAGCCGCAGAACGCGAAATGTTGAACCTGCAGTTTGAGATGACTGATCAGATTGACATGATCAACCGTCGCCTGGAGTGGATGGCGGCGAGTGCGCTGGTGTCCGGTACCGTCACGGTTGCCGGGGAAGGCTATGAAACCAAAGTGGTGGATTTCGGGCGCTCTCCGGATCTGACTATTACCCTGAGTGGTTCCGATAAGTGGCCGCTGACGGTTGCCGCTGGTGCCACCAATACCCAGCCCTCTGATGATATTGAAATCTGGCAGACACTTTTCCTGAAAGAATCCGGTTCCGTCGCAACGGATCTGGTGTTCACAAGCAAATCATGGCGGGCGTTCCGACTAGATACCACCATCAAAGATAACGCCATCACGTTCCCGGCGCTGAGCCCGTTTGGTAACCAGATTAATGCTGGCCCACAGGCGATGAAGGGCGCTATTTATAAAGGGCGCTGGGGTAACTTTGACCTCTGGTTATATAACGACTGGTTTATTGACCCACTTGATAATGTCGAGAAGCCGATGATCCCCGACGGCGCTGTGATTATGTCTGGCGCCGATCTGATGGGTACCCGCGCCTTTGGCGTTATCCTTGACCCGGCATTTAACTACGGTCCTCTGGCCTATGCGCCAAAATCCTGGGTGAAAGAAGATCCGGCCCAGCGTCTTATTCTGATGCAATCCTCTCCGCTGGTTATTCCGAGCCGGGTAAATGCATCCCTCTGCGCGACGGTGGTCTGATATGGCTAAAACAACCAAAACTGTACTGGGCGATGATCTGAATGCGGAAGGAACTGCAGATGATGGTCTGAATATTGATGAGCTGAATGCAGGTGGCAGCGTTCACGAGACCCAACAGCATGACGATAAACACGGCGAACCATCAGATGATGAGGATACCGCTGAAGAAGATGACCAGGAAGAAGACGCGGAGCCTGAGTTTGTGGTGCTGAAAGGGAATTGCATTCGCCATGACGGTGAGGTCTACCGGGAAAACTCCCTTATTCCGGTCTCCGGTAAGGATGCCGAGCGTCTGCTGGCAGCAGGTGTAATTGCCGATGTCCATGCTCTGCGACAGCGCGCGTTATCTGCTGCGCGTGGTGTGAAAATTACAACGGAGTGAGCCGATGGGCGTGGACTGGGATTTACATCTTCTGAGTCCGCTCCATGGCGTGTTTGGCGATGAACATGAGTACCGTCCCCGCAACGGTACTCCTTTTACGATTAACGGTATTTTTGACCGTGGCTATGCGCAGGTTGCAGAAAACCTTGATGGTGATTCAGAAATTAACACCTCCAGCCCGATGCTGGGGGTACGTGATGCTGAATTTCGTCAGTTGGGTAAACCGCAACCTGCCGTATCTGACCGTGTGTATATCAAAACGGTCGGAGGTCAGGTCATCAATCAGTTATTTGTTGTGTCCAACGTCGAACCCGACAGCCATGGCGGCTCGCGTCTTGTTCTCAATGTGGCGAAAACCCGATGAATGCTTCCGCAATACGACACATGGTCGTGGCCGCGCTGAAAGATAAAACGGCTGCCGCCGATCGTGTTTATTCCCCACGTGACTGGGCAACCTCGCCGGACCTGTACCCCGCGCTGCTTGTTCAGACGCCATTTGATCACAAAAAGGCGCAGGGGCGAAATGTCCCGGCCTTCACCTCTCTGACCACCGTTCGGATTACCGGCCGGGTTCAGGAGTACGACAGTGAAACCACTGATGATGGCGCCATGCGCGCGGAGGTTGCGCTGGAAGAGCTCCGGGAACAGGTAGAAAGGGCGGTGATTAACAGCTACGAGTTAACCCGGAACATCCAGAAATATGCGGAGGTTCGCTCGACGATTGATGTTGATGCGGATGGCGAAGCGCATATGGGCCAGTTGCTTATCGAAATTGATATTGAGCACTATCAGGGACCGGAAGACTTTTATCCGGTCGATACGGTACCGCTGGCGGGTATCGACATCACCATCAACATGCCGGACGGTACGCCGCAGCCGGGCGTAAAAATAGACCTTCAGGAGTAATCATGTTTGTAAAACCGAAGGACGGGCTCAGCGTTCGCTGCCCTGTCAGGGGGGAGCCTTTGCCCAAAGATGGCGCGGAGGTACCTGATAATACGTTCTGGCACCGCCGTCTGAAGGATGGCGACGTCAGCCTGGTACCGGAAAAGGGCGTTAAAAACGCCGCAAAAAAAGAGGGCGTAACTAAATGACCGTTCCATTTTCGCGAGTTCCCGGCAATTTACGTGTGCCGCTTTTTTATGTGGAGTTTGATAACTCCATGGCCAACACGGCGACCGCTACACAGCGAACACTGCTGATTGGTCAGATGCTGGCATCAGGCTCTGCACAGGAAAAAATCCCGGTAAAAGTCTCCTCTCCCAATGCGGTGGGTGAGCTCACCGGAAAAGGCTCAATGCTGCATGGCATGATGACGGCGTATCAAAAAAACGATACTGCTGCGGAGGTCTGGATCCTTCCGCTGGCTGATGATGCGGATTCGATGGCAGTGGCAACTGGCAGTATCAAGGTTGCCACACAGGCGGCAGAAACCGGCGTTATCTCTCTTTATATTGCTGGCGTTCGCGTACAACTGACCGTACTGGCGACTGACACTCCGGCTCAGATTGCCACTGCGCTGGTCGCGGCGATTACCCGCAAAACGGAACTGCCGGTGACAGCTGCTGTAAAAGCCGATGCAACGGATACCGTGACACTGACGGCCAAAAATGCCGGGTTGCTGGGCAATGGTATTGATATCAGGCTGAATTATCTCGGTGTTCAGGGTGGTGAGGTGACGCCCGCGGGCCTGACACTCACCATCACGGGCATGACCGGCGGCGCCGGCGCGCCGGATTTTGTTGATGCCCTGGGCAACCTGCAGGATAAGACCTTTGATTTTGTCATCAACCCTTATGATGACACCGCATCACTGGACGCCATCAGAGAATTTCTGAACGATGCAACCGGGCGCTGGGCATGGGATAAACAGCTTTATGGCCACGCATTCACCACTACCAACGGCACTTACGCCGAGCTTGGCACTAAAGGGGAAACCCGTAATAACCAGCATGAGTCACTGCTTGGCGTGTACCGCTCGCCGTCACCGCGTTATATCTGGGCGGCGGCACTGACAGGGGCCGCAGCACCCAGTCTGCGTAATGACCCAGGACGCCCGCTACAAAGTCTGCCCGTTTATGGCGTGCTGGCACCGGACCTGGCGGATCGTTTTGAGCTGACGGAGCGCAACAACCTGCTGTACAGCGGCATCTCCACTTACACTGTGGGGGATGACGGAACGGTGATGATTGAAAACCTGATTATCACCTACCAGAAAAACAGCTATGGCGACGAAGACGACAGTTACCTGCAGGTGGAAACGCTGTTCAGTCTGATGTTTGTCACGCGATATCTCCGTACGGCAGTGACCAGTAAATTTGGTCGCATGAAGCTGGCCGCAGATGGCACGCGTTTTGCGCCGGGGGCGGCGATTGTAACGCCAAACATTATCAGGGCCGATCAGATCGCGGAATACCAGACGCTGGTCTTTAACGGCTACGCGCAGGACGCTGAGGCCTTCGCCAGAAACATTATCGTGGAGCAGAACAAAACAAACCCGAACCGCGTCGATGTGTTGTGGCCGGGAACGCTTATGAACCAGCTGCGCATCTTTGCGCTGCTTAACCAGTTCCGCCTGCAGGCTGAGTCAACAGGAGCATAAAACATGGCTGGAGATACCACTAATCGCCTGGCAGGTACTGCTTATGTCACCGTAAACGGGGTGACCGTTATGGTGGAGGGCTCATTCAAGTATCAGACCTCCACTGTTAACCGTACCACGCTGACAGGCATGGACGGTGTGCATGGCTACAAAGAAAAGCCGGTTGCCCCGTATATTTCTGCCCGTCTTCGCGACAGCGGCGGTACCAACGTACTGGGTTTTAACAAACAGACGAACGTCAACGTGATTGCCGAGCTGGCGAACGGAAAGACTATTATCGGTCGCGCGCTATGGACGGTGAACGTTCAGGAAGTGGAAAGCGAAGATGCAGTGTTTGATGTTCGCTGGGAAGGCAGGGACGTAACGGAGAACTAAGATGGCAGAACTTGAACGCACCAAAGTCATTCCCCTCATCAAGCCTCTGGTCGATGAGGCGCAAAAAACACGCTATGAGCAACTGGAGCTGAAGGCGCCGACACTCAGCCAGGCCGAGCAGTTCTACGAAAAGCAGGCATCGTCCACTTCACTGGCGGCGATGCGCCTGCTGATCTCGCTGGTCGCGGATACGCGGGAAAGTGTCCTTCAGCCGATGGATTTTATCGACTTCCGAAAATGTGAGGAGTTTTTGCTCGGTTTTTTGACCTGGAAGCCCTGACCGCCTGGCAGGAAACGGCCGCTGACGTCACATTTTATTTCCGCTGGACAGAAGACAGGGCATGGGGCATGACCTATGCCCGTCTGAAGTGGTGGGTATCGCAGGCCTCCCGTATCAATAAACTCAGGAATACCAAACCCGATGAGTAATTCTTTCGACTTTGAGCTGGTGGCCAGCGACCAGGCGACGGAAGCCATTGAACGTATCAATGAGGCTATCCGTGATCTGGAACCAAAGCTGGATAAAACCAAAGAGGGACTCCAGTTAGGAGGACAGGAGACTCTCGATGGATTGAACGGCTTTATTTCCCGCTTCGAAAATCTGTCCAAAAATGCCCGTGATAACGTGCAGTATATCGGGGATATGGTGCCGCCGCTGAAGATGGTCGGTGAGCTCTCCGGTAAGCTGGCATCGCTGGGTGTGGTTGGAGCGGCGGGATATGGGCTAAAACAGATTGCTTACGGTTTCCATGAGGCCTCAAGGGAAGCCTATAACCTCGATGTTGCCGCGAAAAATGCGGGTATGCGAGTGGAAGATTTTTCCCGCCTGTCCGGCGCCATGCGGATACTGGGTGCTGATGGCGACAGTGCAAATTCCTCCATCGAGGGGATGGCTAAAAGCCTGAAGGAGGCCGCCAGCGGTGCCAACAGCCAGGTGCTCGGAGCATTGTCACAGATTGGCGTTCAGATCCAGAAAAACAACGATGGATCCGTTGATACGCTGAGAACGCTGGAATCGATAGCGCGCGTTTTCCCGAGCCTGCGACCTGACCAGCAGAAGTCGGTTTCCGATGCCCTCGGGTTGACGCCGGAAATGCTGGCGCTGATGCGTGAAGGCGTACGGATGAAAGCATTGCTGGCTAAATCTGATGAACTTGGCCTGACAGTTGATCCGGAACTTAACCGGCAATTGTCCGAGATTAACGGCTCCATGAATGAGCTGGGTGCAGCATGGGATGGGCTGAAAAACCGTTCGAAAAACTCTCTGTTTAAGGAATTGCTTTCCGATGGCTCGGTGAAAGACGGTCTTGAAGGTGTGACCGACTTGTTCACGAATGGCGATTTCACCGGGCTGTCGCATGCGCTGGGGTTTATCAGTAGCAAGGATGCCGGGAAGTTACGCCGCATTCAGGGTGATAAGGCGCTGTATAACACCCTTTCCCGGCGCGAGCGCGGAGCGGTGGATGCCGGCTTTATGACGGATGCCGTCCGGAAACGCTACGACGCGCAATATGGCGCCAGTGACAGAGCTGAACAACTCCGTAATGATTTGTCTGTCATCCTGCCAGCAGGTGCACCAGCTCCACGCGGAGAGGTGAATTACAGCCAGCCATCTAACCAGGCACTGGGCCTCAGAAATAATAACCCGGGCAATCTCCGGATAGCGCCTAATGCGACCGGGGTGAATCGTGGTTTCGTCACTTATGACAACAGCAACGACGGGCTGGCGGCAATGGCCCGGCAACTGATGTTATATGGCGATCGTGGGAATAACACGCTTAACAGCGTGATCCACACTTATGCGCCACGCTCAGAAAATGATACGCAGTCCTATATCAATTCAGTATCGGCCGCGACAGGTATTCAGCCCCGGCAGCAGATGGATCTGCATAACCCGGAGGTGCTGAAGTCAGTCATGGCGGCCATGATTCAGCATGAGAATGGGGCACAGCCATATTCTGAAGATGAGATACGGGCGGCAATTCAGACGGCTATCAGTGATCCCCGCTGGTCTGGTCTTCGTGACAGCCGTGTGCTCAGCCAGCAGAGAGAGAACATCCTCGTACCACAACCGGACAAGTTTGACAGTTCCTCAATCCTGACAGCTTCCGGTAATGGGAGAGATCCGGTCAGTGAAAACCTGACCCGGTCTCTCAAAGAGGCGATGGCCGACCAGAAAATGAAGCTGGAAATCACCCTGGTCAACGATAAGGGTGAGAAGAATACCTATAACGTCGAGGATAACGGCAGAATAACAACCGCCATGAATTACTAACCCTATTAAACCGCCACCCTGGCGGTTTTTTAATTCAGGAGGCCTGATGGCAATTATCCAGGATGCAATAACTTCTCTGATGGGGGGAGGCGGAAGCGAGGACTGGTTGAGCCAACTACGTCCCGGCTCGTTTCGGGGCGTGCCTTTTGCTGTGGTGAACGAGGAAGGCAGTCACGGCCGGCGGCAGGCGGTTCATGAATATCCCTACCGTGATACTGCCTGGATTGAGGATATGGGGCGCGGGACACGGCGATTTATTATCCGCGGCTTTCTTGTTCAAAACAGCCTGGTTTATGGCGGCGGTGATGTTATTTCCCAGCGGCAGTCATTGATTGATGCCTGTGAAACCAGGGGAAGTGGCACGCTTATCCATCCCACTCTGGGGGAGATGACCGTTTCCATACCCGAGAACGGCTTACGACTCTCCGGCTCTGCCGAAAACGGCCGTTCGTTTGAATTTACTCTGATGGTAATTGAGTCGGGGTTAAAGGTCTTCGCTGTTACCGACAGCGCCGCCGCGGGGGATACCGTTGGCACCAACTATCTGAAGCTGGTCAGTACGGCAGTTGCCAGTACTCTCGCAAGAATTAAAAGCGAGATCCGTGGTGTGTCGCAGGGGATTCAGACTATCAAGGGAACCGTGACGTTCTGGACCAATATGGTGGATAACACCATCAGTGAAGTAACAAACGTCAGCAACGTGTTGAATTCTACGTTCGGTAATAATCGTTACGGACGTTACAGCAAGGGGAGCGTGGGCGGGAGTTCGTCGGGTATTAACGGCAAGCGTGATGCCGATGACTCAGAAGACTATCAGGCGTTGTCTGAACAGGTTTCCGCCCGGGCCGTAATGGACCGCCAGGGTGTACTGGATACAATCGCTGTACTGAGTGAATCTGTATCGGTCGATGAATTGGTTCAGGGCGTTGCCGATGTGATCAATCGAATACTGGCCAGTGCCGGCGGGGTAAGTGACAAAATTGCCGCGTTTGAAAAACTGGCGGCTTCAACCAGTACCGAATACCAGCGCTCCGAAAGCAGCCAGCAACTGGCTGGCACAATTAACACGCTGATCATTGTGCTGTGTACCGGGGCAATGACGAATGCTGCCGCCGATTATAACCCTACCAGCCGTAATGAGGCCGAAGACATCACGCAACGCGTAGCCGCGCAAATGGATACCGCGTTACTACTGGCGGGTGACCGTGGCGATGACGATCTCTACTCGGCACTGATGGGAGTGAGAACTGCTTTCCTGAATGCCATGGCTCAGATTTCATCCGGGCTGAGTGAGCTGATGCAAATCAATACGGCTGCGCCGGTTCCTGCTCTGGTACTGGCAAACCGACTCTATCAGGATGCCTCGCGTGCAAATGAACTCATACAGGAGGCCAGCGTTCCGCATCCTGCATTTATGCCGACGACGATGAAGGTGTTGAGACAATGAGTACGGACAACGATCAGGAGATCGTATCTCTCACAGTGGGCGGGAAAATCATTGAGGGGTGGGATTCTGTGCGGGTGACCCGTGGCATTGAGCGTTTCCCCTCCGATTTTGACCTGGGGCTGATGGACTATTTTCCGGGCAGCGACCAGAAGCAACTGGTAAAGGAAGGAATGCCCTGTCAGGTCAAGCTCGGTAGCGATCTGGTCGTGACGGGTTATGTTGATGACTGGTCGCCTGCTATTTCCCGTTCGCGCCATGAGGTCAGAGCCTCAGGCCGTAGCAAGTGCGCAGATCTCGTGGATTGCTCCGCAGAATGGCCAAATAACGTCATTAATAACAGCAATGCGCTTGAGATAGCGTCCCGCCTCGCGTCCCATTACAACATTCAGGTAAGTACAGACGTTGATGACCTGGTAAAAGTCCCACAATTTTCCCTGAACTGGGGGGAGTCACCGCAGGAAATTCTTGATCGTGTTTCCCGCTGGTCGGCATTGCTTTATTACGATCAGCCTGACGGAAACTTATTTCTGACCCGGGTGGGGACAACGCGCGCAGCCAGCGGTATCGCTGAAGGGGTAAATATTGAACAGGCTTATTACCGCCGTTCGATGGCTGACCGCTTTTCTGATTACGTCGGCGTATCGATGAGCATCTCTCCGATAGCAGGATTTTCGCCGGATACGGCTTATGACTCTGTGACGCTTGCGACGGCACGCGATCCGGAGGCCGCCAGTATGCGTTACCGAAAACGGATCATTATTGTTGAAAGTACGCTGATGGCTTCCCAACAGGCACAGCGCGCTATTGACTGGGAGATGAACCGCCGATATGGCCGTTCCCGCCAGTTGACGGTGACGATTGACTCATGGCGCGATAAGTCCGGGAAATTATGGGAGCCAAACACTCTCATCCCGGTCAACATCCCCAGTCTTCAGCTGCCTGACACGGAAATGCTTATCGCTGAGGTGACTTATATCAGAGACAGTGACGGCACCCATGCACGGCTTTATCTGATGCCGCCGGAGGCTTTCAGTGTCCAGCCGTACGCTTTCTATCAGCAAATACCCGGACTAAACCAATGAATCAAAATTTAAAGAAATCGGCCACGCGCATAGCCGGCATGCTGGGCATTGGCCGTATTACCACGCAGAAAGATAGCGGGGCTGTACAGGAAATCCAGTACCAGACTCCGTTGGAAGTGGCCAGCGCCCCACGGCTCTCTGATTTTGGTTTTTCATCGGGGTTGCCGGCGGGATCGGATGTGGTCATTGCCTTCCTCGGCGGAGACCGCTCCAGTCCCGTCGTCATTGCTTCCAACCATCAAAGCTTCCGGTATACCGGGCTTAAGCCAGGCGAAACCGTAGTCTATAACCAGCAGGGGATGAATATTCATCTGACCGAGGCGGGAATTTTCATTGATGCAAAAGGCAAAGATGTAGAGATCAACAATGCCAGAAACATTACCGCGACGGCAACAGAGCAGGTAAAGCTGGTCACACCAAAACTCCTGGTGACGGGTGACATCATCGATAACTGCGAGACGAATGCCACAACGTTAAAAGCGTTACGCGACGCTCACAATGATCATGACCATGACGTTAAGGAAGTTCAGTCCGGTGACAGCACCGTTACCAGTGAAAAAACAGAGAGTCAGGTATGAGTGATATTTCCTCATTCTGGGATGTGGATGCCATTCATGCTGACTGGCAAACCGGTAACGGCGTACTGACATCTGAGAATGATATGCATACGGCCATTATTATCAGTTTGTTTACTGACGGACTGGCGCGCGCTGATGATGATTATGAAGGAACTGACCGCCGCGGCTGGTGGGGGGATCTGGACAGCGACCTGAATATTGGCTCAAGACTGTGGCTACTGCGGCGTGAAAAACTGACGCGCGAAGTGGCGATGAGAGCTGAAGATTACGCCGAAGAGGCTCTGGCCTGGATGAAGTCGGATGGTATTGCCGCTGAAATACAGGCGCAATCGGAAATTGTATTCCCTGACAGGCTAAATCTGATCATCCGGTATTTGCCACCGGCAGGGGACTGGCAGGAATTCAAATTCTTCTGGCTATGGGAGCAACTGAATAATGCCATTTAAACGGAAAACACTGAGCGAACTGCGCGAAGAGAATCGCCAGTTTATGCAGGCAGAGCTTGAAAGCGTCGGCGCGCTGCTACGGTTTGGAAACCTTAAGGTGCTGGCTGATATGGATGCGGGTATGGCGCATTTGCACTATGCCTACCTGGATTATATTGCCCTGCAAACGAACCCATTTACGGCAACCGGGGAACACCTTGCCGGCTGGATGGCGCTGAAACAGGTTTACCGAAAATCTGCCAGTGCCGCCAGATCGAGCGCTTGCCTGGCGAACGGAACCGTCGGGGCAATTCTGGCATCCGGGTCAGTCCTGAATCGTTCAGATGGATACCAGTACACCACTGATGCTGAATTAAAAATTGGTGCTGATGGTACCGGAAGTGTATCGGTGACGGCGGTGCTTCCCGATATTAGTGATGATGTTAGCGGAGGTGGCGCATCAGGAAATGCTGATGCCGGGACGCTGTTAACCCTCGATGCGAATGTTTCTGGTGTGAATACCACTCTGACGCTGATTGAAGCGGCCAGTGGTGGTGCCGATATCGAGGGTGAGGAAGACTTCCGTAGCCGCGGCCTGCTGGCTTACCAGAACCCACTGCAGGGCGGAAGTGATGCCGATTATAAAAAATGGGCACTAGCGGTTTCCGGGGTAACCCGTGCCTGGGTTAAGCGCCGGATAATGGGGGCTGGCACCGTTGGTGTTTATATTATGTGTGACGGGAGTGATACCACCAATAATGGCTTCCCTGTAGGGACTGACGGTGTTTCACAACTGGAAGAATGGGGAGCGATAAAAGCCACCGGGGATCAGGGACGGGTGGCTGATTACATTTATCCTCTTCAGACGGATACCGCGATTGTCTATGTGTGTTCACCAATCCGGCGCGAAGTTAACTTTGATATAGCGGGTATACATAGTGCTGACAGCACCGTTGTGCAGGCTATCAAAGATGCCATCAATGACCTGTTTTTTGATGAAGGTAACCCGGACGGAACGGGGAAAATTTATCTGTCAGATCTCAACCGGGTAATCAGCTCCGTAAGCGGCACAACAGGGTATTCGCTTGAGCAGCCGGCAGATAATATTGTGCTGGCCATCGGGGAGCTTCCTGTTCTCGGGGAGGTGATATTCTCATGAGCCTGTATTCACAGGATGATTATGCACAGAGTTTACATTCCCTGTTACCAAACGGGCGCGCATGGCCACGCGAAAAAGGTAGCGTGCAGTATGCCGTACTGAAAGCGCTGGGGAGAGCGTTCGCCCGATCTGATTCGAGTGCTCAGGGGCTGATTACCGGGGCTTTCCCGTCTACGGCAACAATGATGCTTCCGGAATGGGAAAGTACGCTGGGATTACCTGATGACTGCTCTATCGGCGAAATAAGCAGTATTGGCGATCGACAGCGCGCGGTGGTGGCAAAATTTATCAGTAACGGCGGCCTGAACCGGGCCTACTATATCGGTGTTGCCGAAGCGCTGGGATATACCATCAAGATAACGCAGTTTCGCCCGGCAATGGCCGGAATGTCAGTGTGTGGAGATGCGCTGAACGGTGATGAATGGCCGTTTACGTGGTTAATTACTGCCCCTGAAACGACAATCAAATATACCGTAGCGGGTCAGGCTTATTGCGGCGATCCTTTGCGTGCCTGGGGCAATAAACAACTCGAATGCACACTTAGCAAAATAGCGCCTTCACACCTTAATCTGCTGTTCGGCTACGCCCAGTAACAGCCAACCCTCTTTTTCTGAAAACTATCGCTTAATGAAGTGAGGATATTCCATGCTCAAAATTAGTGATGTTGAGCCGTCAACAGCGCTTGATGGATTGTTTACCGACGGCAATGTTGCTGGTGGTATTTCGCCAACACGGCTTGTTGCTGCGTGGTTTAACGTGATTCAGACTGAACTGGTGAATGTTGTTGAGAGTTCCGGGATGGATCTAGACCCAGATGATTCGACACAGGTATTACAGGCGCTGACAAAAATGTTTCTCAGCCGCTCAAACCCGTTTGCTGATATTGCGGCGGATGGTTCAGAGGCAATTGCTCAGGCCCTCTCGAATCTTGGTATCGATACGGCATTGGCAGAAAAATCCGACCTTGCTACTGGCGTGTTGTCCAGTAGTGGATATATCAAAATCCCTATTTCAGTCAGCGGTAATTCCTCCACTTTGATTTTACAGTGGGGGACGTTCACCGGGAAAACCTCATCGTCTGCCGGTACCGATAATGTTTATGAAAACTCGTCGATTTATGTTACATGGCCGATTACGTTCCCAACGGGAGTTCTTCAGGTTATTACGGGAGGATCTTCTGATGTACCAGGCGCAGGCGCTCAGGAGATAGCCTGGAATTTAGCGAAAACTAATACGGGTGCCACCTTTGGTGTTTCTTGTCGTGAGGCTTCTGCCTCAATGTCTGGTTCTTATATTGCAATTGGATATTAAAGTGAAATTTTCAGTAACAACTCAATCATTCTTTGACGATTCATTAACGTATGGCGACAATCTACCGTCAGATGCGCAAGAAATAACCAGTGAAAAATACTCTGAACTGTTTGAGGCTGTAAATGCGAATAAGCATGTGTATCTATCAAATGGAGTAATGGTCATTTCAGAAGCCAGGCCAGACAAATATTATACCTGGAACTCTGAATCCAATTCCTGGGAGATGACGGCAGCGGCAGTAACACAAAAGGCATCTGATGAGGTAGCGGCTGCTGAAAATTATCGGTCCAAGCTAATTAGTTTTGCTAAAGACACCATCTCAGTATGGCAAACAGAGCTACTGCTGGGAACAATCAGCGACGACGATAAGGCTAGTCTGACGGAATGGATGGCTTACATTAAAGCGCTTCAGGTCGTGGACACCTCCGATCCTGAAAGCATCACATGGCCTACCGAGCCAACAATCAGTTAAGGACAAAAAAGCCCTTCGTATTACCGAAGGGCAAAATGATGATGCTTGCTACTGTCTCGCCTCTTATAACAAAGCGGCGCGCATACTAATGGTATAGCCATATAAAATAAAGGGTTAAGGGGGAATATCAGCACGTTTGGCAAAAAAAAATCCCTCACGGTCGGGAACCGGGAGGTAGAGAAATCTCTTTCAAGAAATCAATTTGTTGTGAATCAAGGCAAGTCTATACCCCCGGTGAGGTGAGTTCAATCTCTTTGGCTTAGCGGCTGTCCAGTTGTTGACTGGTGAGCTGTATGTTTTGTCCGGTAACCGTATACAAGAGTTACCGGCCAGGGGATTGATATTGCTTTTAAGCAGATTGATGCTATCGACACACAACCTATAGTATTATCAATCTTCTTAAAGATAATGGATTTAGATTAGTTGTATTCTGCCCAAAATTTCTTTCTGTTTAATCTTTTGAAGCCCTCTTTCCAGTAACTGGTCTCTAATTCTGATGCGTAAATTTTACCGGGGAACAGCCTTTCTTTTAAAGGTAGTTTTTTTGCCAGCATAATCCTTTCCGCGTTACCTCCAACCGATTCTGAATGAGTGAGTGACGACAATGCCTCAATTTGGTAGGTTGTTGGATTAGAGACTAATTGAAAGAATGGCTCAGACAGTGTTGTACTGTTTAACTCATCAATATTTTCTTTATTTAATAAAGGATGTAAATATTCGAAAAAAGCAATGATTCCTGACTGAAGTCGCTGTGCTTTATTTAAATAGCTAACCTCAGAATCACTGTTTTTTTCTCTTACGGGGATAATGCCGTCAGCAGTCTTTTTATAACCTATTGTGGAGCCTGTGTTGTCAGCCATAGCGAACTCCATCAGTTCAATGCCACCAGCAAAGAAAAGATCACATTTTTCTTGAGGTATACCGTAGTTCGCTAACCAACCAAACATTTTATTGTATATTGAGCGGTTATCATTTGCACCATGAAATGTTGCCAAATAAAATCCGTGTATATTCTTAGTAGCCCAGCCATCGCTAAGTGAGCGAGCGAAAACGGATTGTATATTCCCCATCCAGCCAACATCTATCAATGCAATATTTTTATGTTCACCACAAGCTTTTTTAAAATAACCAGAATACTCATTTCTATTTTGAGTGTTTTTTAATAAGATATTAGAAAATAGTTTATTTATTAGCCAGTGAACTTTATGTTCATCACCTTGTTTAGGTATATATTCCTCGTTGGGAAAACCAACGTTGTGTATATCTGAAATATATTTTTTGGCGTCTAATCCAGCTATAGAAAGAATTTTCTTTAGACTCTTTTTATTTTTACCGCCAAAAAGATGCCATATTCTATGCATTGGCCAGTCTGTCATACCTATCATATAAGAAGAGGCACGAGAAATATACACATATTCGCTTTCTATCTGATCGTCTGAAAAGTATTTGTTATAAATTTTGTAAATTAAGTGTGCGTCACGAGCAAGGAAAAGAGCTTTATCAATTTTATGGACTTTTAACTGGTTTGACATCCATGATATATAGCCTAAAAGTAAAGGCCCAAATACTTTAAAACCAATCTCAGTTAATGGATCTTTTGTGTAAAATGATGAGGTTTGTTTAAGTGATAAAGCTTTATATAATGATTCGCCAACAACATCTTTTGCTCTCCAATGAAAAGATGTGCCATGCTCGTATTCAGACCAGTCCGCTTGAATTGTATGGATTCCATGTTTTTTAGCATTACTTATATCAGAACGAGGATTATCTCCAACATGTAGCCAAGAATTTTGACGAGGTTTCTCACGTTCTTTTATAAGAGTATATAATTCCCCGCTATTTTTTGATGCGCGCATTTCTCCTGATGAGTATATGGGGATGTTATCAACATTATAGCCGCATGAAATTAACAATTCCTTTAAAATACTAGTTGGGAAATACATGTCGCTTATTATAATTATTTTCGAGCCATTTTTTACTGCTGCCTGAAATAGTTTATATCCTGAATTATTTTTATATAATACTGCTTTTTCAGTGCTGATTTCCAGTTGAATAAGTTGGTTGATAATTTCTTTTGAGATGCCAACGTTTAACTCTTTAATTTCATCATATATTTCAAAAATAGTAACTTCTGGTTCACCTCCGAATTTATTGACTCGTTTAGCTCTCGCTGAAACTTCGGCCTGGACCCTCATTTCAGCGAAGTTATCTATTATTTCTTCATGGCCAGATAATAAAATATTAGAATTATTGGCTATTTCAATTTGCATTAGTGAGAAAAGATCTGCTGGGCGATATATTCTCCTGCTAACTAATGTGTCAAATATATCAAAGCTTACCGTGTCATATTTTTCTATATTCATTTTATTTTCTTTCATTTAATTTGTTTTCAATGTTGGATAGTTTATATACCATATTGCTATTAGTTAGGTTTGATAGGAGTGTGTTTAATAGCGTAGAGTTTTTGCTATCTCTCATCATATTGTTAATCATTAATCTATAATCAATCTCACATTCTTCTCTGTTAATCTCTGTGAAATTGCCGTACTTGAAATCGGTAATTTCTCTAAAATGATAGAATGCTAAAGGTTCTGGAAGAATCCAAAGATCATTTTGTGATAAATAATCAATTAAGAAGGGCCAAAAGAAAGATGGCGAAGAAAAGTTATGTTTATTTATAATATTAAATATTGAGTTCTTAACAAAAAAACATGATGAAATTGGAAGGCTATTCTTGTAATGAATTACATCAAAACTAAGCGGGCCAACTGCTAAGTAATGATTCCATGGGTATGTTGTGTTAATAATTATTCTATTTCTCTCCGCAACCTCTACCACTTTATTACTGTGGCATGCTATGGCATTGATTGACGGGTATTTAAGACGTGTCGCTGTAAGCGTACTTGAAATGCGAGATAGATACTCTGGAGCCCAGGTATCGTCATCATCTAAAAAACATATATATTCACAATCACTTTTTTTAATTATTTCTGATACATCTTGATTGAACGGTATTAGACTAAGGTTATATTTTTCCTGGATTGTGTTAATATACGAATACTCATCTTTAGAGAGATCCTGTTCAGCACCCATGCAATATATTGCTACTTTTACTTCCTTGAATGTTTGGTTATAAACAGAATGTAATGCTCTTAATAAAAAACGGAACCTACCTGGTTTATGTCGTACTATCGTTAATATCTTTTCCATTTGACTTGCTTGTATATTAATTTTTTGCTTATATGTAAAATACTACGCTACCGCCCTTGGCTATCGCAACCAAATGGCGAAATTGAACAAGTTGTATATGCTCACATAGTAACAGGGGTAACCAATTGTTATCTTTTTATGTGTGCATTGCAACAAAAAAATGTGGGGGTAATGCTGCCAACTTACTGATTTAGTGTATGATGGTGTTTTTGAGGTGCTCCCGTGGCTTCCATCTCCATCAGTGGTCCCTCCTGCTCTGCTACTGAAGGCGTGGTGCGTAACGGTAAAAGTACTGCCGGACATCAGCGCTATCTCTGCTCTCACTGCCGTAAAACATGGCAGCTACAGTTCACTTACACCGCCTCTCAGCCCGTATACACCAGAAAATTATTGATATGGCCATGAATGGCGTCGGATGTCGCGCCAGTGCACGCATTATGGGCGTTGGCCTCAACACGATTTTACGACACTTAAAAAACTCAGGCCGCAGTCGGTAAACTCACGCATACAACCGGGCAGTGACGTCATTGTTTGCGCGGAAATGGACGAACAGTGGGGTTACGTCGGCGCTAAATCACGCCAGCGCTGGTTGTTTTACGCGTATGACAGGATACGGAGGACGGTTGTGGCGCACGTCTTCGGTGAACGCACTCTGGCCACACTGGAGTGCTGTCGGCCTTTGAGGTCGTGGTATGGATGACGGATGGCTGGCCGCTGTATGAATCACGCCTGAAGGGAAAGCTGCACGTTATCAGCAAGCGTTACACTCAGCGCATTGAGCGACATAACCTGAATCTGAGACAACATCTGGCAAGGCTGGGACGGAAGTCACTGTCGTTCTCAAAATCGGTGGAGCTGCATGACAAAGTCATCGGGCATTACCTGAAAGTGGACTATTCCCCGGCAGATACATTTGAAGCCATTGTAAACCCTGAACTGAAATACAGGATTGGTCGAAATATTACAAGTGAGGTCGTTGAGGCATCTGATATCGGCGCAGCATTGATTTTTGACCGTGTATTATCTGATACGGAAATAAATTCAATTTACGAGTACTTCAAGGACTACTACGCCCGCCGTGGCATCAGCATTTAAGAGGTGATTCTATGGCATCTGGTGGCGGTGGCATATACGGAAGTGGTCACAGCCTTACCGGTGGCACCAACGCAAAAATATATCGGCACCTCTGCATCGTTCCCGATTGCATGTGCTGGTAAATTCTATCGATGTAGAAAAGACGATCTAACCGCAACCACACAGACAGCTGCACAAATTCTCCCGGCAGATTTTTCCTCGGTTGGTTCTCGCTTCTCATAAGGCGGTTACGTTGTGCTGGATATATCCCTGAAGCCAAAGCATGGTAGTCAGGTTCTGATCCAGCACGGCGGCGGGACGGAGCTTGCCACGCCAAGAGGAAAGTCACTGATTACCGAAGATGGCGAAGCGATCGAGGGTGAAGCCCTTGATGATGTTACTGTCATCGGTGTCGTGACGTTTACTATCTGCGATGTGCGCCAGGACAATGCGGTTGTTTAGTCGCTGTCAGCTCGAGGCTGCTGTGTCGTAGATGTGGCGTGACAGGAATGCACGATAAAGACAGGGATGTATTTAAACGACACGAAACGACACAAAACCGGATGCGAACGCGGAAAACATGTGTGATTACAGTGTGTTATTTAACGCTCTACTTTCTTCTAAGCCGTAGGTCACAGGTTCGAACCCTGTAGGGCGTACCATTCAAAATCAAGCAATAATCAACTTTCTCCAGTCGCTGATACTCCTTCGTGGGACATATTTGGGACATTTTCTGCAAAATCGAGTCAATTTGTCGCGCATACTCAGTTAAATGGTTAGCTGCAAAATGGGCATATCTGCGTACCATCTTTATGCACTCCCATTTCCCGCACAACAGAAAGCGGAACGCCGGACTGAATTAACCAACAGGCGGCCACCCGCTCGACCCGACAATCTGGTTAGAGGAAAGTGAATTGATAAAGGACTACCTGATTGTGGCCTACCTGACGGCAATTGCTGGCTGGCCAGTCACGCTGACATTAACTGGACTCTCTGCAGGAGTGGCGCTCTATACGAGACGCAGGGTGCTGGGCGTTGTTCTCATCGTTTTGTGCATGCTGGTGGCCATCGCAGCGTGGCAGTTTGAACGTTACATGTAGAATCATCCCCCACTGATAAAATGCCCATATCTTATTTACAGGCAGAAACGGCGTGTTCTGGCTATGTATGTCAGGAGTGGCGTGTTATCGTTTTTAGTCCTGAGTGAAACTGGCAAAGAGACGACGATAGCCCGAGGTGAGGCATTAGGCCTGGCACAGGCTTTTAATGCGCGGGCAGGTCAATAACGCCTGTTGTGAGTGTTGAGGTAAAGCTCGTAGTTGACCTACCATTTTTAATGGAGCATCACAGGCAATTGCGAAAGATCAATATTGACTAACATTTCAGTGAATATCCTGGAGGTTCCTCTAACGCTCGAGAGAGCCAAATGAATATAAAATCAGTCACGACTGTCGTACTCGCTGCCGTCTTCGTTTTTGTATCAGAGATGGCCATCGCCAAATCTAACCAGCTAACTGATGACCAGGTTAAGCAAAGAATTATCGACGACTCTATCGCATCCTATCCCGGCACCTGCGCCTGTCCATTTAATACGGCACGCAACGGAAGCTCATGCGGCCGCCGCAGCGCCTGGAGCAAAGCCGGTGGGGCTTCACCCATCTGCTACAAGAAAGAGATCTCGAAGGCGATGATCAAAGAATGGCATCAGCAGAATCTGTAAGCCTCGACAGCTTAACGGTGAGATTTTGCTTTTGAAACATCACGTATGTTGGTTCAATTTTTTGCTAACTATTTAAATAAAATAACGGATTTTACGTTTTGAGGAAACTGAATCAACATATTTTGTCTGTATATAGAAAATTCTCCCGTACGTAAATTTGAGTGCAATTTGGGGCCAATGAAGATTACCGTTATATGAGAACCCTCCAGAATAAAAATTGCATGATAAAGAGTCAGGGGCAGGCCATAGAAAAATATATGGGGAGGCATTGGGGGAGAGGTATAATTTTATTAATTTATGAGTCGATTTCAGTAAGCGAACGCAGAATGGTCGTTATTAAAAATGGCGACCGTGGTCGCCATAATGATTAATAACAGGTACCGCCAGCATGATGTGAACCTGTTCCGCCATGCGGATGGGTACCTTTCGGACAGGCGATTGCAGAAACCGACATGACGCCAAACGCGGCAACCAGAATTATTACTATGATTTTTTTCATTTTTTAAACCTTGCCTGAAACGGTAATGCGATGGTTATTGCAGGTTCGCTCTGCGGCGATTAAATATTACATCCGGCCTGAATCCGTTCTGATGCGGGGATTAATATTAACTTTTTAATGCGTCTATTGCATTCATCAAATAGGTATAAAAACCGCTCACGTTATCCATTTTTGCTCACCATCAGGGGCTGCGTTTCGCCACGCAGATGACAAAATTGTCATTCGGCTGGCGCCTTTTTGTCGGGCGGCGGTGAGTAGACTGGTATGACTGTTTTTCTGACGGCATAGAGCCATGAACGTATTACGCATCAGACCCTTTCCGGTCATCCTTCTGCTGGCAGGCCCCCTTGCGCTGTATCTGTTTTTTTTCCGCCAGAATGCCGTATCAGCCTCCCCGAAAAACGCGCCGCCGCCGTTAGTGAGTTTGTCTTCGGCGCAGCTCACCTCGCTGCCACTGAGTCTGACGACGCAAGGGCATGTGGTCTCGCTTAATCAGGTTGATATCCAATCGCAAATTACCGGAACGGTTAAGCGCGTGGCGTTTCAGGAAGGGGCATTTGTCCGGCAGGGACAGCTGCTGTTTACTCTCGAGGATTCCACGCAACAGGCAACTCTGCATCGGGACCAGGCGTCCCGGGAGCAGGCGCAATCGCAGCTGGATAAAGCGCAGCGGGATCTGGCGCGTGGCCGTGCGTTGAAGGCGCAGAACGACATTTCAGCCTCCGACTGGGAGACTTTGCTCAGTATCCGCCAACAATATGTGGCCCAGGCGCAGGCGGCGCAGGAAGATATTCTTAGTGCCGAAGCGCAGCTGGGCTATACGCGGATTTATGCTCCGGTGAGCGGCAAAACAGGCGCGCTCAATGTACATCCCGGTAGTCTGGTGCAGCCGGGCAGCAGTCTACCGCTGGTTACCGTTCATCAATTTGACCCGGTGGGGATCTCGTTAACGCTTGCGGAAAACGATCTCAATGCCGTGGTGGGCGGGCTGGTGTTTTCGCAATTTATTACCCTGTTTATTACCCCGGTGCTGTATCTTCTCTTTGAGAAAACTGGGCGGAAAAGTGCGGCCCTGGCGCCGCAGACGGAGGCACAATGAGACTACTGCTGGTCGAAGATCAAACGATGGCGGCGGACTATATCGCCAGGGGGCTGCGGGAGAACGACTTTGTGGTCGATGTCGCGCACGATGGCGTGGACGGTTTACACTTTTTGCTGACTAACGACTACAATCTGGCGATTCTCGACGTGATGCTGCCGGGGATGAATGGCTGGAAAATCCTGGAGCTGGCCCGACAGGCAGGAAAGCTGACGCCGGTGATGTTTCTCACCGCCCGTGATGACGTTGAAGACCGGGTATGTGGCCTGGAGCTGGGGGCGGAAGATTACCTGATTAAGCCTTTCTCTTTCAGCGAACTGCTGGCGAGAGTACGGGTAATTATGCGCCGTGGCGCACCTCATGCCGCCAGCAGCGAGGAGGCTGTGCTGCAGATAAGCGATCTGCAACTCGATTTTCTCAAGCACCGGGCGTCGCGTAATGGTAAACGTATTGAGTTGACGCAAAAGGAGTTTCTGCTGCTGAGTTTGCTGATGCGCCGCCGTGGCGAAGTGCTGTCGCGTACCGTGCTGGCCGAACAGGTGTGGGATATGAATTTTGACCCGGAGACCAACGTGATTGATGTTGCAGTCCGCCGCCTGCGTAGCAAAATCGACGACGGGTATGAGGTGAAGCTGCTGCATACCATCCGTGGCGCGGGATACGTACTGGAAGAGAGGAATGATGCTGATTCCGCGTAATTTTCCGATAACGCTGCGACTGACGCTCTACTTCTCCCTTGCCATGGGGCTGGTATTGTACAGCGTGACCGGCCTGCTGTACTCGACGATGCGTAACCAGCTCGGGCAGAAGGATATCGACGAGCTACGCAGTACGCTGCGTTTTCAACAGGAGATAGCAACCACCATCAGCGAGCGCCAGGGGCCGAAGGATCTCTGGCAGCAGGAGCTATTCGAGTTCATCGCTCGTCAGGAACGGCTGTCGCTACGTATTATCAGCCCGGACGGTAAGGTCTGGGCGCAGTCGAAAAATATGCACGTACCGCAGCAGGATTTTCCGGCCCCGTCCAGTGAGTTCCACTACAGCGAGTGGAAATATTCCCGCCACGACGTCAGTGAAAAATATCTGATCGTCTCAACGGAATTTATCCTCAAAGATAATCAACCGTGGCGAGTCCAGGCGGCGCTGAATGTATCAAAAAACAATGAGATCATTGAAGACTACTGGCAACGAATGCAGATTGTCGCGGCGCTGGCGGTGGTTCTCTTTTCTGCTCTTGGCTACTGGCTGGCGCGAAGGGGGTTACTGCCGCTGCGCACCATGAGCCGGGAGATTGAGCATATCCACGCCGGGGAGTTACACACTCGCCTGTCGACCCAGCGCTGGCCGTCGGAACTGAATGTGCTGTCGGCATCCTTCGACGGCATGATGACCCGTCTTGAAGCCTCTTTTACGCAGTTGACCCGTTTTTCATCGGATATAGCCCATGAGCTGCGTGGTCCCATCAACAATCTGATTTCCGCCGCCAGCGTAACGCAAAGCAAAGCTCGCAGCGCGGAAGAGTACCGGGACACGCTGGCGGCCATTGTGGAAGAGGGCGAGCGCCTGTCGCGAATGATTTCATCGATGCTGTTCCTCGCCCGGGCCGATAACAGCCGTGAGCCGCTGCATCTTGAACACCTCACCAGTGCGACGGAGTTTGCGCGTCAGATAAACCTCTATGATGTGCTGGCGGAGGAGAAGAACATCACCCTGATCAGCGAAGGGGAAGTGGATTTTTACGCTGACCCGATTCATCTGCAGCGTGCGCTGTCGAACCTGTTGTCCAATGCGCTACGCCACACGCCCTCCGGCGGTAAAATTGTGCTGCGCGCCGGGCGGGAAAATGGTCAGATTGTGCTCAGCGTCGAAGATAATGGCGAAGGCATCAGCCCCGAACATTTGCCGCATATTTTCGACCGTTTTTACCGACTGGATGACGCCCGTAGCAACGCTGAGAACACCGGTCTGGGGTTGGCGCTGGTCAAAACCATTGCGGAGCTGCACGGCGGCAGGATAGTCGTGACGAGCACACCGCACAGGGGCAGCTGTTTTTCATTGCTCCTGCCTGAGCGCAACGAAAGCCCCCTCAAGCGAACAAAATTGTAATCCGGGCGTTGAGCCAGAGTCATCCACGGTAGCGGATAATCCATTATCCGCTACCGTCAGGTGATAATCATGCATAACAATCCATTTTCTCATTCTGCCGGAGCCGCGTTGACGCGCGGTTCTTCTTACCTGCGCCAGTTTATTGCCGACCCGAGGACGACCGGGGCGCTGCTGCCTTCATCGGCCGCGCTCTGTCGCGCGATGATGAACCAGGTTGACTGGGGCGTCAGCCTGTCGATTGCCGAGCTGGGCGCGGCTAACGGTGTGTTAACAAAAGGGATCCTGTCGCGGATGCGCCGCGATGCGATGCTCGATGCCTACGAAATTAATCCGGGATTCGTCGGCCAGCTACAGGCCATTGACGATCGCCGTCTTAACGTGGTGGCCGCATCGGCGGAAAGGCTGATCAATCCCTACGATATCGTCTTTTCCTGCCTGCCGCTGCTCTCGCTTCCGCTGCGTATCAGCATGCGCATTCTGAATCAGATCCGCCAACAGATGTCGGCGCACGGACTGTTTATCCAGTTTCAGTACAGCCCATTGTCTGAAACGTTGCTTTCCCGCTATTTCCGCTGGCAGCGCATTGTGGTGATGCGCAATCTGCCGCCCGCATTGGTGTATGTCTGCACGCTACGTTAACGCTGGTCTGTGCCAGTAGAAGATAGGTAATAAGAGGGGATATATGAATACGTCGACAATATCGCCGCCGTGGCTGAATAAAGTGCCTGAGGTCACGCTGGTCTTCTGGTTAATTAAAATGATGTCGACCACGGTCGGGGAAACCGCTGCCGATTATCTCAATATGGATTTGGGATTTGGTCTGCTGAATACTTCGTGGGTGGTCGGCGGGCTGTTGCTCGTCACTCTGGTTTTTCAACTGCGGGAAACTCGCTATCAGCCGGTGATCTATTGGCTGACGGTGGTGTTTATCAGCATTTTCGGGACCCTGGTGACCGACAATTTAAGCGATGCTTTGCATGTACCGCTAGCCTATAGCTCGCTCTTTTTCGCCCTGGCGCTGCTGGTGACTTTTGTTCTGTGGTACGCGCGGGAAAAGACCCTGTCCATTCACCATATCGATAACCGGGTCAGAGAGCGGTTCTACTGGTTGGCTATTTTGTTTACTTTTGCGCTGGGGACAGCCGTAGGGGATGGTCTGGCTGAAGGGCTGAACATGGGCTATTACAGCGCAGCGGCCTTCTTTGGCGGCTGGATTTTAATCATTGCGACGGCACTCTTTGTTTTCCGTGCCAATGCGGTGTTCTGCTTCTGGGCGGCATATATCCTGACCCGTCCCTTCGGTGCCGCCTGCGGCGATCTGTTGTCACAGCCGGTTGAAAACGGCGGTTTTGGCTTTGGCGCCAACGTCGTCAGCCTGATCTTCGGGGCCGTTATTGTTGTACTGGTAGGCTGCCTGTCGATTATTGAACGACACAAGCCGGCGCCAGATTCCGTGCGCAGCGATGAGGAGTCGCCGAGATGAAGAGAAAAGGAGTCTATCTGTTGTGGCTTATGGCTTCGCTGCTGAGTATCGGGCCAGCGATGTCCGATGCGCGGGTCCATAAAGTGGCCAGCATATGGGTGCTTTCGCCAATGGCCTGGGAGGCATCCCGGCACTTACCGCCCGGAGAGTGACTCACGTCCCGCCGTCAAAGTCGACGGCGGTCTTCTCCGACGCCTGCATTAGCTGACGTACAGCGCTATCAGCGCCACCGTTGCCGGAAGTGCCTGCACATACAGTATTTTTCGGCTGGCGGTTGCGGCGCCGAACAGCCCGGCGATCACCACGCAGATCAGAAAGAACGCTTTAAACTCAAATCCGCTCTCTGGACTCCAGAGTCCCCACAGCAAACCCGCGGCCAAAAAACCGTTATACAGGCCCTGATTGGCTGCCATCACCCGGGTCTCGCGGGCAAAACTGGCGCTAAGGCCGAATGCTTTGCGCCCGGTCGGACTCTCCCACAAAAACATCTCCAGGATCAGAATGTAGATATGGATGGCGGCGACGACAAAAATAAGCGTATTGGCTAACACGGTAGTCCTTATTCAGGTTAGAGCACAGGAAGCCCGGGTAAAACCCGCTTTTATCGCGTGTTTAACCGTTTATATCAAAGAATAGCCGCATCACCCTGGCTATGTTGGAAATTCGGCCTGAAGAATGTCTTCAGGGTGATCATGCGTTGGCTGTTGAGGGGAATTTACAGGATGGGAACGAAACCGTTAATACTTTCTTTGGATGGACAAGAGGCCATCCCTCTGAATACGGTGTCCGGGACGCTGGGTCACCTCGGTATTGATCTCCGCGCGCTCGCGAATTCAGGAATATGCAGTTTTGACCCTGGCTTCAGCAATACCGCCGGCTGTGAGTCGGCCATTTCCTATATCGATACTGAAAATAGCGTCCTGCTGCACCGTGGCTATCCGGTAGACCAGCTGGCCAGGCAGTGTGAATTCCTGGAGGTGGCGTACATTATGCTGCACGGCGAGGCGCCCGATGAGGAGAGTTATCAGGTCTTCCGGGAAAAAATTACCCGTCACACCCTGGTGCACGAACAGATGGCGAAAATGTGCAGCGGATTTCGTCGCGACTCCCATCCGATGGCGCTGATGTGTGCCATGGTGGGCGCACTGGCCGCGTTCTATCACGATGTGCTGGATGTCGAAAACCCCGAGCATCGTGCGCTGGCCGCCACCCGCTTGCTTTCCAAAATGCCCACCCTCGCGGCGATGAGCTATAAGTTTTCTATCGAGCAACCTGCGGTCTACCCAAGAAACGATCTCTCTTATGCCGGGAATTTCCTGCATATGCTGTTTGCGATTCCAGCGGAAAAGTACCAGGTGAATCCGGTTATTGAGCAAGCCTTGAACCAGATTATGGTGCTCCATGCCGATCACGGGCAGTGTGCATCAACCACGACGGTTCGTGCGGCCGGCTCCTCCGGGGCTAATCTCTTCGCCTGCGTGGCGGCCGGTCTGGCGTCGATGTGGGGGCCGATGCACGGCGGCGCCAACGAGGCCAGCATGCAAATGCTGGGGGATATTGAGAGCGTCGAACAGGTCCCGGCGTTTATCAGTAAGGTGAAAAGGGATCCTCTGGCTTTCCGCCGACTGGGCTTTGGCAACTCGCGCTACAAATATCTCGATCCCCGGGCGGCCATTCTGCGCGAAACCTGCCATAAGGTGCTGGCGGAGCTGGGAATGTCGGACCGACTGCTTCAGGTGGCAATGGCTCTGGAAGAGGTGGCGCTCAACGATTCCTACTTTGTTGAGAATGGACTTTCGCCGAGCGTCGATTTCTATACCGCCGTGATCCTGAAAGCGATGGGTCTACCTTCGTCGATGTTTGTCGTCATGACCGCGGTGGGGCGTACGCTGGGTTGGGTCGCACACTGGAACGAAATGCATGAGTCGCCGCTGAATATTTACCGTCCACGCCAGATTTACACCGGAGAAGCCGCGCGGGATTACGTTTCACGTCGCGGGATAAAATAAACGCATGCCCGGTCCGGTGATGAAAGGCGTTGCCGGACTTTCCACATGCGGGGGCAGGACAGGGAGCGGTTGGCCAGAGATGCGTCGTTATGCTATCTGCAATGCAGCCGGTAGCGATGCAACAGGATGTCTGAGGAAGAGATAGCGTCGAGGTGCTGGCCTTTAGCGGAAGATTAAATTGCGATGAAGTTTATATATCCGTGTTATCCGGGTTATTTGAAACGGCAATCCATAACAGCGACAGGGAAAATAAAGCCAGCGCGGCGACGGAACCGATAATTCCGAGATAAATAAATAGTGTCATAAACATAGTGTGACCTTCGGTGTAGTTAATCAGTGTTGGTTATATTTTTTTAAAATCAATCGATAAGCTCTCTTCCAGAGCATCAATCGCAATCTGCAAGAGGGGGCCTTCATCGGACCAGTTCTTCCTGGCTCCCGGGCTTTTCAGCAGCGCCAGCAGTCCGGCTGCACCCACAGGCGCACCGCTGCTGATAATTTCAAGCACAGCGTCCCCGATAATCGCTCTGACCGTCGGTAGCTGGGATGGATGGCAAAAAAAAGTGTTTGCCGCTTTCATGTTGAAACCTCGAAGGACGCGTTCGGCGCGAGTTGCTAACTCTGACGTTGGCTCAGGCAAATGACTCTGCATATCATTGTGGGCCAACTACGACGATGCACCTTTTTACAGGTGAAAGATACAAATTAATTCTCTTCAGAGAATATTTAAAAAAAACTTAAGTTATTGAAAGGGATAACGAGCCCGATAGCGGTGCAGCCGCCGCCGTGGCCATTATAATTTTCCGTTTACGCGTTGATTATCCGACAAAACGTCGATTGCGGTTTGCAGGGCAATTTTATCATCGCGGCTCTTTTGCGTGCGCTGAAGCACCTGCAGATACTCACGTAGCGTTCTGGCGTTGATCGGGCGGCCAAGCTTTCCGACTTCAAGCACGGCATTGCCCAGAATGATTTTAACGGGCGGGAGCTGGGCTGGGTACCAGTCAAGGGTGTCTTCCGATCTCATAGCAAAAATCTCCGGGAGAGACAGAATACCACAAAATAAGTGTAACATGGGGCGCCAGCAGGAATAAGCTACTGATAAAGTTGTCAGTTATAGTCAGTATTTGCATAGTTTTACGGGCAAAAAAATACTGTTAAAAAGCTGTAAAAAATAATGCTTGCCAATTGCTGATTTACATGCGTTAATGGTTTCAACGGTTTGAGTCTTAAAAATTATCTGCAACAGTTCCTGGAATTTTCTCATCGCATTTATCATCTGATATCTCCTTTTGGGTATTTTTCTCTTCGATAAGTTTTTTTGCAGACCAGATATGCCCAAGGGCAAATTAAAAAAACGAACAACATATCTTAGACAATCACTAAAATAAGTCATGATTAAGCTGGTGAAAACCTCAGATTAATCATACAGAGAACGGTCGCAAAGAAAGCGTATTCTTGGCCTGCTGTTCAGCACGGTGATTTCTGCACTATCCTTGAAAACCACAGATGAGTTTTCACCAGAGTATAACCTCTAGTCCCTGCGGTAGTGAATGTTGTCACACATCAAGGTTAACATTATGATTGAATACATTCATTTCAGATGCCCATGTTGTCATGGGTCACAATACAGAACATCGAATTACGATGTGACGGAAAAAAATCCCTTTGGCGCAAAATGTATCTTTTGTAAAACATCAATGATTACATTTGATAATATTGCTCCTTACATTTCCAGCGGCACGGCGACAATGGCGTGTCGGAAATAAAGAAAGGGCCCCGGACGGGGCCTTTTCTTTTTCATCACACAATGCATGGCATAGTCATCATTATGCTTTCAGCCAGGTGGTAGACTCATGAAGAAAGTTATTGTTTTTTTCAATGCATTACCGGCAGTTGTCGCGAAAATAGTGCCGGGGGTAACAACAATATTACGTGAGTATCCTAACGGTGAACAAAAACAGCTGCAGATCATGTCTGCTGAATTTCCTTCCTTGACCGGCGATCATCGCATTGTGCATGTTGCCTCCGATCGCGATTTAACATCGGCCGAGATTCAAAACGCGGCGGTAAAACTGTTGTCATAGCGCAGCGATGAGCGGTCGGCTGCGGCAGGATGAGTCAACCTCTATGCCGCGCCGACAGGGGCGACAGCATCATTTAATGGGTGAATGTTCGGTGAGCACCTATAATTTAAAGGCGTGTGTTGCTATTTGAGGTAAAGATGTATGATTACGCACCCGGAAGTTCGGCGCTGGGCATCGGTGATGCTGACCTCCGCTTTACGCGGAGAGATGTCCCAGGAAGAAATATTGAAACAGGTTCATATGATTTGTGAGAATCATGGTTCAGCGTGCCTGGAAGATGTTATTGATGAAATTTTAATTGAAGCGGGCCGTATTGGCTCAGGGCATAGCGACGGCACGTTTTATCGACATTGAACCTGAACACTAAAAGGCTATCGTGAAAGATCCTTTTTCATCGGAGATGGTCAGCTCTTTTCTTTCCGCCGCCCATACCATCTCCTGATTCTTAGAGCTAAAATAAGACCCGCGCATAATTTTTTCTTCGCCAAAATCAAATGTGATCTCAACAGGATGAACGGTGATGTCAATCATATAAAGATGGCCATCGACGTAACCTTTTACGCTGGCCGTGACCTGTTTCCCAATCCCGATATCGGTACGACAATTTTGAGCGTGAATTGTTGAGTTTTCAGTCATTTCTTATCTCTTGTTTATCTGTAATCATTCGATATGAATGAACATTACCATATCTCATTCATCATATAAGAGGTAATTTAAGACTTATACTATTTATCTTATTTTTATCGGGATTTCTGCATTTAATAGGGCGATCGTGCTGTTTTTAGTGAAAACACCTGAAGCTGCGCATCATGATACCTCATACCGAGTCTGCCGCAAGCGGGACGCCTTCCGGAAAATAAGTAAAACTTCCTTTATATTGATGCAGTTAATAATATCTGACGATCGAGTAACACCATCGCGAGGGATGAACAGAAAATCGGCAATGAGGCATCCTGATTTAAGCATGACGCGATGTCATCACGTAAATAGCGGATTAAACCGCGATAAATTCCTCACCCTGGTCATTTCCCCGTGCGCCCTGATGTTGTGTGTTTTTTAATCAGTTGGTGGTATGATAGACCACATTCATTCAGCGGGTAAAGGTCTATGTCATTCTTCGACAACGCAGTGAAGCGCTTGAGTTCCACCTCTGATACCACGGTAACCTGCCCGCAATGCGGGCATAAATCACGGCAGCCGGTGAACAAAATTAAAAAAGGGGTAACATTATTGTGTCCGCGCTGCAAGTCTCTGTTTATCGTCACTAAATAATGTTTTCACCTCTTCCGCCACGCCCCGGTGGGGTCATCGCGGGAGAGGTGGTTGCCGCCTGGGCTTCAGCCTCGGTACGGGCTTGCGCCAGTCGCAATATGGCTGGGAGACTCAGGCATGCGAGAGCGTCGGGAACATCAGCTTACGCTCCTTAAAGATATTTTCTTTTGCCGTATAGATGAAAAGAAAATCATCAATTTCAATTTTTTCATATTCACCTGCCCGGTCTTCCCTGGGAGTAAAGCCTAAAATAACCTGCCGGGTATGTTGCGCCGCAAGTTCATTCACGATGCTGGTCATCGAACTCGCGCTGTCACAGAAAATATCAAAACAGAGCAATGCATGATCGTTTTGCATGGCGATCGCCACGGCATTATTTTTCTCCGAGTAATAGACGAAGTGCTTCATAAACGCCGAACAGTAGAACATCAACAGACCGAAGTTATTGTGTGCCGAAAGGCGGGAGAACGGGTTGGCTTTCTGATAATAGTATTTGAGGATATTCACATCGCTCTCTTTATCCATATCCAGCTTGCGAAAATCCCCGGCAACGGGCGTAACCGGCAGGGCGTACTGGTATTCGTCGGTTTGTTCAAAGCCGAATTTAGGATAGAAATCAACGGTTGTGGAGTTAGCGAAGAGAAAAATACCGTCGGCCTGCTCCTGCCAGTCAGTCAGAATATGGTTAATCAGTTGGCTGGCCAGGCCCTTTTCGCGATGATCGGTGGCGGTCATCACGGTCCCAATCTGGATATAGCGCCTGGGTTCTCCCTGCCACATGAGATCGATAATGTTAGCCGACGCATTGGCAATCACTTTATTATGATCAACAAACGCATAAGGAATATAGGACTCGGTCCAGTAGCCTTTCTTGTACCACTCTTTAAAAGAGAGATCGAAGGTCTTAATTGCCAAATTAATGAAGCTGTTTCTTAACACATCATCATGGACAACCTGCTTGACTAATTTGTATTTCATTGGTCTGTATTCCTTTTTATAAGTTCTGAGACCTGACTCGGCGACGACCAGTTTAATATCAAAAGTATTGGCTCACTTATAGCGTTGAGTATGAACTTTTCCCGATGTTTGTACAGTTTGTCCCTTCAGTGGTTTCTCAGGACGTTGGCTCGGTCACAGTACGCTGGGCAGGAAGGGGGAAGAAGCCGACGAATGCGTGGACAGGTGAGCGCCAATCCTTGACCGTCATCATTTTCGCACGCGCATTTCCCGATAAAAGTTTCACTGGTAAAACTTATTAGCTCTGAGATTTAATTTCTATTAACTCTCACGCATTCCACTTTGTGCAAGCTTGACAACATATTTTCTCATTGCTAATAGTTAAGCCACATCTTAAATAATAAACAAAGTTTAATATATGAAACTCAGCGTCGGGAGTTATGATAACAGCACAACCGTAGATAATGAGGCGGAAATACTGGCTGACTTTCAGCGACGAAGTCAGCAAGCGTACCAGTGCGGCGAAAATATGATGACTTTTTCTTATGGTGAACATCCACGGGAAGGTATTGACTGGTTTATTTCTGCCGCCAGAAAAATGGGCACGATAATATTTATTCATGGCGGGTACTGGCAATCCTGTAATAAAGAGGATTTTGCCTTTATTACTGTCGGGCCGCTGGCCCGTGGGTTTGATGTGATGTTGCTGGAATATACGTTAGCGCCGCAGGCGACGTTAACGACGATCCACCGCCAGATTGGGGCGGCGCTGGACGCCATTGGTCGCCAGCCGGGTCTGTGTAGCCCGGTTTATCTGTGTGGGCACTCCGCAGGCGGCCATCTGGCGACCTGCTGGCAGGCGCATCCGCGTGTCGATGCGGTACTGGCAATCAGCGGGATTTATGAGCTTGAGCCTTTGCTGAATACAGCGGTCAACCGGTCACTGCAGCTGACGCCCCAGGAGGTGAATGACCTCAGCCCGCTGCGTCATTTAGCGACGAAGATCCCCCCTCTGACGCTGTTTTACGGCACCGCCGAGCGAGCCGAGCTCATCGCGCAAAGTGAAAACTACGCTCAGCGGTTGCGACAGCGGGGGAGGCCGGTTGACGCAATAGCCCTGCCGGGGGCTAACCACTACACCATTCTTGACGCGCTGTTTGCCACCGATGGCGCACTTTTCAGCCAGCTTTATCACTACGAGAATCCTTTATGCGAGACGTAATTCATACCGGCCTTCCGGATATCGGTCAGCCGTTCTCCTGGGCGACACGCGGCGGCGGGATGCTCTTTACCGCACATGGACCGGTTCGGGCTGATGGCACTATTGAAACCGGCCCGGCGGAACAGCAGATCGCCCTGACTTTCGATAATCTCACCCAGGCGCTACAGGCGGCAGGGAGCCACAGCGATAATGTTCTCCAGGTTATTATTTATCTGACTGACGTCAACGATGTTGCACGCCTTGATGATATTTACCGGCGCTACTTCAATGCCCCTTATCCAAATCGTTCGACGGTGATCGTTGATAAATTAGTCGTGCCGGGAATGAAAATAGAAATTACCGTCAGCGCTACCGCCTGAAAATAAAAAAATAAATGTTCACCTGCCAGTCATATTTATTATGGCTAAGGATACCTATGTTCGCAGAAATTAAACCGTCGACTCCCGACCCTATTATGTCATTAATGGAAGCCTATTTGCAGGACCACAATCCGCGGAAAGTGAATTTAGGCATCGGCTTATATTATGACGAGCGAGGAAAGGTTCCGCTGATGCGGGCCGTCGAGCAGGCAGAGCGGCGCCTGCTGGCGCAGCAGCAGCCGCACGGCTATCCGCCGATTGAAGGCAGCGCAAGCTTTGCCAGCCAGATACAGACCTTGCTGCTGGGGCCTGCCGCCCCGGAATCTGCGCTGGCGACGGTACAAACCGTTGGCGGTTCAGGGGCGTTGAAGCTGGCGGCAGATTTTCTCGTTCACTTTTTACAGCGTAAAGAGATTTGGGTCTCTGATCCAACCTGGGCCAACCATCAGGCGATTTTTTCCGGCGCAGGACTGCAGGTGAACAGCTATCCCTATTTTGACAATCTCCGCGGCGAATTGCGCTTTGCCGACATGCTGACGGTCCTGCAGACGCTACCCGCCGGCACGGCGGTGCTGCTGCATCCATGCTGCCATAACCCGACCGGCACCGATCTGAGCCAGAGCCAGTGGCAGACGCTTCTGGGCGTGGTTCAGGCGCAGGGTCTGCTGCCATTTTTCGATATCGCCTATCAGGGGTTTGGCGCCGGGCTGGAGGAGGACTGCTATGCGCTGAGGCTGGCGCTGGCAAGCGATCTGGATTTTATCGTCGCCAACTCTTTTTCGAAAAATATCGCCTTATACGGCCAGCGGGTAGGGGGATTAACCGTGCGTTGCGCCAACGCGCAGACCGCCGCTAACGTTCAGGGGGCCTTAAAGACATTAATACGCCGTAGCTATTCCTGTCCGCCGACCCACGGCAGCCGGATAGTCGACATGGTGCTAGCCGATGCGCAGCTCCGTCAGCTCTGGCAGGAAGAGCTGGCGGCCATGCGCCAGAGGATCCAGCAGATGCGCCAGCGTCTGTCCGCCGGCCTGGAGCAGGGCGGCTCTCAGCTGGATTACCGGCGCATCCGCGATCAGCGCGGGATGTTCAGCTATACCGGCCTGGACGAACGGCAGATGAGCGAGCTGCGCCAGCGCTATGCCATTTATCTGGTGGCGCCGGGACGGATGTGTCTGCCCGGTCTCAATGGTGACAACATTGATTATGTCACCGCCGCTATTCTCGATGTGACCACCGCCCGTCGCTAAGGCAGGAACTAATGAAAGATCGCAAGCGTTTTGATGAGATTGCACAGCGCCAGGGCGGGTTGAAGAAACAGCTTACCGCCGGGCAAATGTCGATGTTGGCGATCGGCGGCGCGATTGGTACCGGGCTGTTTCTGGGGAGCGCCTACGCCATTCAGATGGCGGGACCGTCGGTGCTGCTGAGCTATCTGACCGGAGGCGTGATTGCGCTGCTGCTCATGGGCTGCCTTGCGGAGATGACCTCAGAGCATCCGACTCCCGGCTCATTCGGCGACTATGCCGAGTTTTATCTCAGTCCGCTGTGCGGCTTCCTGGTGCGCTACTCCTACTGGTCCTGCGTGGTGCTGGCGGTGGGTACCGAGGTGACCGCCATTGGAATGTATATGCAGTTCTGGTTCCCGCATACGCCGGTGTGGCCCTGGGTGCTGCTGTTCTCCGCCGTGGTGATGGTGATTAACGTTATTGGCGTGAAATGGTTCGGGCAGGTGGAGTATGCGCTATCGACGATCAAGGTTCTGGCAATCGTGGCTTTTATCGTCATCGGTCTGGGGATCCTGGCCTTCTCCGCCAACCCAACCTACGGCCTGCATAATTTTATCGATGGCGGTGGGTTTATGCCGTTTGGGGTCCGCGGCATGTGGTTTGCGACAATTGTTTCTATCTTCAGCTATCTGAGCATTGAAATGATCGCCGTGGCGGCAGGAGAGGCGAAAAACCCGGTGGTGGCGGTGAAGTCGGCGTTTAAAGGGACCATCCTGCGCCTGTTTATTTTCTATATGCTGTCGATTGCGCTGATGCTGGCGATTGTGCCGTGGCGTCAGTCCGGCACCAGCGAAAGCCCCTTCCTGGTGGCGATGAACGTGATTCACTTGCCGTATGCCGGCGGTATTTTTAACTTTATCGTCCTGATTGCGGCACTCTCGGCCATGAACAGTCAGCTGTATATTACCACGCGGATGATGTTCTCGCTGTCGCGTGCCGGGCAGGCGCCGGCCGCGTTCGGTCGGATCAGCGCTCGCGGGATCCCGGTGAATGCGTTGGCAATCTCCTGCGTCGGCATTATGGTCTCTATTGTCCTGAGCGTGCTCTACCCGCAGCAGGCCTTTGCCGCGATGATGTCTATTTCGGTCTACGGAGCCTGTTTCACCTGGCTGATGATCTTTATCACGCACCTGTTTTTCCGCCGCCAGCATAGGCAAACGGTGCTGAAATTTCGCTTGTGGGGTTATCCCTGGAGTACGCTGCTGGGGGCTGCTCTGATGCTGGCGCTGCTGATTTCCACCGCGTTTACCGATTTCTTCCGCATGACGCTATGGTTTGGCATTCCGTTTACGCTGCTGCTGATCGGACTCTATTTTTATAGCCGCCGTTCCCGGCCGATCTTATCGACGATTCCTACGCCGGAAGCCGATCGGGCGCCATAAGCTAACCGCTCGCCTCTGCCCACAGGCGAGCGGTTATTCGTTACGCTTTCCCCCAGTCGCAGATAATAACGTGGTGACGACTACGACAGTCAGGGAGCGAACTCGACTGGCCGGCGTCGTCACCTTTCGTCTCTTTTGGCGGCGGCGAAAAATATCCCGCGCAGGAGGTCAGCAGTAACACGACAGTAAGAATAAGAAGTCTGGACACAGAAAAACCTGGCAGAGTGGGGAAAGTGCCCGTTTTTATCATTAAGAATATGATCGGGGTGGAGCTATTTTGTTTAATTATGGATAATGGCGTAGCGAGAAAATAAACATAATTCCTGTCAGTTTATTCTCAACAAAATATTCCCTGAGTCAGCCATAATGATGCCAGCAACGCTTGCAGTGGTTGTTCCGGTATTGAGTTCTTCCGGTTTATGATAACGGGTCAGCAAGCGGATATATTAACGCAAGAAGGAATGCCTCGATGGCCGATAAACACTGGTCAATCACCGAACGCCTGCACCAGACGGTAACCAACCCGAATGTGATCATTCGCGGCAGCCACAGCTACTATAGCGACTGTTGGGATCGCGGGTTTGAACGTTGCGTGGTGCGCTACCTGCACGGCGATCCCGTCAGCGAAGGGTGGGAGCCCTTAGGTCATGTCGATAAGCTCTTTATCGGCAATTTTGTCTGTATCGCGCCAGAAGCGGTGATCCTGATGGGCGGCAACAGTACCCACCGGATGGACTGGATCAGCCTCTATCCGTTTGTGTCATGCGTGAATGAGGCCTATCAGCATCGTGGCGATACCGTGCTCGGAGATGGTTGCTGGATTGGTATGCGGGCGATGATCATGCCGGGCGTCACAATTGGCGAAGGCGCCGTGGTGGCGGCGGGAGCGGTGGTCACCAAAGACGTTCCGCCGTATAGCGTCGTCGGTGGAAATCCGGCTACCTTTATTAAGTATCGTTTTCCCGAACCCGATGTGGAGCGACTGCTGAAGCTGAATCTCTATGAATTAGAGGAAGAGACGCTGTTGAGCCTGCAGCCGCTGCTCTCCAGCCCGGACATTAGCGCACTGGAGCAGGCGGTGGCGCAGCATCGACAGGGGCGCGCTTAATCCACCAGAACGCAGGCGCTCGTCCCAGCCGGGGCCGCGGAGCTACTGCGCGGCGACGGCGGGATAGTGCGGATAACCGGCTTTACCGCCGCCGAAGAATGCCTCTGACTGCGCCCGCGCAAGCGGATGTTTCCCGGAATAGTTCGGCGTCCTGCGGAAAATCAGTCGCTGCGCGGGCCGGAATACTGCTCTGTCGGTGCGGCAATGTGGCTTGTGCCGGCGCATGAGCGGGTCATTGGGGCGTCATCATCCGCTTGTTCCTGGGCCATGTCGGTAGAGAACAGGGGGAATAGCATCCTGAATCGCCTGGCCGTGCGGGCGCTTATCGAGGCGATAGAGCAGAACAGGTATTCACTTTTTCTGCAGAAATGATTCAGATGTTAATAAACTATGACCGGTTTTGTTTAGAAATAAAAACTGGCTAAGTGAAATAAGTGCAGAATGATATAACGCGATCAAGGTAATGACCCCTATCATAAATAGGGAGGGGAAATGTGTTATCATCGCGCCTTTCCCTTTTCGTTTTGGGCTCTTTTTTATGCAACAACCTGTTGTTCGCGTGGGAGAATGGCTGGTTACACCTTCTGTTAACCAAATCAGCCGGAAGGGGCGTCAGCTTACTCTGGAACCGCGCTTAATCGATCTATTGGTCTTCTTTGCCCGTCACCCTGGTGAAGTGCTCAGCAGGGACGAGCTTATTGATAATGTCTGGACACGTAACGTGGTCACCAGCCACGTCGTCACGCAGAGTATTTCCGAGCTACGTAAGTCGTTGAAAGATGGCAACGATAATAGCCTCGAATATATTGCGACGGTACCCAAGCGCGGTTATAAGCTTACGGTGCCGGTCATCTGGTGTACGGAAGAGGGGGAAGAGCCCGCGATGGCGATCCCCCCAGCGGTCTCCGCTGCGACGCCTGAACTGACGCCCGACCCGACGCGCTCTGCCGGCGAGGTTGAGCCAGACCAGACGCCGGCCGTAAAACCGGAGAAGCGCCGACGCATTACTACCTTCTGGGTATGGATCCTGTTCCTGCTGGCGCTGGGTTCCTGCGTGGCGCTGGTTGCGCTGTCGTCGATCGAGTCGCGGCCACCGGTGAATAAAGCGCGCTTGCTGCTGAACCCGCGCGATATCGATATCCATCTGCTGAAAGGTAATTCCTGCACCAACTGGGCATCGCAGCACTCGTATGCGGTGGGCCTGGGCAGCCTGGTGACGACGTCGCTCAACACCTTCTCGACCTTTATGGTGCATGACAAAACCAACTACAACATTAATGAGCCAAGCAGTTCAGGTAAAACGCTGACGATTGAGTTCGTCAACCAGCGCCACTATCGCGCGCAGCAGTGCTTTATGTCCGTGCAGATGGTGGATAACGCCGACGGTTCAACGATGATGGACAAACGTTATTTCATCACCAGCGACAACCAGCTGGCGATTCAAAACGATCTGCTGAGCAGCTTATCGGAGGCCTTAAAGCAGCCGTGGTCGGAACGCATGCAGACGATGCTGAAACAGTATCAGCCGTCGCACAGCACGGCGCTGACGCATTTCTACGAGTCGCATCAGTTATTAATGAACGGTGATGTTGACTCCTTAGGTAAGGCCAGCGCGCTGCTCGATGAAGTGATTAAAGACTCGCCTGATTTTTCTTACGCCTATGCGGAAAAAACGCTGGTGGATGTATTACGTCATTCGCAGCAGCCGTTAAATAAAGAGCAGCTCAACGCGCTGTACGCTGAAATCACCCGGGTCGGTGATATGCCGGGAATCAAAGATACGGCGGTATTTTACCAAATTAAAACAGTGGATTTGTTGGGCCAGGGTAAAGTCGATGAGGCGTATAACGCGATTAATACCGGGATCGACCTCGAGATGTCGTGGATGAATTACGTGCTGCTGGGTAAAGTCTACGAGATGAAAGGGCAGAACCGGGAAGCTGCGGATGCTTATCTGACGGCATTTAATTTGCGCCCGGGCGAGAACACCTTTTACTGGATTGAAAATGCAGTATTCCAGACCTCGGTCACCCGGGTGGTCCCTTACCTCGATAATTTCCTCTCTTCAGAATAAGTAAACCCTCACCATACTCAGGATATTGAGTATGGTGAGGTTAAATTTATGTTTCTCATGAGCACCCTGATTGTTATATGTATTTAACGCCGGAATAGCGAAATACAACACAAATTCAACACATCATCTTTCTTGCAAGTGACTGTAACTAAACAATGTTTATCTTTTTATGATATCAACATGTCATCCTGATATGTTAATTGAAAAAGGTCAAAATATCATTTGTCTGATGTTTGTTGTTATTTCACTTTATCTTTAGGACTTATCTTCTTTGAATCAGTAATCTTGTTGGCAGTTGGTCGGGTCAATTAAAGGTTCTATATCATGATCTGTACCTCCCAAATAAACTTAGGAGAAAAGCAAACATGAGTTCTGCCAAGAAGATAGGGCTATTTGCCTGTACCGGCGTCGTCGCTGGTAATATGATGGGGAGCGGTATTGCATTATTACCTGCGAACCTCGCCAGCATCGGTGGTATTGCTATCTGGGGATGGGTTATTTCTATTATTGGTGCGATGTCTCTGGCTTATGTTTATGCCCGACTGGCAACCAAGAACCCACAGCAGGGTGGCCCAATTGCGTATGCCGGGGAAATATCTCCCGCATTCGGTTTCCAGACCGGCGTCCTTTATTATCATGCCAACTGGATTGGTAACCTGGCCATCGGTATTACCGCCGTTTCTTATTTGTCTACTTTCTTCCCGATTCTGAATAACCCGATTCCAGCCGGTATCGCGTGTATTGCGATCGTCTGGATATTCACCTTCGTGAATATGCTCGGCGGTACCTGGGTAAGCCGTCTGACCACCATTGGCCTGGTGCTGGTATTAATTCCGGTGGTGATGACCGCGGTTATCGGCTGGCACTGGTTTGATGCGGCGACCTATCAGGCAAACTGGAACACGTCCAGCACGCCAGACAGCCATGCGGTAATCAAAAGTATTCTGCTCTGCCTGTGGGCATTCGTCGGCGTTGAGTCTGCCGCCGTCAGTACCGGGATGGTGAAAAACCCGAAACGTACCGTTCCGCTGGCAACCATGCTGGGAACCGCGATGGCTGGCGTGGTTTATATCGCCGCGACTCAGGTTATCGCCGGTATGTATCCTGCGGCTCAGATGGCTGCCTCCGGCGCGCCGTTCGCTATCAGCGCCTCAACCATTCTTGGCGGCTGGGCTGCGCCGGTAGTCTCTGCTTTCACCGCATTTGCCTGCCTGACTTCTCTGGGTTCCTGGATGATGCTGGTTGGTCAGGCCGGGGTTCGTGCCGCCAACGATGGCAACTTCCCGAAAGTGTATGGTGAAGTGGATAACAACGGTATTCCGAAAAAAGGCCTGCTGCTGGCGGCGGTGAAAATGACCGCGCTGATGGTGCTGATTACCCTGATGAACTCCAGCGGCGGTAAAGCGTCTGACCTGTTCGGTGAACTGACCGGTATCGCCGTCCTGCTGACCATGCTGCCTTACTTCTACTCCTGCGTTGACCTGATTCGCTTCGAAGGCATTAACATTCGCAACCTTGTCAGCCTGATTTGCTCCGTCCTGGGCTGTGCGTTCTGCTTCATCGCCCTGATGGGGGCAAGCTCCTTCGAACTGGCCGGTACCTTTATCGTCAGCCTGATTATCCTGATGTTCTACGGTCGCAAAATGCATCAGCGTCAGCACGAAAACGACACCACTGACAGCTCTGCCGCCAGCGCGCATTAATCCGTAACCCCTTTTCCTGGAGCTCCTTCCTGCACCTGTCACCACGTGACGGGAGGGGCTCTCCATATCTGGAGATTCGACTATGAACGTTATCGCAATCATGAATCACATGGGCGTCTACTTTAAAGAAGAGCCTATCCGTGAACTGCATCGCGCCCTTGAACGCCTGGACTTCCGTATTGTCTATCCGAACGACCGCGAAGATTTACTGAAACTGATCGAAAACAATGCCCGTCTGTGCGGCGTGATCTTCGACTGGGATAAATACAATCTTGAACTGTGCGAAGAGATCAGCAAGCTGAACGAATATATGCCGCTGTACGCTTTCGCTAACACCTACTCCACGCTGGACGTCAGCCTGAACGATCTGCGCATGCAGGTGCGTTTCTTCGAATATGCGCTGGGTGCGGCCGACGACATCGCCGATAAAATCAAACAGAACACCGATGAATACATCGATACCATTCTGCCGCCGCTGACCAAAGCGCTGTTCAAATATGTGCGTGAAGGTAAATACACCTTCTGTACTCCAGGCCATATGGGCGGTACCGCCTTCCAGAAAAGCCCGGTCGGCAGCATCTTCTATGATTTCTTTGGTTCAAACACCATGAAATCCGATATCTCGATTTCGGTTTCTGAACTGGGTTCCCTGCTGGACCACAGCGGCCCGCATAAAGAAGCGGAAGAGTATATTGCGCGCGTCTTTAACGCCGAACGCAGCTACATGGTGACCAACGGCACCTCAACGGCGAACAAAATCGTCGGTATGTACTCTGCGCCTGCCGGCAGCACCGTGCTGATTGACCGTAACTGCCACAAATCGCTGACTCACCTGATGATGATGAGCGACATTACGCCGATTTACTTCCGTCCGACCCGTAACGCCTACGGCATCCTCGGCGGTATTCCACAGAGCGAATTCCAGCACGCCACTATCGCCAAACGCGTCAAAGAGACGCCGAACGCAACCTGGCCGGTGCACGCGGTTATCACCAACTCCACTTACGATGGTCTGCTGTATAACACCGACTTCATCAAGAAAACGCTGGATGTGAAATCTATCCACTTTGACTCCGCGTGGGTGCCTTACACCAACTTCTCGCCAATCTATGCCGGTAAATGCGGGATGAGCGGTGGCCGTGTGGAAGGGAAAGTGATTTATGAAACCCAGTCCACGCACAAACTGCTGGCGGCGTTCTCTCAGGCTTCGATGATTCACGTTAAAGGCGATGTTAACGAAGAGACCTTTAACGAAGCCTACATGATGCACACCACCACCTCTCCGCACTACGGCGTGGTTGCTTCGACGGAAACTGCCGCGGCGATGATGAAAGGTAATGCCGGTAAACGTCTGATCGATGGCTCTATCGAACGTTCTATTAAGTTCCGTAAAGAGATCAAACGTCTGAAAGGCGAATCCGAAGGCTGGTTCTTCGACGTCTGGCAGCCGGAACATATCGATGGCCCGGAATGCTGGCCGCTGCGTTCCGATAGCGCATGGCACGGTTTCAAAAACATCGATAACGAACACATGTACCTCGACCCGATCAAAGTCACCCTGCTGACTCCGGGGATGAAGAAAGACGGTACCATGGATGAGTTCGGTATTCCGGCCAGCATCGTGGCGAAATACCTCGACGAACACGGCATCGTGGTGGAGAAAACCGGTCCGTACAACCTGCTGTTCCTGTTCAGCATCGGTATCGACAAAACCAAAGCGCTGAGCCTGCTGCGCGCGCTGACCGACTTTAAACGTGCTTTCGACCTGAACCTGCGCGTGAAAAACATGCTGCCGTCTCTGTATCGTGAAGATCCGGAGTTCTATGAAAACATGCGTGTTCAGGAACTGGCGCAGAACATTCACAAACTGATTGCGCATCACAACCTGCCGGATCTGATGTTCCGCGCTTTCGAAGTGCTGCCGACCATGATGATCACGCCGTACGCCGCGTTCCAGAAAGAGCTGCACGGTCAGACTGAAGAGGTCTATCTCGAAGAGATGGTGGGCCGCGTCAACGCCAACATGATCCTGCCGTATCCTCCGGGAGTTCCGCTGGTCATGCCGGGTGAAATGATCACCGAAGAGAGCCGTCCGGTGCTGGAGTTCCTGCAGATGCTGTGCGAAATCGGCGCCCACTACCCGGGCTTCGAAACCGATATCCACGGCGCATATCGTCAGGCGGATGGTCGCTACACCGTTAAAGTGCTGAAAGAAGAAAACAACAAGTAATTGAAGCTCCAGGGGAAGTGGCGTGCCACTTCCCTTTTTCACGCTGCAGGAGACCTCATGAAAACACCCTCACAACCGCGCGCGATCTATTACATCGTAGCGATCCAAATCTGGGAATATTTCAGCTTTTACGGCATGCGTGCCTTACTCATCCTCTACCTCACCCATCAGCTTGGCTTTGATGACAGCCACGCCATCAGTCTGTTCAGCGCTTACGCTTCCCTGGTGTACGTTACCCCCATTCTCGGCGGCTGGCTTGCCGACCGCCTGCTCGGCAATCGCACGGCGGTCATTGCCGGCGCGCTGTTGATGACGCTCGGCCACGTCGTGCTGGGCGTTGAATCTGATGCAACCTGGAGTCTGTACCTCGCGCTGGCGATCATTATCTGCGGCTACGGCCTGTTCAAATCCAACATCAGCTGCCTGCTGGGCGAGCTCTACGCCGTTGACGACCATCGCCGCGACGGCGGTTTCTCGCTGCTGTATGCCGCCGGGAACGTCGGCTCGATCGCGGCGCCCATCGCCTGCGGGCTGGCGGCGCAGTGGTATGGCTGGCATATCGGTTTTGCGCTGGCGGGGATCGGCATGTTTATCGGGCTGCTGATTTTCCTCAGCGGCCATCGCCACTTCAGCCACACCCGCGGCGTCGACAAACAGGCGCTGTGCGCGGTGAAATTTGTGCTGCCGACCTGGGGCTGGCTGGTGGTTATGCTCTGCGTGGCGCCGGTGTTCTTCACGCTGCTGCTGGAAAACAACTGGTCGGGCTATCTGCTGGCTGTTGTCTGCGTCTTCGCCGCCCAAATGGTGGCGCGCATTATGGTGAACTCCCCGCAGCACCGTCGCGCGCTGTGGCAAATCGTACTGCTGATGCTGACCGGCACGCTGTTCTGGGTTCTGGCGCAGCAGGGCGGCAGCTCTATCAGCCTGTTTATCGATCGCTTTGTTAACCGCCGGCTGTTCACCATTGAGGTGCCGACGGCTCTCTTCCAGTCGGTGAATGCCGTCGCCGTGATGGCGGCAGGCGTGGCGCTGGCCTGGCTGATGCGTCCGGAAGGCAGCACGCGATCGGTGCTTCGCGTCTGGCTGAAATTTGCTTTTGGCCTGGTGCTGATGGGCTGCGGCTTCATTGTGCTGGCCCTGAACGCACGTCATGGCGCCGTCGATGGACAGGCCTCGATGGGGCTGATGGTCGGCGGACTGGCGCTGATGGGCTTTGCCGAGCTGTTTATCGACCCGGTGGCGATGGCGCAGATCACTCGCCTGAATATGCCGGGCGTGACCGGGGTGCTGACCGGGATTTATATGCTGGCGACCGGAGCGGTGGCCAACTGGCTGGCGGGTATCGTCGCGCAGCAGACCACCGAGTCGCAGATCAGCGAAACGGCAATCGCCGCGTATCAGCATTTCTTCTCCCAGATGGGGGAGTGGACGCTGGGCTGCGTAACGGTGATTGTCATCCTGGCCTTCGCTGCCGCCTGCAGCGTCGGCAAGCGCCGCGCCGCAACCGGTGAACTCCCCGGAGGGGGCGCGTAGCGCCCGTCCGGCTCGGTACGAACCCATCGTCCCGGTCAGCGCAGCGCGACCGGGGAATTTCCCGGAGCTGGCGTCAGTCTGCTCCTTGCATCGTTTAGCTGTCAGGAGGAGGATATTCTGGATAGATGGCAAGCCATCAATGAAAAAAACTTTAGTTTGGCTATCACTGAGTGAGATCAGCCTTAAGTAAGGTCAGGTTCGTTAAGATTCTATCGTTCGGTCTTTGGCAATAACGTCAACGATCGGCCGCGCACTGGTGTAGAGACCCGCACTGACCAGGCTGCGCTGGATAGTGGCCTGGCGCAATTTACCGAAGCAAGTTTGAAAGCAGGGTTATGAGGAACCAACATGTCTGAACAACAAGCACAAAGTGCCGATGAGGCAATTGACCTTAATAATGAACTGAAAGCCCGTCGTGAAAAGCTGGCTCAGCTTCGTGAGCAGGGGATCCCGTTCCCGAATGATTTTCGTCGTGACCATACCTCTGACCAATTGCACACTGAATTCGATGACAAGGATAATGAAGCACTCAGCTCCTTGAACGTTGAAGTCTCTGTTGCTGGTCGTATGATGACCCGTCGCATCATGGGGAAAGCCTCTTTCGTCACTCTGCAGGACGTCGGCGGCCGTATTCAGCTGTACGTCGCGCGCGACGATCTGCCGGAAGGCGTCTACAACGAACAGTTTAAAAAGTGGGACCTTGGCGACATTATTGCCGCCCGCGGTAAGCTGTTTAAAACCCAAACCGGCGAGCTTTCTATCCACTGCACTGAGCTGCGTCTGCTGACCAAAGCGCTGCGCCCGCTGCCGGACAAATTCCACGGTCTGCAGGATCAGGAAGTCCGTTATCGTCAGCGCTACCTGGATCTGATCGCCAATGACGAATCCCGACGCACGTTTAAAGTCCGTTCGCAGATCCTCGCGACGATGCGCCAGTTCATGGTGGGCCGCGGCTTTATGGAAGTCGAAACCCCGATGATGCAGGTGATCCCCGGCGGCGCGTCTGCCCGTCCGTTCATCACCCATCACAATGCGCTGGATATGGATATGTACCTGCGTATCGCGCCGGAGCTGTATCTCAAGCGTCTGGTTGTGGGCGGCTTCGAACGTGTGTTCGAAATTAACCGTAACTTCCGTAACGAAGGCATCTCCGTACGTCATAACCCAGAGTTCACCATGATGGAACTCTATATGGCGTATGCGGATTACAAGGATCTGATCGAACTGACCGAATCCCTGTTCCGCACCCTGGCGCAGACCGTGTTGGGTAAAACGGAAGTCCCATATGGCGACCAGATCTTCGACTTCGGCAAACCGTTTGAAAAGCTGACCATGCGTGAGGCTATCAAGAAATACCGTCCGCAGACTGAGATGGCGGATCTCGATAACTTCGACGCAGCGAAAGCCCTTGCGGAGTCCATCGGCATTCACGTTGAGAAGAGCTGGGGCCTGGGTCGTATCGTCACGGAAATCTTTGATGAAGTGGCGGAAGCGCACCTGATTCAGCCGACCTTTATCACCGAATACCCGGCGGAAGTCTCTCCGCTGGCGCGCCGTAATGACGTGAATCCGGAAATTACCGACCGCTTTGAGTTCTTTATCGGCGGCCGTGAAATCGGTAACGGCTTCAGCGAGCTGAATGACGCGGAAGACCAGGCGCAGCGCTTCCAGGACCAGGTGAATGCGAAAGCCGCCGGGGATGACGAAGCGATGTTCTACGACGAAGACTACGTCACCGCGCTGGAATATGGTCTGCCGCCGACCGCCGGTCTGGGTATTGGGATTGACCGGATGGTGATGCTGTTTACCAACAGCCACACCATTCGCGACGTGATCTTGTTCCCGGCGATGCGTCCGCAGAAATAACCGCGCTTCGTCAAATGCAAAACCCCGGCTTGTCGGGGTTTTGCATTTATTTGCCGGGTGGCGGCTGCGCCTTACCCGGCCTACCGACCGTATTCGTCCTGCCGACCGTATTCGGCTTACCGATCGCATTTGGCCTACCGACCACATTCGGCCTGTAGGCCCGTGCAAGCGTAGCGCCGCCGGGCGAAAGCACGGCGCCTTACCCGGCCTGCTGACCGTATTCGTCCTGCCGCCCACATTCGGCCTATTGCCTGCATTCAGCCTACCGACCGTATTCGGCTTACCGATCGCATTTGGCCTACTGACCACATTCGGCCTGTAGGCCCGTGCAAGCGTAGCGCCGCCGGGCGAAAGCACTGCGCCTTACCCGGCCGACTGACCGTATTCGTCCTGCCGCCCACATTCGGCCTATTGCCTGCATTCAGCCTACCGACCGTATTCGGCTTACCGATCGCATTTGGCCTACTGACCACATTTGGCCTGTAGGCCCGTGCAAGCGTAGCGCCGCCGGGCGAAAGCGCCGCTTTGCCGGGGGGATTATCTCATGCTCAGGCGCCGACGCTGCCCCACACCATCTTGCCTTTGTGGAAGGTCGCGGTACGCGGTGAAATGCGTGCCACCGCTTCGGCGGAGCAGGAGGCATCGACCAGCACAAAGCTGGCCTCATCCTGCTCTTTCGGCCAGACGCGCTGGCCTTTATCGTTGAGCGGCAGTACGTTGCCGGTGGCAATTGCCAGCGAACGCGAAAGGGTCTGTTCGTTGGGGCGGATATAGAGCTGGGCGTAGAGATTGGCTTTTTCCAGCATGTCGCCCAGGCCGTATGGCGACCAATGGTCAATCACACTGTCGGTGCCGGTCATTACAAATACCCCTTGATCCCGCAGCTGCTGCAGCGGCATGTGCAAGGTACCGATCGGCACGGTGGAGGCGATGGTGATTTGCTGGGCCGCCATGCGGCTGGCAATGGCATCAACCTGCTGTTCGTTCAATGTCGCCAGCGCAAAAGCATGACTGATAGTCAGCTTGCCTTTTAGCGCCGGGGTTTTCTCTACGGTTTCCACCATATAGTTTATCGCCGCGACGCCCGCTGGGCTGGTTTCGTGCAGGTGAATATCGACCCCTTTGTTATAATCCAGCGCTATCTGAAACAGGGTATCGAGGGATTTCTCCATCGCTCCATCAACGTTAGTCGGGTCGAGACCACCGACGTAGTGCGCGCCGGCCTGCATCGCTTCACGTACCAGCGGTTCTGATTTTGAGAGCAGGAGTCCGTGCTGCGGAAAAGCGACAATCTCGCACGCGAAACCCGGCTGGCGGTGCGCCAGGACCGCCTGCAGATTTTCGAGGTTTTTCAACCCGGAGGTGGGTTCGATATTGCAGTGACTGCGGGCTATCGTTGACCCTTTTGACTGGAGCAGGTCGATCAGTTTTTCGGCATGCTGGCGGGTATACGGCTGGAGCTCAGGCAGCAGCTTCTGCTCAAGCTTAATCATGTCCTGAATCGTGGTGCCCGCCGGACGGTTGAGTGAACGCCACGGGCCGCCGTAAAAGGTTTTATCCAGATGGATATGCATATCGCGCATCGCCGGGAGCATCAGCTTACCGCCGGCATCATAGCGGGGCAGGGAGGCATCAGGGTGGCTCTGATTGTTGTGTAGCGCGATGATTTTACCGTCGGCAATCTCGAGGGTTTGCCGCTCGGTGCGAGTGTGTACCACGACGCCATTTTCATACTCAAAACCGCTTTCCAGCAGGACATTATCGAGATAGTAGTGCGTGTCGTCGGGGCTGATGACCTTGTGGTTGTCGCAGGACGTCGTGGATATCGAGCGCTCGCCGGCGTAAACGACGGGAGCGGCGGCGGCAAACAGGGCGGCGGCGGTGACCATTTTTCCGCTCTGGCTGAGAAATTCGCGACGGCTATTGTCTTTATTCATGGATCTTCCTTTTTCTTTGTTCTTTATTTGCTCAGTCGTGCACAAGATGGGTGCCGGTCTCCCCGCGTAGCGCTGCGGGTAAGCACTCTGGGGTGGTGATAATCACCCGCTTGCCGCCGTGCTTTAAAAACGCGAGGCTGGCGACAATTTTGGGTAACATGCTGCCGGCCGGAAAGTGGCCTTCCTGCATATAGCGGGTCATGTCGCTGATATTGACCGTCCCCAGCGCCTGCTGCCGAGGTTGTCCAAAGTGAATGCACACTTTTTCAACGCCGGTGGTGATAGCCAGAATATCGGCGTGAATCTCCCGTGCCAGCAGCGCGGTTGAGAGATCCTTATCAATCACCGCATCAACGCTCTGATAATCCCCCTGCGCGCTGCGGACTACCGGGATGCCGCCGCCGCCAGCGCCGATCACCACAAACCCTTGCCGGGTCAGCGCTTTAATAGCTTCGGCTTCCACGATGCGCTTTGGCTCCGGCGAGGCGACCACCCGCCGATAGCCACGCCCGGCATCTTCGACGAAGTGCCAGTCCGGATGCCTCTGCCGGAGATCATCGCGCTGGGCTTCGCTAAAAAATGCGCCAATCGGTTTCGTCGGGTGGGTAAAGCCGGGGTCATTTTTATCTACTTCGACCTGAGTAACGACGGTCACCGCTTTTTGTTCGCCGCGGTGGGCCAGACGGTTATTTAACGCCTGCTGAATCAGATAGCCGATTCCACCCTGGGTATCGGCAACGCAGTTGGCCAGCGGCGTCAACGGCAGACCTTCGCACTCATGAGCGATTTCAGCGCGGCGTAAATCCAGCCCGACCTGCGGCCCGTTGCCGTGGGTCAGGACAAGATTGTAGTCCGACGCCAGCATGGCCAGCACCGTATCCGCCACGGCCTTCACCGCTTCAGCCTGATGTTCGATTGACTGGCTGGCGTTATCTTTGATGATACTGTTGCCGCCAATGGCAACGACCACAAGTTCTTTCATCGTGTAGGTTCCCGGTACAGAAGGTAATGGAGTTATTGTTATCCGATTTATTGCACGGGCAGCCCGGCCAGAGCGCTTTCGCCGCCGGCCGGGGATTTTGTTAAGCGCCGTAACGTTCGACCCAGCGCAAAATCGCCTTTTCAAAGCAGGCAAACGGCGGGTGGACGATACCGGCGCCGATCATACCGATGCCTGCATCTTTGTGGGCGATGGCGGTATTGATCACCGGCAGGATACCGCTGCTGCCGACGCGGGTAATATCGATAGCGGTCGGTACCCCCATAAACCCGAGCAGCGGGATAGTGACGTTCGGGTTTTCACCGAGGGTGATCTCACGCATCTGGCGGGAGAAATCGATGGCCTCGTCCACCGTTCCGCCAACCAGTGCGACGATGGCCGGCGCCGTTGCCATAGCGAACCCGCCAATGCCGTAAGTTTCGGTAATCGCGCTATCGCCGATATCGAGACCGGAATCCTCCGGCTTATAACCGGCAAACATCGGGCCAATAACCTGCTGTGCCGGGCCGGTGAACCACTCTCCCGGCAAGCCGCTGACTCGCAGGCCGAACTCGACGCCATTACGCGCCATGGTGGTAACAACGGTGCTGTACTCAATGCCATGGGCGGCATCCATCGCGGCTTTACACATTGCCATCCACGTCGGGCCGGAGAAATAGTCGCTGCTGGCGACGAACTCAAAGACTTCACGCTGTTGTTCGACCGGATAGCCGGCCTGAATAATGCCCGGCGTCAGCGCCTGGATCAGTAGCGTGGTGCCGGCATTGTTGCGGTTGTGGCACTCATCGCCCATATGCAGGGCCTGCGCCAGCATCAGGCGCAGATCGATTTCGCCAATCACCTTCATGGCGTCGCGCAGCATCGGTCCCTGGACGTCACGCATCCAGTTCAGACGGTCGATAACGCTCTGGTCGTTCGCCCCCATGCGCAGGATCTTCGCCATCTGCTCGCTCATGTTGGTATAAGCGATGTTGCCGTAGGTTTTGTTCTCGACAATATGCATAAACATGGAGGCGGAGGTGACGCCGGCCATGGACCCGACGCAGTCATGCTCGTGGCATGGTGAGAAGGTGATTTCACCAGAAGCGGCCAGTTCGGCGGCATCAGCAAGATCTTTTGCCAGCCCTTCAAATACCAGCGCGCCGGTGACCGCACCTTTCATCGCCCCGCACATCTTTTCCCACGTGACCGGCGGCCCGGCGTGGAGAATGGTTTTTTCCGTCATCCCAGGCACCACGTTGATGGCCTGGTCGAAGCCCGTCAGCACCGGATGCGACTGGATAATGCGTTCCAGCGCCTGCTGGTTGGCGGCGGCGATTTTATCCGCCAGCGCTGAATCGGCAAGCGCGTCGAGGGCATTGACCACCCGCATATTGCCCTGGCCTGGCGGCGTCCAGTCGAGCTGAGTCACCGCCGTATGCTGTTTTTTCAGATCATCGCTGAACATCGCGATCCCGACGTTAATAACGTTCAGCGGCTGGCTGAATAGTGACTGATTCATCAGGCGTTCTCCCCTTTGCAGATAAGTTCACGTGCCAGCAGGCCGGTCTCGGTACTGCTGTTGGCCAGAATGACGCCTGCCTCGCTAAGCATCAGGCGCTGTTGCTCCCGTGATGGCGTATCGATATCGGTGCCTAAAACGTAAGCGAGGATCGTCAGCCGACGGCCATCGGCGGCGGCAATGGCTTTTGCCTCTTTGATCGCCTCGATCGTCGAACCGACCGGATCGTCGTGCGAACCAAAGCCCAGCACGAAGTCCATCACGATCACCGCAACTTCAGGATCGCGCGCTTCCTGCAGCAGGCGGCTGATGCGGTTGGTGGGGTCGATCATCGGGTGTGGCTTACCATTGGTGAAGTCGTCATCGCCGAAATCGAGGAAGGTGTGCTTGATGCTGTGGTTGATATCGCTCAGGCGATAAGCCGGATCCGGCTGAATGTTGCTGTAAACTTCGGCGTGTTTTTCCAGGACGGCGAACATGGTTTCGTCGCACAGAGTACCGCCGCAGAACAGGCCGCGAATGTATTTCTGCTGCGGTGCGAGCTGCGCACGCACGTCAGCAATCAATGCCGGGTTCAGCGGGGGTAAATCGAGATTTTCTTGCTTAACGCCGCTCAGCAGTACCGCCTTCAGCGCCGCTGCTCTGGTGCCGCGGGCAAACTGCAGACCTTGCTCGTCGGCCGCTGGTTCGGCGCGGCCCAGGAAGCACACGACCACCGGTTTACGGCAGGCGCGGGCGCGCTCCAGCACTTTTTTCGCCACTGTCGGGGCAGGCGGCTTGGAGACGAGGGCGATAATTTCCGTTTGCGGATCCGCTTCCAGCATCTGAAGGGCATCGAGCATCATCATGCCGCCGATTTTTTCACTCAGGTCGCGACCGCCGGTACCGATAAGCTGCGATACGCCGCCGCCGAACTCGTGAATACGCACGCTCAGCTCCTGGCTACCGGTGCCAGAGGCGCCGATAATACCAATGTTGCCGCGACGTACCGCATTCGCGAAGCACAGACCGGTGCCGTTAATGATGGCGGTCCCGCAGTCTGGCCCCATCAGCAGCAGACCTTTCTCGTGGGCCAGCTGTTTCAGCGCCAGTTCGTCCTCGAGAGAGACGTTATCGGAAAACAGCATCACGTTGAGGCCGCTTTGTAACGCCTGTCGTGCTTCGCGGGCGGCGAACAGACCGTTGACTGAGATAACCGCCATATTGCTGTCCGGAAGATGCTTTTTAGCGCTGGCGAGGGTGGCATAGCGCGCTTCGTGCTGGCCGCTTTCCGCTTTTTTGCTAAATAGCGCTTCGATCTCGGCCAGAATTTGCTCGTTATCGGCGCCGTCTTTGCCATTTATGACGATCATCAGGTCGCCGTTTTTCGCCGCTTCCAGCTGCGGCGTCAGCAGTCCCAGGTTATGCAGAACCCCTTTGTTCATTTCGGTCGCCATCGCTACAAATGCCTGCTCTACGCCGTCGATCTTATTGGCGCGGGTGGATATCGACATTAATGAGACGGAATCAAAATAGGTATTCTTCTTCACGACTATTTTAACTGACATAATTCCCTCCATACGTTTGGCTCAGCGCGCAGGCATCCGCCATGCCCAATAGCATGTCGCTGCCGGAACTTGAGCCAATATTTTTAATATCGGCAATTGCCTCAATAGAAAAGATTGTGGGTTGATTAATTATGATATTTATCAACCCGGCGATACTTTCGCGATAGCGCTGATTAATCGCTGCCTCCAGCGTAATCGCGCTGAGCGGCGTGGTGTTATGCCTGGCACATTGCAGCGCCGCTAAAAATTCATTCCGGTATTGATTGGCCGGGTGTCCATGAATAAATAAAATAACGCTAAGTCCTACCAGGTAATCATCCGCCGAGGGCGTCAGGCCAATACCCAGGCCGAGCATATTAGCAATGGCGGCACTGATGTTTTTATTTTGCCGAAGCGCATTAAATAATATTTCCCGTCGATGCTGTAATTCTCGCCCCATCGCTTTATAAAACGGATTGTCACCGCGATAAAGAAATAACGTGTCGTCCTCATGCAGTTGCTCAATGATAATGTTTTGCCATCGTCGCCAGGCTATCCGGGTAAATGCTGCCGCGCTTAATACGGCCCCTGGCATTTGCCAGCGCTCACAGCGGTGGATGTCTATCCATTTATCATGGCCAATGTAAATCCCTGAATCGGTGAACCGGACGCTTTCCCCTGGCCGGAACAGGTTGTCAAAGTAGGTGAGTGCTAACCTACAGCTGTTGGGCGCGTTGTCATATGCGGCGCACAGCAGCGTCAGGAGCCCTGGCTTATCGGGGATCAGCAGGTTGACCGCACGCGAGAAGACCTGCTCGACCCGTCCGCCGCCGCGTTGAGTGAGAAAGCTCTCATCCGCAGTTAGCGCTTGCACACACCGCCGTGAGGTGGTGTCGATGGCAATTCTCCTTCTTCAGGCACCGGCGGCGACCAGCAGGTGGGCGATTTCAGCAAAGCCCTTATCCCATGCCAGTTCCAGCGGCGATTTGCCATATTTATCGGTCATATGTGGATTGGCGCCGTGGTTCAGCAGCAGCTTAACGATCGCTTGCTGCGTTGCGCCGCCGTCGTTTAAGACAATCGCTTCCAGCAGCGGTGTCCAGCCGACAAAGTTGGTGTGGTTGACGTTAATATCGGTTTCGGTCAGCAGAATTTTAACGATCTCAAGATGGCCTTTTTCGCAGGCCGGCGTCAGACCGACGCCGCCGAAACGGCTTAAACGCGCAAGGTCAGGTTTAGCTGGCAAAATTAAGCGCAGCAGCTCGACGTCATTATTCAGGCAGCTCAGTAAGAACGGGTTAAAACAGGTCTGGTCCTGCTTATCAATATCGACACCAGCGGCAATGAGTACAGAAACGCAGGCATAATGTTTATTCAGGCTGGCCAGAGTAATAGCGGTTCGCCCCTGGCGATTGCTGACATTAATATCGACGCCGCGCGCTAAACAGGCTTTTAATTGTTCGACATCACCTTGCTCCGCGGCCAAAAGATATTCAGCACTAATATTTTCCGTGGTCATCATCTTGCTCCTGTTGTTGCGGCTGAAACTATTTGATGGCTTGAGCATAGCAACCAAAAATAGATAAAAGAACCCGCTTAAATTTTATTCGCGATAACCCCACTGATTGTTGAATATTTTTTAATAATGGATGCAGACTGTGCGGCAGTGCAATGTTTGTTTCTTGCATGCGATTTCCCGTAATTCAAGAAGGGATTATTTCTATATAGTTCCCGAACGAAACCCATTTCCACGACCAATATCACGAGGGGGAAGAGATGAACGGACTCACCGCAACGGGGATTACTGTCGGCCTTTGTGCCGGGATCTGGCAGCTGATCTCCTCGCAGGTTGGGCTTGATCCGAGCTGGGGATTGCTGGGCACGATCGGCTTTGTCGCCTTTTGCAGTTTTTATGCGGCAGGCGGCGGTAAAGAGGGGTTTGTGAAGAGTCTTTTTGTTAACTACACCGGCGTCGTCTGGGCATTTCTGGCGGCAATGGCTGCGGGTGGACTTACTGCGGCCACCGGAATGTCATCCTTCTGGGCCAGCGTTATCACCACGGTGCCGTTCTCCGCGGTGATTGTCTGGCAAGGGCGCTTTTCCCTCACCGCGTTTATTCCCGGCGGTTTTCTTGGCATGACGCTGTTTTTCGCCTCCGGGATGAACTGGCCGGTGACGCTGCTGGGTTTTTTGGCCGGCAACGGCGTAGGGCTGATTTCCGAATATACCGGTCGAAAACTGAGCGAGGCAACCTCAAAAAGCCCGCGTTGAACCATGGCGCCGCGGAGAATTTCGCGGCCCGCGCGGGCGGACCCTGCGCATGGTGTTAAAAGATATTCAAAAATGATTGCCCGATGACAGGGACAGGAAATAGAGTCGATTGCAGGGTAGGGCTAATGGGCGGTTGACGAAAGCAGGAGCGGGCGAATGAACTCAATTTTTACTGAAGAAAATCTGCTGGCGTTTACCACGGCGGCGCGCTTTGGTAGTTTCAGCAAAGCTGCAGACGAGCTGGGGCTAACGACATCAGCCATCAGCTACACCATCAAGCGCATGGAAACGGGGCTGGACGTGGTGCTGTTTACCCGCAATACCCGTAGCATCGAGCTGACGGAGTCCGGCTACTATCTTTTCCGTAAGGCCACGGATTTACTCAATGATTTCCACGCCATCAAGCGCAGCATCGATACCATCGCCCAGGGCATTGAGGCCCGGGTCCGTATCTGCATCAACCAGCTGCTTTATACGCCGCGACATACGGCGCGTCTGTTGCAGGTGCTCAAAAAACAGTTTCCAACCTGCCAAATTACCGTTACCACGGAGGTGTATAACGGCGTCTGGGATTCGATGATTAATCAGCAGGCTAATATCGCGATTGGCGCACCGGATACGCTGCTCGACGGTGGCGGCATTGACTACACTGAAATTGGCGCCATTCGTTGGGTCTTCGCCATTGCTCCGGATCATCCGCTGGCGTTTATGCCGGAACCGATAGCAGAAAGCCAGCTACGGCTTTACCCCAATATTATGGTGGAGGACACCGCCAGCACGATTAATAAGAAAGTGGGTTGGTTACTGCACGGGCAGGAGGCGATTCTGGTGCCGGACTTTAATACCAAATGCCAGTGCCAGATCCTCGGTGAAGGCATTGGTTTTCTGCCGGATTATATGGTTCGTGAGGCCATGGCGGAAAACCGGCTGATTACCCGCCAGATTCATAACCCTCGCCAGGATTCAGGAATGCTGCTGGCGACCCAGCACGCGGCCAGTGGACAGGTGACGCAGTGGATAAAGAAAGAGTTTCGCCCCGGTGGGATATTAACCGCTATCTATAGTGATTTACTTCATCGCGAGATGACGGTGAAATCGTTTCAATCTATTTCCTGAAATTTTTCTGGAATACCTTATGTGCTATAACACCAGATATAAAAACATAAGGTGTTAATTAAATGAAAAATTTAAAGTTAATTGTTGGTAGCTTGATCTGTGCAGGTTGTTTATTGGCACCATTATCTGTCATGGCGGGTTATAAGATAAACACGATCCCGGTTCATTTCGATAAAGGCACCAGCGGAACCACCATTACAAATGCCCTGAGCGGCGCCGATGTGAAAGATTACACGCTGGTGGCAAAAGCGGGTCAGCTAATGCACGTCACCCTGAAGAGCAAATGGCCTCATCCTTATTTCAACGTGATCAACCCCGCGAACGAAACCATTTTTAATGGCTCGATGACAGAAGGTGCTTTTGAGCAGCGCCTGGCAACCAACGGAAAATATACCGTCCGCGTGTATCAGATGGGCGGCGCACGCGATGAAGGAAAAACCAGTGCCTATGAGCTGGCTTTGAAAGTCACGGACTAGCTTTGCCTGTATAGAGCCGCCGTTCTCACGTTATGCTGCGGCCACGTGAGGGGCGGCCTTTGTCACTATTTTGCGTTTTGGTGGCCGGGGCCGAGTGCAATGACCCGGTTTCAACCATCTCCCCATCGACACCCCTCATCCGATCGTGCTGGATGTGATTTTGGTCATCCACCCGCCATGCTGCCCCGTGCCCGCAATATATTTCATCCTCTGCGGGCGGGCCTTTAGCGCCTCTTTTATCGCCCCCGTCATGCCGCGACCATGGGCAATAACAAGCGCTCGCGCGATCTCAGACGTCGGAAAATGCCGCTGACGTTTCAAATCCCCCTCTTTTTAAGGCGGAAAATCTTCTCTGGCGGATTGCCAGCGTCAGGCCGGTGACTTGTCTGCAAACTGCTGAGCGCCTCTCATTTTTTGCGCGTTTATGCCGCAATGTTAGATATCTGTCAAAGTTTTGTTGCCAGGTAGTTTTAAAATTTTCATTTCAGTTATTTAATTATAAAAGTTTCATGTGAGTTGTTAATGAAACAAAACGTCTGAAATTGACCGGGTGATAAATCGTATGATTTATGAACTGCTGTTTTAATAATTCACTAAAAAACCACTGGATTAGGTGGTTTTGCTAAACATGTGCAAAAACAGCGCGGTCAGAAGCGAGACTTTTGGCCGGCGATCCGGCAGCTAGCAGCAAGACGCATTTACGAAATGAATTTTTCATTTCATCTCAATGAACTGGCATATCACTGAACCCCAAGGAACAACTATGAACATCAAGAAAACGATTGTTGCCTCTTTGTTAGTCTGTATGTTGCCCGCTGCGGTGATGGCAAAAGATCTCTCCGTCGGCGTTTCCATGGCGCTTTTCGACGACAACTTCCTGACTATCCTGCGTACCGCCATGCAAAAAGAGATGCAAAAAGAGGGGGTGAAATCGCAGGTTGAGGATGCCAAGGGTGATGTCGCGCAGCAGCTGCAGCAGGTGCAAAACTTTATTGGTCAGGGCGTCGATGCCATCATCGTCAACCCGGTCGATACCAATGCCGTGAAGCCGATTATCGATCAGGCGACCAAAGCCGGCATTCCGCTGGTCTTCGTGAACCGCCGCCCGCAGATTACGCTGACCGACAAAATGGCCTACGTTGGTTCGGATTCGGTACTGGCCGGCCGTCTGCAGATGGAAGCGCTGGCGAAGGCGATGAACGGCAAAGGCAACGTGGCGATTCTGCTGGGTGACCTGGCGAACGAGTCAACCCGCGATCGCACCAAAGGCGTGGAAGAAGTCGTCGCGAAATACCCGGATATCAAGATCGTCCAGAAGCAGACGGCGAAATTCATGCGTAACGATGCCGTGGATGTGGTGAGTAACTGGATGACCAGCGGGGAAGATATTCAGGCGATCGCCTCCAATAACGATGAAATGGCGATTGGCGCGCTGCAGGCGCTGGGAAGCAACCCGAAGCACATTCTGATTGCCGGTGTCGATGGGACCCCTGACGCTCTGCAGATGCTGAAAAACGGCAAGATGATCGCCACCATTTTCCAGGATGCTAAAGGGCAGGGGGAAGGGGCGGTGGATGCGGCCGTCAAACTGGCTAACGGGGAAAAAGTCGAAAAAGTCATCGATGTCCCTTACCAGCTGATTACCAAAGAGAATATGTCTGAATTTGTCAGCCGTAATCAAAAATAATCATTTCTGGCTCAGCGGTACGGAGGGGGATGTATGAACGCTTTTGCACTTGAAGCCGAAGGTATCAGTAAGTTCTTTCCTGGCGTGAAGGCGCTCGATAATGTCTCATTACGCGTGCGCCCGGGGACGGTGCACGCCCTGATGGGGGAAAATGGCGCGGGAAAGTCGACGTTAATGAAGTGCCTTATCGGGATTTACCGTCCCGATAAGGGCGCGATCCGGGTGAAGGGCGAACCGGTGCAGTTCCAGGATACGATGGATGCGCTGCGCGCGGGGATCTCCATGATCCATCAGGAGCTGAACCTGGTGCCGCATATGACGGTGGCAGAAAATATCTGGCTGGGGCGCGAGCCGATGAAATACGGCTTTGTCGATCATCGACAGTTGGCCCGCCAGACTCAGACACTGCTCAATAAACTGAATATCCGTTTATCCGCCGACCGCCTGGTGGGCGATCTTAGCATTGCCGCCCAGCAAATGGTGGAAATAGCCAAAGCGGTATCGTGGAACGCGGATATTGTCATTATGGATGAACCCACCTCGGCGCTGACGGAAAGTGAAGTGGCTCACCTGTTCACCATCATTCGCGATTTACGCGAGCAGGGTAAAGCCATTATTTATATCAGCCACAAGATGGATGAGATTTTCGCGATTACCGATGAAATTAGCGTCTTTCGCGACGGGACCTGGGTGGGCAGTCGGCAGACGGGCGAATTTACTCGTCAGTCGCTTATTACCCAGATGGTGGGCCGCGAATTAACTCAGCTGTTCCCGAAATTCAATAATACGATTGGCGAAGAGGTATTGACGGTCCGCAATCTGTCGCGCAAAGGCTATTTCGAGGAGGTGAATTTCAGCGTCCGTCGCGGTGAAATTCTCGGCGTTGCGGGCCTGGTCGGCGCCGGGCGCAGCGAAGTGATGGAGAGCCTGTTCGGGATGGAGCGCTTTGACAGTGGCGAAGTCCTGATTGACGGCCAGCCGGTGACGATCGACTCGCCTTCCGTGGCCATCGAAAAAGGGATGGCGCTGCTGACCGAAGACCGCAAAAAGTCCGGACTGTTCCTCGTGCTTTCGGTGATGGAAAACATGAGCATCGTCAATATGCCGGAATATATCGGCAAGAGCGGGTTTGTCAAACATATGAAGATGGCGGAAGACTGTATGGAACAGATCCGGCGTCTGAATATTAAAACCCCGACCATGGATCAGATTATTAATAACCTGAGCGGCGGTAATCAGCAAAAGGTCTTAATTGCCCGCTGGCTTTTAGCGCAGCCCAAAATATTAATTCTTGATGAACCAACTCGCGGGATTGACGTGGGGGCGAAGGCTGAAATTTATCATCTGATTAGCGAACTGGCGAACCGTGGCGTCGCAGTGATTATGGTCTCTTCTGAACTGCCGGAAATTCTGGGCATGAGCGATCGCGTTATGGTCATGCACGAAGGACGTATTACCGGCATCCTCGACAAAGACGAGGCCGATCAGGAAACCATTTTGTCGTTGGCATCCCACTGAGGTGTAGAGAATGAGCAATATGAAACTGACCGCAACAGCTGCAAATGAGCGATCCTCTTTCTTCGGTAATTTACGGCATAAATTACCGAAAGATACCGGTATCTTTATTGTTATGGTGGTCATCGCCCTGACATTTGAAATTGCCGGCTGGTTTGTCCGCGACCAGTCTTTCCTGATGAACACTAACCGCCTGGTGTTGATTGTCCTGCAGGTCGCCATTATCGGGATTATCGCCGTCGGCGTCACGCAGGTCATTATCACCACCGGGATTGACCTCTCCTCCGGATCGGTCATTGCCCTTGCCGCGGTGGTAGCGGCAAGCCTGGCGCAAACCTCGGATAGCCTGTCGCCGATGTTCCCGTCGCTGGTTAACCTGCCGGCGGTCATTCCCATTTGCGCCGGAATTGGCGTCGGGCTGATCTGCGGATTAACCAACGGCTTTTTGGTCACCCGTACCGGGATCCCACCGTTTATCGCCACCCTCGGGATGATGGTCTCCGCCCGCGGCCTGGCGCAATATTACACCCAGGGAAATCCCATCAGCTTCTTGTCCGACAGCTTTACGTCGATTGGTCAGGGGGCGATGCCGGTGATTATTTTCTTCGTGATTGCCGCTCTGTTTCACATTGCGCTGAAACACACTCGCTACGGGAAATATGTTTACGCCATCGGCGGCAACATGACCTCGGCAAAAGTGTCCGGCATCAATGTGAATAAGTATCTGGTTATCGTCTACACCATCGCCGGCGCGCTGTCGGGGCTGGCCGGGGTTGTGCTGGCGGCGCGCGTCAGCAGCGGGCAGTCCAGTATGGGGATGTCCTACGAACTGGACGCTATCGCAGCGGCCGTTATCGGCGGCAGCAGCCTGATGGGCGGCGTCGGCCGCATCACCGGCACACTGATTGGTGCGATGATCCTCGGCTTAATCAAAAGCGGCTTCACCTTCGTCGGCGTCGATGCTTACGTTCAGGATATTATCAAAGGGATTATTATTGTTGCGGCGGTGACGATAGACATGCGCCGTAACCGTAAGAAGCACTAAGCGAATGAAGAGATAACCCTGAAGCGATATCAGGGTTATCTCTTCGCGCTGTTAAACGACAGCATGATGAAAATGGCAAGGTACGCTGGCGCCGGTGAACTCAGGAGAGACCGCAAATCCGGTCACGCCCGCTGTTCTTGGCGTGATACAGCTCGCTATCGGCCCGCGACATCAGCTCCGGCAGCGGGCACTGCCAGCCTTTGGATACCCCGAAACTGGCGGTGATCTTAAAGGTGATATCGCCAGTCGTATGGAAGGTCAGCTTGCGGATTTCCTGCTGAATCCGTGCGGTATAGCTGGCGACTTCGTCTGACGAAGCGGCCAGAAACAGGACCGCGAACTCTTCTCCGCCGAGGCGGCCTACCACATCTTCCGGACGGCTCAACCTGTTCAGGGTTTTGGCAAGGGCAACCAGCACCTCGTCACCCATTGGGTGTCCCCAGTTATCATTTATCGACTTAAAGCGGTCAACGTCGAGCATCACTAACCAGGCCGGAAGCGCCTCGCTGGACTGACTTAATAGCGCATCAGCCCGGGTGCTAAATGCCCGGCGATTAAACAGATGGGTCAGCGGATCCTCTTCCGACTGGCGCTGGTACTGGCGGCTGATGCGGGCATCTTCACGGAGCTTTTTCCCGAGGGTACCCAGGGATGAAAACAGGCCCTGCACCTCTTCTGCCGTATCGTCATCGATTTGGACATGGAGCTGTTTTCCGGCAATTAGCGCCGCGGCGAGCTCATTTAAGCGCACAATGGGGCGTAAAACGCGAGAGCGAATATAGAAAATCAGCGCAATGGTCAGGGCATACACCAGCCCAAGCACGACCAGCCGTAACAGGAAATTCTTTAAGGCCCGATGTTCAACGGCAGTGTAGTGCTCCTTAACTCCGGTCATATAGGTGTTCAGGAGATTGTCAAACGAACCGAGGCTGGCGTGATAGGCGACGGCAAACTGTTCGGCGCTCACGCTGTAGGGCTTACCGCTGTCGCTCTCCGCGCTTAACCGATTGATTAGCGCAATCCCTTGGTGTTCAAAGTCCCGGAGCGTGTTTTCCAGCGTTCTCTGGAAGTGGGGAAGCCAGGCGACCTCATCTCCCTGCGTTTGCAGCAGCCACCACGCGGTATTAATCCGTTCGATACCGCGAATCAATCCTTCCCGGTTGGCTTGCGGTATCGGCGTGTGTGTGGCCAGCGGAATCAGCACCTGCGGACCGAGTCGGCCCGCAGCATCGCGCAACTCGCCCAACGCCAGCGCGCGCAGAATGGGCCCCAGCGCACTGGGCTGCAGCAGCAGAAACTCATTGGTGCGCTTGAACAGCGCCTTATGATAGAAATCCGTTGCCACCCCCATATCGTGAATCGCCTGGTCGGCGAGCTTCGGGTCGCTCAGCACCTCGGTACGAAAGCCGTTGGCAACGCGCCGGGAATGATCCAGCTGCTGCATCATTTCGCTCATCAGCGCCGGAGAGAGTAGGTTTTTCGGGATCTTCTGCATGTCACGGTCGGTGATGTCGCGATGAGCGACCAGCACCTGCCAGCGCGACTCTTTATCTTCAGGTGAACTTAATATCAGCTCGTTAACGAAGGCGCGCTCACCGGCCAGGTCATTAGAGACCTGTAGTACCCGGTAGAAAATATCGAACTGGATAACATTGTTATACGCGCTTTTCCACGTTTCCCATGAGCCGGAAAGCAGCCAGAAGGAGAGAATGGTGGTTAAAAAAATCGTCGCCAGCGCGGATCCCCAGATATAGCGGAGAATATTAGACGATGCTGAGGGTCTCTTTTTCGTTTTCACACGTCCCCTGGCGTCAGCAGTAAAAAGACGCGATTCGAAAATCATTGAGTGGAATTGAACTGAAATATAACGGAATTCGATGCCGTTATGTCCGCATATTTGCCTGCTGTATGCGATCTGTTGGCTGATTTTAGCAGATAATCCAGAAGAAAATGGCTTTTTGTCCGCGTGGATAAATAATGTAAGATATTGTTTTAATTTGTTTATTCATGTTGTTCCCTCTTTTCCGGGAGGGGGCAGGCAGACCGTTACGGCGGTGAGCGGTCGTTCTGGCGCCGCGCGGCGCCAGAACGACCGACAGAAGGGCGCTTACTTTTCTCCGGCGGCGAGCAGTACGCTATGCAGCAGCACGTTCGCCCCTTTTTCTGCCCAGGTGGGCAGAATATTCTCCGCCTCGTTATGGCTAATTCCCTTCTCGCAGGGGATGAAAATCATGCTGGCGGGCGCGACCTTGCTGATATAGCAGGTATCATGCCCGGCGCCGGAGACCATGCGTCTGGCGCTGTAGCCGAGCGTCTGAACCGCCCGCTCGCTGCGCGCCAGACACTGCGCGTCGAAAGCGATCGGGGCGTAGTCAAAAATCCGTTCAACTTCGGCCGGGACGCCGCGCCCGGCCAGTTCGGCCGCGGCGCGATGCAATGCCTGCTCCATCGCCTCCAGCGCGCTGCTCTGCGGATGGCGGAATTCCACGCTGCATTCGACGCGACCCGGCACCACGTTGCGCGATCCCGGTATCACCTGCACCATGCCGATGGTCGCCCGTCCGTCGGGATGATGAGCGATGCCGATTTGCTCCACCGCCAGCGCCAGTTCGGCGAAAGCGGTCAACGCATCGCGACGGCTGCCCATCGGCGTGGTGCCGGCGTGGGCGGAAAAACCCTCCAGCGCGACGTTGAACCAGCGCTGGCCCATTGCCGCGTGGACGAGGCCGATATCAACCCCTTCTTCTTCCAGAATCGGCCCCTGTTCGATATGGACCTCATAACAGGCATGAACCGGGAATGCGGCCGTCGGACGATCGCCGCGGTAGCCGATGGCCTCCAGCGCCGCGCCGACGCTGATGCCGTCGCGATCTTCGCGGGTCAGCGCGAAAGCTTCGCTGAACTGCCCGGCCCACACGCCGGATGCCAGCATCGCCGGGGCGAAGCGCGCCCCCTCTTCATTGGTCCAGTTGACCAGCACGATATCGCGCTCGGTCTCAATGCCGCGTTCATTCAGCGTGCGTAGCGCCTCCAGCCCGGCGAGCACGCCGTAAATCCCGTCATAGCGGCCGCCGAGCGGCTGAGAATCGACGTGCGAACCGGTCAATACCGGGGCCAGCTGCGGATTTTTTCCGGCGCGGCGGATAAACATATTGCCCATGCTATCGACTTCGCAGGGAAAACCGGCTTCCTGCGCCCACTGGCGCAGCAGGTCGCGCGCCTGGCGGTCCTCGTCGCTCAGCGTCAGGCGGGTGACACCGCCGGCCGGCGTTGCCCCTATCCTCGCCATCTCGTTAAGAGTTGACCACAGACGTTCAGCGTTGATGGCTATCATGACTTGTCCTTCTTCACGCGATAGCGGAAGTCGCAGCACTTTCCGCCCTCCATAATAGTGGTGGTGCGGGTCAGCTCTACCTCCGGCGCGTAGCCGACGATAAACTTGTCGTCGCGGGCGCAGGAGAGCAGGTGGCCAATTTCGCCGAGGCCCATCTCGTGGTACATCTCGGCGTAGCGGCAGCGGTTGACGTTGTAGTTATACTGCTGGTCATCGGCGTCCAGCACCTTGACCTCGAGGGCGTTATCTTTTTCCCACAGATATTGCAGGGCGACGAAGCTCTGGATGTTCGCGCCGTCCGGCTCTTTGCTGGCAAAGGCTTTTCCCGCCTCAATCGCAGCGTTTTCAATGGCTTCGCCGATGACCGCCTGGGCGCGAGCTTTACCTATTTCGCGCACCAGGATGTCATAAATCGGCTTAATAATTTCGGCTTCAATTTTGCGGCGGGCGAGAATGCCCAGCTCATTATTATCACTCATCACATTGCCTCACTGCGTTACTTCGTTGTTGCGCCGCCGAGTACGGTTTGCGGCTGCCATTTGCCGTCGACGACTTTGTAAACGGTAAAGGTTGGCGATTTCAGGTTGCCCTCTTTATCAAAGGCGATTTGTCCGGTGACGCCGGCGTAGTTAATGGCGCGCAGGGCGGGCAGATAGTCGGCCGGATCGACGGAGTCAGCTTTTTCCATCGCCGCCACCAGCACGCGGGTGGCGTCATAGGCGAACGGGGCATGCAGCTCGATATGGGTGTGATAGCGCGCCTGGTAGGCCTGCTCAAAGGCTTTACCGCCCGGCATCTGTTCGACCGGCAGTCCCGGCTCCAGCGCCACCACGCCGTTACCCTCTTTCTGCGCCAGCTGCAGGAAGGTCTGGCTGACAAAACCGCCGGCGCCCATCAGGGTGGCGTTCATGCCCAGCTGTTTGATACGGCGCGCCAGCGGGGCGGCCTGGCTATCGACGCCGCCGAAGAAAATCAGATCGGCGTTTTTACTGCGGATCGCGGTCAGCACGGCGCTGAAGTCGACGGTTTTATCATCGACGTACTGGCGGTCGACGATTTTGATCCCCTGTGCGTCCAGCGACTTAATAAACTCGTCCGCCAGCCCCTGACCAAAGGCGGTACGGTCATCGATAACCGCGATGCGTTTCGCTTTCAGGGTTTGTATCGCATACTGTCCGGCAAACTGGCCGCCGTCATCGTCGTGGCCCATCACGCGGAAGCTGGTGTCGAAGCCCTGTCTGGTATAGGCGTGCCCGGTGGCGACCGGCGCGACCTGGGCGATGCCTGCATCGTGGTAAACCCGTGCTGCGGGAATGCTGGTGCCGGTGTTCCAGTGGCCGACGACGCCGGCGACGCCGCTATCCACCAGACGCTGAGCGACGGCAACGGCGGTACGCGGGTCGGACTGGTCGTCTTCCGATTGCAGCTTAAAGGTTACCGCCTTGCCGCCGATGGTCGGGTGCTGCTTGTTGATATCGTCAATCGCCAGCTGCGCGCCGTTTTCGAGGTCCTTGCCGATACGCGCAGAAGGGCCGGTCAGCGGACCCGCCAGGCCGATAATCACGGTTTCGCTGGCCGCAGACCATGCGGCGGATGAGGCAAAGCCGCTGAGCACAATAGCGGCGCTGAGGGCACTGATTTTGACTGTTTTCATTGTTTTTCCCTGATGCTGGTTAGTGTTAAGCGGGCACTTCGCCCAAATAAATCTGTGCGATACGGTCGTCGGCCAGCAGCGCCTGCGAGGCGCCACGTTCCACAATACTGCCGCTGTCCATCACCCACGCGCTGTCGGTGGCCTCCAGCGCCAGGCGCGCGTTCTGCTCAATCAGCAGCAGCGCCACGCCGCGCTGACGGAGCGTGGCGATCACGCGAAAAACGTTCTCGACCATTAGCGGCGCCAGGCCCATCGAGGGCTCGTCGAGGATCAGCAGGCGCGGCTGGCTGAGGAGGGCGCGGTTCAGCGCCAGCAGCTGCTGTTCGCCGCCGGAGAGCAGCCCGGCCAGCTGATGCTGCCGTTCCGCCAGGCGCGGGAAGTTGGCGAAGATTTCCGCCATCTCCTGCCGGACCGCCGCGCTATCGCGACGCAGCCAGGCGCCCATCTGCAGATTTTCCAGCACCGTCATGCGGGTAAAGATGCCGCGGCCTTCCGGTACCATCACCAGCCCTTCGCGCAGCAGCGACTCCGCTTTGCGTCGACGTACCGCTTTACCGTTGAAAAGAATCTCGCCGCTAAAGGGTTCCAGCCCGGTAATAGCGCGGACGGTGGAGCTTTTGCCTGCGCCGTTGGCGCCGATCAAAGTCGCCTGCTCACCCGCTTGCACGCTGAATGAGACGTCGCGTACCGCCTGGATGCCGCCGTAGTGCACGCTGAGGCCGGTCACGGTTAACAGATCAGACATGGGTGTTTCCTCCCAGCCAGGCGGCGATCACCGCCGGATCGCGGCGTACGGTTTCCGGCGTGCCGCTGGTTAATGTTTTGCCGTAATCCAGCACCATCAGGCGATCGCAAATCCCCATCACCAGCTTGACGTCGTGCTCAATCATCAGCAGCGTCTTGCCATCATCGCGAATGCGCAGCAGCAGTTCGCCAAGGGCCATCTTCTCGGCGGCGTTCATCCCGGCCGCCGGTTCATCCAGCGCCAGCAGGCGCGGATCGGTAGCCAGCGCGCGGGCAATCTCCAGTCGCCGCTGGTGGCCGTACGCGAGGTCGCAGGCGCGGTAGTGGGCGAACTGCGCAATGCCGGTATAGTCCAGCCAGTGCCACGCCAGCTCGCGGGTCTGCGCCTCTTCGGCGCGGGCGCGTTTATGCCGGGTAAGCGCGGCCCACAGACCGTTGCGGGTGCGTACGTGGCGGCCGACCATCACGTTCTCCAGCACCGACATGTCGTTAAACAGCCGCACGTTCTGGAAGGTACGGGCGATGCCGGCGGCGGTGACCTTCTCGATATTTTTCGGGAAATAGGGCTGGCCGGCGATAGCGAACTCGCCGTTGTCCGCCGGGTAAAGCCCGGTAATCAGGTTAAAGCAGGTGGTTTTCCCTGCGCCGTTGGGGCCGATCAGGCCGTAGATTTCACCTTCGTTAATGGTCAGCGAGACGTTGTCGACCGCCGTCAGGCCGCCAAAGCGCTTTGACATGTGGCGTACGCTTAACAGGCTCATGCTTTGACTCCCTGATGACGTGCGGGCCAGATACCCTGAGGGCGCAGCAGCATGACCAGCACCAGCGCCAGGCCGTAGAACAGCTGGCGCAGCACTTCCGGGTCAATCAGCACTTCGCCAAACAGCGCCTGCTGCAGCGGCGCCGCCTGGCTGCGTAGCAGCTCCGGCAGCGCGGTCAGCAGCACCGCGCCGAGGATCACCCCGGGGATATGGCCCATGCCGCCGAGCACCACCATCGCCAGTACCGCAATTGACTCCTGTAGCGTGAAGGATTCCGGCGAAACGAAGCCCTGAAATGCGCCGAACAGCGCCCCCGCCACGCCGCCGAATGAAGCGCCGATAGCGAAAGCCAGCAGTTTGTAGTTACGCAGGTTGATGCCCATTGCGCGGGCGACGTCTTCGTCTTCGCGGATGGCGTGCCAGGCCCGACCAATGCGTGAATGCTGTAGCCGCAGGCAGACGAAAATAATCGCCACAATCACCAGCATCAGCAGGTAGTACCACAGCCACAGCGCCGGGACTTTAAAACCAAACCAGTGATAGACGCCGCTAAATTTCAGCCCGAACAGATTCAGCGAATCGACCCCGGAAATGCCTTTTGCGCCGTTGGTGATGTTGACCGGACGGTCGAGGTTACGCATCAGGATGCGGATAATTTCGCCGAACCCGAGAGTGACAATCGCCAGATAGTCGCCGCGCAGCTTCAGCGTTGGCGCGCCCAGTACGATACCGCAGCCCGCCGCCACCAGCGCAGCGAGCGGAATAATCACCAGCCATGAGGTGTGCAGGCCGTCCGGGAACCAGCTATTTAAAATCGGGAATACCTCCAGCAGATGCGGTGAGGCCAAAAGCGCCGCCAGATACGCGCCGACGGCGTAAAAAGCGATAAAGCCCATATCCAGCAGACCGGTGTAGCCGACCACGATATTCAGCCCCAGCGCCAGCATGATATAGAGCAGGGCGAAGTCGATGACCCGCACCCAGTAGTTGCCGCCGAGCTGGCTGGCGACCATCGGCGCTACCAGCAGTGCGCAGACGAACAGCGTCATCCCGGACCAGAAGCGGCGGGAGACGACGGGCGTATCGAGTTGTGCTGTTGTCATCATGTTTCTCCTAGGCCCGGTGCGCGACGCGTTCGCCGAGCAAACCAGCCGGGCGGAAGACCAGCACCAGAATCAGTACCATAAAGGCGAAGATATCCTGGTAGTTGCTGCCAAAGACGCCGTGGGTCAGGTCGCCGAGATAGCCGGCCCCCAGGGATTCGATCAGGCCCAGTAGCAGGCCGCCGACCATCGCGCCGCGAATATTACCGATGCCGCCGAGCACCGCGGCGGTAAAAGCCTTAATGCCGGGCAGAAAGCCCATAGAGAAGCCGGCGCTGCCGTAGTTGCTGGCCATCATCACGCCAGCCAGCGCGGCGAATACGCCGCCGATGGCGAAAGTCAGGATGATAATCGCGTTGGGGTTAACCCCCATCAGCGTGGCGATGCGTGGATTTTCCGCTACCGCGCGCATACCGCGACCTAAGCGGGTGTACTCCACCAGCAGCCACAGGCCGAGCATCACCGCGAGGGCCAGCGCGACGGTGACGATACCGGTGACGGTAACGAGAGCCGGAGGATGCACTGCGCTGCCGTGGGTCACGGCGATCGGATCCATGGGCAGGATCTGCGGGAACATCAGCGGATTACGCGACCAGACGATCATCGCCACGGTTTGCAGCAGTACCGAGACGCCGATCCCGGAGATCAGCGGCGCCAGGCGCGGGGCGTTGCGCAGGCGGCGGTAGGCAAAGCGCTCGATCGCCATCGCCAGCAGGGCGCACACCGCCATGGCCAGCAGCAGCGCCAGCCCCAGCTGCGCCAGCGGCGGCAGATTGGGGAAATGGGCATTCAGCGCGTTCATCCCGGAGAGGGTGGTTAACGCGCCGACCATCAGAATATCGCCGTGGGCAAAGTTAATAATGCGCAGAATGCCATACACCATGGTGTAGCCGAGCGCGATCAGGGCGTAGATGCTGCCGAGCATGACCCCGTTGATTATTTGTTGTATGAGTGTGTCCAACTGGTTCTTCCGACAAGATGCTCAAATAATAGCTACCATCCAACAAATGAATTAAATTGTAAAATACGCATATATTCTTTCTTATGATAAATGCGTTTTTAACTATCTTTATGATTTTTAATATAATTAAATAAAGCATCGAGTCGTGAAATACGCTAAGAAAATCAACATATGAAAAAAACAGAACAGTCAGAGGGGCCGGTTAGCTGGTCGGAGAGTACGTTAGCCAACGATCCGCCGCTGCGGGCGGTGCGCGCCTTCGAGGCGATCGCACGCCTCGGCAGCGTGACCCTGGCGGCGCAGGAGCTGGCGATATCACCCTCGGCGGTCAGCCACCAGCTGAAGGTGCTGGAAGGCTATTTGCAGATCCCGCTTACCGAACGTCAGGGGCGGCGGCTGACCCTCAGCCAGCAGGGGCGGGAGTATTATCGCTCGATCCGCGCGGCGTTTAACGTGCTGCGCCAGGCCACCGAACATCTGGTCGATCAGGTGCAAACCCAGCAGGTGACGATCAGCCTGATCCCGCTGTTTGGTATGGGCTGGTTTATTCCCCGTCTGCCGTCGTTCATGCACGCCAATCCGCATACCGAAATCAACGTGGTTTACGCCAACCACCGCAACTACCTTAGCGATGCTTCCGATATGTCGATCCGCTTTGGCAACGGTCACTGGGTGGGCTATCAAAGCGAAAAGCTGATTTCCGGCAAAATGGTGCCGGTATGCAGCCAGGCCTTTTTGCGCCTCCACGGGCATATTGATACCCCGGAGCAGCTGTTGCAGATGCCGCTGCTGCACGACGAGGAGCGCACGACATGGAACCAGTGGTTTGTGCAGCAGGGGGTTAAACGCCCGCCGCGCTCGACGGGGCCGCTGTTTGAAGATGGCCTGCTGACCCTGGCGGGGGTACAGGCCGGGCTGGGCTGTGCGCTGATGCGCGAGCCGCTGATCGCTCCCTATCTGAAGAGCGGCGAGCTGGTGAAAATCTTCGCTGCGGCAATAGATGATGGCCGGGATTACTACCTCTGCGTGCGTCAGGATAGCGAGATGACCCCCAACGGCAAGCTCTTACAGAGCTGGCTGCGTCAGCAGGCCCTTGGGTGATCTTCACTTAAGAATTTACTTAATCCAGCTCACACTTTTGCCCGGTCGCCGTTGTCATTGAGCAGGGACGCTTAGATAATCCGCCGAAATAACCCATTTTTATGATGGCGTGCTACTGCGAAAGCAGGCAAGACCAAAATAGAAATGCTCTCCCGCCAAGGGGAGCGTCTCTGTTTTGGTCTTTTTTTTTGCCCCAACACCAGGGAACACTATGAACTATAACCAAACAGCAGACAAAATCCTCCACGCGGTGGGCGGTGCGGAGAATATCCGCATGCTCACCCATTGCGCGACCCGGCTACGCATGGAGTTCAACGACCGCGCCAGGGTTAACGATGCGCAGATTGGCACCATCCCCGGCGTGATCAGCGTGGTGGAGAAGGGCGGCCAGTTCCAGATTGTTATCGGCAATGAGGTGCAGCAGGTTTATCGCCTGCTCCATAAGGCCCTGCCGGAGAAGAAAAGCCCGACCAGCGGCGACAAAAACGCCAGGCCGACCGGCATCGTCGCGCGGGTTATCAGCGTCATTTCGACCACCTTCACCCCGGTGATCCCGGCGATTACCGGCGCGGGGATGATTAAAGCGCTGTTGGCCATTCTCAAGCTCACGGGGGTGATTAGCGAAACCAGCTCGACGTATCAGCTGCTGAATATTATTGCCGATGCCGCCTTCTTCTTCCTGCCGGTGCTGCTGGCCTACGGCGCGTCGCTGAAGTTTGAATGCAACCCGATTCTGGCGATGACCCTCGCCGGCGTGCTGCTGCATCCGGGCATCGGCCAGATGCTGGCGACCGGTAAAGCGGTCGATTTTGTCGGTATCAACGTCCTGCTTTCCGATTATGCCGGTTCGGTGCTGCCGATCATTCTGACCGTGTGGCTGATGTCGTGGGTGGAGCGTTTTGCCGAAAAAGTGTCGCCATCGATTATCAAATTCTTCGTTAAGCCGATGCTGATTCTGCTGATTACCGCGCCGCTGGCGCTGGTGGTGGTCGGCCCGGCGGGCATTTTGCTTAACGACCTGGTCGCCGCCGGGGCGGGCGCTATCGACCGCCACGCCAGCTGGTTGATCCCGATGCTGATGGGCACCCTGCAGCCCTTCCTGATTATTACCGGTACCGCGTGGGCGATGACGCCGATCGCCACCGGTCAGCTGAGTAAAAGCGGTTACGAGATGATTAACGGCCCGGGGATGCTGGCCTCAAACGTGGCGATGGGCGCGGCGACGCTGTGCGTGGCGCTGAAAACCAAAAATAGCAACCTGCGCCAGCTGGCCTCTTCATCGGGCTTTACCGCGCTGCTGGGGATCACCGAACCGGCGCTGTACGGGGTGCTGCTCAAGTTCCGCCGGGTGCTGATTGCCGCGATGATCGGCGGCGGCTGCGCCGGGGTCTATGCCGGGGTGAGCGGGCTGGTGCGCTACGCCTTTGTCTCGCCAGGTCTTGCGGCGCTGCCGGCGTTTATCGGCGAAAACCCGATGAACATCGTCCATGCGCTGGTGACCTGCGCGATTTCCATCGTGGTGACCTTTACCCTGACCTGGTTTATCGCCTTCAAAGATGTTCCTGAGGAACAAGAAGAGGTGGGCGAGGCGCCGCAGCCTGCGGTCAGCGCCAAAAGCGAGGGGGAAACTGAAGTATTAAGCCCGCTGCGCGGTCAGGTGGTGGCGCTCAGTGAAGTGAACGATGACGTTTTCTCCGGCGGTCTGCTGGGCGAGGGGCTGGCGATTCGTCCTGAGGAAGGAGTCCTGCGCGCGCCGTTTAGCGGCACGGTGATGATGTTTCTGCCTTCCTGCCACGCCGTTGGCCTGCGAAGCGACAGCGGTCTTGAGCTGCTGATCCATATCGGTATTGATACCGTTAATCTTAACGGCCAGCACTTTAGCTCGACGCTGAAGGTCGGCGATAGAGTAGAGTCGGGACAGGCGCTGATCCGCTTTGATATTCCCGCCATCGAACAGGCCGGGTATGACCTGATTACGCCGGTGATTGTGGTCAACGGCGATGAACAGCACGCTCTGCGCCTCACCGCCGCCGCGCAGGTGGATTACGGCGAACCGCTGATGGTGCAATCCGCTAAGGAGGCGCAGGCATGATCTATCAACAGCAGGCCCGGTTCCCGGACGGTTTTCTGTGGGGCGCGTCCACCTCGGCCTATCAGGTTGAGGGCGCGTGGAATGAAGACGGTAAAGGACCGTCGGTAGTCGACATGCTCAGCCATCCGCCGGGAACGGCGGACTTCCGCATCGCCAGCGACCATTATCATCGCGTGGAAGAGGACGTCGCGCTGATGGCGCAAATGGGGCTGAAGGCCTACCGCTTTTCGCTGGCCTGGTCGCGGGTGATACCTGACGGCGACGGCCCGGTGAATCCGGGCGGGCTGGCCTTTTATCACCGCCTGATCGACGCCCTGACCCGCCACGGGATCACTCCCATCGTGACGCTCTACCACTTCGACCTGCCGTGGGCGCTGGAGCTCAAAGGCGGCTGGCTGAACCGCAAAACCGGGGAGGCGTTCGTGCGCTATGCCCGGCTGCTGTTCAGCGAGTTTGCTGCCAAAGTCCCGCTCTGGCTGACCATTAACGAACAGAACACCATGATCCTCCATCCCGGGGCGATTGGCGTGCCCGCCGATCGTGAACTGCCGGATAAGAAGGCGCTGTACCAGCAGAATCATCATATGATGCTGGCCCAGGCGCAGATCTTCGCCCTGTGCCACCGCGAGTTCCCCGGGCTGCGCATCGGCCCGGCGATAAACACCACGTCGATGTACGCCGAAAGCTGTAAACCGGAGGATGCCATCGCCGCGCATAACTGGGAGACGCTGCGCTGCTGGAGCTTTCTGGATGTGGCGGTGCATGGACGCTACAACGCCCTGGCGTGGGCCTACATGCAGGACCGCGGCCTCGCGCCGGAACTGCAGCCAGAAGATGCGCTGATTTTGCAGCAGGGGCGGCCGGACTTTATCGCCATTAACTACTACTCCACCGCTACCATTGCCGCCAGTCGGGGCGATGGCGCAGACGTTGCGCCCCGCGCGGGTGACCAGCAAATTATGCTGGGCGAAGAGGGGGTTTATCGCCCGGCGGAAAACCCGTGGGTTGGCAAAACCCCCTACGGCTGGGTCGTCGACTCGGTGGGGCTGCGCCTGACGCTGCGCAAAGTGTGCGAGCGCTACGGCCTGCCAATTCTGATTAGCGAAAACGGCATGGGCGCGCCGGATAAGCTCGAGCATGACGGGACGGTGAATGACGATTACCGCATCGCCTTCTTACAGGCGCATATTGAGCAAATGCGGCTGGCGATTGCCGACGGCGTCGAGCTGATGGGCTACTGCCCGTGGGCGGCGATTGACGTGGTCAGCACCCATCAGGGATACGCCAAGCGCTACGGTTTTATTTATGTCGATCGCGGAGAGGATGACCTGAAGAGCCTGCAAAGGATCCGCAAACGCAGCTTCTGGTGGTATAAGGATGTCATCGCGCAAAACGGCAACCACGATGAGTCGCAGAGATGATTGTTCAGAAGGTGCTCAATAATAGCCTGGTGCTCTCTATGGATGACGATAGCAGGGAGGTTATCGTCATGGGGAAAGGCATTGGCTTCAACAGCCGACCCGGGGATGAGATTGCCGCGGAGAAGATTGAGAAGCTATTCGTGACCCAGGCGCTCGGCGCGCGCAGCGGCTATCTCGAGGCGCTCTCCGCCATCCCGGACGAGGTCATCGAAATGGCGGCGATGATTATTTCCCGCGCCAATATGCAGCTTGCCAGCAAGGTTCGCGAGCAGATTTTCTTGACCCTCGCCGACCACCTGACCTTCGCCATTGAGCGCAGCCGCAAAGGGATCGCCATTCAAAACCGTCTGCTGCCGGAAGTGAGGCGTTTCTATCCGCAGCAGTTCCGCGTCGCCAGCGAAGCGGTGACGATTATTCGCCAGCAGTACGGGATTGAACTGCCGGAAGAGGAGGCGGGGAATATCGCGTTTCATCTGGTTAACGGCCAGAGCGAGGGCGACGACGTGGCGCAGACCATGCAGTCGGTGAAGATGCTGAAGGATATTTTTAATCTCGTGCAGTACCACTTTAAGCAGCAGATAGACACCGGGTCGATTAACTACTCGCGCTTTCTGATCCATATGCAGTTTTTCCTCCAGCGTTTACAGGAGGGGGAGCTGGACGGCGCGCGGGACAGTTTTCTGCTGGTGCAGGTGATTAAGGAGTATCCGGACGCTTACCGCTGCGCGCTGCGGATCCGCGATTACGTTAAGGCCCAGCTCGATATCACCCTCGGCGGCAACGAGCTGCTGTGGCTCACCGTGCATCTGGTGCGGATTAGCGGCCTCGATGCGTAAGTGTGTTCTATGCATAGGGCGCATTACCTTTTTTGTCCTTACGACGAAAGTCGTCGCCGATGGCTGACAACATGCGCTTTTCCGGAATCGCCCGGCGGCGCGTGGCTTGCGCGGGCCTACGGAAAACGCATAGCCTGCGGATATTAGGGGTTTTGTAGGCCGGGTAAGGCGCTAGCCGCCACCCGGCAAAAATGCGAGCACGATGTTTAAAACGGGTTGGTCATCAGTCTCAGACGGCGAAAGTCGTCACCGATGGCTGACAACATGCGCTTTTCCGGAACAGCCCGGCGGCGCGTGGCTTGCGTGGGCCTACGGAAAACGCATAGCCTGCGGATATTAGGGGTTTTGTAGGCCGGGTAATGCGCTAGCCGCCACCCGGCAAAAATGCGAGCACGGTGTCTAAAACGGGTTGGTCATCAGTCTCAGACGACGAAAGTCGTCGCCGATGGCTGACAACATGCGCTTTTCCGGAATCGCCCGGCGGCGCGTGGCTTGCGTGGGTCTACGGAAAACGCATAGCCTGCGGATATTAGGGGTTTTGTAGGCCGGGTAAGGCGCTAGCCGCCACCCGGCAAAAATGCGAGCACGATGTTTAAAGCGGGTTGGTCATCAGTCTCAGACGGCGAAAGTCGTCGCCGATGGCTGACAACATGCGCTTTTCCGGAATCGCCCGGCGGCGCGTGGCTTGCGCGGGTCTACGGAAAACGCATAGCCTGCGGATATTAGGGGTTTTGTAGGCCGGGTAAGGCGTTAGCCGCCACCCGGCAAAAATGCGAGCACGATGTTTAAAACGGGTTGGTCATCAGTCTCAGACGACGAAAGTCGTCGCTTCGACACATCCGATGCCGCGTTATTTCAACGATGCCGAATCTGCAGCGTCGCGGGCAGGTAGCGCCGTAGCGGCTCAGGCGTGTTGCCGTCGATCAGCTGGCTTATCAGATCGTAGCAGTGCCAGGCCAGCTGACGGTTATCCTGCTGGACGGTGTCGATACGCAGCGACAGCGAATCGTAGAGATAGTGATCGTCAAAGCTCGCCAGATGAATATCGCAATCCAGTAAATGGTGCTGACTCATATAGCGCAGCACCCCTTCCAGCAGACCGCAGGCGGCGGTGAACAGCGCCTTTGGCGGTCGCCCGAGACGCGCGCAGAGGGCGGCGAACATCTCGTAGCCGGAGCTCGGATGATAGTTGCCGTTAATCACCCACTCGGGACGCAGTTCGACACCGGCGTTTGCCAGCCCCTGAGTAAATCCTGCCAGACGATCGCGGGAGGGCGACAGACGCGGCTGCCCGCCGAGAAACCAGAACTCGTCGCGATGCTGAGGCGCGATGCGGGAAATCAGATCCGCCGTCGGGCTGATGGAGTCGGTCATCACCAGCGGCAGCGTGCTGTCGCTGGGACAGCGGTCAAACAGCACCACCGGCAGCTGTTCGCTGAGCTTGAGGTAATCGGCGTCGTTGTGCATACAGGAGGCGACGATCAGCCCGTCAACCTGGCGGGCAATCATATTATTGACCACCATGGTTTCCTGGCCGGGGTTTTCGTCGGTACAGGAGATCAGCAGTTGAACGCCCGCCTCGCGGCAGAGCATTTCCAGCTCATGAGAGAAGACGGCAAATCCGTAGTTGGTGATTTCAGGCACCACCAGACCGATGGTGTGGCTGCGGTTATCGCGCAGCGAGCGGGCGTGAATACTGGGCTGATAATGTTGTTCGCGCGCAATCGCCAGCACGCGCTCGCGGGTATCCTGCGCCACGCGTAGCTCTTTGCCACGACCGTTCAGCACCAGGCTGGCGGTGGCTTTCGAGACACCCGCCAGCTCGGCGATATCTTTAATGGTAACGCGTTTGGTTTTCATCACGACAACATGCGCCTGAATTTAAAACGCTTATTCTACCATGCATGGCTCCAGCGACCAGTAGCAGAATGTTACCGGCGTCGCGCCGCTGAAAATCAGCTGTGCCGGATAGTCCGGGAAGAGGCGGCTGCTCATTACCCCTTCGCCGTCGTTAATGAAAATCTCCACGCTCGACCGGTCGACGAAGATCCGCAGCGAGCGAACCTCGCCGCGCCAGTAGCGATAGAGCATGTCGTCGCTGGCGAGGCTGCGCCGCGCCAGACGAAGGCCGCGGGTATCGCGCTCGAGGGTCAACGCGCCGCCGAAATCGAGGCTAAACGCGTCGTCACCGGCGGTATCGAGGGCTATCTCCAGCGGCGCCAGCGGCAGAACGTTGCCCTGCCAGCCGCGGACTTCGCCGCGCAGGGCGCTCAGTTCGCGCAGCGGGCGCTGATAGAGTTTGCCGTCCACCCACTCCAGTTCGCGCAGGCAGGTCATCTGGTGGATCCAGCCGTTGGCCCGCGTCGGCTGGCGCATCTCCTCGCCGTCCGGGACGCCCATCCAGCCAACCAGCAGCCGGCGGCCGTCGGTTGTCTGCATGGTTTGCGGGGCGTAGAACTCAAACCCGGCATCCAGCTCGTGCAACTCGCCGTGCGTGAAGGCGGCGCTGGCGTAGTCGAAGCCGCCGGCCATCCACACCGCCGGATAAGTGTTGAGGTAGCGCTCTTTCTCGCGGGTAATCCCCTGCGGGCAGCAAATCAGAATATGCTGGTCGCCAAGCGGGAACAGGTCCGGACACTCCCACATGTAACCGGCATCGTGCAGTCCGTTGATACCGGCGCCGGCGATTTCGCCTTCGTTGGTCCATTGGGAGAGGTCCGCAGAGCTGAACAGCAGCACCTTGCCGCATTTTTGCCGATCCTGTGCGCCTAAAACCATGTACCAGCGGTCTTCATGCCGCCACACTTTCGGGTCGCGCACGTGGCCGGTATAGCCCTCCGGCAGCGGCAGGACCGGGCCGGTTTTGCTGAAGGTGCCGTCGGCATTTTCCGTCGCCAGGCACTGCCAGGCGGTCCGGCTGCCGTCTGCAAACTTGACGTTGCCGGTGTAGCACAGAGTCAGCGTCCCGTTGTTATCCACCGCGCTGCCGGAGTAGCAGCCGTTGCGGTCATACTCTTCGTCCGGCATCAGCGCAATCGGTTCATGCCGCCAGTGCAGCAGATCGGCCGAGCTCCAGTGCGCCCAGCACTTGAAGGTGTGATCGCAGGCGAGCGGATTCCACTGATAGAACAGGTGGTAGCGCCCGGCAAATTCGATAAAGCCGTTGGGGTCGTTCATCAGCCCGGTGACCGGCGCATGGTGCCAGCGGGGATAGTGGCTATCGGCCAGCGCACGCGGCTGGCCCTGCATTACGGCCTGCAAAATCGCAGGCAGGCGTGATGGAAGTGACATTATTCCGCGTCCGTTTTGTATTTCAGCAGTAGGGAGACGACAAAGGCAACGCCGAAGGCGATGACCATCCCGATAATGTAGTTCAGCAGTGAACTGGCCTGCACGATTGCCATCCCTGGAATGGCCGTCAGGCCGACCGCAGTCATGTAGACATGCATGGAGACCACCCACGCGCCGCCCGCCGCGCCGCCGATCAGCGCTGCAATAAACGGTTTCACAAAGCGTAAGTTGATACCAAAAATCGCCGCTTCGGTGATGCCCAGCATGGCGGAAAACGCCGATGGCAGGGTAATGGCTTTGATTTTGGCATCTTTGGTTTTAAACCACACCGCCAGACAGGCTCCGCCCTGAGCGACGTTGGCCATCGCCCAAATCGGCAGCAGGAAGTTGACGCCGATGGACGGGTTACCCAGCAGTCCGGCTTCGATAGCGTGGAAGCTGTGGTGAATACCGGTAATCACGATAACCGAATAGAGACCACCAAACAGCAGTCCGGCCAGCCAGCCGGCGTGGGTAATCAGCGTGCTGAGCACGAATGAAATGCCGTCGCCCAGCGCGCGGCCCGCCGGACCGATAATCAGCAGGGCGATAAAACCGGAAATAATCACCGTCAGGAACGGGGTCAGGATCAGGTCCAGCGCATCGGGGATCACGCGGCGCAGCTGCTTCTCAACAATGCTCATAAACCACACCGCCAGCAGCACCGGGAACACCGTACCCTGATAGCCGATCATCGCAATCTCAAGGCCGAAGAAGTTCATGGTATGGAAACCGGCGGCCACGCCCCAGGCGTTGGTGAGCGCCGGGTGGGTCAGAATGCCGCCGAGCGTCGCGCCGAGGTAAGGGTTGCCGCCAAATTCGCGGGCGGCGGTAAAGCCAATCAGGATCGGCAGAATAATAAACGCCGCGGAGCTGCACATATCCAGGATAATGTAGATAGCGTTACTCGGGTCGACCCAGCCGTAGGTTTTTACCATGCCGAGCAGGCCCATCAGCAGACCGGAGGCAACGATAGCCGGAATAATCGGTACGAAGATATTCGACAGCAGGCGGGCAATACGTTGGAACGGATTAAGCTTTTTCGCCGCGATATTGGCGGCTTCCGACTTGCTGGATTCGCCGACGCCAGCGGCCTGAATAAACGCGGCGTACACTTTGTTCACCACCCCGGTGCCAAAAATAATCTGCATCTGTCCGGCGTTGCGAAAACATCCTTTTACGCCTTCAATTTTGCCGATAGCCTGCTGGTCGGCGAGCGCATCATCGACCAGCACCAGACGCAGGCGCGTGGCGCAGTGCGCGGCGCTGGCGATATTTTCCTTGCCTCCCAGAAGCGGAAGCAGCGAGCGGGAAATCTGTTCAAAATCCATAGTACCCTCTGAATGCGTAATAATTTTCGTGTTGTGGTCCCGGGTTTACGGGGGCGCAGTCTCTGCGTCGTTATTGTGTCCGGGACGAGGGCCGGCATGCCGCCGCCCCGGTTTTTCTGGCATCAGGCGTTAACCGTCAGAACCAGGTTTCCATTTGCATACCGAACGACCATTCGCCGCCGGATTTAAAACCGCTGCTGCCTAACGCATCATCGCTGGCGTAATTATCCAGTTTTTTGCTCCAGTCCATCCACGAGGTGTAGAGACGGATCTCCGGGCGGCTGAAGAAATCGCCGATGCTACCGACCTTAAAGGTGGGGGCGAAGGTGAGTTTATAGAAGCTACCGTTCACCGCATGGCGGTCGTTGTAGCCTTCGGGTTTGAGATCCATGTACTGGTAGGCACCTTCGTAAGCCAGGGCGAAGTTTTGAGTGATCTCCTGAATCAGACGCAGGTTGAGCGTCGCCCACTGGTAGCTGTCGCCATCGACATAGCGATCTTTACTGCTCTGCGCCAGTACCGCCGGGGCGATAAACCAGTTCTCGCTGAGCGGCGTGGTGCCGTAGCTGGCGAAGCGCCAGGTATTTGCTCCCGGGCGCAATCCGCCGTCGGAACCGACGCCTTTCACTTCGGCCCCTAGCCCGTGGCCATAGAGCAGGGCGGTTTTGCTGAGCCCTTCACGCAGGCCGTAAAAGCTGTCGTTGTGCAAACCGAGCAGCGTATGCACCCCGGTATTCGCCGCATCGCCTTTGACCAGATTACCGTTGGTATCTTTACGCTCGTCATTATCTTTCGCCCGCATCCCGCTGACCATCACCTGCACCGGGCCGATGAAGTTGTTCATGCTGAGGATGTAGTTCTGCACGCTATTGCTCGAATCATCAATATCGCCGAAGTTGCGTCCGTATAATGAGAAGTTACTCCGCAGGCTGTCGTTCCACTTCACGTCATAGATACCGCCGCCGGTCCCGGCGAGGAATACCACGTCGGAGTCGACCCAGTGAATATCAAAGTTGTCGCGGTCGAAACGTTTCCCGGCCCACAGGGTTGAACCTTTGAAGGGACCCTCGAAGGTGGGCAGATTGCCCAGCTCAACGAAGGCCTGGCGCACGTTCAAATCGCTGCTGCTTGCCGTCCAGTCGTTGTAGGTGGTTTGACCGTCGGCCACCATCACCTTGAAGCGCGTTGTTGCCCCGTTATCCAGGGTCTGCTTATGTTCGAGATTCATTTCGACATAGGTGTCGGCCTGGTTCCCCAGACGGCCGATGGCTCCGCCGGTTTCCCCCGCCGGTGTCATATAGGCGCCGGATTTGGTACTGGCGGCGGAGTCATTCATTATGACGCCGGAACGGGCGTAGCCGTGGAACTCAAACCCGCTTTTTTCGTCGGCTTTTTTCTCCAGGTTAGCGGTGCGTTGAACGACCTGCTGGGTCGTGTCCTGCGTTTTTTGCTGCTGCGTGGTGAGCTGCTGGACTTTTTTCTCCGCCGACTCGGCGCGGTTTTCCGCGGTTTGAGCCCTGTTTTCCGCATCCTGCAGGCGTTTTTCCAGGGCGATCAAACGGGCTTCGATACTGCTGAGGTCCGTTTGCGCATGAGCTGAGGCCGCGCCGGTTAGCAAAGTAATAACAACCGCGAGTGTGCTTTTTTTATACATGTAGGTCGCATCCCAAACGTAAAATTGACATTATTGTGTTTTTTGCAAAACCGGTTTAGGCGCTATGTTAAACATGACCTTTAACATCTGGGAATATAAATTGCTAAACCGATTTAATAAATGTGATGGATGCAACAAAGTGGGCTGCGAGGGCAGCCCGAAAGGATCAAAATGAGGGGTTAAGATCGTGCAGGTAGGGAAGGGCGGTCATCGCCCCTTTGGCGGTAGTGGCCAGCGCCCCGCAGGTTTGCGCCTGCATGATGGCCGGTTCCAGCGCCGCGGGATCCGTTGGCATTCCCTTAGCGGCAAGGCTGGCAAGCAGTCCGGCGACAAACGCATCGCCTGCGCCGGTGGTATCGACGCTGACCACCGGCTGTGCGGAGAAGTGGGTGCACTGCTGCTGAAAAGCGGCGAGCACCCCGGCTTTACCCTGAGTGACCAGCAGTAGCTCAGGCTGATAGCGCTGGGTCAGGGCGGTTACCCCTTCGGCTACATCCTCTTTGCCGGCGATCAACGCCAGCTCTTCTTCGGACAGTTTTACCACGTTCGCCAGACGCAGGGCGCGATCGAGGCAGGCGTGCAGCAGCTCCGGGTCCTGCCAGAGATCCGCGCGGATATTGGGGTCAAAGCTGACCCGACCGCCGGCTAATTTTATTCTCTCCATCGCCGCGAAGGTGGTGCTGCGGCTGGGTTCGGCGCTGAGCGCAATGGAGCAGACGTGCAGCCATTCGTTGGCGGCGAAGGGCGGAAGGTCTTCCGGCTGTAAAAACAGGTCCGCGCTGGGGCGAACCATAAAGGTAAAGGTTCTTTCTCCCTCGCCGTCGAGATCGACCACCACGGTAGAGGTCCGGTGCTGCGGATCGCTGCGCATGTAGCGGGTATCCACCTGTTCCTCGCGCAGAGTGTGCTGCATAAAGCGGCCAAAAGGATCGTCGCCGACGCGGCCGATAAACCCGCTGTTGCCACCCAGGCGGGCGATACCTACCGCCACATTGGCCGGCGCGCCGCCGGGACACTGCAACAGGCGACCGCCGCTTTCCGGCAGCAGATCCACTACCGCATCCCCAAGCACCCATACTTTTGCATTCATACTGTTTCCACCTCAATGCTAAACTTAATTAAACCGGTTTAGCTTATTTAAGCATAGCCCGCTGATGAACGAAACGCTGCAATAGATAAAGTGAGAAGCAGGGCAAAAAAACGGCGCGGCCGGCGCGCTGTTTTTGTCCGTCGGTAAGCGGGACCGGGTTCCTTCACCCCCGATGCCTGGCTGGCGCCGCAGGCAGATGGCCTCCGTCTCGCTCTCTGGCGGTAGCAGGCGTCTGAGGAACGGTTGGTCTGAAAATGGGGATAAACGGGAGGATCTGGTTTTAAGAACTATCCCTAAAGTCATGAGCGGAATGTTATGCCATGCTGTTGATGACTCATAACATTAAGCACGTTAGAGAGGAAATGATGAAAAAAGCAATGATTGCGTTATCTGCGATTCTGGTAGCAGCCCCTGTTTTTGCTGCGACAACACACGCAACTGATGATACCGTCGCGGCGGCCCATGAAGGGGCGAACACGGCGAAAGAAAAACTGCACCAGGCCCAGAACGAGGGCGAAGAGCAGAAGCTGAAATCCGAACACGCGGCGCAAGGTAAAAGCGACAGCGTAGGCAGCCAGGTGAGCGAAGGCGCTCAAAAAACCTGGAATAAGACCAAAGAAGGAACGGAGAAGGGTTGGGATAAGACCAAAGAAGGGACGGAAAAAGGCTGGAATAAGACTAAAGCCGCCACCGAAAAAGGCTGGGATAAAACCAAGCAGGGTGCGGAAGAGCTGAAAAATAAAGTCACCGAATAATCCCGGTAGCGTTGCATAACATAAGGTCGCGAAAGCGGCCTTTTTTTTGCGCCCCATCTGCGGCGATGGATATGACGCTACGGTGATGCCCCTCGCGGTGATGACGCGAAACGAGAATGCCAGGAATTGTCCTGGATATCCTGATACTCACTTTTTCTCCACATTCCGACGGTAAAAAGGAGGCATATCAGGAGGTGTACGATGAAAAAAATGATTTCTCTGGCCGTTATGTTGTCCTGCGCATTAAGCTCGTTAGCCTGGGCCGACGGCCCGAACGGCAACGGCAACCCAGGCCAACAGCAGGTGTGGCAAAACGGTTCTGGTCACGGTAGTCCGGACGGTAATCGCCAGCAGGGACCGGGTAATAATGGTCCTCAGGGCAACGGCGACAGCCATCGCCAGGGCGCGGATAATCGCGGCCCGGAACGTAACAACCCCGGCGACAATCGCGGCAATAATCATGCGCAAGGAAAGTCGCATCAGGAACGCCATGAACAAGACCACTTTGCGTGGAACGGGCATGACTTCCGTAAGGGGCAGCCTGCGCCGGAGCGTTACCGCGGTAATGATTATCGGGTCAGCAACTGGAACGATCGCGGCCTGCCGCCGCCTCCGCAGGGGCAGCACTGGTCGTATATTAACGGCAACTATGTCCTGATTGCGGCGGCCACCGGCATCATTACGTCTATTCTGGTGAACGGCGTCCTTTCACATTAATGTCGCACCGATGCCGCGGGGGCGAATCGGCCCACGGCAAACCCTCTCCCGCTCAGGGAGAGGGGATTACCGCCGGGTGACCTGTTTATTCCGTGAGGTCTATCTTTTATTCAGCTCCTCATCCGGCCAGTACTTATAGCCATTGAGCATCGCCTGAGCGGCCAGCCCTTTCTCGGTAATTTCATAAACGTTCACTTTCGACGGCAGCGAAGAGGTATCTTTGGCAACGCCGCTTGCTGAGGCAGCGACCGGCGCGACACCTTTATCATCATATTTCGCCGCGGCATTAGCGTCTGCGCCGACCATATAGCCCTGGGTAATAAAGGTATGAAGTGCCGCTTTATCGTGGAACACCAGTACGGTACGCTGCTGCTTCACGCCCATCCCCAGCCCCGCGCCGCCCTGGGCCATTTTCATATAGGTATCTTTGCCGGTGCGCAGGTCTCTAACCACGCCGTAGCCGCTGCCAAATCCTAATACCAGAATTTTGCTGCTGTTGCTGGCAAATACGGCATAGCCATCGGCGTGCTGGATATCGCTACGGGCTTCCGGGTAGAGCGAATAGAGTTTGCTCAGCGTTTCGCTGCGTATTTTTTGGATACTGGCGCGCTGCTGGCTGGCGGTATCACCCTGGGCGCTACAGCCGGCCAGCGCCAGCGCTGACGCCAGGAAAAGAGCCTGATATTTCATGTTTGAGTTCTACGCTATTCTGCGTCCATCTTATGGCGCGCGTTTATTTTTCCGTTGGTTCCAGAGGAGGCGTCGCGAATCATCTTCAGGGATGCCCGGGTGATTGCGCTGCGTGCGCTACCGGCGAGCTTGCTGCCCACAACATGGCGCCGCCTGAGGAAATCTGCAGGTATTTAATAAGCTGATTTAAGCGTGGCGATCGTAGAATAAAAACGCGGTAATAATCCAATAGTTAAAAGTTTATATTTAAATTTTGCCTTATTTATGGTCTTAATCACTATTATAATAAGGTTTATTAGCAGAGTGGTGCTGGCCTTTTTTACATTCTGTTGAACGTCCCACTTTTTTTCACATTACCGGTAACCTTCTGAATAATCATTAGTAAACGAGATGAAGCGCACGCCGGAAATCAGAAATCTTGCTTGCATTAAACGCTTATCCAGATAAGTTATTGAGTCTGAGTTTATTCTTCATACTTCACGTTTTGGGGTTCTGGCCCCCCACTTTTCGACAACCGTTTACCTGAAGCCTGAATGAAGCAGAATATCTATTTTTTATTTCCCGGAGACCGGCATGAGCAATTTTGTGATTCCAGAAATTAAAGCAGCTGAAGAAGAAATGATTGCGATCCGGCATTATTTACACGCCCATCCGGAATTAAGTCTGGAAGAGTTTAATACCAGCGAACTGGTAGCGGAAAAACTGGCGGAGTGGGGTTATGCGGTGACCCGCGAGCTGGGGAAAACCGGGCTGGTGGGATCGCTAACGAAAGGGCATTCAGCGCGCACGATTGGGCTGCGCGCCGATATGGACGCCCTGCCTATTTTTGAAACCACGGAATTACCCTGGGCCAGCACCGTTGCGGGGAAAATGCACGCCTGCGGCCACGACGGTCACACCACTATTCTGCTGGCGGCGGCAAAATATATTGCCTCGCCGGCCTGCCAGTTTAACGGCACGGTGCATGTGATTTTCCAGCCAGCGGAAGAGGCGATTGGCGGCGCAGACCTGATGATAAAAGACGGGCTGTTTGAGCGCTTCCCCTGCGATTGCGTGTTTGCGCTGCACAATATGCCGGGGCTGCCGGTCGGCAAGCTGGGCTTCTACGCCGGCAACTTTATGGCGTCGGCGGATACCGTCAAGATAACCATTCACGGCTACGGCGGCCACGGCGCCCACCCGGAGCGCGCGGTCGATCCCATTCTCGCCGGCTCGGCGCTGGTGATGGCCCTGCAAAGTATTGTCGCTCGTAACGTGCCGCCGGGGGAAACCGCCGTTGTCACCGTCGGCACCTTCCAGTCGGGCATCGCCTCCAACGTGATCCCGGAAAGCGCGGTGATGGAACTGACCGTGCGGGCGATGAAGCAGGAAGTACGCGACCTGCTGATTAAACGGATTCACGACATCACCGAATTTACCGCCAAAAGCTACGGCGCTACCAGCGAGATTGAGGTCTACGACTCCTACCCGGTGCTGACCAATAGCGTGGAGGAGACCGCATTCGCCAAAGCATTAGCGACGGAAGTCTTTGGCAACGAGCAGGTGCTGGAATCCATTTCACCGATGAACGCCAGCGAGGATTTTGCCTTTATGCTGCAGGCGCGTCCGGGCTGCTATTTCCTGCTGGGTAACGGCGAGAAGGGCGATAAAGGCGGCTGCATGGTGCATAACCCTGGCTATGACTTTAACGATGACATTATTACCACCGGGGCGTCGTTTTTCGCCCGGTTAGTTGAAACACACTGCCGTTGATCTCTGGAGCTCGTAAATAATGAAAAAATCACTACTGCTGTGGGTCGCGCTGATGGCGTCCGCATCGACGCTGGCCGCAGAACAAAAAGAAATTCGTTTTGGCGTCGATCCCACTTTTGCGCCGTTTGAATGGAAAGACCCGCAGGGCAAGCTGGCGGGGTTCGATATTGATTTAGGCAACGCCATCTGCCAGCAGCTGCAGGCGAAATGCGTGTGGGTGGAAAGCAATTTCGACGGCATTATTCCGGCGCTGAAGGCGCGTAAATTCGATGCGATTCTCTCCGGCATGTATATGACCGAGAAACGCAAAGAGCAGATTGGCTTTAGCGACAAGCTGTATAACGGCCCGGTGTTCCTCGTGGCGCGCAAAAATACGCTGACCGGCAATACGCCGGAGCAGCTCAAAGGCAAAACGATCGGCGTGGAGCAGGGCTCGGCGCAGGAGACGTACGTCAATCAGCACTGGCGTCCGGCGGGAATTAATATCGTGGCCTATCAGGGCGCTGACAGCGTGGTGCGGGATCTGGAATCCGGGCGTATTGATGGCGCGGTGCTCTCCGGAATGATGGCGGACTACAGCTTCCTGCAGCAGCCGCAGGGTAAAGATTTCGCCTTTGTCGGCGGAAGTTTGCAGGATAATAAGCTGTTCGGCGCTGGCGCGGCGATTGGTCTGCGTAAAGAGGATGACGCGCTGCGTCAGGAAATTAACCGCGCGATCGCGCAGATTCTCGCCGACGGAACCTATAAAAAACTGTCGGGTAAATATTTTAGCTTTGACGTCTATTCCGGGACATAATGTTGTGATGCGTCCGGCGGGCACGGATGGGCCCGCCGCAAGATTCCTTTTCTGACTCTCCACTCATGGTTCTTTCCCGCCCCTTGCGGCCTGGCGAAGGATGCAGAATATAAGCGATAAGGAGTGAACGGCATGAATACACGTCCATTGGGTAAAACCGGATTTTCCATCGCGCCGCTGGTCTTCGGCGGCAACGTGTTTGGCTGGACCTGCGATGAAAAAACCAGTTTTGCCATTCTTGATGCTTTTGTCGACCACGGCTTTGACGCCATTGATACCGCCGATGTCTACTCCCGCTGGGCGGATGGCAATCAGGGCGGTGAGTCGGAAACCCTGATTGGCCGCTGGCTACAGGCGCGTCCGGGGATGCGTGATAAGGTAAAAATCTTCACCAAAGTGGGCTCTGATTTAGGGTTACCCGGGCAAAAAGGGTTGAAGAAAGCCTGGATCCAGCAGGCCGTGGAAAACTCGCTGCGCCGTCTGAACACCGATTATATCGATCTCTATTTCGCCCACTGGCCGGACCCGGAAACCCCCATTGCCGAGACGCTGAGCGCTTTTCACGCGCTGCAGCAGGCGGGGAAAATCCGCGCGACGGGGGCTTCTAACCTGGATGCCCAGCAGCTTTCCTCGGCGCTGGAAGTGGCGCGGAAAGAGGGGCTGCCGGCCTGGCAGGTGCTGCAACCGGAATACAACCTCTATCACCGCTCCGCTTTTGAGGGGGCGCTGTGCGACCTGTGCATCAGCCGGGAAATAGGCGTCGTCACCTACTACAGCCTCGCCTCCGGCTTCCTGACCGGTAAATACCGTCAATCGTCCGATCTGGCGCAAAGCCAGCGCGGCAGCGGCATCGGGAAATACCTTAATCCGCGCGGAATGCGCATAATCGATACCCTCGAAGAGGTTGCCGCTCAGCACCATGCGAAACCTGGCGAAGTGGCGCTGGCCTGGCTGATGGGCCGGGAAGGGGTGACCGCGCCGATTGCCAGCGCCACCAGCGTGGCCCAGGTCGAGAGCTTTGCTCGTGCCGCTCAGCTGACGCTGAATGCCGCCCAGCTGGCGCGGCTGGAGATTGCCAGCGCCTGACGGAGGCGTGTGCCGGAGCCGTCGGGCTCCGGCGTTACGCTCAGGACGAAGGGTTCGTCACATTCAGAATCTGCGCGCTGGCCCCGACCGGGAAATTGCTCAGCGCGGCAAAATCACTTCCCTGATAGCCGAGAATCTTGCCGTCGGTGCGCATCTGCTGCAGATCGATAAGGATCACGCCCAGCGTCGGAATGATTTTCTCGCGCCAGACGAACAGCGTCAGATCGTCGGCCACCTGCACATAGTGACAGCGATCGACATCCGCCAGACCTTTCTCGACACCGTCCAGACACTGCCAGGCATAGAAGTTATCGTTGAGATAAATATGCTCGTAGCGTTCGGTCGGGCTGTAGGTGTACTGGTTACGCATCCCCACCAGCGCGCGGGTGAAGGTCGGCAGCGGCCCCGGCTCGCGGTTCAGACGGGCAAAATGGAAGTGGACTTCGACTGCCGTCAGCGGCAGACCCTGCTCGACGCGGCTGAACGCATCGAGGCGTGCGGCTTGCTCCGTCGGTAGCTGACCGTAGACCAGGGTGGCGTTATTTTGCGCCAGGTTGCACACCGCGCTGATGCTGGCGTTCTCCTTGCCGGGATCGAGAAAATCGATAAACAGCACATCGGGGCGAATGGCGGTCACGCGCCCGGAAACGGGCTGGCCGTCCCACAGCAGGGTGTGGGTATCGGCCATCGTCAACTGATGACGGGCGCCATCGGCCAAATAAAAGGTCAGGGACTTGCCGTCAGGCAAAGAGGCCACCGGCAGGACGTTGCCGTGAGGCGCAAAGCCGTCCGCGAGCGCGCCGACCTGAATAAATACGGCTTCTGAAGTCATGTGAGATCCTTGTTGTGTAAGAACGTTAAGCAAACGCCAGCGTCGGGACATCAACCGCACTGGCGCCGCCGTCGGCAACCAGCGTCGCACCGCTGATAATCGACGCCTGCGGGGAACAGAGGAACTGGCAGGCGAGCGCAATCTCCTGCGCGCTGGCCGGGCGGCGCAGCGGGACGTCGCGACACACCTGCTGATAGGCCTGCTCAAGGCTGATACCCTGCGCGTCCATCAGCGGCTGCATCTCCTCATCGGCCATCGGCGTGGTCACCCAGCCGGGGCAAATGGCGTTGGCGCGTACCCCTTGTGGGCCATAGTCCCGCGCGACCGAACGCATCAGGCCAATCACTGCATGCTTGGCGGTGACGTAACCGCAGGCCTGCGGCCCGGCGGCGAGGGAGGCGATTGAGGCGACAAACAGCACGTTGCCGCGCCGGGCAATCAGCGATGGCAGGCAGGCGCGGACGCTGGCAAACGCGCTGTTGAGATTGCTTTCCAGCGCCGCACGCCACTGCCGGTCGCTGGTCTCCACGACGGCGCTGTTGCCCATGCCGCCCGCGCTACAGATTAAAACGTCGATATGGCCCGCGCGTTCGAGAATCGTCGGCAGCAGATGAGCCTGCCACTCATCGCCGTTGGCGGCATCGCCAGCCAGCGCCACGGCGCCGGTCTCTTCCGCCAGCGCTTGCAAAGGAGCGAGACGGCGACCGGTAATGAACACCGTCTCGCCCGCCGCCGCCATCAGTCGTGCACAGGCGGCGCCAATCCCGGTGCCGCCGCCGGTAATCACTACCACTCTACTCATTGTTTCTCTCCCAGAACGCCTGCTTTGTACCTTAGAAAGGGGATGCGCTCCCGGCTATCGCCCGAAAGAACGAGCGCCGGATGAATCAATCGTGCTGCGGCGCCGGTATCGCCTGCGGCGCGGCAACGGGTTTCATGGTCTGCGGATCCACCGCGAGGTAGCGGCCGGTTTTCGCGTCGATGCCGACATAGTCGATGGCTTTGCCATCGGCGTGAACCACCATGGTGCGTCCGGCAAACGCCGCGTAATCCTGACTCATGGTCTGCACCCGCTGTGGATATTGCGTGGCGAGATCATGGGTTTCCAGCGGGTCCTGCTTAAGATTGAACAGTCCCCACGGCGCGTCCCCCGCCTGCGGGAAGGTTTTTACTAGCCGCCGCAGCTTCCAGTCGCCGTCAATCCAGGCCGCCTGGTTATGCAGCTCGACGCCGTAGCGGGAGCGCGGCGGCTGTAAGGTTTCGCCGGTCAGATAGCGTTTAAAGCTGACGCCGACCATCGGCAGGACCGGTTTTTTCGCCAGCGCTTTGGTGGCATCGATACCGGCGAACTCATAGAGGGTGGGCGCGACGTCATACACCGCCATGGTGGTGGCGTCGATTTTGCCGCGATGGACAATCCCGGGCCCGGCAATCATAAAGTCGGTATTGATGCCGCCCTGGCCGCTGGTGGTTTTGTGGTAGCGCGCGTACGGGGCGTTGCTGACGTTCGCCCAGTGCGGACCGTAGGAGACGAACGAACCTTTGCGGCCAATATTCTCGTAGCGATTGTCGAACTGCTGCCAGAACGTGGGTTCGGATTCGTAGTAAAAGCCTTCTGCCGGGTTGGCGCCGTTATCGGTTAAAAAGATCAGCAGGGTATTTTTATCACGCCCGGTTTGCTTCAACGTTTCCATCACCGTACCGATCTGCGCATCCATGTTGGCGATCATCGCGGCGTATACCTGCATCACTTTCGCGGTGTATTTTTGCTGCTCCGGCGTCAACGCCGCCCACTCTTTATCGAGATCCAACCCAGGGAGCGGCGTGTCGTCATGGAGGATCCCTGACGCCTTCAGGCGGGCAATTCGCTGGCGATAAACCTCGCCATAACCTTGCTCGTACTGACCTTTAAAACGGGCAATCCATTCATCCGGCGCCTGCAGCGGGTCGTGGGGGGCGGTAAAGGCCAGCCAGGCAAAAACCGGCTGTTGCGGCGGTGTCTCTTTGATCCACTGGTTCATCTGGGCGGCGTAGGCCTCGCTGGAGTAAAAGTCGGCGGGGAGCGAAACCCGCTGGCCGTCGCGGGTGTAGTAGGTGTGGAAGGCTTCGACGGTACCCAGCGGTATCGCATCGTCAAAATGGCTGGTGCCGCCGCCCATAAAGGCGAACGAGTGGCGAAAGCCGCGATCCTTTGGCGTGGCCCCGGGCACAAAGCCGAGGTGCCATTTCCCGGTCATCAGCGTGTTATAACCGGCATCTTTAAATCGTTCGGCCATAGTGGTGACGCGATCGGTGAGGCGCAGTTCATACCCCTCTTTGCCAAGGGTACTGTCATACCACCACATTCCGCCCATGCCGGCCTGCTGGTTAGTATTCCCGGTCAACAGCATCGAACGGGCAGGGGCTGACATCGGCGACGTGTAGTACTGGCTCATGCGCACGCCCTGTTCGGCCATCGCCTGCAGGTTAGGCGTCGGGATTTCGCCGCCGAAGGGGCTGATATCGGAATACCCCATATCGTCGGCGATAATCACGATGATGTTGGGGCGCTCGGTTTGCGCGCTGTGCGCTGCGCCGGAGAGGATCATGCTCAGCGCGGCGGCCACTGTTTTTTTATTCACTACCGGGTCTCCTGTTCAGGCTCGGGGATGCATCGCGCCCGAAGATGAAGGCGGCGCGACCATGGAAAAATATCGGTTAGCGCGTCACCCGGCTGTCGATAAAGCGGGCGCGCCAGGCGCGCAGCCCCTTCAGATCGCGGGAGTAGGGGCGCAGCGGAGCAAGAATTTCGCTAAAAAAATGGAAGTAGCCAGCGCACAGCCGGTTGTAGCCTGCGTCGTTAAGATGGGCCGGACAGCCGCCCTGGCAGACGATTTTTACCGCGCACTGCTGGCACTCCCGGCGTCGGCTTTTTTCGCTGCCGAAGGGCAGACGGGTCGCGCTATCCACCGCCTGAGCCAGCGGGCGGTCGTCGAGCTGGCCGAGATGATGCCGGTCGTTAATCAGGTGATCGCAGGCGTAGAGACGGCCGTCGGGCTCCATCACCAGGTTGCTGCCGCAGCGGGCGGCATGGACGCAGGTGGCGCTGGTGTGGGTAAAATATTGCCCCCACGCCTGCTCAATATTCATCACAAAAACCCGCCCGATATCGCCGCGTTTACGCCACTGGCGCCAGATAGCGACCATAAAGCGCCCCCAGTTATCGGCGCTGAGCCGATAGCCCTGCGCCTGGGCATCGCCCTCGCTCATCAGCGGCTGAAACTGCAGGTAGCGGGCGCCAAGGCTCACGACGTGGTCGTAAACAGAAGCGGCGTGCCGGGTCATCTCGTCGTGGACCACCACCAGTAAATTAAATTCCACCTGATGCCGGTGCAGCAGGGCGATACCGCGCAGCGCCGCTGGGTAGCTGGCCTGGCCGCGTTTATCCGGACGGTGGTGGTTTTGCAGCGTTTCACTGCCTTCCAGACTGACGCCGACCGTGAAATGATGTTCACGGAACAGGCGGCACCACGCATCGTTGATGAGCGTGGCGTTGGTTTGCAGGCTGTTGCTGATGGTGACGCCCGCGGGGGCATAGCGCTGCTGCAGCGCCAGCGCCTTCTGATAAAAGCGCAGTCCGGCCAGCAGCGGTTCGCCGCCTTGCCAGACGAAATTAATCTCCCGGGCGCCGGCGGGCTGGGCGGCAATATAGCGGCGGATAAACGACTCCAGCGTCGCATCGTCCATTTTCCGCACCGGGGTCTCGCCCTGCGGGTAATAACAGTAGCGGCAGGCGAGGTTGCAGGCCGGGCCAATGGGTTTGATCAAAAGATGAAAGGGCACCGTTGCCCGGGGCTCCATAGCCAGCGGAATTTGCTGCTGGCGTAATGCGGCGATATTCAGCATCGTTTTGATCCTGTCCGGTGAGGTTATTTTATTGGCCATTCTGGCGCGAGGCCGTACTCGGTCCCCGGCTAATTCTTTCTGCCTGCGGCCCTGTTTGGGCAGCAGAAAAACCTGCGCTTCCCTGCAAAGTTAAGCGCCTGATGAAAATGACCTGAGTGATATTTATCAGGTATAGAGGAGTCGTTTAAAAAGACACTCGTTCTAAAGGACGAGATTGGCGCTGAAAAGCGTGAGAATGTGAACCGTGCGACGCCCGCGAATAAAGTTAATAACTTTTGTTTATGTTTTAATGTTATGTCGATAACTCAACGATATGTGGAATAATAATGTATTAAATAACAATGCATTAAATAAAATTTTGCAACCAATATCACATTGTTAATATGTTAATGATTGTGTTACTTAAATGTGAAATGTATGCTTCCTGTATCGTTGGTCATCCGCGTTTCACGCACTTTCACCTCGACGGGAGGGGATCATGTCTGCTTTATTAAAAGCCAGTCGTAATGATGCGATAATTGCCCGTTGTTTACAGACTATTTCACAGTTAATTCCACTGTCGTCGGCGGTGTTTTATCGGGTTAATCATCGTTTAAAACCAGAACACTATATTTTGCATAATATTTCTGCGAATACGCACCAGCAATATCTGGAGTGTTTTCAGCCGTTAGATCCGCTGCTGCCGTCCCGCTTTAGCCATCAGGCGATTACCATGGCGGCGATGACGCCAGGCGTCTGTGACCGTAACCGTCATTACTATCATGAGTTTATGTTGCCGAATAATGTTCGCGACATGACGGAGGTCTTTATTCGCCGCGACCGACGGATTATTGCCGGCATCTCCCTAATGCGCGACGTCGCTTTCTCCAGCGAAGAGCGTCTGCGCGCCCAGGCGGTGCTGCCGCTGGTGGAGCTGGCAATCCACGATTGTCTCCGGGAAGAGGATGACCTGCCGGCGATGCTGACGGCGAAAGAGCGTGAAATTGTGGGCATGGTCCGTGAAGGGGCCAGTAATAAGCTAATTGCCCGTCAGCTGGATATTTCTCTCTCCACGGTGAAAACCCACTTACGCAATATTTTTGCCAAGACCGAAGTGGTCAATCGTACCGAGCTCGTTTCCCGAACCTGGATGCCATCCGCTCAGCGCACGCTGCATCTGTAATCTGACTCATCGCATCCCGCGCGCGCCGCCGACCGCGGCGTTTTCCTGATGCCTGACGGTATCACTCCCTGGACTGCTGCCCGGGGGGAGACTTTTTTGACTGGAGCACGCACCACGATGTCGAGTATGCCTGTTGCTGAAAAGCCTTTATCCCAGCCGTCAGGGCTGGTTTTTACCGCCCGCCTGCTGGCGGCCATCGTCATTTTCGCTGCCGTTGCGCCGGGGATTCTGATGACCGCGCCAGCGGTCGCGGCGCAGCTGGCCAGCGAATGGCAGCTGACGCCGGCGGAGATTGGCTATCTTTTCTCCGCCGAACTCGGCGCCATGAGCCTGGCGACACTGCCGGCATGGTGGTGGATGAGTCGTCTGAACTGGCGCCGCGTGGCCCTGTGCGCCTGCGCGGTATTTCTCGTCGCCAATCTTGTTTCGGCGGCGGTCAGTCAGTACGAAACGCTGCTGATCGCCCGCTTCATCGCCTCGCTGGCGGGGGGCACCCTGATGATTCTGTGTATCAGCTGTGCGGCCGGGACGGCCAATCCTTCCCGGGTGTATGCCTTCTGGGTGCTGGGACAGCTGCTGCTGGGAATGGTGGGACTGCTGGTGTTACCCGCGCTGTTTGCCAGCTTTGGCCTGAAGGTGGTGTACCTGATCCTCGCCGCTATCATGCTCTGCTGTCTGCCGCTGGTCCCGGCTTTTCCCCAACGTTTTCAGCCGATGTCCGCCTCCCGCCTGCGGCCGTCGGTCGCCCCGCTGCGTAAGCTATTAGCCGTGCTGGCGGTGCTGACGTTTTATATCAGCCTCAGCGCGGTGTGGACCTTTATCGGCACCATCGGCAGCGCGGCGGGATTGACCGCCGCGCAAATTGGTATGGTGCTGGCGGCCGCGACGGTATTCGGCATTATCGGCGCGGGCGGGGCGGCTTTGCGCGGCACGCGGCGTCCGGACCGGATAGCGGTCTGGCTGGGCTACGGTCTGCTGATCCTCAGCATCGTGCTGCTGGTCAGCCATCCGCTGCTGGTGCGCTTCGCGCTGGCCGCGCTGCTGTTCAAATTCACCTGGACCTTTGTTCTGCCTTTTATTCTCGCGCGCGTTGCCGGGCTGGATAACAACGGTCGCCTGATGAACAGCATCAATCTGGTGATTGGCGGCGGAATGGCGGCCGGTCCGGCGCTGGCCGGGGCGCTGCTACAACGTTTTTCCAGCGCCGATGCGCTGCTTGCGGCGGCAGGCGGCTGCGCGCTGATCTCAGCAGGATTAATTCTGGCGGCATCGTCCGCCGGAAAGAGTGAGCCAACGGGAGGATAGAGTGAAAAGAAAAACCGGTTTCTTCTTTGATGAACGTTGTTTCTGGCACAGTACCGGCCTGCATGCGGTGACGCTACCGGTCGGTGGCTGGGTACAGCCTCCGGCAGGGGGGGGCCATGCGGAATCGCCGGAAACCAAACGTCGGATGAAAAACCTGATGGATGTCGCGGGGCTGACTTCGCAGCTTCAGCTACGCGGCGGCGCGGCCGCCAGCGAGGAGGATCTGCGCCGCATTCACCCGGCCCATTATCTGGAGCGCTTTAAGGCGATCAGCGATAGCGGCGGCGGTCTGCTGGGCAAAGAGGCGCCGCTGGGACCGGGCAGCTATGAAATCGCCTGCCTTTCTGCCGGACTGGCCTGTGCCGCGGTAGAGGCGGTGCTGAGCGGCGAGCTGGATAATGCCTACTCTCTGTCGCGGCCGCCGGGTCACCACTGCCTGCCGGAACAATCGATGGGCTTCTGTTTTCTTGCCAACATTCCCATTGCCGTGGAGCGGGCGAAGGCGCGGTTCGGGCTGGGTAAAGTGGCGATCCTCGACTGGGATGTGCACCACGGTAACGGTACGCAACATATCTATCTGCATCGTGACGATGTGCTGACTATCTCGCTGCACCAGGACGGCTGTTTTCCGCCAGGCTATGCCGGAGAGGAAGAGCGCGGCACCGGCGCCGGCGAAGGTTACAACATCAATGTTCCGCTGATGGCCGGCGCGGGGGACGACGGCTGGCGCTATGCGCTGGAAACGATCGTTCTGCCGGCGCTGGCGCGCTTTGAACCGGAGCTGATTATCGTCGCCTGCGGTTACGATGCCAACGCGATGGATCCGCTGGCGCGAATGCTGCTCCACAGCGATAGTTTCCGCGCCATGACCGAACGGGTGCAGGAGGCCGCCGATCGCCTGTGCGGCGGTAAGCTGGTGCTGGTTCATGAAGGGGGCTATGCCGAATCCTATGTACCGTTCTGCGGGCTGGCGGTGATGGAGGCGTTGAGCGGTGTGAAAACCGAGGTTGAGGATCCGCTGCTGGCGTTTATTCAGCAACAGCAACCGCGTGAAGCCTTTACCCGCTTTCAGCGTCAGGCGATTGATGAACTGGCGCACCGGTTTGGGCTGAAGTAATGTCCGTTCGCTTCTCCGCTATGAAGGCGGAGAAGCGCTCTCCTGTGCGGTGCTCTTTTTCACTGTCTCTTTGATGTCACTTCTCTGTCGCCGTCTGCGCCATCCACTGACCGATCGCCTGATACAGCATATTCATAACGCTCAACAGCAGCATCCGCTGGTGTTTTTCGAGGCGCAGATAGCGGCGCAGCGGCGGCATTTTGCAGACCACTTCGCTGGCGGCCCACGGCTCAATGCAGCAGCGCCAGCGCTGGTTATCGATGGTTAAGGAGAAGCGGCGATAGTCCAGTTCGCTCAGTGTCTGCTGTAAACGCGGAAAACGGTTGAGGTAATGAGCGAGGTCGGCGGCCGGTTTTGCCGCCCGAAAGGTCACCGGCTGGCGTTTAAGCCAGCCGGATTGATGGGCGCGAATTCTCCCCTGAGCGGGCCGGGTGACCGGCCCCTCGACGACAAATTCGCAGCTGTGAATGCTGGCCATAAACAGCCGTTTCTGGCGAACGCTGAAGATGACATCGGTGGTGGCGTTCAGGTGCAGCACCGCGCTGCGCTCGCTGAGCTTTTCGCTATCCCAGCCGGCCAGATCGCGCTGCACCGCATTCATCAGCGGCGTACTAAATGAGGGGACGGAGGGCATCTGGCGTCATCTCCCCTTGGTTCTGTTTCTCATAGTTGCCAATCGCGCGTTCCACCACCTCTTCAACCGGCACTGGACGGAACGGGTTGACCCGCTGGACGCACACCGTCCAGAAAAGGGCATAGGCGGCGGTCAGGCCGAGCATGATGCCGAATGGCACCAGCACTTCGCGGCTGTCCATCCCCGGCGGGGTGATATTGATGATGGCGATAATAATCCCGACGCTGGAGATAATCTGCGGCAGCGGGAACCACGGCGAGCGGTAGGCGCGGGGCAGATCCGGACGACGAATACGCAGCAGTACCACCGAGAGGGTCACCAGCAGATAGGCGACGCCCCAGGCGCAGACGGCGGCGAGGATCAGCGGCACGATACGATCGATATTGCCGTTCAGATACCAGGCGTGCAGGCAGGGAATCGCCACGCCAATGGCAATGGCGATAACCGGCGTCTTGAAGCGAGGGTGCAGCCAGGTCAGGAAGCGCGGGAGCGCGCCATCCAGCGCCATGCCGTAGATAATCCGCGGTACGGCGGCCATCAGAGTATTAATGGTTGCGCAGCCCGCCAGCAGCAGGCCGACGCCCAGCCAGTACTGTCCCGCGTGACCCATCACCCGTTCAGCGAAGGCCGGAATAGCCATCGGCGTATCCAGCAGATGGACGTTGTTGGCCGCGTCCAGCATCACGTTCTCTACCTGACGGTTAATGGCCGCGCCATAGATAAACATGCAGCTTGCGACGCCCAGCAGGCCGAGCGCCATCGCGCGAGGAATGGTCCGGTGCGCTTGTTTAATTTCCGGGGCCATGGGGGTCACCAGTTCACAGCCGACGAACATAAACATCGCCATGCCGATATAGCCGAACAGACCTGAAAGATCGCTGACATTCAGCGGCGTGCCGAACCAGCCGGAGAGATGGGTCACCGGCGCCATAAAAATCCCGCACAGGCCGAAGATGGTCAGCGTGCTCCACATCCCGAAGGTCAGTACGACTTCGACCTTTCCGAAGATCTCGACGCCAATGGCGTTCAGCAGGCCGAACACCACCACCATCCCGACGCCGACCATCCAGGTATTCTGGTGGACGGCCATCTGGCTGCTGATGGACTCAAAGTTCACCAGCGCCATCACCCCGGCCAGGATGGTTTCCGCGGTGCCGGCAAAAATATGCACGATCAGATAGGCGCACAGCGCGCCGGTAATGGCGAAAAAGCGCCCCATCCCGCAGGCGATATAGTCATATACCGAGCCGGTAGTGGGGATCAGCGTCGCCGCTTCGGCAAAGGTGGTGACCTGTGCCTGCATCATGATAAACGCCAGCAGTACCGCCAGCGCGAAGGTATCGCCGCCCATGCCAAAACCGCTGGTCACGGTCAGGATCACCGGGCTGGCCATAATCAGTCCGACGGAGCTGGCGAGGGTAGTTGGAAAGCCGACGACGCCGCGTTCGAGATGGCCGGCGAGTCTTTTACTGAACATAGTCAACCTCTGCACAAGATAGGTAAGGGCAGGGAGTGGCTGGAAGTGAATAGCCATTCCGGATAGTCATAATTTAGGTTGGCATCCGGCTCAATGAATATCGTCCTGAAGGTGGAGAACGGCGGTTGAATCTGTGACCAGGTGCATGAATACAATCCCCACCGCCGGGCACCGGGGATTGTCTGCGTGGGTTAGCGGCTTTCGACGTTCGCCAGGTAGTGTTTGACGAAGCGTGGGGTGAGGATTTTCCACTCCACTTCGGTGCCCTGCTTGACGAACCAACTGTCGCCCGGCGCGAAGCGCTGCGGCTCGCCGCCCGACACGGTCAGCTCAACTTCGCCTTCCAGCACGGTGGCGTGTTCGGTAAACGGGTAGGTCATGGTGAAACTCCCCTGCGTGGATGAAAACAGACCGCAGGTAAAGGCGTCCTGCGGTTCGCCGTAAACCATAGCCCCCGCCACCTGCGGATCGCCTTCGGTCGGCGTTGCCCCCAGCAGGCTGACGCTGCCGATAGGTTGCAGTTCAGGAACCGGTTGATCGAGTTTAAATGCTTGCATGATGTTCTCCTGGTTAACTCCGGCCTTTCCAGTAACCGGCGGTTTGATGCATGAGTTTTCCGGCGCTGACCAGCAGCAGACGCAGGCTGTCACGACCGTGGATTGTTGCGTGAGGAATACTGCTCATCAGGCGGTAACGATCTGAGCCGCCGTTAATTCCTTCGGCGAGAATTTTGCACACGATATGCGAGGGGGTGACGCCAAACCCGGAATAACCCTGAACGTAGAAAACGTTATTGTGGTCGCGCAGAGTGCCGATTTGCGGGAACAGGTTCGCGCTACAGGCCATCGGGCCGCCCCAGGCGAAGTCGATTTTGACATCCTTAAGATAGGGGAACACTTCCGCCAGCAGCGTACGATTCCAGGCGGCAAAATCGTTCGGCGTATATTCAAGGTAGCGCGTGGCGCTGCCGAACAGCAGGCGGTTTTCCCGCGTAATACGGTAGTAGTTGATGACCGGGCGAATATCGCTGAAGGCGCCGCGCAGCGGGCTGATGCGTTCGATCAGCTCATCGGAAAGGGGTTCCGTTGAGACCTGATAAGAGTAGGTGACCAGCGTCTTGTTATAGATCTCCGGCTCCAGATTATTGAGGAAGCTGTCGCAGGCCCACAGCAGTTTAGCCGCCTTCACGCTGCCCATCGCCGTGCGAACCCTCACCTCTTTGCCATAATTCACCTCAACGACCGGAGAGGATTCGAAAATTTTCACCCCTAATGAATGCGCCGCTTTTGCCGAGCCCAGCAGCATATTCAGGGAGTGGATCTGCCCGCCGCCCATATGCTTGAGCGCGCCGCAGTAGACGTCGGAGCCGACAATTTGCTGCACATCGCTGCCGGTATAGAGCGCGATATCCTCATCCGGAGTGGCGGCCTTAAACTCTTTTTCCCACTGGCGCAGGGTCTTCAACTGACGCTGGTTATAGGCCAGATAACCGTAGCCCGGAACAAAGTCGGCATCGATATTGTATTTCTTAATCCGTTCGCGAATGATGCCTGCGCCAAGGTTCGAGATTTTAAACAGCGTCTCCAGCCCCTCTTTGCCCACGTGTTTTTTCACCGCTTCGATATCGTGACCAATGCCGGCCATGACCTGGCCGCCGTTGCGACCGGTGCCGCCGTAGCCTAAATGACGGGCTTCGAGTACGACCACGTTGGTGATGCCCTGTTCGGCCAGTTCCAGCGCAGTGTTGATACCGGAAAAGCCGCCGCCGATGATCACCACGTCGGCGGCAATATCATCCTGCAGCGCCGGAAAATGCAGCTGATATTTTTTGGTGGCGCCGTAGTAGTTCAGCGCATCGATTTTGATATTCATAGCGTTACCCTGTCTGTCTCGCCTGGCTAAGACCCCCATCACAGCACGGCGGCGGGGCGCTGAATATCGTCCGAAAGAATGACGTTCTTTAGAACGATAGGCAGCCTGTTTCCGGCGTGATGTGATGAGGAACATTTCCTGAAAAAACGGATGCCACCGATGAGCGACGTGACCTTACTTGCTGAAGTAGCAGCTTTTTTACGCCAACCGCACGGGCAGTTTATTGCCGGAGAGGCTGTGCCCGGCAACGGACCGACGCTGGCGGTGATAAACCCCGCCACCGGCAAAGCGATTGCCGAAGTGACGGCGGCGGATGTCGGGCAGGCGGATTTGGCGATGGCCAGCGCCAGCCAGGCGTTTGACTCCTGGCGCGCGATGCCGACACTGCAGCGCGGCACGCTGCTGCTCAGGCTGGCCGATCTTCTGGCCAGCCACCGTGAGGAGCTGGCGCAGCTGGAGAGCCTGTGCTCCGGGAAAACCATCGGCCTGGCGCGAATGCTTGAGCTGGATCAGTCGGTGGCGTTCCTGCGCTACTTTGCCGGCTGGGCGGGCAAGGTCACCGGCGAAACGCTGGATGTCTCGCTCCCGTCGATGGCGGGAGAGCAGTACACGGCCTTTACCCGTCGTCAGCCGGTTGGCGTGGTGGTTGGGATCGTGCCGTGGAACTTTTCGATAATGATCGCCATCTGGAAGCTGGCGGCGGCGCTGGTGTGCGGCTGTACCATCGTGATTAAGCCGAGCGAGTATACGCCGCTGACGCTGCTGCGGGTTGATGAGCTGGCGAAAGAGGCGGGGATCCCGGACGGGGTGATTAACGTGGTGAACGGCGCGGGCGGTGAAATCGCCCAGCGCTTGATTGCCCACCCGGCCTGCGCGAAGGTCAGCTTCACCGGTTCGGTGGCGACCGGCGAGAAAGTCCAGCAGGCGGCGACCGGCGCCGGAAAACGCGTCACCCTCGAACTGGGGGGCAAAAACGCCGCGCTGTTTCTCGACGATCTCACCCCCGAGGCGATGACGGACGGCATTATTGAAGCGGGCTACCTGAATCAGGGGCAAATTTGCGCCGCCGCCGAGCGTTTTTATCTGCCGCAGGGCAAGCTGGATGCGGTGCTGGAAATACTGAAGCAGCGCCTGTCTGCGCTGCGCCCCGGCTCACCGCTGGATGAGCAGACGCTGATGGGGCCGCTGGCCAATCGGGCGCAGTTTGAGAAGGTGCTGCAGCTGATTGAGAAAGCGCGGGAAGAGGGCGACACCATTGTCTGCGGCGGCGAAGCGCTGCCCGGCGACGGCTATTTTGTCTTACCGACGGCGGTGAAGGTCCGGAGCGAAAACAGCACGCTGATGCAGGAAGAGACCTTCGGTCCGGTATGCAGTTTTATTGGCTACCAAAGCGAAGAGGAGGCGCTGTCCCGCATTAACGCTTCGCCGTTTGGCCTGGCCGCCAGCGTCTGGTCGGAGAATATCCGCAAGGCGCTGCGCTATTCCGACGCGATTAACGCCGGAATTGTCTGGGTGAATATGCACACATTCCTCGACCCGGCGGTGCCGTTTGGCGGCATGAAAGGGTCGGGGATTGGCCGCGAGTTCGGCAGCGCCTTTATCGATGATTACACCGAACTAAAATCGGTGATGGTGCGCTATTAATCTGCCGTCACCGGCCGCTATTGTTCTGCGGTGAGCGTATATCGGGCCGTGCGATTGGCAGGCGGCGGCCCGCTTCTTCCCCTTACCCCGCACGGTCAGCGCGCGGGGTCTGTTGTTCTCTCCCCCCGCTCGTGAGAGCCGCTCCCCCACATAAGAATGCCTTGTTTTCAGCCGATTATCGCTTTTGCGCGGGTCGGTCGTGATTAGACTTGCACGCTACAAGATAATGAGTATAGTTCTCATTCTTCTTTTTGTTTGCAGGCTAAGAATGGACTAACCTGCGCCAGTGAGTCGCTCACAAGGAAACAGCGAAGGCGTAGGGTGGGGTTCAGACTTGCTATGCCGGAACAACATAATATCGGCGCAGAGCTACCACCGGTTTATTGATTTTGTTAAGGATTTCAATGATGAAATACACCATCCCGGTATTAGCTCTGGTCATTTCTGCCGTCTTAAGCGGCTGCGCCACCCCCCCTTCCACGAGGGTAACCCCGCCGGTCGCCGAGAAAAACGCCGTTACCGTCATACAGCCGCTCAAACGTGAACTGGCTGAGGGGCTGTACGAAATGGCGCTCAGCCCGCAGGGCGATGCGTTGTACGTGGCCAGCGCCGAAGGGTTTAAAGATGTGCAGGGCGGCGCTGTCTACAGGCTTGACCCGAAAACGCTGAAAACCATCGGCCTGAGCCATACCGACCTGAAAAACTTTGCCGTACAGATGACGCCGGACGGCAAAACGCTGTTCGTTACTCATTCGCTAGACGGCGGCATCAGCGCCATCGACACCGCGACCGGGAAGGTCAAAAAACGCCTGCTGTTTAGCGAGCGTAATGAGAAAGGGATGCCCTACGGCGCGCGGCAGATCCTGCTGTTGGGCAATACCCTGTACGTCGGCGCCGTCGCCGACCCGGCGCAAATCTGGGTCGTTGACGCGACCACTCTGAAGCTGAAAACGCGGATTAAAAATACCGGCAAGTGGATGACTGGCCTGCACTATTCTCCGCAAACCGGTCGCCTGTACGCCGCCAACGGCAGCGGCGAGATCCTGGTGATTAATCCGCGCAGCAACCGGATTGAACAGCGCTGGAAACCGCTGGGCGACAAACCGGCTCTGCTGCTGAACATCGCCGAAGACAGCGAGACCGGGCGCCTGTTTGTGACCGATAACTCGAAGGCGAAAACCACCCTGGTGCTGGATATTCACAGCGGCAAAGTGATTAAGCAGCTGGAGGTGGGTGACTCTTTGGCGGTGCTGTTCAACCCGAAACGCAATGAAATTTATATCTCCCAGCGTGAATCCGGCAAGGTTATCAGCCTCGATGGCACCACTTATGCGCTGAAAAAACAGTGGGATATCTCTGCGAATCCAAACAGCCTGCTGCTCGATGCCGAGGGGCAGACGCTGTTTGTGACCGTTAAACAACCGTTCAACAAAGATCACTCCACCAAAGGTCCGGACAGCGTTGTCCGCATCGACCTGAACGCGCAATAAAAAATTCTGGCCCGGCAGCGGGCCATTTGTTTCATTTATCTTCATCACGGACTCATTATGCACATCACGTCTTCCCCATTCCCGCTGCGCAAAACGCTGCTGGCGTTAACCATTGGCGCCATTACCCATAGCGCTGCGGCAGCAGACAACACCGCGGATAGCCCCAAAAACGAAGAGGTTATGCTCGTTCAGGCGACCGAAGGCAGCGATTTTAAAGCCGGCGGCGACCTGGTGGTACCGGCCTTCCTTGACGGACAAATTGCCCACGGCGGCCGTATTGGTATGCTTGGCGAACAAAAAGCGATGGACGTGCCGTTTAACGTTATCGGCTATACCTCGAAACTGATTCAGGATCAGCAGGCGCAAACTATCGCCGACGTGGTCAGTAATGACGCCGGCGTTCAGGCGGTGCAGGGCTACGGTAACTTTGCCGAAACCTATCGCATTCGCGGGTTTAAGCTGGATGGCGATGATATGACCATGGGCGGTCTGGCGGGCGTGGTGCCGCGTCAGGTGATGGATACCCAGATGCTGGAGCGCGTTGAAGTCTTCAAAGGGGCTAACGGTCTGCTCAATGGCGTCGCCAGCAGCGGCGTCGGCGGGATGATCAACCTCGAACCGAAACGTGCGGATGATATACCGACCACCCGCGTTGGCGTGGACTATACCGCCGATTCTCAGGTCGGCGGCAGCCTCGACCTTGGTCGTCGCTTTGGCGAGGATAATCAGTTTGGCGCCCGGGTGAACCTGGTTCACCACGAAGGTGAGGGTGCGGTTGATAATGACAAGCGCCGCACGACGCTGGCGTCGCTGGGGCTGGATTATCGCGGCGACCGTTTCCGCTCCTCTCTTGATTTCGGCTATCAGAAAAAGACGTTCCATGGCGGAACGATGGGAATCAATATCAGCGGCATCGATTTTGTTCCTGCGCTGCCGGATAACAGCAAAAACTACAGCCAGAAGTGGGGCTATAGCGATATCGAAAGCGAATTCGGTATGGCCAAAGCCGAGTATGACCTGACCAACAGCTGGACGCTGTACAGCGCCCTCGGCGGCCAGCACTCGCATGAAACCGGCACCTACAGCGCGCCGAAGCTGGTTGACGAGAACGGCGATGCGACCGTCGGGCGTCTGGATACCAACCGCATCATCGACTCGATCAGCGGAATGGGCGGTGTGCGGGGTAATTTCAACACCGGTGTTATCTCTCATCAGGTCAACGTCGGCTATGCCGCCCAGGTCAGAACCGATGCCACCGCGTGGCGTATGTCGGCGAAAAACCCGACCACCAATATCTATGACAACCATGATGTGGCGATGCCGAATAACGCTTATTTTGGCGGCAACTACTTCGACCCGCTCACCACCTCACGCAGCCGTACCCAGGGTTGGCTGCTGAGCGACACGCTAGGTTTCTTTGATAACAGCCTTCTGCTTACCGCCGCCGCGCGTCATCAGAAAGTGGTGGTGCGTAACTACAGTAATCAAACCGGTCTGGAAGATACCTCTTCCCGCTATACCCAGAGCCGCTGGACGCCGACGGTCGGTCTGGTCTACAAGCCGTGGGAGACGCTGTCGCTGTATGCCAACCACACCGAGGCGCTGCAGCCGGGGAGCGTGGCGCCGAATACCGCGACAAATGCCGGGCAGAGTACCGGGATCGCTCATTCAAAACAGGATGAGGTGGGGGTGAAAATTGATTATGGCACCCTGGGGGGGTCGCTGGCGCTGTTTGAAATTAAAAAGCCTAACGCCATCTCCGATGCTAACGGCTACTACGGTCTGGATGGCGAGCAGCGTAACCGCGGTGCCGAACTGAACGTCTTCGGCGAGCCGACGCTGGGCCTGCGCCTGAACGGCAGCGTGCAGTGGCTGGATCCGAAGCAAACCAAAACGGCGCAGGGTATCAACGAGGGTAAAGATGCCATCGGCGTTTCTCGCTTCTACGCGGTGTTAGGTGCGGAGTATGACATCAAGCCGGTTGACGGGCTGACGGCCACCGCGCGGGTGAACCACACCGGTTCACAGTATGCCGACGCGGCGAACAGCAAAAAGCTCGACAGCTATACGACCCTCGATTTGGGCGTACGCTACCGTCTGGCGCTGAATCAGAATCAAAACCAGATGGTCCTGCGTGCCGGGGTGGATAACGTGACCAATGAGAACTACTGGTCAGGTATTGATGATACCGGCACCTATCTGTTCCAGGGGCAGCCTCGTACCGTTAAGGTATCGATGAGCTACGATTTCTGATGGTAAAATCCGGGGCGGGCCAACGCCGCTCGCCCCTTCTGTTTATCCCTTTTTCGCCGCCCGTCACCATCCATTGCCGCGCAATCAACGCATCTGCAGCTTGAAGTCGGGCGAGCAGAAGTGTTAAAAGGTGCCCCTTCATAAAAACTCACAGGGGAAAGACGTGAAAGACACGTCAACGCAGTCAGATGCCACAGCGGAGAGCGGCCCGACGCTTCATCGCGGTTTACAGAACCGACATATTCAGCTCATTGCCCTCGGCGGCGCTATCGGTACCGGCCTGTTTCTCGGTATCGGACCGGCGATTCAGATGGCCGGCCCGGCGGTCCTGATCGGCTATGCCGTCGCCGGGATCGTCGCTTTTCTGATCATGCGCCAGCTTGGCGAAATGGTGGTCGAAGAGCCCGTCTCCGGCTCCTTTGCCCACTTCGCATATAAATACTGGGGTCCGTTTGCCGGTTTTCTCTCCGGCTGGAACTACTGGGTGATGTTTGTGCTGGTGGGGATGGCTGAGCTCACCGCCGCCGGTATCTATATGCAGTACTGGCTTCCGGATGTGCCGACCTGGGTCTGGGCGGCGGCCTTCTTTGTCATCATCAATGCCGTTAACCTCGTTAACGTTCGCCTGTATGGCGAGGCGGAGTTCTGGTTTGCCTTAATTAAAGTGCTGGCGATTATCGGCATGATTGGCTTTGGCCTGTGGATGCTGTTTGGCGGCCACGGCGGCAGCAAAGCCGGATTTGATAACCTGTGGCGCCACGGTGGTTTCTTCGCCACCGGCTGGCATGGCCTGGTGATGTCCCTGGCGGTGATTATGTTCTCTTTCGGCGGTCTGGAGCTGATTGGTATTACCGCCGCCGAAGCGCAAAATCCGCAAAAGAGCATTCCGAAAGCGGTCAACCAGGTGGTGTACCGTATTCTGCTGTTTTATATCGGTTCGCTGGTGGTGCTGCTGGCGCTCTATCCGTGGGTGGAAATTAAGTCCGACAGCAGTCCGTTTGTGATGATTTTTCATAATCTTGACAGTAACGTCGTAGCTTCTGCGCTGAATTTCGTCATTCTGGTGGCATCGCTGTCGGTCTACAACAGCGGCGTTTACTCCAACAGCCGCATGCTGTTCGGTCTGTCGGTCCAGGGCAATGCGCCGAAGTTTCTGGCTCGCGTCAGCAAACGCGGCGTGCCGGTCAATTCACTGATCCTCTCCGGGGTCATTACCTCGCTGGTGGTGCTGCTGAACTATCTGCTGCCGCAGAAAGCGCTGGGTCTGCTGATGGCGCTGGTGGTGGCAACGCTGCTGCTGAACTGGATAATGATCTGCATGGCGCACCTCAAGTTCCGCGCGGCCCAGCGCCGAAAAGGGCGGGAGCCGAAGTTCAAAGCGCTGCTGGCGCCGGGCGGCAACTACCTCTGTATTGCCTTCCTCGCGCTGATTCTGGTGCTGATGTGCACCATCGACGGCATGCGCCTGTCGGCCATTCTGCTGCCGGTATGGATCCTGTTCCTGTTTATGGTCTTTAAGCTGCTGCGCCGTCCGGCGTAATGCCTCCTTGCCCCGGCGTTCGCCGGGGCGATCTGCCTATTATTGTGATCGTCTTCGCGCTTAGCGTATTTTGCGCAGGATCTTCTTTTTGTAATCGATTACTTTCCATCTGGTGACGTTTTGTAATCGATTACTTTTTGAGGGCGGACAAAATGGTATCAACGACGGAAGGGCGTGAAAGCGTTGGCGTACAGCACCGGTTTCTGGTGCCGCGCCTGGCGCTAATGATGTTTATGCAGTTCTTTATCTGGGGAAGCTGGTCGGTGACCCTGGGGCTGGTGATGACGCGCTACGATATGGCGCTGCTGATTGGCGATGCGTTCTCTGCCGGGCCTATCGCCTCGATTTTATCGCCGTTTGTGCTGGGGATGCTGGTCGATCGCTTCTTTGCTTCGCAGAAAGTGATGGCGGTGATGCATCTGGCGGGGGCCGCAATCCTGTGGTTCGTTCCCCAGGCGCTGGTCGCGCACAATGGCGCGCTGCTTATCGGCCTGCTGTTTGGCTATACGCTGTGCTATATGCCGACGCTGGCGCTGACCAACAATATCGCTTTCCACAGCCTGAATAATGTCGATAAAACCTTCCCGGTGGTCCGCGTCTTTGGCACCATCGGCTGGATTATTGCCGGGATTTGTATTGGCGTGAGCGGAATTTCCGATACCACGGCTATCTTTAATCTGGCGGCGCTGTGTTCGGTCTTACTGGCCCTCTACAGCCTGACTTTGCCACATACGCCGGCAGCGGCGAAAGGCATTCCGCTGAAGTTTCGCGACCTGCTCTGCGCCGATGCGTTTGCGCTGCTCAAGACGCGCCATTTCTTTATTTTCTCACTCTGCGCCACGCTGATCTCGATTCCGCTGGGTACCTACTATGCCTACACCGCCTCCTATCTGGCGGATGCCGGCGTGGCGGATGTCAGCACCGCGATGTCATTTGGGCAGATGTCGGAAATCGCGTTTATGCTGGTGATCCCGCTGCTGTTTCGCCGCCTCGGGGTCAAGTACATGCTGCTGGTCGGGATGGCGGCGTGGTTTGTGCGCTATGCCTTCTTTGCCCTTGGGGTGAGTGAAGAGGGGCGCTTCCTGCTCTATCTCGGCATCCTGCTGCACGGCGTGTGCTACGACTTCTTTTTTGTTGTCGGCTTTATCTATACCGACCGCGTGGCGGGGGAGAAGGTCAAAGGCCAGGCGCAAAGCATGATCGTCATGTTCACCTACGGCATCGGGATGCTGCTGGGATCGCAAATTTCCGGCGCGCTGTATAACCAGCTGGTGGCCGGGCAGAGCGTGCCGCAGGCGTGGGTCACCTTCTGGTGGATCCCGGCGGTGGCCGCGGCGGTTATCGCGCTGATTTTCCTTTTCTCTTTCCAGTACCGTGAGAAAGAACAGCACTAACTATCAGGAGGGGGTATGAAAACGATGAAGGGACCGGGGATTTTTCTGGCACAGTTTATCGGCGCCCAGGCGCCGTTTAACACCCTGGACGGGATCGCCGCCTGGGCCGCCGGACTGGGCTATCAGGCGCTACAGATCCCGTGTAATCATCCGGCTATTTTTGATGTTGAACGGGCGGCGACGAGCCAGACCTACTGCGACGACATTCGCGGGCGGCTGGCGGAACATGGCCTGACCATCAGCGAGCTCTCAACCCATCTGGAAGGGCAGCTGGTGGCGGTTCATCCGGCCTATGACCAAGCGTTCGACGCCTTTGCTCCCGCCGCGCTGCGCGGAAATCCGCAGGCGCGCCAGCAGTGGGCGGTGGAAAAAGTGCGCCAGGCGGCGGTGGCATCGGCGCGCTTAGGCCTGCAGGCCCACGCGACATTTTCCGGATCGCTGGCGTGGCCGCTGTTTTACCCCTGGCCGCCGCATAATCCGTCACGGATTGATGAGGCGTTTGATGAACTGGCGCGGCGCTGGCGTCCGCTCCTCGATCTCTACGATGAGCAGGGGATCGACCTTTGCTATGAAATTCATCCGGGTGAGGACCTGCACGATGGCGTGACCTTTGAACGCTTTCTGCAGCGGGTAGATAACCATCCGCGCTGCAATATGCTCTACGATCCCAGCCATTTGCACCTCCAGCAGATGGACTACCTGGCGTATATCGATATCTACCATTCGCGGATCAAAGCCTTTCATGTCAAAGATGCCGAGTTTCGTCGCGACGGCCGCAGCGGGGTATACGGGGGATATCAGCCCTGGCTGCAGCGGGCGGGGCGCTTTCGCTCGCCCGGGGATGGGCAAATTGATTTCAAGAGCATTTTCAGCAAGCTGACCGAATACGACTTTGACGGCTGGGCGGTGCTGGAGTGGGAGTGCTGCCTGAAGGAGGCGGAGGCCGGCGCGCGCGAGGGCAGCGAATTTATCCGCCGCCATATTATTCCCGTCTCCGAACGGGCGTTTGATGATTTTGCCAGCGGTCGCGAGGGGCAAGCATGATTCAGGTCGGCATTATTGGGACAGGATTTATTGGTCCGGCGCATATTGAAGCGCTGCGCCGGGTCGGCGACATCGAGGTGGTGGCGCTGTGCGACAGCAATCTGGCGCAGGCGCAGCAAAAAGCGCGGCAGCTCAATGTAGCGCAGGCTTATGGTCAGGTTGAGGCGCTGCTGGCACATCCCGGCTTACAGGTGGTACATAACTGCACGCCGAACCACCTGCATGCGGAGATTAACCGCCAGGCGCTGCGCGCCGGGCTGCATCTGTTCTCGGAAAAACCGCTGTGCATGCTTCCGTATGAGGCGCGCGAACTGGTCGCGCTGGCGGAGAAGGCGGGGGTGGTGCACGGCGTAAGCTTTGTTTATCGCCAGTTCGCGATGGTCCAGCAGGCCGCCAGCATGATGCGTGCCGGACAGGTCGGGCGGCTGTTTTCGGCGCACGGCAGCTATCTGCAGGACTGGATGGTGCAGCAAAGTGACTACAACTGGCGGGTGGAATCGGCGCTGGGCGGCGCCTCGCGGGCGGTGGCGGATATCGGCTCCCATTGGTGCGACACGGTGCAGTTTATGACCGGCAGGCGCATCACCGAGGTCATGGCGGATCTTTCTATCGTCTGGCCGACGCGCCACGCGGCCGTTTCCGGCGAGTCCACCTTCAGCCAGACGGGTGAATCTCAGCGTTTTGAGGTGCGCGAGGTGGATACGGAAGATATGGGGTCCGTGCTGTTTCGCTTTGATGACGGCAGCAAAGGCTGTTTTACCGTTTCGCAGGTCAGCGCCGGGAGAAAGAACCGCCTGGCGGTTGAAATTAACGGCAGCCGCTGTTCGCTGGCGTGGGATCAGGAACTTCCGCAGCGGCTGTGGATTGGCCAGCGCGCGCAGCCAAATCAGCTGCTCAGCGATGATCCGAGCCTGATGCAGCCGGACGTCGCCGCCAGCGCCCACTTCCCCGGCGGGCATAATGAGGGGTGGCCGGACGCTTTCAAGAATATGATGTTGAGCTTCTATCAGGCGGTACGCGCCGGGAAGATGCCGGCCGCCGACGAGCGGCGTTTCGCCTCATTTTATGAAGGGGCGGATGTGATGTATATCGTTGAGGCGATTTTGCAAAGCCATCGGCAGCAGCGCTGGGTCAGCGTCAGGCGATAGCCGGCAGGTTGTGCGCCACGTCGGTGGCGCGCAATGGCTTATTTCACGCCAAGATACCCGTCCAGATAGGCGGCGGAAAGCTCGTTGCCGAACAGCACCGCGTCCTTATTCTCCATGTCATTATTCCAGCTATCGCTGGCATTACCGGTAAAGGTGTGTTGTGACCGGGTACCCTTCGCGACCTGTTGCTTAATGGCATCGGCGTTGCGTCGGGCATCGCTTTCGCTGACGCCGGCGGTCCGGTCCTGTTTGCCGCGGTTATACATCCCGGTGAAGGTCGGCAGATTTAAGCGGTAATTTTCCTGACGATTTACGGCAAAATTACCGCCGACAAAATCAGAACGATGGGCGACAAAATAGTACGCGTGGCGCTCCGGCGATGATTTTGAGGCGGTGCAGCCGGTGAGGGCGGCGAGAGATCCGCCGAGGACAAGCAGTGCGACTTGAATCTTCATTGATGACATCATCCCTAACGTATTGATAATAAGCTTTTATAATTTTCGGCGCCCGAGCGCGGTGTTTATTTTACCCGCAAAATCATCGCGCTTAACGCCCGGGGAAAATAGCCCTGATAATTAATAGTTTTCCATGGCGATATGCAGGGGCATCAGCGGGCTTGCGCGCGCTCCCGCTGCACACCGACGGCCCGTTTATGGTAGCCTGCGCATTATCCCCCTTATCCCAGGAAGTGCCGCCTTTATGTCAATTCAGAAAATCGCCCGTCTGGCGGGTGTCTCAGTGGCAACCGTATCGCGGGTGCTGAATAACAGCGATACCGTCAAACCGAAGAACCGCGAACGCGTGCTGCAGGCGATTAAAGAGAGCAACTATCAGCCTAACCTGCTGGCCCGCCAGCTGCGGACGGCACGGAGCTACATGATTCTGGTGATGGTGTCGAATATTGCGAACCCGTTTTGTGCGGAAGTGGTGAAGGGCATCGAAGAGGAGGCGGAACAGCACGGCTACCGTATATTACTGTGTAATTCCGGGTCCGATCTGGCGCGCTCGACTTCCGGGCTGCGGCTGCTGTCGGGGAAAGTGGTCGACGGGATTATTACGATGAACGCGCTCTCCAGCCTACCGGAACTGACGATGATGATCGGCGATGCGCCGTGGGTGCAGTGCGCCGAGTATGCCGATGCCGGCAGTATCTCCTGCGTCGGCATAAACGACATCGATGCGGCGCAGGGGGCGGTGTCGCGGCTGGCGGAGAGCGGTTATCGGCGCATTGCCCTGATTAACCACGATCTGAGCTATCGCTATGCCCGTCTGCGCGAGCGCGGCTATAAAAACGTGCTCCATGTGCGTGAGCTCGCCTGGCAGCAGGTGGCCTATGCCAGCGACCTCAGCGCTGCCGCCGGTAAAGCGGCAATGGAAACGCTGCTGGCCTCCAAAGAGCGGCCGGATGCGGTATTTGCCGTCGCCGACTCGCTGGCGGCAGGCGCCCTGCGCGCGATTGCGCAGGCCGGACTGCGGGTTCCGGACGATATTGCGGTCATGGGGTTTGATGGCACGGAGCTGGCGGAGATGGTCTCGCCGCAGCTGACCACCGTGGAACAGCCGTCGCGCGACATTGGCCGCACGGCGGTGACCCTGCTGCTGAAGAAAATCGACAACCCGGATGCCACCGCCGAACGGGTGATGATGGACTGGCGCATCATTGCCCGCGCCAGTGCCTGAGTATTACCCGTGATGTGCCGCCGCCAGCGAACGAATATCGTTGCCGGTCGGTGACTGGTGAATACGCAGCCCGAATTCGTCAACCACGGCGAAAATATGGTCGAAAATATCAGCCTGGATGCTTTCATATTCTGCCCATACTACGGTGCTGGTGAAGCAGTAGATCTCAATCGGCAGGCCGTTGGCGTCCGGCGCCAGCTGGCGCACCATCATCGTCATATCTTTGCGCAGTCGCGGGTGGTTGCGCAGATACTCCTGTAAATAGGCGCGAAAGGTGCCGATATTGGTCATCTTGCGCAGGTTCAGCACCGAATGGTCGGCGGCGTTTTGTTGGTTCCACTCGCTAATTTCCTGATAACGCGAGTCCATATAGGGCTTAAGCAGCCGGGCCTGAATTAAGCGCTGCTGCTCCTGCTCATCGAGAAAATGGATACTGGTGGTATCAATATTCAGGCTGCGTTTAATGCGGCGCCCGCCGGAGGCGGACATCCCGCTCCAGTTTTTAAAGGAGTCGGATACCAGCGACCAGGTGGGGATCGTGGTGATGGTATTGTCCCAGTTGCGCACTTTCACCGTGGTAAGGCCAATATCAATGACCGCGCCGTCGGCGCCGTATTTCGGCATTTCCAGCCAGTCACCGAGCTTCAGCATGTCGTTGGCGGAAAGCTGAATGCCGGCAACCAGGCCAAGGATCGGGTCTTTAAATACCAGCATCAGTACCGCGGCCATGGCGCCGAGGCCGCTGATCAATATCGCCGGCGACTGGCCTATCAGTAATGAGATAACCAGGATGCCAATAATAATCGCGCTGACCAGCTTAATGCCCTGGAATATCCCCTTCAGCGGCAGCTGGGATGCGGTGGCGAATTTCTGCGATAAATTGAAGACCACATCGAGCAGCGAAAAGAAAGACAGCAGGGCATAGATCATGACCCACAGCTGGGCGCAGGTGGTTAATATATTGGCGGCTTCACTGCCTTTTTGCAGCCACAAAACCGCCTGCACATTGACGATAATCCCTTGCAGGGTAAAGGCCAACCGGTGAAACAGTTTGTTCTGGGTGATGATTTGCAGCCACAAATGGCTGCTGGCCTGCGCGCGTTTTTCGAAGGCGCGCAGCACGCCTTTATGCAAAATAAAATGAACGACAATGGCCGTCAGTAAAATAATGCCGAAGATAATAATGAGCGAAGTGGTGGGGGTAATTTCGATGCCTAATGCGGCAATGTGTGAGATTAATTCCTGCATAACGTCTCCTGTACATCCAGCGGTAATGATGACCGCTGGATGTATATTATGCAAATCAGGCGTCATGCCATTTTGAATTATGAGGCGGTCGCCACCGGACGAATATTGAGATGATGGCGCAGCCACAGGGCAATCGCGCCTAAGAGCAGCATCATTGCCACCTCCACGGCCAGGAAATCGATCAGCGCCTGCGGATAGGTGCCGCCGCCTCGGGCGAGGGTTAAAAACAGCGAGCCGAGAATTGCCGGACCTAATCCCAGCGTCGCCTGTTGCAGGGTGCTGAGAATGGCGCTCCCGGCACCGGCATCGCTGGCGCTGATATCGCGCATGCCAATGCGATAAAAACTGTTAACGATCAGCGCCTGGCCATAGCCGATAAGCGCGGTAGAGGGCACCATCGCCAGCGACGAGGTTTGCGCGCCGAAGTGACCGAAGGTGGCCATCAGCAGCAGCAGGCCGGCTATCTGCACCGCCAGCCCAATCAGCAGAATGCGTCCCATGCTGAAGCGGGCAATTAGCCTCGGCGCGTACAGCGCGGAGACAAAATAGGCCACGCCGAGGGCAATAAAGCTGTTGCCTGACTGCCATGGCGCCATGCCGAGACCGGCCTGCATGGTCAGCGCCATGCAGAACATGAAGCCGGACCAGGCGCTGAAGAACAGCAGGGCGATAGCCATGCCAAAGCGAATACTGGTGAGCTTCAGCAGCCGGGGCGGCAGCAGCGGCTGTTCGCCGCGCTGCTGCTTACGCAACGCGCTGGTCCGCATCCAGGCCAACAGCGGCAGTATGGCCACCAGCAAAAGCTGGAGCGTCCACGGCCAGTGAAGTTCCGGCCCCAGCGCCATCGGAAACAGCAGGCAGCAGAGGATCAGCGCCAGGCTGAAGGTGCCCTGCCAGTCGATAGCCGAATGGGCTTCGCGGCGGGTTTCCGGGACATAACGGCGGCTAAACGCCAGCACCAGCAGGCAGATCGGGACATTGATAAAGAACGCGTTGCGCCAGCCCAGGCCGGCGATATCCGCCGAGACCAGCCAGCCGCCGCCCATCTGCCCGACGATAAAAGCAATCCCGCCAATCCCGCCATACAGACTGATCGCGCGCGCATGGGCGCTGCCTTTCAACGTCACATGCAGGGTGGTGAGGATTTGCGGCACGATCAGCGCCGCGCCTGCGCCTTGCAGCGTGCGGGCCGCCAGCAGTCCGCCGATGGAGTTGGCCATGCCGCACAGCAAAGAGGCGAGGCCAAAAAGCGCGACCCCCCACATAAACAGACGGCGGCGGCCGTAGTTATCGCCCAGCTTGCTGCCCATCGCCAGGCACACCGCAAAAGAGACGCCGTAGAGGGCGACGATCAGCTCCAGCTGGGTGGCGCTGGCATCCAGTGAATGAGTAATGGAGTCCAGCGCCACGTTGGTAATTGAGGTGTCGATCAGCGGCAGCATCTGGCCGGTCAACAGAAGCAGTAAACCGGCGCGGCCGGGTGAAACAGCAGACGAATTCATCGGATCTCTCCATTGCGTCATTCAGCGGATAGCCGTAGCATTACCGATAAATTAAACGGGTACCAGTTCCTGTCTATACTGGTATTGGTACTACCATGCTGGAGTCAATATGACGGGAATGCCGCAACGTGAAACGGTGCCGATAGCGCCCGACGATAGCCGTAAGCAGCTGGGCGCCTTTCTGCGCTCCCGGCGTGAAAGCCTTGACCCGCAGCGTCTCGGCCTGCCGCGAGTGGGCCGGCGACGCACGCCGGGGCTGCGTCGGGAAGAGGTCGCGATGCTGGCCGATGTCGGCGTGACCTGGTACACCTGGCTGGAGCAGGGACGGGAGGTCAATCCGTCGGAATCGGTGCTGATGGGCGTCGCGAATGCGCTGCAGTGCAGCCCGCTGGAGACGCGCCATCTGTTCGTGCTCGCCGGGCTAACGCCGCCGGAAACGACGCAGGTGAGCATATGCGAGGGGATTGCTCCGGGGACCCGGCGAATGCTCGATAGCCTGATGCCGCAGCCGGCCAGTATCCAGAAACCCAATTTCGATATCGTGGCGTGGAACGACAGTTTTTGTCGGCTGATGGGCGTCGATTTTGCCGCGCTCCCCGAAGAAAACCGTAACTGTATTTATCTCTATCTCACCCACGACACCTGGCGTAGCCGCATCGAGAACCGCGATGTGCTGCCGACGTTTGTCTCCTATTTCCGCGCGGCCATGGCCGAACACCGGGGCGACCCGCTGTGGGAAAATAAGCTGGCGCGCTTTTTTGCCGCCTCCGCCGAGTTTGAAACGCTGTGGCATCAGCGCTATGACGTTCGCGGCGTGGAAAATCAGGTGAAGAATTTCAACCATCCTCAGCTCGGGCGCTTTAGTCTGCAGCAGATGTACTGGTATTCCGCCCCGCGTAATGGCTCACGGCTGCTGGTGTACCTGCCGATGGACGAAGCCGGCGAGCAGGCGCTGGCGTGGCTGGATAAACAGGATTCTCTCTACTCATAACGACAGGGAACGCAGATGAACGTGACCAGGAAACAACAGCGGGTGATTCAGCGCGCGCTGGACGAATGGCAGGCCGCGGGGGCGTTGAGTCACGCGGAAAACCAGCGGCTGGCGGCCACCTTGCGCGTGAGCGCCTTTGACTGGCAGCGCCTGAGCCGCTACGCCTTCTGGACGGCGCTGGCCTGCCTGCTGATCGCGCTGGGCAGCATGCTTGCCGATAGCGAACTGATCGCCTGGCTGGTGAGCCTGTTCAGCGACTCGGCGCTGGCGCGGATTGCGCTGCCTGCGGCGGTGGCGCTGGTTTGCTACCTGTGGGGATTCCGCCGCCAGCGGCGGGCCGCCTACTGGCACTACAGTACCGAGGCGATTCTGTTTGTCGGCGTGGTGTTTACCGCGCTGGCGCTGTGGCAGCTCGGCGAGCGGCTGGATGACGGCAGCGGCCATATTGCGCCACTGTTTCTGGTCGGCTGCGCTATCTATGGCGCTATCGGCCTGGCGGCCCGTTCCGGGCTGGTGTGGCTGTTCTTCCTGCTGGCGCTGGGCAACTGGTTCGGCGCGGAAACCGGCTACGTGTCGGGGTGGGGGGCCTATTGGCTGGGCATGAACTATCCGATTCGTTTTGTGCTGTTTGGCGGCGTGCTGCTGGCGCTCTGTTTTATGCTGCAAAAGTGGCTGCTTCAGCGCCGGCTGTTTACCGTCAGTAAGGCCATGGGCCTGACGTATCTGTTTATTGCGCTGTGGATTCTGTCGATTTTTGGCTATCGGGATCTCGACGCCTGGTACAGTATTTCACCGCTGCAGCAGCTGCCGTGGGCGCTGCTATTCGGCGTCGCGGCGGGCATCTGTATTTATATCAGTCTGAAAACGGATGACGGAATGCTGCGCGGTTTTGGCCTGACCTTCCTGGCTATCAATCTCTATACGCGTTTCTTCGAGTTTTTCTGGGACGGGATGCACAAGGTGGTGTTCTTCCTGATTCTGGCCGTTTCGCTGGCGGTGATTGGCCGCTATGCCGAACGAATCTGGCACGCCGGCGAGCGGCGTGCGCGGGAAGATTAAATCTCGGTGATGGTCGTTGCCTGCGGCAGGCGCGATTTCGGCAGCCCGGCGTTGAAATCTTCTACGCTGTGGTGGCCGACCGGAACAACCACCAGGCTGGTATAGCCCTGCGCTTTCAGGTCGAACTCCGCATCGAGGATCGTGAAATCGACGCCTTCGATCGGCACCGCATCCAGCCCCATCGCTGCGACACCGAGCAGGAAGTTGCCGACGTTGAGGTAAACCTGCTTCGCCATCCAGTGGTTATCGTCATGCAGATCTTTGCGGTGCATATCGGCAAAGAAAAGGCGGCCTTTGTGGTTAGCGGCTTTGGCTTCCGGGGTGGCGAAGCGTCCGTCGGCCTCTTCCTGGTCCACCACGCGCTCCAGCCAGGCGTCGTCCATGGCCGTTTTGGCACAGAAAACCACGACATGAGAAGCATCAAGAATTTTACGTTCGTTGAAAACATAGGTGCCGCTGGCGGCTTTCGCCACGCGGGCTTTCCCTTCATCCGTGCTGGCAACGATAAAGTGCCACGGCTGAGAGTTGGTGCTTGACGGGCTGTATTGCAGCAACGTTTTCAGCTTTTCGGCTTCTTCAGCAGTCAGTTTTTTTGTGGCATCGAAGGCTTTCGTGGAGTGGCGCTTTAAGGCAACGGAGACGATATCCATAACTCTTCCTCACGGTTTATGCTCAAGATAATTCGAGTTTACAGCCCCTTACGGGGCGTTTAGTGGGAGAAGAGTACAGCGAAGGCGGGGAAATGATAAGAGACAAAAATGCGATAACACTTATCGCGCTAGCCTGAAAATCCCGCCGGACGTAGCCGCAGCCGATCTTTTTTTGCCAGTTTATTCACCACCTGATTCCAGGAATCATCGATAAGTTCGGCCAGCAGACTCTCGCTGATATCTTCGCCAGGAACGACGGTAATCCAGTGTTTTTTGTTCATGTGATATCCCGGCTCAATACTGCGGTAAATCTCTCGATTGAGCAGGGATTTTTGCGGATCGGCTTTCAGATTCACCAGCGCCCGACCGCGAATGGTCATGGTGAGCATAAAAATGCGCCCGCCAACTTTGAACACATCATACTCGGGGCCGAACGGCCAGCAGTGTTCGGTAAACGGATAGGCGAGCGCAATCCGGTGGGCGCTGGCGTGCAGCGAAGCGCGGTCCATCAGGCGTCGTTCTCGTGAAGCGCCTGCCACATGGTCTCAAAACCGAGGGCGATCAGCTCGGGGGCGCGCTGCGGATCGTGGCTGGCAAATTCGATAGTGGTTTCCGCCAGCGACAGAAACAGGGCGTCGCCAAAGGCGCTGTAGGCATCGCTCAGAAAGACCGGCTTGACCGACAGCTGGCACATTTCGTTGAGCTCGGGAAACATCTCTCTTACGCGGGTTCGGGTTTCATCGGTGATGCGTTCGCTGAGCGCCATCCGGCGAATCGCCTTGTGCTCCATCGGGTGGCGAATACTCCAGTCGATATAGCCGTCCCAGATATTGCGGGCGTTCTCTTTCGGCCGTTTTTCGTTTGGCGTCAGTCCGGAAACCATCGCTTTAACTAAACCCGATTTGATAGAGAGGTACAGTTCGTTGAGTAACTCATCCTTGGTGGCGAAATAGCGGAACAGCGTCCCCTCGGCAACTCCGGCGCTACGGGCAATGGCCGACGTTGAGGCGGCGACACCCGACTGGGCAAAGGCGGCCGTTGCGGCCTCCAGCAACGCTTGTTTTTTATCTTCACTCTTAGGACGAGCCACTACATTTTACCTCACGCGAAATCAAACCCCGATCTAAACATGCCATGTCAGGGCACTGCAACGGTGGATGTTAAAAAATTGAAAATCGTCTTGACGACTTTCATATTCATCTTAATAATGAGTGCTTACTCACTCATAATCAAGTTATATCACTAAACTCTCATAATAGGGAGTTTCATCTGGTCAGGTTATGAACCGTGTCACTTTCAGCGTGGTCGCCATTATGTTATTAGCCTCAGCAACCGCTTTGCCGTTTGTCTTAAATGCCGGGTTTGGCCGGGCGCCGCAGGGTGCGCAGCTCAGTCTGGTGGAACAGTCGCCGCACTATCGCGATGGCCAGTTTCATAATCAGCTCCCCACGCCGGGCTTCACCGGGCAGAAAAATATGCTGGCCGCCTGGTGGGAGTTTCTGGTGACTAAACGCGAAAATGCCCGTCCCGCGCAGCCGCTGCCGCTGGTCAATACCGATCTCGCCAGCCTGCCTCTCGGGCAGGATACGATGGTGTGGCTCGGCCACTCCTCCTGGTATTTGCAACTGGCGGGGAAACGCATCCTGATCGACCCGGTCTTCAGCGACTATGCCGCGCCGTTCTCATTTATTAATAAAGCTTTCCCGGGTGACTATCCGTGGCGTGCAGAGCGTATGCCGGAGATAGACCTGCTGATTATTTCGCACGATCACTACGACCATCTGGATTACGCCACCATCAAAGCGCTGATGCCAAAAATCAAGCGCGTGGTGACGCCGCTCGGCGTGGGATCGCATCTGCGCTACTGGGGCATGGAGAGCGCCATCATCAGCGAAGCGGACTGGAATCAGGCGGTGCAGATCAGCGACGAACTGACCGTGCATGTCCTGCCGGCCCGTCATTTCTCCGGTCGGGGGCTGAAGCGTAATCAGACTCTGTGGGCCAGCTTTATGTTCGTCACGCCGCAGCAGAAGATTTACTACAGCGGCGATAGCGGTTACGGCCCGCACTTCAAAGCCATCGGCGAACAGTTTGGCGCCGTGGATCTGGCGATTATGGAGAACGGTCAGTACGACCAGGACTGGAAATACATTCACATGATGCCTGACGAGACCGCCCAGGCCGCCGACGATCTCCGTACGCGCGCGGTGTTGCCGGGACATGCGGGGCGCTTCGTGCTGGCGAAACACAGCTGGGACGATCCCTATAAGCGGCTGGCTGCGGCCAGCGAGCAACGACCGTGGCGGTTGTTAACGCCGATGCTTGGCGAGCCGGTTTGGGTTGCCGATAAGACGCAATCATTTAATCGCTGGTGGCGATAAATACGGGTTTGATTCAAGAGGAGAGGACTTATGACTATTTCCGCTCAGGTGATTGAGACTATCGTTGGGTGGATTGATGACAATTTGCATCAGCCGCTGCGTATTGATGATATTGCTCGCCACTCTGGTTATTCGAAATGGCATCTGCAACGACTCTTTTTGCAGTACAAAGGGGAGAGTCTGGGGCGCTATATCCGCGAACGTAAACTGCGGCTGGCGGCGCGCGATCTGCGCGATACCGATCAGCGGGTTTATGATATTTGCCTGAAATACGGCTTTGATTCTCAGCAGACGTTTACCCGCATTTTCACCCGCACCTTTCATCAGCCGCCGGGTGCCTACCGTAAAGAGAATCACAATCGCGCCCACTGAGGCGCGTCCGTCGGGGAAACCGGCGGACGCGTTTTTGTCTTTCTACCAGGCGTAGTTTACCGTCATCGTAACCGTACGACCCACGCCATAGAAACAGGCGCTATCGCCGGCGCACGAGGCAACATATTTGGTGTCGGCAATATTGTTGATGTTGAACTGCGCTTTCGCCCCTTTCAGGCTCGAGCTCAATTCGCCTAACTCATAGCTGACCATCGCGTCATACAGATCCACCGCCGGTACCTTGAAGGTGTTTTTCGCATCGCCGTAGCTGGTGCCGATATAACGCACGCCAACCCCAGCGGTCAGGCTTTTTAGCGCGCCATTGGGCAGGGTGTAGCTGGTGAACGCCGAGGCCATATGGGTCGGAATACGCGCCGGGGTTTTCCCTTCGGTGCCGGCGACGGTGGTATTCACGGTTTCCGCATCGGTCCAGGTGTATGAAGCAATCAGGTTGAGGTTATCAAAGAAGGTGGCGTGCGCTTCGGCTTCCACCCCCTTCGAGCGGACCTTGCCGCTGTTCTCATACCATCCCGCCGCGCTGTTCCAGGTCGCGACGTTGCTTTGGGTCAGGTTATACATCGCCAGAGTCATCAACGCCGTCGGCGTAGGCTGATATTTCACGCCCACTTCCAGCTGTTTCCCTTCGCTGGGATCGAACGGAGCGACGCCCGGCGCCCGGTTGGTTTGCAGGTTGGGCTCGAAGGAGGTGCTGTAGCTGATATAGGGCGACAGGCCAAAGTCAAAGGCGTACAGCAGACCGGTACGCCAGGTAAACTTGCTGTCGTTTTTCTGGCTGCGACTGCTGTCGGTAAAGTCGGTGGTACGCACTTCCGCCCAGTCATAGCGGCCGGAAAGCAGCAGCTCCCAGTTTTCCAGGCTCAGCTGATCCTGCAGGTAGAGGCCAACCTGATCGAGATTCTGCTGTTCATCGCTGGCGGTACGGAAGGTGCTTTCATCGACCTTTACACCATAGACCGGGGCACGCCAGTCGAGATCGTACTGCGAACCGCCGGCGCGACCGAGGTACTGCTTATCCTTGCTGGTTTTGTAGTCCAGGCCGCTGAGAACGGTGTGCGCCAGTTGACCGGTCGCGAACTGCGCCTCAAGCTGGTTATCAATACCGAACTCATCGGTTTGCCGCTCCTCATGCTGGGCGCGGCGCGAGAGCACGGAGCTATTGGCTTCACTGCTGGAATAGACCAGATAGCGATATTTCTGCTTTATCGTCCCATAGCGCGCGTTCTGCCGTAGGGTCAGCATATCGTTGAGCTGATGCTCAAATTCATAACCGATTAGCGTCTGTTCGCGCCAGGATTGATTGTAGCTGGGGTCGCTGACGTTAAAGTCGCGCGGAATATAGCTGCCATCGACGTTGTTGACGGTGCCGTAGCGCGGCAGAAAGTTGCGATAACCGGCGTCGGGATCTTTTTGATAGCTGGTCAGCAACGTGAAGCGAGTAGCATCGTTGGGATACCACGTCAGCGCCGGCGCAATGGCGACGCGCGTCTCTTTATAATCCTCGACCTGGCTGTTCTGGCTGCGGGCGATACCGTTGAGGCGATAGAGCAGGTGGCCGTCGTCGCTTAACGGCCCGCCAAGATCAAACGCGCCTTCCGCCAGATTGTCGTTGCCGGTACGGAACTGGATTTCATGCACCGGCTGGCTGGTGGGACGCTTGCTGGTCATGCTGATAAGCCCGCCGGGGTTGACCTGGCCAAACAGCACCGAGGCCGGGCCGCGTACCAGCTCGACGCGCTCCAGCAGCCACGGATCCATCGTGCCGGTTTGCGACGAAGCGGTGGCGCCATAGCTCAGGCCGTCGAGATACTTCGGTACATAGCTGAAGCCGCGCACGAAGACTTCGTCATTGCGGTTGGACGACCCGCGATACTCGGTGAACACCCCGGCGCTATAGCGCAGAGCCTGTGACACCGACGTCACGTCCAGCGCCGCCATCTGATCGCGGGTGATGACCGAGACCGACTGCGGGGTTTTCACCAGCCCGGCGGCGGTTTTCGTGGCGGAAAGGGTTTTCGTCGCCACGATACCTTTGACCGGAGCCGTGGGATCTTCGCTACTGCTGGCGGTGACCACCAGCGTCTCCTCCGCCAGCGCCTGCCCGGCGAGTGTTGCCACGGCAAGACCCGTGACCCAGAGTTTAGTTATCTTATTATATTTAAACATTTTTTTCGCTATGTCCTTGGTTGAAATTGCCATAATCATCCCTTTCCCCCATCAGAAAAATCTAATGGCCTGAACGAGCGGAATTGATGTTATTGCAAATCATTACCATTTGCATTAGCGTTAGTAACAAATTTTTACAGGGATAAATCGGGCGATGAAAATGGCATGGGGTGGTCTGCTGATCGGTATGAGTGCGCTACCGGCGGTGGCAATGAACTGCGAATCTTCTTCGCGGCAGGGAGAGCTGCAGGGAAAATTCGATGCCAGCGGCGAAGTCTGTTTTGATCTGCCGACGCTAGGGGAAAACTACGTCTCGGCGACGATTTCCGGGGTAACGGATGCCCGCCTGCTGGATGAAAATAACCGTCGGCTGCGCACGCTGCTGGCGGGAGGGCCGCCGGATGGCGAGCAAACGCTGCTGTTCTCCCTGCCGGTGAACCGCGCTTCTGCGCTGGTGCTCCACGGCGAAGAAGGCGCCCGCTGGCGTTTCCGCTGGCGGATGAAGGAGACCACCGCGCTGGCGAAAACCCAGGCACTGGATCCCGTCAGTCCTCGTTTGCAGCAGCTGATGCAGGAACTGGCGGCGGGCGGTTCTACGGCGCGTTTCTGGCAGGAGCGCGAACAGGAAGGGACGCCGATGGTCGAACCGGTGGATGCCGGACACCAGCGCGTCACCTTCCTGTGGCGCGGGGCGAGAAAAAACGTCTTCCTGCTGGGATCCCCGGCGGGCGATCACGATCCGCTGTTTCGGCTTGGCCATTCCGATGTCTGGTTTCGCAGCTACGTGGTACCGGCAGATACGCTGATGCAATATAAGCTGGCGCCGGATGTCCCGCAGGTCGACGGCGTCGGACACGAGCAGCGGCGTGCGATTCTGGTCAGCGCTCAGGCCGATCCGCTGAACCCGCACAGCGTCAACCGCGCCAGCGATCGCTGGAACCGCTATTCGCTGCTGGCGCTCAATCCGGCGCGCTACTGCACGCCGCAGCGGATGGCGCAGCCGCTGCGCTATGGCACCTTGACCCGCCATCAGCTGCGCAGCGATTTTTTGCATAATACCCGGGAAGTGATGATCTACCGCCCGCGCCTGCCGCAGCCCGCGCGCTGGACGCTGATGTTGTTTGATGGCAAAACCTACCAGGATGAATACCGCTTTGCCAACGTGCTGGACAGCCTGATCGCCAGCCATGCGTTGCCGCCGATCAACGTGGTATTTATTGATAGTCTCGATCACTCGCGGCGGGCGAAAGAGCTGCCGCCCAATCCCTTCTTTGCCGATTTTATGGCCCATGAGCTGCTGCCCTGGCTGCGACAACAGGGGCTGGATGCCATCCGCCAAAAAACCGTTGTCGCCGGCTCCAGCTACGGTGGCCTGGCCGCATCGTGGGTCGCGCTGCGCTATCCGCGGCTGTTTGCCAATGTTCTCAGCCTGTCGGGCTCTTACTGGTGGGCGCCCAAAGGCGAGGAAGCCGGCTGGCTGACGCGCCAGTATCAGCAGTCGCCGCGCTATCCGCTACGTTTCTGGCTCCAGGCGGGCCGGTTTGAAACCTCGGGAGCTGATGGCGGAATCTACAGCAATACCCTCGCATTTGAACAGGCGCTACGCGATAAAGGCTATCGCGTTAGCTTCCATCCCTCATCAAGCGGCCATGATTATGCCGCCTGGTGCGAGGCGCTGGTGGTGGGAATGCGTGACTTTACCGGGTTAGCGCTCAAGGGAAAACCAGCGGCGCCAGACCCAGCGCAACACCACATATTCTACCGTGCCCAGCGCTAAGAACCACAGGCAAAAGAGCAGGGTATAAAACTGGTTGAGATCCATCAGATGGAAGGTATCGACCAGTTTTTGCGCCAGCGTTAACCCAAGGGATGGCGCTGGCAGCAGTAAACAAGAGATCAGGGCCAACAATAAAATGCCTGCGGCGGCGATCAGCGTTTCGAGCGGATGTTTCATTACTTGTTAATCATCAGTTAAAAAACATATTGTCAGGTAAAATGACATTTTACGCAATATACTTTCCTGAGTGATTGTTTTACGCCATTATGCGTAGCACTAATATTATGCTTTTTATTCCTTCTGTTAATATTGTTGGTATTATTTGTAATTAAATTAATGGCATTTAAATGTCAATTAATGTCACTGCTAAAGCGTGTACTTTACAAAACTATAGGTGCTATATCCCACCAGCGTGGCAATAATGATAGCCAGCAGAATGTACAGCGCCAGGCGGCGTCCGCGGTAGATTCCAAACATAATTGACCTCGTTTAATATATGTTTATTAATATTCTGTAATAGTTGTTTGAAGAATTAACTTATCACGGATTTTAAATTTTGCGAGGGGTTGTAAATTGTCCTGGATCAACTTTTATCGCGCTATATAAAATCATATTTATTCATTGGCCAGAAATGATTTCAGGCTTTCCGAATAACGGAATTTATAAGGAAAATTTAATTTGACCAAAATCTATCACCCCCATAATTCGCCTCCTGCGGGAGACACTGCACCGCAGCCAGCCTACCGGCAGACCGTTGAACAGGTACTGGCGCAGAAAAACAGTCGCGCCGAGGGATTGCGCTCCGCCGAGGCTGCGGAGCGCCTGGCCTCCTTTGGCCCTAACGCGCTGCCGGAAAAGAAAAGCAAGCCGGCCTGGCTGCGTTTCCTGGCCCACTTTAACGACGTGCTGATTTTCGTCCTGCTGGCCGCGGCGGCGCTGACGGCGGTGATGGGGCACTGGGTAGATACCCTGGTTATCCTCGGCGTCACGGTCATTAACGCCCTGATCGGCCACGTGCAGGAGAGCAACGCCGAGAAATCCCTGCAGGGGATCCGCAATATGCTCTCCAGCAACGCCCGGGTGCAGCGCAATGGTAAACACGAAACCCTGCCCACTCGCGACCTGGTGCCGGGAGATATCGTTATTCTGCGGGCGGGTGACCGCGTTCCGGCGGATATGCGCCTTATCGAAACCCATAACCTGCGCGTAGAAGAGGCGATCCTGACCGGCGAATCAACGGTGGTGGATAAAATCACCGATGCGCTACAAGGCGAGCTGCCGCTGGGCGACCGGACCAACATGGTGTTTTCCGGTACTACCATCAGCGCCGGCGGTGGCGTCGGCGTCGTGACGGCGACCGGGCAGGATACGGAGCTTGGGCACATCAACCAGATGATGGCCGGTATCGAGAAGCATCGCACGCCGCTGCTGGTGCAGATGGATAAGCTGGGTAAAGCCATTTTCGTCATTATCCTCGCCATGATGGCGGCGCTGTTCGTCTTCAGCCTGGCCCTGCGTGATATCCCCATGGGGGAGCTGCTGCTCTCCCTGATTAGCCTGGCCGTCGCGGCGGTCCCGGAAGGTCTGCCGGCGATTATCTCGATCATTCTCTCCCTCGGGGTGCAGGCGATGGCGCGCAAACACGCCATTATTCGCAAGCTCCCGACGGTAGAAACGCTGGGCGCGATGACCGTGGTCTGTTCGGATAAAACCGGAACGCTGACCATGAATGAAATGACGGTCAAAGCGATTATCACGGCCGACTGCTGCTACCGGGTTGAGGGGGACAGCTATGAGCCACAGGGCAATATCTATCTGGAAGGCAGCGATGAGCCGGTACAGGTTCATGCCGGAAGCGTGCTGGAAACGTATCTGCGCACCATTGACCTGTGCAACGATAGCCAACTGGTGCAGGATGCGCGCGGCCTGTGGGGCATCACCGGCGGACCGACCGAAGGGGCGTTAAAAGTGCTGGCGGCAAAGGCAAAGCTGCCGTCGGTTGCGACGCAGCTGATTGCCAAAATTCCGTTTGATTCACAGTATAAGTACATGGCGACGCAGCAGAGAATCGACACCGCTGAGCGCGTGCTGATCACCGGCGCCCCGGATGTGATTTTCGCGATGTGCCGCGAGCAGATGACCAGGCAGGGCACGGCGCCGTTCGATCGCCAGTACTGGGAGGATGAGATCTCTCGCTTCGCCAGCCAGGGGCTGCGCATGGTTGCCGCCGCCTGTAAACCGGCGCGGGCCGGCAGCACGACGCTGACCCACGACGATCTGCGCGAGGGCCTGGTATTCCTCGGCATCGCCGGGATGATGGATCCGCCACGTCCGGAGGCCATTGATGCGATTCACGCCTGCCAGACCGCAGGGATCCGCGTGAAAATGATCACCGGCGATCACCCGCAGACGGCAATGAGCATCGGCCAGATGCTGGGGATCACCAACAGCCATCAGGCGATGACCGGCTATCAGCTGGAGCACATGGATGATGGCGAACTGGCGAAAGCCGCCGTGGAGTACGACATTTTTGCCCGTACCAGTCCGGAGCATAAGCTGCGGCTGGTCAAAGCGCTGCAGGATACCGGTGAAGTCGTCGGCATGACCGGTGACGGCGTAAACGATGCCCCGGCGCTGCGTCAGGCCGACGTCGGTATTGCGATGGGGATCAAAGGCACTGAAGTCACCAAAGAGGCGGCCGACATGGTGCTGACGGACGACAACTTCGCCACCATTGCCAGCTCGGTGAAAGAGGGGCGTCGCGTCTACGACAACCTGAAGAAAACGATTCTGTTTATTATGCCCACTAACCTGGCGCAGGGGCTGCTGATTATCATTGCTCTGCTGGCGGGGAACATTATTCCGCTGACGCCGGTGTTGATTCTGTGGATGAACATGGCGACCTCCGCCACGCTCTCTTTCGGTCTCGCTTTCGAAGCCGCGGAGCGCAACGTCATGAACCGTCCGCCGCGAAAAACCGGCCAGCACGTCATGGATGGCTTTGCCATCTGGCGCGTCGCCTTCGTCGGAACCATGATTGCCGTCGCCGCCTTTATTCTTGAAGCCTGGCTGGCGCCGCGCGGCCATAGCGCCGAGTTTATCCGCACCGTGCTGTTACAGATGCTGGTGACCGCGCAGTGGGTGTACATGATTAACTGCCGCCGCAGCGAGGGCTTCTCATTAAATACCGGCCTGCTGCGCAACAAAGGCATCTGGCTGGTCAGCGGCGTGCTGCTGCTCCTGCAGCTGGCGATTATCTACCTGCCGTTTATGCAGACGATGTTTGGCACCGAGTCGCTGCCGCTGCGCTACTGGTTTATCACCCTGGCGATTGCCATCGTGATGTTCCTGGTGGTGGAAGTCGAGAAGCGTCTGACCCGCCCGTTACGTAAAACCGCCTGATCCGCCCGGCGTCCCTCTCCGTTCAGGGGAGGGACGCCGCACCGCCAGCAAGGAATCCTGATGAGAAACATTTTGCGCTTGGTCTTCCTGACCTTTGGCCTGGCAGGCTGCGCCCTGACGGCCACCGCCGCGCCCGCCATCCCGGTACGCGCGACCGTCGTTCAGCTGCTGCCGCATGTGGCTGAACGTCCGCTTCCCGGCCGTATTGAAGCGATTCATGACGTGGAGATCCGCGCGCGCACGGAGGGAACCATTGTGCAGCGCCACTTTCAGGACGGGCAGTACGTCAGGAAAGGCGATCGGCTGTTCACCCTCGATGATGCCCAACCCCGGGCTGCGCTGGCGCTGGCCGAGGCCGAGCTGAAAAGCGCGCAGGCTTCGCTGCGTCAGGCCCAGCAGCTGCTGACCCGCTATCAACAGCTGAAAAACAATCACTCCATCAGCCGCAACGATGTCGATAACGCCCGGATGCAGCGCGATGTGGCCGCCGCCGCCGTGGAGCAGGCGAAGGCGCGCGTCACCACGCAGCAAATTACGCTGGAGTATACGCGCATCGACTCCCCGGTCAGCGGACGCATTGGCCACAGCCGCTTTCACGTCGGCAGCCTGGTGGGGCCGACCAGCGGCATGCTGGTGGATATCGTCCAGCTCGACCCGATTCGCGTCTCTTTCGCCTTAGATGAAGCCGCCTTTTACAGTAAAGCCGGGCAGCATGCCGATATCGGCGCGCTGAAGCAGGCGTGGCTGGCGCAGATTGAACCCGACGGCAGGCGGGAAGACGGGGTGTTGACCTCGGTCGATAACCGGATTGATACCCGCACCGCCAGCGTAGTGCTGCGCGCCGAATTCGCCAATCCGCAGCATCGCCTGCTGCCGGGCGGCAACGTGCCGGTCATTCTTCGCCCGCGACAGGCGCAGGAGAGTCTGATGATCCCGGTTGCCGCCGTCCAGCAGGATGCGCAGGGGTTTTATAGCTGGGTGGTGACGGAACGTAACACCGTTGCGCTGCGCCGTTTGACATCGGGCGGCCAGCAGGGGCAGCAGTTTGTTGTGGCGAACGGTCTGCAAGCGGGCGAGCGCGTGGTGACCGACGGCGCGCAGCGTCTGCATGACGGCGCAGCCGTTCAGTTGCTGAAATAAGGAAGGAGAAGGGATGCTGACGTTTTTTATTCGTCGCCCGCGTTTTGCGATGGTGATCGCGCTGCTGCTGACCTTTATCGGCGCGGTATCGCTGAAGCTGATTCCGGTGGAGCAATATCCGCAGATTACGCCGCCGGTGGTCAACGTCAGCGCCAGCTGGCCGGGGGCCAGCGCGGCGGACGTCGCCGAGGCTATCGCTGCGCCGCTGGAGACCCAGCTCAACGGCGTTGACCATATGTTGTATATGGAGTCCACCAGTTCCGATGACGGTAGCTACAGCCTGAGCCTGACCTTTGCGGCAGGCACCGATGCCGATTTGGCGGCGATTGACGTGCAAAACCGGGTATCGCAGGCGGTGGCGCAACTCCCCGTCGATGCACAGCAGAACGGCGTACAGGTGCGCAAGCGGGCGAGCAACCTGCTGATGGGCGTCAGCCTGTACTCGCCGCTGGAGACGCTCTCTCCGCTGTTCGTCAGCAATTACGCCAGCACCCAGGTGCGCGAGGCGCTGGCCCGTCTGCCGGGCGTCGGCGAAGTGCAGATGTTCGGCGCCCGTGATTACAGCATGCGCGTCTGGCTGCGCCCCGATCGCATGAACGCGCTGAATGTGACGACCGACGATATCGCTCAGGCGCTGCGGGAGCAGAACGTGCAGGGGGCGGCGGGGCAGGTAGGCACGCCGCCGGTGTTCAACGGTCAGCAGCAGACGCTGACCATCAACGGCATCGGCCGCTTGAGCGATGCGGAAAGCTTCAGCCAGATAGCGATCCGCAGCGGGGAACACGGTCAGCTGGTTCGCCTCGCCGAAGTGGCCACTATTGAACTGGGGGCGCGTAGCTACAGTTCCGGCGCGCAGCTGAACGGCAAAGACTCCGCCTATCTCGGTATCTATCCGACGCCAACCGCCAACGCCCTGCAGGTCGCCAATGCGGTGCGCGCCGAACTGACCCGCCTGCACAGCCGCTTTCCGGCGGATCTGACCTGGGAGGTGAAGTTCGATACGACGCGCTTTGTGGCGGCGACGATTAAAGAGATTGGCGTTTCGCTGGCGCTGACCCTGCTGGCGGTGGTGGCGGTGGTATCGCTGTTTCTGCAAAGCTGGCGGGCCACGCTGATTGTCACTCTGGCGATCCCGGTGTCGCTGATTGGCAGCTTTGCCGTGCTTTATCTGCTGGGCTATAGCGCCAATACGCTGAGTTTATTCGCCATTATTCTCGCCCTGACCATGGTGGTCGATGATGCCATCGTGGTGGTCGAGAGCGTGGAAACCCATCTCGCCGAAGGCGTGGGGCGCACGGAGGCGACCGCGCTGGCGCTACGGCAAATCGCCGGGCCGGTGATCGCCACAACGCTGGTGCTGCTGGCGGTGTTTGTTCCGGTGGCGCTCCTGCCGGGGATTGTCGGTGAGCTGTATCGCCAGTTTGCCGTCACGCTGTCGACGGCGGTGACGGTGTCGAGCATCGTCGCGCTCACCCTGACGCCTGCGCTGTGCGCGCTGCTGCTGCGCCCGCGTCCCGCGCAGCCTGCCGCCATCTGGCGGGCTTTTAACCGCGCCCTGGCGACGCTGCGTGACGGCTACGGTGCGCTGGTCGAATGGATGAACCGTCGTCTGTGGCTGGCGCTGGTGGCGACGCTCGCCGCCGCCGGTCTGGTGGCCTTCAGCTTTAGCCAGATGCCGAAAGGCTTTCTGCCGCAGGAGGATCAGGGCTATTTCTTTGCCAGCGTACAGCTGCCGGAGGCGGCGTCGCTGGAGCGTACCGAAGCGGTGATGGCCCAGGCGCGCGAGCTGCTGCTGGCCAATTCTGCGGTTGAGGATGTGATTCAGGTGTCCGGCTTTAATATTCTCAACGGTACCAGCGCCTCCAACGGCGGCTTTATCTCGGTGATGCTGAAAGAGTGGCATCAGCGGCCGCCGCTGAATGAGGTGATGGGCAAATTGCAGGGGCAGCTGATGGGCCTGCCGGAGGCGACCATTATGGCCTTTGCGCCGCCCACGTTGCCGGGACTGGGCAATGCGTCCGGGTTCAATTTACGCATCCTGGCACAGGCCGGGCAATCCTCAGCCGAGCTGGAGCAGGTAACGCGGCAGGTGCTGCGGATGGCGAACCAGCATCCGCAGCTGAGCCAGGTGTTTACCACCTGGAGTAGCAACGTGCCGCAGCTGACGCTCAAGGTCGACCGTGACCAGGCGTCGCGGCTGGATGTGCCGGTATCGCGGATCTTCAATAGTCTGCAAACGGCGTTTGGCGGGACGCGCGCCGGAGATTTCAGCATCAACAATCGCGTCTACCCGGTGGTGGTGCAAAACGAGATGCAGTGGCGCGAGCGGGCGGAACAGATCGGCGAGCTGTACGTGCGAAGTCATCACGGCGAGCGGATTCGACTGAGTAATCTGGTGACCGTGACCCCCACCGTCGGCGCGCCGTTTATTCAGCAGTACAACCAGTTCCCGTCAGTGTCGGTGAGCGGCTCCGCGGCGCAGGGCGTCAGCAGCCGCACGGCGATGGCGGTGATGGAGCACATTCTGCTGACGAATTTGCCGCAGGGGTATGATTACGCGTGGAGCGGCATCTCCTGGCAGGAGCAGCAGACCGGCAACCAGGCCATCTGGATAGTCCTGGCGGCGGTGGCGATGGCGTGGTTGTTCCTCGTCGCCCAGTATGAAAGCTGGACGCTGCCGGCCAGCGTGATGCTGTCGGTGCTGTTCGCTATCGCCGGGGCGCTGCTGTGGCTATGGATAGCCGGCTATGCCAACGATGTGTATGTGCAGATAGGGCTGGTGTTGTTAATCGCGCTGGCGGCGAAAAACGCGATATTAATCGTCGAGTTTGCCCGGGCCCGACGGGAAGAGGGGATGTCGGTTGTGGATGCTGCCCGCGAGGGGGCCACCCGGCGTTTTCGGGCGGTGTTGATGACCGCCGTCTCCTTTATTATCGGTATTATGCCGATGATGCTGGCCACCGGCGCCGGGGCGCAGAGTCGCCGGATTATCGGCACCACGGTGTTCAGCGGCATGCTGGTGGCGACGGCGATCGGGATTGTGTTTATTCCGTCGCTGTTCGTGCTGTTCCAGCGTTTACGCGAGTGGGGCCATCGCCGGATGTAGGCGCTCCGTGGCTGGCGTTGTGCGGTCCGGAGTCAGACGTTGACGCCGCGGCCCGGGGCTCTGACCGGGCCGGGTTCATTTACTGTTTCGTCTCCACCGCAATCATGGTGACGAACGGGTGATACTGCCACGGTATGCTGCCGCCTTGTCGGTACATCTTTGAAATGGTGCCGTCGAGATAGAGCATCTGCCGCACGTTGAGCTTTGACTGCGCGTAGCAGGCGAAATCGTAGAAGTTGGTTTCGCGATCGCTGAGCATAAAAATCACCTGGCCCTGCCGGGTGATACCGACGCCATTGCGCAGCTTGCGTGAGCCGGCAGACGGCTTCAGGCGCCAGTTTATTGTGCCGTTTTCAATCAGCATTGGGCCGGACTGTACGGCGTAATCAATACCCGGCGTCGGCTTAAATTTGTCGATACTGACGATTCTCGCCCGCTCGCCTTGCAGATAAAACACCCCGCCGGGGCGGATAAAAAAGTTGCCGCCGCCGGAAGCGCGATTAAGCGGAACCTTCTGCACCCCCTTTTCGATATACAGCCCCAGCGGCGCGTAGCTCCTGGCGTAAATACCGCCGTTCATCGCCATCTGCACGCGCCCATCCTGATTGATATCCGCCAGCAGCGCCCGCAGCGATCCGAAGGCCTCGCCATCCGTTTTTTTCCAGTACATCGCGATGCGCTCGCGCTGCGGATTGACGCTATAGCTTTGTAGCGTCAGCGACGGGTCGGTGAGGGTGCATTTTCCGCTGGCCAACGCGGAGAGGGGAAGCAGCAGCGCTGGCAGCAGCGGCAGGAGGCGAAAAGTCATGAGAACGTTCCAGGTATGCCGCAGGAAGAGGCGGGGCGGCGAAATCAATATTGGCCGCAGTATACCTTTTTGCCGGACTATGCCGCCCAGATTTCGCAGTGCTTTTGCACCAGACCGATCAGCGAGCCGCCGCCGGCGACAAACTCACGCATCTGCCGGGCTTCGCTCTTCTCCTGCTGCAGCTGGCGCCCGATCGCCTCAAGGGCGCTGGCGGCATTGAGGCGATCGGCGTAGGGCATGAGGCGGGGGATCAGCTGTAAAATCTCCTCGCGAAGCTGGCGCTGCTCGCCGCTGTGCACATCGGTATTAATGCCCTCCAGCCCGTAGCGACAGGCCTGGTAGCGGTTAAAAGGGTACAGCAGATAGTCATCGGGGTGCGGTTTAAACGGCCTCTCCGTCAGCAGCCAGCAGGCGAGAGTCTGGATGAATCCGGCGGCATTGATGGCCTGCGCGAGAGTGAGCGGGGTATCCATCACCCGTACTTCGACGGTGCCAAAACGGGGGCTGGGGCGAATATCCCAGTGCAGATCCTTCATACTGTCGATCATGCTGGTATAGCTGAGACGCCGGAACAGGCGGGTAAACTCCTGCCAGCTGTTGACCCACGGCATCGGTCCGTTGTCAGGATACGCGGCGAACAGATTCAGACGCGAACAGGCAAAACCGCTGTCGGCACCGTCGAGCCACGGCGAGGCCGCGTTCAGCGCAATACAATGCGGAACGAAGCGCGACAGCCCATGCAAAAGATAAATCGCATCATCGCCGTTCTGGCAGCCAACATGGACGTGCTGGCCGAATATCGTGGCCTGCTGCGCCAGATAGCCGAAGTGCTCCACGGTTTTCAGATAGCGCGGATTATCGCTGATTTGCTGGCGCTGCCAGGTCTGGAAAGGGTGGGTGCCGCCGCCGCAGATTTGCAGATGGTGCCGGGCGGCCGCGCGTAAAACCGCTTGCTGGATGGCGCCCAGCTGCGTCGAGGCCTGGTGGATATCGCGACAAACTCCGGTGGCGATTTCCAGCATGCTTTCGGTGATGTCATGTTTAGCCTCACCGACGCTCAGCCCGCTCTTCACGTCGTCGATAAGCAGCGAGGAGTCCTGGCTCAGGTCGTAGCCAGGCGGATTGACCACCTGAAGCTCCAGTTCAATCCCGAGGGTGAAGGGGGCGGAGCGGTGAAAGTCGGGTAGCGGCATGGTGACTCCCTGATTAGCGCGATAAACGAAGTATAGATGGGTTCGCTGCGGGCTGATAACCGCGCGGAAATGATGAATTTATTTTATAAAACGTGAGGCTAAGTGATTATCCGGCTTCGCCCGTGCGGCAATAAACAGGCTGGTGCAATTGTGCAACCACTTTCACTCTGGTGGTGCGTAAAGATAAGAGTTGTTTATTTTTTCAATTAAAATCATTTGGATATAATAGGTTGCTCTTATTTTATAAGCGCTTTCATACTTATTTTTCGCACTGATAAACTGGTATGCATCTTGCCTGTTAAATAACGACTTTTATTTAACAGGGACAATGTGATGCTAAATAACACCGTACTTTTGCGCAAACGTCATCTTGCCGTTGCTGTCAGCGGCGCGCTGGCGCTCTTTGCCTCCCTGCAGTCCAGTGCCTCTACTCTGCGGATCGCCATGACCGCCGCCGATATCCCCCTGACGCTTGGGCAGCCCGATCAAGGATATGAAGGCAACCGCTTCACCGGTATCCCGCTGTACGATGCCCTGGTCGAGTGGGATCTTTCGCAGGGCGAAAAGCCCAGTGGCCTGGTTCCGGGTCTGGCGACGGAGTGGCACGTTGACCCGCAGAATCAAAGTCGCTGGATTTTTACCCTGCGACCCGGCGTGAAGTTTCATGATGGCAGCGAGGTGAACGCCGACGCTATCGTCTGGAACGTCGATAAGGTGCTGAACAAAGCTGCGCCGCAATATGCGCCGGGGCAGATTGGCAACACGCTGTCCCGTATGCCGACGCTGATCGGCGCGGAAAAAATCGATCAATATACGGTCGCGCTGACCACCTCCGAGCCGGATGCGCTGCTGCCGTACAACATCACCAACCTGTTTATTGTCTCGCCGACGGCCTGGCAAAAACAGTATGACGCGGTGCCGGCCAGCATCGGCGATGCGGCGGCCCGCAGCAAGCAGGCGTGGACGGCGTTCGCCGCTCAGGCGGTGGGCAGCGGTCCCTTTAAAATGGAAAAACTGGTTCCGCGCCAGCAGCTGATTCTCGATAAAAACCCGGATTACTGGAATAAAGCGCGCATTCCGCGGGTCGATAAAGTGGTGCTGATCCCGCTGCCGGAGGCCAATGCTCGTACCGCCGCGCTGCTGTCAAAACAGGTGGACTGGATTGAAGCCCCGGCGCCGGATTCGGTCGATCAGATTAAAGCCCAGGGGTTTAAAATCTACGCCAACACCCAGCCGCACCTGTGGCCGTGGCAGTTCTCCTTTGCAGAAGGCTCGCCGTGGAAAGATATTCGCGTGCGCAAAGCCGCCAACCTGTGCCTTAACCGCGCCGAACTCAAAAGCTATCTCGGCGGCTACATGACCGAAGCGACCGGTGTCTATGAAGCCGACAGTCCGTGGCACGGCAAACCCACTTTCCAGATCAAATACGACCCGGACAGCGCCCGTAAACTGATGACCGAGGCCGGATTTAGCGCCGCAAAACCGCTGCACGTCACGGTGGCGACTTCCGCTTCCGGCTCCGGGCAGATGCAGCCGCTGCCGATGAATGAATATATCCAGCAGAGCCTGAAAAGCTGCTTCTTCAATGTCGATATCAAAGTGACGGAATGGAACACCCTGTTTACCAACTGGCGTCTGGGGGCAAAAGATCCCTCGGCGAAGGGGATCGATGCGATCAACGTCAGCGCCGCGGTCAACGATCCTTACTTCGGCCTGATCCGCTTCTCGACCGCCAAAGCTTTCCCGCCGGTCGCCACCAACTGGGGCTACTTCTCGACGCCGGAGACGGAAAAACTGGCGACGGCGGTGAAGCATGCCTTTACCCCGGCGGAGATGGATAAAGCCGCCGGAGAGCTGCACGCGGCGCTGGTGGATCAGGTGCCGTTCCTGTTTGTCGCCCATGACGTCGGGCCGCGCGCCATATCGCCTGCGGTGACCGGGGTGGTCCAGCCACAAAGCTGGTTTATCGATCTCAGCCTGGTGAGTAAGAAAGAGTAACCGCACAGGGGGAACAGATGATCAATACGCTGCTATACCGCATTCTGCTGGCCATTCCGACGATGCTCGGCGTGGCGTTGATCTGTTTTATGCTGGTGCAGATCGCCCCGGGCGACCCGCTGGTCTCGGTGATGCCGCCGGATGCCTCCGAGGCGCTGCGCCAGACATTAATGCAGGCCTATGGCTTTGATAAACCGCTGCCGCTGCAGTTCGTGCACTGGCTATGGCGGGCGCTGCATGGGGATTTAGGCATGTCGGTGGCGACGGGCCGGCCGGTGCTGGGCGAAGTGCTGACGGCGGTCAGCTATTCGCTGCGTCTGGCGCTGCTGGCAACCATTATCGGCTTTGTGCTGGGCAGCCTGTTTGGTTTTGTCGCCGGCTATTTTCGTAACAGCATCGTTGACCGCCTGGCGTCACTGCTGTCGGTTTTCGGCGTCAGCGTGCCGCATTACTGGCTGGGAATGCTGCTGGTCATCGTCTTCAGCGTCAAATTCTCCCTGCTGCCGGCCACCGGCGGCGGACCGATTGGCGAGATTGGCTGGCAGTGGGACCGGGAGCATCTGCAGTTCATGCTGCTGCCGGCGATTACGCTGTCGGTGATCCCGACCGGGATTATCGCCCGCACCGTGCGTTCGCAGGTGGCGGACATTCTTAGTCAGGAGTTTATCGTCGGCCTGCGCGCCCGCGGGCTGAACGAATCGCGCATCTTCCTCCACGTGGTGAAAAACGCCGCGCCGACCGCGCTGGCGGTGATGGGGCTGCAGGTGGGGTATTTGATGGGCGGCTCGATTCTCGTTGAAACGGTCTTCTCCTGGCCGGGGACCGGTCTGCTGCTGAATACGGCGATTTTCCAGCGCGACCTGCCGTTGCTACAGGGAACTATCTGGGTGCTGGCGCTGTTCTTTGTGCTGCTCAATCTGCTGGTGGATATTCTGCAAACCACCCTCGATCCGCGAATTAAGAGGAGCTGACTATGGTGGATACCGCGACGACGAAAATGGCGCCGGTTTCTCCGGTTCTGGCTGCCCGGCAGGGCTACTGGCGCGGCGTGTTTCGCCGCCTGCTGCGCGATCCCGGCGGCCTGATCGTCGGCGCCATCATTTTGCTGCTGCTGGCGCTGGCGCTGTTTGGCCCGTGGCTGATAGTCAAAGACCCTTATCAGACCTCGATGTTTTTACGCCTTAAACCTATCGGCAGCGACGGCTTTGTACTGGGTTCTGATGAACTCGGCCGCGATATGCTGTCGCGCCTGATTCTCGGCGCCCGGCTGTCGCTGTTTATGGGCATTGTTCCGGTGGTGTTCGCCTTTTTCATCGGCGGCGCCATCGGCATTATCGCCGGCTATACGGGGGGGAAAACCAATACCCTGATTATGCGCACCGTCGACGTGTTTTACGCTTTCCCTTCAGTGCTGCTGGCGATTGCGCTCTCCGGCGCGCTGGGGGCGGGGATTGGCAATGCGCTGCTGTCGCTGACGCTGGTGTTCGTGCCGCAGGTGGCGCGGATTGCGGAAAGCGTCACCGCCCAGGTCCGCCATATGGACTATATCGAGGCCGCCCGCGCTACCGGGGCCAGCGCCTTTACCATTATTCGCGTCCAGGTCCTCGGCAACGTGCTGGGGCCGATTTTTGTCTTCTCCACCGGCCTGATTTCGGTGTGCATGATCCTCGCCTCCGGCCTCTCTTTTCTTGGCCTGGGCGTGCGGCCGCCGGAGCCAGAATGGGGATTGATGCTCAACACCTTACGCACGGCCATCTACACCCAGCCGTGGGTGGCGGCCCTGCCGGGACTGATGATTTTTATCACCTCCATTTCGTTCAACATCCTCGCTGACCGCCTGCGCACGGCGATGGCGATTAAGGAGTAACGATGCAACCTTTTATCAATATCGACCTTGGCGGCCCGGCTCAGCCGCTGCTGAAGGTCAATCAGCTGTTGAAGTATTTTCGTGCCGGTGGCGCAAAAAGCCGTGAAGTGGTGCAGGCGGTGGATAACGTCAGCTTTACGGTGATGAAAGGTGAAACGCTGGGCGTGGTAGGGGAGTCCGGCTGCGGCAAATCGACGACGGCGCGCCTGCTGATGCAACTGCTTAATCAGGACAGCGGCGAGCTGATCTTTGATGGCCTGACGGTGGGCTCCTCGCGCCTGCCGATGAAAGAGTATCGTCGTCAGGTACAGATGGTGTTTCAGGATAGCTATGCTTCGCTCAATCCGCGTATGACGATGGAGGAGAGTATCGCTTTCGGCCAGCGCGTACACGGAGTGAGCGCCAAAGATGCCAGCGAATATGCGCGCTATCTGCTGGCCCACGTTGGCCTCGAACCCGAACGTTTTGCTCACCGTTATCCACATGCGCTCTCCGGCGGCCAGCGTCAGCGCGTCAACATCGCCCGCGCTCTGGCAATGAAGCCGCGGCTGGTGATTCTCGACGAGGCGGTGTCGGCGCTGGATAAATCGGTAGAAGCGCAGGTTCTGCAGCTGTTGCAGGAGCTCAAGCGCACCCTTGAGCTGACCTATGTGTTTATCAGCCACGATCTGCACGTGGTGCGCTGGTTGTCGGATCGCATTCTGGTGATGTATCTCGGCGAGGTGGTGGAAATTGGGCCGGCGGAACAGTTGTTTACCCGCTCCGCTCATCCTTATACCCGCGCATTGCTCAGCTCGATGCCATCGATGGACCCGCAAAACCGCACCCTGACCTCGCCACTGAACGGCGATCCGCCGAGCCCGATATCACCGCCTGCGGGCTGTCGGTTTCATACCCGCTGTCCGCACGCCAGAGCGGTGTGCTCCGAGGTGAAACCGAAGCTCGAAAGCGTCGGCGAGGGGCATCAAAGCGCCTGCCTGATGGCCCAACCGTCGTCGCCCTGGCATCAGAACATCGCCATTCAGGAGGTGAGTCATGTCGCATGAGGCTTTTGTCCATATTCGCGATCTGCGGGTGGAATTTCGCCGCGATGGCCAGACGGTGAATGCGGTTAACGGCGTCTCTTTTGATGTCCATAAAGGCGAAGTGATGGCGCTGATCGGTGAGTCGGGGTCCGGTAAAAGCGTCACGTTGAGGGCGCTGATGCGCCTGCATCCGCCAACAAGCAGCGTGCTCTCGGGGACGCTACGCGTCGGCGATGAGGAGGTGCTGAAGATGAGCGCTTCCCGGCTGCGGGCCTATCGCGGCGCCCGCTGCGCGATGATTTTCCAGGAGCCGCTGTTGGCGTTTGACCCGGTGTATACCGTCGGTCAGCAGATCGTCGAAGGACTGCGTCGCCATGAAGGACTATCGCGTCAGGCGGCAAAAGAACGGGCGCTGGAAGCGCTGCGCCAGGTGCGGATCCCCAGCCCGGAACGGCGGCTGGACGCCTATCCGCATGAGATGTCCGGCGGGATGCGTCAGCGGGCGATGATTGCCCTGGCGCTGTCGTGTAATCCCCAGCTGCTGCTGGCGGATGAACCGACGACCGCGCTGGACGCCACGGTGCAGATCCAGATTCTGATCCTGCTGCGCGAACAGCAAAAGCAGCGCGACCTGGCGATTATCTTTGTGACTCATGATATTGGCGCCGCGGTGGAGATAGCCGACCGGGTGGCGGTGATGTACGCCGGGCGGATCGTCGAAGAGGCCTCGATGACGGATATTTTGTCCCGTCCTCGCCATCCCTATACCCAGGTGCTGCTGGGCAGCCGTCCCAAAGACGGCTTAAAAAAAGGCGACGCGCTGCACTGCATTCCCGGTTCGCCGCCGGATCTTTCCCGCTTGCCGCCGGGCTGCGCGTTCGCCGACCGTTGCCCGCATGCGAGAGCCGTTTGTACGCAAACTCAACCCGTGATCGAACAGGTTGGCCAGCGTCATGTGGTGAGTTGTCATCGCTGGCGAGAACTGACGACGGCCGTCGAAAAGCCGGCGCTGTATGCCTGAACGGTCGGCCGAATAAAAGAGGTGATACGCATGCAGGATGATAATCACGCATTTATGCCTTACCCGCCGCAGCCGGTACCTCACGCGCTGAGCGGGCCGCTCAGCGGGATGACCTTTGCCGTCAAAGATCTGTTTGATGTTGCGGGCTATCCCACCGGCGGCGGTAACCCGCATTTACTGGCGCTCTCCGGCATTAAACGCCGCACTGCTCCGGTGGTGCAGCGCCTGCTGGATAACGGCGCACGTTTTATCGGTAAAACCCACACCAGCGAGCTGGCCTACTCGATGAGCGGCCACAATGTGCATTACGGGACGCCGCGCAACGGCGCCGCGCCGAACCATATTCCCGGCGGCTCGTCATCCGGGTCGGCGTCGGCGGTGTCGAACGGCGTGTGCGATTTTGCGCTGGGTACCGATACCGGCGGTTCGGTGCGTACCCCGGCAAGCTACTGCGGCTTGTTTGGTCTGCGCCCCACGCACGGGCGCATTTCGCTCGACGGCTGCCAGCCGCTGTGCGCCACGATGGACACCTGCGGTTTCTTCGCCCAAACGCCGGAGGTCTTTCGGGCGGTCGCTGATTGCCTGCTGGACGCGAAGCCTCCGGCAATTGCCGGCGTGGCGCTGGCGTGCCATGACACCCTCTTTTCCCGCCTGCCGTTGCGCAGCCAGCAGGCATTGTTGCCCGTTCGGCAGCGGCTTGAGCGCGCGTTTGGCGCCATCACGCCGCTGAATGCGCCGCTGCCGGACATCGATGAGATCTATCTCGCCTTCCGGCAGATTCAGGGATTCGAGGCCTGGCAGGCGCAGGGGGAGACGATAGAACGCTATGGCCTGCAGTTGGGACCGGATGTGCGTGAACGCTTCTTATGGGGAAAAGCGGTGACGCCGGCGCAGTATGAGGCCGCCTGCCAGCGGCGGGAGCACGTTACCCACTGGTGGGATGCGCTGTTGGGCGACGCGATACTGGTTCTGCCCACCGTGCCCGACGGCGCGCCGCTGTTGACGGCGCAGGCTGAGGAGATTGAGACCACCCGGCGCCTTTCCCACGATTTATTGTTGATTTCGGTGATGACCCGGCGCCCGCAGGTGACGCTGCCGGTCGCCCAGGCCGGCGGTCTGCCGCTGGGCATCTCTTTTTTAGGGCCGCGCGGCAGCGATCGTCTGCTGGTGGAGTTGGCCGTTGCCTTCGCGCAAGGAGACAAAAATGAGCAGTGAGGTTATTTTCACCCCGGTTGCCGAGGCAACGGGTTGGCGTATTAACGGTGAGCGGTTATGGGATTCATTGATGGCGCTGGCGGAAATCGGCGCGACGCCGAAAGGAGGCTGCTGTCGCCTGACGCTCACCGATCTCGACCGACAGGGACGAGATTTAGTCATCGGCTGGGCGCAAGCGGCGGGGATGAGCGTTACCGTTGATAAAATCGGTAACGTGTTTATGCGCCGGGAAGGGCGCAATCCGCTGCTGCCGCCGATTGTCTCCGGCAGCCATATCGATACTCAGCCTACCGGCGGGAAATTTGACGGCAACTACGGGGTGCTGGCGGCGCTGGAGGTCGTGCGTACGCTGAACGACCTCGATATTGAAACCGAAGCGCCGATTGAAGTGGTGTTCTGGACCAATGAAGAAGGTTCGCGTTTTGTGCCGGTGATGATGGGGTCCGGCGTTTTTGCCGGCGTATTCCCGCTGGAAACCATCTATGCCGCGCAGGATGCGCAGGGAAAAACGGTGGGCGAGGAGCTGGCGCGTATCGGCTATATCGGCAGCCAGACTCCCGGCGATCATCCGATCGGCGCCTACTTTGAAGCCCATATCGAGCAGGGACCGATCCTTGAAGATGAAGAGAAAATCATCGGCGTGGTGCAGGGCGTGCTGGGGATCCGCTGGTACGATTGCGTGGTGACGGGGCAGGAGTCACATGCCGGGCCGACGCCGATGCGTCTGCGTCAGGATGCCTTGCAGGTGGCGACGCGGATTATGCAGGAGGTGGTGGCGATTGCCGGGCGGAGCGAAGAGGGGCGCGGCACCGTCGGGATGGTGCAGGTCTATCCCAATAGTCGCAACGTGGTGCCGGGTGAGGTGACGTTCTCTATTGATATGCGCAATCTCAGCGACGCGGCAGTGGATGATATGGACCGCCAGCTGCGCGCCTTTATCGCGCGCGTGCAGCAGGAGAGCGGGCTGACGGTACAGTTGAAAGAGGTCAGCCACTATCCGGCGGCGCCGTTTCATCCCGATTGCCGGCAGGCCATTGCCGAGGCGGCGGCACAGCTTGGCTATCCATCGCGGGAGATTGTCTCCGGTGCCGGGCATGATGCGGTGTATATGAGCTATCTGGCGCCGACGGGAATGATCTTTATTCCCTGCAAAGACGGGATTAGCCATAACGAAATCGAATATGCCTCGCCGGAACACGTTGCTGCCGGCGCAAACGTGCTGCTGCAGGTCATGCTGCAATACGCGCAGGTGGCGTAACCCGGAGTCGGAATTCCCCGGCTGGCGCTACGCTTAGCCGGGCTACGGCGTTGTGCTGCCCCAGACCACGGACCGGTGGGGATGGTAGCCCGGATAAGGCGCAAGCGGCGCTACCCGGGGGAGGGCAGGCCATGGAGCCTGCCTATTCCAGCTGCGCCAGCTGGTGGCACAGCACTTCGACGCCGGGCGCAATCGCATCGGGATTGATGGCGTGAAAGCCCATGCGGAAAAAGTTTTCCGGCGGGGTGGCGTTGAGGAAATGGCGCGCGCCGGGTTCAATCAGCACCCCGGCATGGGCGGCACGCCAGGTCAGCTGCTGCGTATTGATCTGTTTCGGTGTCGACAGCCAGAAAGCATTGGCATGTTCGCTCCCGGGAATAATTCGGCACTCCGGCAGGTAGCGGTGCAGCGCATTATTCAGCCGCTCCCAGCGCTGGGCGGAGTCATAGTGGTAGCGGCGCAGGTGGGTTTCATAGTGCCCCTGGGCGAGAAAATGGGCCATCTGATACTGAATATTGGTGGGCGGGTGGCGGTAAATCAGCCGCCGCAGCGCGCGGGCTTCATCAATCAGGTCCGGGTCGGCCACCATAAATCCCAGCCGCAGGCCGGGAGAGAGCGCCTTCGACAGGCTGCTGACGTAAATCACCCGCCCGCTACGGTCGCTGGCTTTCAGTGCCGGTAGCGGGTTGAGGGTAAAGTTACTTTCCGAGTCGTAATCATCTTCAACGATCACCGCATCGTAGCGGGCCGCATGTTCCAGCAGCTGGCTGCGCCGCGCCTGGCTCATCGCCACCCCCGTCGGCACCTGGTGGCCGGGGGTGACGTAGTAGTAATCGCAGGGAGCATCGTCGAGCACGATCCCTTCTTCGTCCACCGGGTGCGGCACGATGTCGGCGTCTGCCAGCAGGAAGGTATTAATCGCTTCGCGGAAGCAGGGATTCTCCACGCCGACCCGGGTTCTGGACGACATCAGCAGGCGGGTGAGCAGGTAGAGCGCGTTCTGCGAGCCGAGCGTAATCAGGATCTCATCCGCTGCGGCGGCGATGCCGCGCTTGGGCAGCACCCGGGTGCGGATCTGCTCAATCAGCATCGGGACGTCCTGGTCGATATGATCGACGACCCAGGCCGGATCGCGCACGCCGCCGTGCAGCCAGTTGGCCGCCGAACGCCAGGTGGTCAGCGGGAACTGGCGGGTATCCGGCTGGCCATAGATAAACGGATAGCGATAGTTCATCCAGCCGGCGGGTTTCAGAATCGACTCCTGCTGGCTGGGGGTGATTTGCAGTCGTGCGCCCCAGCGTGGTGCAGTACGCTCGTCATCCGGTGCACCCTGCACGGCAACCGTCGCGGCGGAATGCTGATAGTCGGGATGCAGATAGTATCCGCTGCGCGGGCGGCTGATGAGATACCCTTCGCTGACCAGACTCTCAAAAACCAGCGCCGTGGTATTGCGCGACACCCGCAGCTGGCTGGCCAGCTGACGACAGGATGGCAGCGGCGTGTCGGCGGAAAAGATACCGCTCAAAATGGCGTTAACCAACGTCTCCCGCACCTGTTCCTGTAAACCGCGACGTTGGTCGAACTCGACGTGCAAAAGGTGACGGATCATGCGGGGCTCCTTAGGTGAATACTCTGTCTACCCTGCAGCAAATTCCATACCACCCTGAAAAAGTCTGACACACGGACGCAACGAAACTGGCTCTATCCGGAAAACAAAAACGCTCCCTACAGTAAAAACGCATTCATCAGTCGCGGAACGGAACTTCCGTCGGCACAAGTTTTGCAAAACCTTTTCATGTTCGGGAATGAACACGTCTGGCGAATTAATTAGGGGTGGATTGATGAACAAATCGTTGGCTTCAATGTGTCTGGGCGCCGTTATGGCACTGGCTTTCTCTTATCACGCAGCGGCAGCAGATCTCCCGGAAATTGAAAAATCCGGCACCCTGAAAGTCGCGACCGAAGATGATTACGCGCCGTTTAACTTTATGAGTAACGGCCAGGCCGATGGTTTTAACAAAGATATGCTGGAGGAGCTACGCAAGTATGCGAAATTCCACGTCGACCAGAGCATCTTGCCGTGGACCGGCCTGTTAGCGGCGGTCTCCACCGGCCAGTACGATATGGCGTTAACCGGCGCGGTGATCACCGATGACCGTCTGAAGGTCTTTGACTTCACGCCGCCATGGGCTTCGGCGCAACACTACTTCGTAAAACGCGCCGGGGATAATTCACTCGATACCATCGCCGACCTGAGCGGCAAAAAAGTGGGCGTCCAGGCGGGCAGCGCGCTGCTGGCGCGACTGCCTGAGCTGAAAGCAATGCTGGAAAAAACCGGCGGCAAGCTCGGGCCGGTGGTGGAGTATCCCTCTTACCCGGAAGCCTACGCCGACCTTGCCAATAAGCGCCTCGATTACGTGATTAACGTGGTGATTTCAGTCAACGACCTGGCGAAAGCCAAACCGAAGGTCTTTGCCAAAGGGCTGGCGGTGTCCGGTCCGGGCTATATGGCGTGGCCGATTCCGAAAAACTCCCCGCAGCTTTTGGCCTACATGACCAAGTTTATCAACCATATGCGTGAAACCGGCAAGCTTGCGGAGCTGCAGAAAAAATGGTTTGGCGAAACCTACGATAACCTCCCGACGGAAGCGATTACCAGCCCGGAACAGTTCCATAAACTGGCTGGTTTGTAACAGTTTGCGGCGGGTTACCGCCGCGTTTTTAATCCACAGGAGGGCCATATGGATGCAATTTCCTGGCAGTTATTGATTGAAGGCGCATGGACGACCCTCTGGATTTCGGCTATCGCTATCGCCTTTGGGGTGGTGATTGGCCTGCTGATCGCGCTGGTGAGGATGCTGCGTCTCCCGATTGTCGACCAGCTGCTGGTGGTCTATATCAGCCTGGCGCGCGCCACGCCGCTGGTGACGCTGGTGCTGTTTCTGTTTCTCTCGCTGCCCACGGTGGGGATTAATCTTGATAAAAACGTGGCGGCAATCGTGGCGCTGACCCTCAACACCTCGGCTTTTAACGCCGAAATCTGGCGCAATGCGTTTCGCACCTTCCCGCGCGAGCAGCGCGAGGCGGCAGAATCCGTGGGGATGCGCCGCTGGACCTATTTTCGCTACATCATGCTGCCGCAAATGTGGATCGAAAGCCTGCCGGCGCTGGTGAACGAAATGTCTTTCCTGATTAAAGGCAGCCCGGCGATTGCGGTGATCGGCGTGGTCGATTTGACCCGCGTGACCAACCGTATCTCATCCGTCACCTATGAGCCCCTGTCGCCGATTCTCGCGGCGGGTCTGCTTTATGTCGTGATCATCGGCATGCTGCTGAAGCTGCAGGGACTGGCGGAACGTAAAGCAAAACGCCTGGCACGATAACAACAGGAGGATCTATGAATCAGTGGGCCATTATCTGGTCAGCGCGCGACAGCTTTATTGCCGGCCTGATTGCCACTCTTGAGCTATTCATTGTGGCCGCCGTTGTGGGGTTAGCCATTGGCATTGTGCTGTGCTATTTGACCGAATATCAAAAGCGCTGGCTTAACCGCGTGATTATCGGTTTTGTCAGCCTGATGCGTGCAATTCCGTTCTTAATCCTCGCCTATCTGCTCTATTACGGCCTGCCGGAAGTGGGGATCAGTATGGACGCCTGGAGCGCAGGTCTGGTAGCGCTGATGATCTACCACGGCGCCTATTTCTTTGAAATCCTGCGCAGCCAGCGCCGGGTCTTCTCCGCCGGATATATCGAGGCCGCGGTGGCGCAGGGTTTTTCTCGCTACCAGATATACCGGCGGATTATTTTGCCGAATATCGTCTCATCGGCGCTGCCGCTGCTCGGCAACCAGCTGATTATTTGCCTGAAGGATACCGCTTTTCTCAGCATTATCACCGTTCAGGAAATTACCGCCGCGGCCAACAGCGTGCAGGCGACCTGGTTCATCCCGTTTAACGCTTTTATCGTCGCGATTGCACTCTACTGGGCGATCAGCATTTTGCTGGAGTTGCTGATTAAGCGACTGAGCGCCCTCGGAGCTAAAAGAGGAATGAGTCATGCCTGATACCACCGCAGTAAGCATTAAAAACGTCTCTAAACAGTTTGATAATATTGAAGTTCTGCGAGACATCAATCTGACCGTCGAAAAGGGGTCGGTGGTCAGTATCCTGGGGTCGTCAGGTTCCGGTAAATCGACGCTGCTGCGCTGCATGAACTGGCTGGAACAGCCGGACCGCGGGGAGATTCATATCGGCGGCCAGCGGCTGGGGATTGATGAACAGAACGGCAAAGCCATGTCCCACCGCCAGCTGTCGAAGATTCGTGAGCGGGTGGGGATGGTGTTCCAGAGTTTTAACCTGTGGCCGCACCTGACCGTGCAGCAGAATGTCAGCGAAGCGCTGCTCCACGTCAAAGGGATGAAGCGCGATGCAGCCTCTGCAATAGCCATACAGCAGCTGGAAAAGGTCGGGATGGCGCACAAGGCCGACGCCTGGCCGATTACCCTCTCCGGCGGGCAGAAGCAGCGGGTGGCGATAGCCCGTTCGCTGGCGATGTCGCCGGAGGTGATTCTGTTTGATGAGCCGACGTCGGCGCTGGATCCCGAGCTGGTCAACGAAGTGTTGGGAGTGATGAAGGCGCTGGCGGCGGAGGGCTACACCATGGTGGTGGTGACTCATGAGATGGACTTTGCCCGCCAGGTATCGGATGAAGTGGTGTTTCTCGAAAAAGGGTTGTTGATTGAGAAAGCGCCGCCGGAGAAATTTTTCACCAACCCCGACTCTGAACGCGTACGCCAGTTTCTGCAGAGCCGCCGCTAATAAGAGGGGCCCGCTCGCCTGCGGCCGCTCTCCCCGGTGGCGCTGCGCTTACCGGGGCTACGTGGGGCGTGGGATCGGATAGACCGCATAACTCGCTGGTGCCGCTAGCCGGGAAAATCCCCCGCTGGTGCTGCGACCCGGGGAGATGTTCCGGCAGCAAGGTACATGGTTCCGTTCGTCATCAATCGGCAAAACAGGTTTGTGGCACATCAACGGAAACAGGGGGAGTCCTCTTTACAATCCCCGCTTGCGCGCAAAGAAATCGGCCGCCCGGCGCTCAGCCTGCGGTCGGCATCAACTCGATGCTACTGGTCTCGTCCCTGGCGTCCAGCCCCTGCTTTACGACCTCCGTTTCGCCGATTTCAGCGGATACCAGAGCATCGCTTAAGTCTTGTTGTTGCCGAATGACTACAGCTGCCGTCAGCGCTTTTCCCTGGCCGCAGACGGCTGGAAACAGGTAGCCCCGGTAAGCGCAGCGCCACCGGGGAGGGGGAGATAAATCGCGTTGGTCTACAATCAATCCCGGTCAATCGCGAACGGCTGCCAGGCCTGGCGCACCGGCATCACTTCTACGCGGTTGATATTCATATGATCCGGCAGGGTGGCGATGTAGAACATCTGCCCGGCGATATCCTGCGCGCTCAGAGGGGTGGTGCCGCGATACAGATTATCGGATGCCGCCTGGTCGCCTTTAGTGCGCACGAGAGTGAATTCGGTCTCGGCAATGCCCGGCGCCAGATCGGTCACCCGCACCCCGGTACCGAGTAGATCGCAGCGCAGGTTGTAGCTGAACTGCTTCACAAATGCTTTGCTGGCACCGTAGACGTGGCTGCCTGGATAGGGCCACTGACCGGCAATGGAACCGACATTGATGATACTGGCGCCGGCGCCGTGCTGAATGAGTGTCGGCAGCAGCGCGTGGGTGACGTTAACCAGACCGGTAACGTTGGTGTCGATCATCGTTTTCCAGTCCTGCAGGTCCACCTTCTGCGCCGGCTGCGGCGCCAGCGCCAGCCCGGCGTTGTTAATCAGCGTTTTGATATCGGCAAAGGCGGCAGGCAGCTCTGCCACCGCGGCGGCAACGGCCTCGCTGTCACGCACGTCCAGCTCGATAATATGTACCGGCACCAGCAGGCTCAGCCGGTCATACAATTTTTGCAGGCGCGCCAGGCGACGCCCGCTCAGCACCAGCGACCAGCCCGCCTCGGCAAACACCTGTGCCGCTGCCTCCCCAAAACCGGAGGTGGCCCCGGTAATAAATACTACGTTGTTGGTGGTCATTTCACTCTCCTGTGCGCATTGTTGTCCTCACTATAAAAACGCCGTGCACGACCACACAGGGCCAGTTGTCAGGTGGCGTTGTGACACGGTGTCACAACTTTTTCGACCGACTGGCTCTATCCCTTTTTCCGCCGGGCGACCAATGATGGGGGGAACAACAATGACATCAGAGGGCAGGGTATGAAGCTGGCAATACAGAACGATGTAACGGTAAGCAACGATGACGTTCGCCAACTGGATCGCGCTTATGTTTTCCATTCGTGGTCGGTACAGGGCAACATCAACCCGCTGGTGATTGCCGGGGCCAGGGGCTGTGAACTGTGGGATTATGAAGGCAAAACCTACCTTGATTTCAGCAGTCAGCTGGTTAACGTCAATATCGGCTATCAGCACCCGCGCGTGCTGGCGGCGATGAAAGCGCAGCTGGAGGAGCTGGTGACGATTGCGCCGGCGACCGCCAACCTCGCCCGCGGCGAAGCGGCGAAACGCATCGTCGAGCTGGCGCCGGAAGGCTTCAGCAAAGTGTTCTTTACCAATGCCGGAGCCGACGCCAACGAGAATGCCATTCGCATGGCGCGGCTGTACACCGGACGCGACAAGGTGCTGTCGGCCTATCGTTCATACCACGGCAATACCGGCAGCGCGATTGCCGCCACCGGCGACTGGCGCCGCGTACCGAATGAGTACTCCCGCGGCCACGTGCACTTTTTCAACCCCTACCTCTATCGCAGCGAATTTAATGCGGTGACGGAAGAGGAGGAGTGTCTGCGCGCGCTGGCGCATCTACGCAGAATCATTGAGTGTGAAGGCCCTGGCGCGATTGCCGCCATTCTGCTGGAGTCGATTCCCGGTACCGCGGGTATTCTGGTGCCGCCTGACGGCTATATGCAGGGCGTACGGGCGCTGGCCGATGAGTTTGGTATTGTGCTGATCCTCGATGAGGTGATGGCCGGGTTTGGCCGTACCGGCAGCTGGTTTGCCTTCGAGCAAGATGGCGTGGTGCCGGATCTGGTGACCTTTGCCAAAGGGGTTAACGCCGGGTATGTGCCTGCGGGCGGGGTGCTGATTAGCGATCCGATTGCCCGTTATTTTGACGACCATTTCTTTGCCGGTGGCCTGACCTACTCCGGCCATCCGCTGGCGATGGCGGCGATTGTGGCGACGATCGATGCCATGAAAGAGGAAAACATCGTCGAAAACGCGGCGCAGATGGGGAATCACGTCCTGCGTCCGGGGCTGGAGGCGCTGGCGGAAAAACATGCGATTATCGGTCATGTCCGCGGCCGTGGCCTGTTCCAGGCGCTGGAACTGGTCAGCGACCGCGAAGCTAAAACGCCGTTAACCGCGGCGGATATGGCGGCGATTAAGGGGGCGTTAACCGAAGCGGGTCTGCTGGCCTTTGTGGTGGAAAACCGCATTCACGTGGTGCCGCCATGCACCATCAGCGCTGAGCAGATTGCGAAAGGGCTGGCGATTTTTGACAGCGTATTCGCCCGCTTCGCCACTCTGGCGAAATAAACCAACCTTATTCCCGGCTGGCGGCGCCAGCGTCTTATGCGGGCTACCTGACCGCACGACCCCGTAGCCCCGGTAAGCGCAGCGCCAGCGGGGATTTTCCCGGCTGGCGGCGCCAGCGTCTTATGCGGGCTATCTGACCGCACGACCCCGTAGCCCCGGTAAGCGCAGCGCCACCGGGGATTTTCCCGGCTGGCGGCGCCAGCGCCTTATGCGGGCTACCTGACCGCACGACCCCGTAGCCCCGGTAAGCGCAGCGCCACCGGGGATTTTCCCGGTTGGCTGGCTATCACGCCATCCGGTGTTCGCCCTGTATCAGCGCTTCACGGTCGAAGAAGCGCTGAATTACCCCCTCGGCCATAAACGCCGCCCGATCCGACATATGCGCAATCACATCGGCATCATGGCTGACCAGCAGATAGGTCATACCGTGCTCCTGTTTCAATCGGTTCAACAGATTGAGAATTTCCGCCTGCACCGACATATCCAGCGCCGAGGTGGGCTCATCTAACAGCAGGAGCTGCGGGCGCAGCAGCAGCGCGCGCGCGATTGCCACCCGCTGACGCTGGCCGCCGGAAAGCTGATGCGGATAACGACGCGCGGCGTCGGCGGGGAGCCCCACCTGTTCCAGCGCGGTGTCGACCCGCTGCCGGATGGCGTCGAGACCGTGGATTTTCAGCGGTTCGGCCAGGGTACGCCACAGCGTATGGTTGGGGTGCAGAGAGGCATAGGGATCCTGAAACACCATCTGCACGTTGCGGCGCAGCTCGCCCTGAAAACGAACTCCGGGAGCTATCGCTGTGCCAAACAGCTGAACGCCGCCGCGCCACTCGCGCTGTAGCCCGGCGAGAACCCGCAAAATCGTCGATTTTCCGCAGCCGGAGGCGCCGATCAGACTGAAAGTTTCCCCGGCCTCAACGCTGAAACTGGCGGCGGAAACCGCCGTTTTTTCCGCAAAAATGACCTGTAATGCGTCGAGATTAACGACTGCCATGCGCCGCCTCCGTAAAGTCCTGGGTTCTGTCGAGAGTGGGCAGCATCTGGCCGTAGGTGCTCGCATCGGGACGACAGGTCCACAGCGTACGGGTGTAGGGATGCATGGCCTGAGGCAGCTCGCGGGCGGGCATCTCATCGACCTGCGCGCCCTGATACATCACCAGCACCCGGTGGCAATGCTCCGCCACCAGCGGCAGATCGTGGCTAATCAGCAGCATCGCCATTTGCCGCTGCTCGCACTGTTCCACCAGCAGTTCGAGGATCTGATTGCGCAGGCGGGAATCGAGCGCCGAGGTCGGCTCGTCGGCAATCAGCACCTTCGGGTTGTTCAACAGCGCAATGGCGATCATCACCCGTTGCCCCATCCCGCCGGAGAGTTCGCCGGGGTAGCGGCTGAGTATGGGTAAATCGAGACCGACAGCAGCAACGGCGGCTTTCACCGCTTCCAGTCGCGCGCGGCGGCTCAGGCGCTGATGCAGCGTTAATGCCTCTTCCAGCTGTGCCTGAATGTTCTGTACCGGATTCAGCGCATAGCGCGGATCCTGCAGCACCATGGCGATATCGTTGCCGCGCAGCGCGCGCCAGCGGCGTTCGTTGAGGGTCAGAAGATCGTGGCCCAGCACGTTCAGCGTTTCTGCGCTGACCACGCCCGGACGACGCACCAGCCCCATCAGCGCGCGGGCGGTCATCGATTTGCCGGAACCGGATTCGCCCACCAGCGCCAGCCGCTCGTTGCCGAGCGTAAAGTTGACGTTATTCACCACCCGGGCAGAGGGGTAATCGATGCATAGCCCTTGAACGGTGAGTCGGGTATCAGTCATGTTGCGGCTCCAGAACATCGCGCAGGCCGTCGCCCAGCAGGTTAAAGGCAAGGCTGGCTATCAGGATCACCGCTCCGGGCGCGGCGGCAATCCACCACTGATCGAAAATGACCTGCATTCCGTCGGCGATCATCGCGCCCCATTCCGCCATCGGCGGACGTGCGCCGAGGCCAAGGAAGCCCAGTCCGGCGGCGGCGAGAATAATACCGGCCAAATCCAGCGCCAGACGCACGATGGCGGAAGGCAGGCACAGCGGCAAAATATGGCCTATCAGCAGCCGCCAGCCGCGAATGCCCATCATCTCCGCCGCGGCCAGATAATCGCTATGACGCAGACGCTGAATTTCGCTCCGCGCCTGGCGAGCGTAGGCGGGCCAGGTGGTGAGCGCCAGCGCCAGCGCACCGTTGACCAGCCCAGGCCCCAGCATGGCGACAAAGGCAAAGGCGAGGATCAGGCGCGGCATTGACATCACCACGTCGGTAAACCGCATCAGAATACGCTCCAGCCAGCCGCCGTAATAGCCGGAAAGAATCCCCACCAGCAGGCCGGCGGGGAGCGTAATCAGAGTGACTAACGCCACCAGCCCCAGCGCCGGGCGCGCGCCGTAAATCAGGCGGGAGAGCAGGTCACGGCCATAGCTGTCGGTGCCGAGCCAGTGCCGGGCATCGGGGCTTTGCAGGCGAGCCGCCGCATCCTGCCAGTTGGGATCGAGCGGCGCCAGCCACGGCGCGAACAGCGCCACCAGCAGGAGCAGCGCGATAACGATCAGCCCGCAAAAGGCGGCGGGGGAGCGACGCAGACGACGCAAAAACAGATAAGCCGGCATCAGCGCACCCTCGGGTCGGTCAACCGCACCAGCAGGTCGGTGAGGTTATTAATGAAAACAAAGCTGGCGCCAATCAGCAGCGTACCGCCCATGATCGCCGTGGTATCCCCGGCAAACAGCGCGGTAGTCAGATAGCGGCCAATTCCCGGCCACGAGAAGACGGTTTCCGTCAACACCGCGCCTTCCAGCATCGAGGTCCAGGCCAGGGCGATGACCGTCAGCAGAGTGCCGCGAATGTTGGGGAGCACATGACGCAGCAGAATCGTCATTTCGCTGGCGCCTTTGGCGCGCGCCAGCAGGATGTACTCTTTGTTCATCTCGCTGAGGCAGGCGGAGCGGGTCAGGCGGGTGATGCTGGCCAGCGAATAGTATCCCAGCAGCAGCACCGGCAGCAGCAGATGGCCGATGGCGTTTTTGAAGGCCTCTTTATCGCCGGAGAGCCAGGTATCAATCAGCACGAAGCCGGTTCGCGGTTCGACGGTATATTGATAGATATCGTCCAGTCGCCCGGGGCCCGGCGTCCACTGCAATTTGGCATAGAACAGCGCCAGCATCAGCAGCCCGAGCCAGAAGATGGGAACCGAGTTGCCGATCAAGGTCAAGGTGCGTACCGCCAGATCCCACGGGGAACCGGCGTAGCGGGCGCACAGCACGCCGGCAATCACCCCGAACAGCGCCCCGACGATCAGCGCCAGGGTGGCCAGTTCGAGGGTGGCGGGAAAGGTAGCGAGCAGGTCGTGCAGCACCGGCTGGCCGGTGGAGCTGGCCGTGCCGAGGTCGCCGTGGGCAAGGTTAACCAGATAGTGCCAGAACTGCACCGGCAGCGGGCGATCGAGTCCGAGCTGGTGGCGAACCTGATCGTAGGTCGACTGGCTGGCATGATCGCCGACGATTTGTAGCACCCGATCGACAGGTGAAAACGCGGAGAGCGCGAACGTGACGAGCAAGAGCCCGAAGAGCGTGAGTAGCAGGGTAAGCAGCCCCTGAAGCACGCGCGTGGAAAGATGTGGCATGGGAAGTCTCTTCATGCCGGGGGGCGGCTTCACCTGACCCGGCCTACAAAAAACGAGAACCCGTGCCGGGTAAGCGTAACGCCACCCGGCAACAAGGGAAATTACTTGGTGACGTTATCGTACCAGACCATATCGGCGTTGAGGCCCTGCTGATAGCCTTTGACGTTATCGCGGACCACGATCTGCGTTTTCCCCTGATCAACAAACACATACGGCGAACTGCGCTGCAGCTCTTCCTGCATTTTTTTGTACAGATCGAGGCGTTTTGCCGGATCCGCTTCGGCGACCGCCGCCTGGGTTTCTTTATTCAGCTGCGGGATCTGCCAGCCGTTCAGACCGGCGACGGTGCTGGATTTGCCATCATTCCACGCGAAGGCGCTGGCGTTGGAGTGGGCGTCAAAATAGTCCGGGATCCACAGGCGAATAGCTGCCTGGTGCTGCCTGGCACGCACGCGGGCATACACCTGGCTGCCCGCTGCCGGCAGCAGGTCAATCTTCACGCCGCCCTGGGCAAAGCTGGCCTGCATCGACTGGGCGATAGTAATGAACGGCGGTTTGTTCTCGACATCAAGAGTGAAGTGCGCGTCCTTAATCCCCGCTTTGGCGAGAATCGCTTTGGCCTTTGCCGGGTCAAATTTGAACGGATTATTATCCAGCGCGCCCGGCAGACCAACCGGCAGGAAGCTCTGATGCACAAAATACTGGCCTTTAAGCAGATCTTTGGTGATCCCGTCGTAGTCCACCAGCCAGCGCGCGGCTTCCCACAGGGCCGGGTTTTTCAGCAGCGGGTTCGCGCTGTTGCCGGTGTTGAAGGCCAGGTAATTCTGCTCGGCGGAGGGAATGCTCAGCACGTTAACGCCGGGTTTCCCCTGCAGGGCGGCTATCTGATCGGCGCCGAGATCGCGGGCGATATCGGCATCACCCTGTTGAATCAGCAGGCGGCGAGAGGCCGGATCGGGGACGTTTTTAATAATGATGCTTTTCAGCTTCGGCGCACCGGTAGGCGAGCTGTCGTTGGCCTCCAGCACGATGGCCTGATGCGGTTGATAGACGCGCATTTTGAACGCGCCGCTGCCCGCGGAGTGCATTTTCAGCCAGCTGTTACCGAAATCGTTGTCTTTGACGTTCGGCGCCACCAGCTTTTCATCCACGATGGAGGCGATCGGCGTGGAGAGGATATTCAGCGCTACCGCCGGACTGACGTCAGCGGTCCAGTGCAGCTGCAGCGTATGATCATCGACCTTTTTCAGCTGGCTGGCGATGTTGTCCGGCTGCCAGCCGAGGACGTTGAGGATAAAAGCGGGGGACTTATTCAGCGTCACCGCGCGGGTATAGGAGAAAATAATATCTTCCGGACGCAGCGGATTGCCCGAGGCGAATTTGGCATCAGGCTTCAGCTTGATGGTCAAGGTTTTCGCCGCCGGGTCGGCCTGCCAGCTTTCAGCCAGAATCGGGGTGATTTTTTCAGGGTTGTCGCGATCTGGCTGAACCAGGCGCTGGTAGAGGCTTGGTACCGTCTGAATACTGGAAAGCTCATTGGCTTCTGCCGGGTCGAGGCTGACGATGTCGTCAAGGCCCTGGGCAACGACCAGGGTGGAGGGCGGCGTCGCGGCATGGACGGCGGCGGAGAGTGCGGTCAGCACCAGTAAAGACAGCAGTTTTTTGGTCATGTGCAATCCCTGAAAAAATGTTGTTTTGATTATTTATGCTTCGCTACGTTAGGCCGCTTCCCCGCAGTCGTAAAGTCAAAATACGGATAAGCTTATGCATAAAAAGAATAATTCATAGCGCTGGGTTATTAATGAAAAAAAGCGGCGGCGCGCTTTCTGTCCGCTGCGCTTCTTGATATAACAATTTCATTACAATTCAACGGGGTGCGGGCATGCCGGAAATCAATCAATATGGTCAGGTGGTGAATGATGTTGTCGCAGACTGGCAGGGGGCCAGGATCCTGAAACGCACGCCGTTAAGCGGGCGCTTTTGTCGGCTTGAGCCGCTGGAGGTGCAGCGCCATGCCGCCGATCTTTTCGCCGCCTACGCGTTGGGAGATGAGAGCGACTGGACATGGCTGGCCAGCACCTGCCCGGCAAGCGTGGAAGCGACGACCCACTGGGTGGCCGGTAAAGTCAACGATGATGCGCTGGTACCGTTTGCGGTTATCGATCTGCGGACCGAGCGGGCGGTTGGGTTGGTCAGCTATATGGCCATCGATCGGGCAATGGGGACCGTTGAAATCGGCCATGTTACCTGGTCGCGGAAGATGAAGAATACGCCGCTGGGTACGGAAGCAGTGTGGCTGTTGCTGAAAAACGCTTTCGAGCAGGGCTATCGCCGGCTGGAGTGGAAATGTGATTCGATGAATATCGCCTCACGGCGGGCGGCGGAGCGTCTGGGTTTTACCTGGGAAGGGTGTCTGCGGCAAAAAATGGTGCGCAAAGGACGCACCCGCGATAGCGACCAGCTGTCGATCATTGATAGCGAATGGCCGCAGCGTGATGCGGCGCTGCGCGCATGGCTGGCGGCGGAGAATTTTGATGGTGACGGGAGACAGGTGAAGCGGCTGGAGGATTTTCGCTAATTGCAGCCTGCTGACAAAGTGCGTGCATCCGGAATTATCTGCGTTGCTCGGTGATTTGCCCGGCGGCGCTTCGCTTGCGCGGGCCTACGGGACTGGTGCCGGTTTGCAGAGCGGGCCTACGGGACTGATGTCGGTTTGCAAACCGGATTCTACGGGATAGCTTCCGGTTTGCAGAGCGGGTTCTATGGGGCAGACTCGCTGTCGTAGGCCGGGCAAGGCGTCAGCCGCCGCCCGGCAGAGATGTCAGGACACTAGCCAGAGCAGGCTTGCTATCGGACCTTATATTTGTGGTGCTCCGGGATTTGCCCGGCGGCGCTTCGCTTGCGCGGGCCTACGGGACTGATGTCGGTTTGCAGAGCGGGCCTACGGGACTGATGTCGGTTTGCAAACCGGGTTCTACGGGATAGCTTCCGGTTTGCAGAGCGGGTTCTATGGGGCAGACTCGCTGTCGTAGGCCGGGCAAGGCGTCAGCCGCCGCCCGGCAGAGATGTCAGAACGCGAGCCAGAGCAGGCTTGCTATCCAGCAGCCTGACGACGCACCGGCGCGCCGTTGGCCACATAATAGCGCGCCGTGCTGCGCGGCAGCGGCTGGCGGCCGCGAATGGCATCGGCTATTTTCTCGCCAATCATGATGGTGGTGGCGTTGAGGTTGCCGGTGATGATCTGCGGCATAATTGACGCATCCACCACCCGCAGACCTTCCAGACCGTGCACCCGGCCTTCGCCATCCACTACTGCCATCTCGTCGTCGCCCATTTTACAGGTGCCGCACGGGTGGAAAGCGGTCTCGGCGTGATTACGCACGAACTCATCCAGCTCGGCATCGCTCTGGCAGTCAAGGCCGGGGCTGATTTCGCGTCCGCGATATTTATCCAGCGCCGGCTGGTTCATGATGTCGCGAGTGATGCGTATCGCATCGCGAAACTCCTGCCAGTCCTGCTCGCTGGACATATAGTTGAACAGAATCGCCGGATGCTCGTGCGGGTCGCGTGATTTCAGGCGCACGTGGCCGCGGCTGGGCGAACGCATGGAGCCCACGTGGCACTGGAAGCCGTGCTCTTTCACCGCATTCGAACCGTTGTAGTTAATCGCCACCGGCAGGAAGTGGTACTGAATATTTGGCCAGGCGAACTCTTCCCGGCTGCGGATAAACCCGCCGGCTTCAAACTGGTTGCTGGCGCCGATACCGGTGCCGCCGAACAGCCATTCGGCACCGATTTTCGGCTGATTCCACCACTGCAGCGCCGGATAGAGCGATACCGGCTCTTTGCATTCATACTGCAGATACATCTCGAGATGGTCCTGCAGGTTTTCGCCGACGCCGGGCAGGGCGTGAACCAGCGGGATATCAAACTGGCGTAGCAGATCCGGGTTGCCGACACCGGAACGTTGCAGGATCTGCGGCGAAGCGATGGCTCCCGCGCACAGCAGTACTTCTTTACTGGCCGTCGCTTTTGACGGCGCGGTGCTGTCGCCCTCCAGCCATTCGACCCCAACCGCGCGCTTACCGGCAAAAATAATATGGTCGGTCAGCGCATGGGTGCGAATCGTCAGATTTGGGCGCCCGCGGGCCTGGTCAAGATAGCCGCGGGCGGTGCTGGCCCGGCGCCCCTGGGGAGTGACGGTACGATCCATCGGCCCGAACCCTTCCTGCTGATAGCCATTCAGGTCCTCGGTGCGCGGATAGCCGGCCTGCACACCCGCTTCCACCATCGCATGGAACAGCGGATTATTATTCTGCTTCGGCGTGGCGACGCTCACCGGGCCATCGCCGCCGTGATAGTCATTCGCGCCGATGTCGCGGGTTTCCGCTTTACGGTAGTAGGGCAGGCAGTCGAGATAGCTCCAGCTCTCCAGGCCTGGCGCGGTGGCCCAGTTGTCGAGGTCCATTGCATTACCGCGGATGTAGCACATGCCGTTAATCAGCGACGAGCCGCCGAGACCTTTGCCGCGGCCGCACTCCATGCGGCGGTTATTCATATACGGCTCAGGTTCGGTCTCGTAGGCCCAGTTATAGCGTCGGCCCTGTAATGGAAAAGCCAGCGCGGCGGGCATCTGGGTGCGGAAATCAAAACGATAATCCGGGCCGCCGGCTTCCAGCAGCAGGACGGTGGTGTGCGGATCTTCCGTCAGTCGTGTCGCCAGTACGTTGCCGGCAGAGCCGGCGCCAATAATGATGTAGTCAAATTGCAAACATGACCTCCTGGTTAAAATATGGAGTGAAACTGAGCCATCTCAACCTGGATGGATTTTACCTGGGTGTAGCTCTGGAGCGTCATCACGCCGTTTTCGCGGCCGATACCGGAGTGCTTATAGCCGCCGACCGGCATCTCCGCCGGGGATTCGCCCCAGCTGTTGATCCAGCAGATCCCGGCTTCAAGCTGATGAATCACGCGGTGGGCGCGATTTAAGTCTGGGGTGACCACGCCTGCCGCCAGACCGTATTCGGTGGCGTTGGCGCGGCGAATCACTTCCGCCTCGTCTTCATAGGTCAGAATCGACATCACCGGGCCAAAGATCTCTTCGCGCACGATGGTCATCTCGTCATGGCAGTCGCTAAAGACGGTCGGGGCCACCCACGCGCCGCTGGCGAAGGCGTCACCTTGCAGCACCCCGCCGCCGCACAGCAGACGCGCGCCTTCCTGCTTACCGCTCTCGATATAGCGCAGGACGTTGTCGCGGTGCGGGAAGCTCACCAGCGGGCCGAAGTTGGTCGTTTCATCAAACAGGTCGCCGGGACGAATTCGCGCCACGCGGGCGAGGATTTTCTCTTCGAACGCCGCTTTCGCGCGCGCCGGGATAAACACCCGGGTGCCGTTGGTGCAGACCTGGCCGGAGCTGTAGAAGTTGGCCATCATCGCGATATCGGCGGCGAGGTCGAGGTCGGCATCGTCGCAGACGATCAGCGGCGACTTGCCGCCCAGCTCCATGGTGACTTCCTTCAGCGACGAAGCGGCGGAGTTAGCCATCACTTTTTTGCCGCTGGCGACGCCGCCGGTGAACGAGACTTTGGCGATATCCGGGTGTTCAGTCAGATACCGTCCGGTTTCGGCGCCGATCCCCGGCAGGACGTTAAAGACGCCGTCCGGCAGGCCGGCTTCGCGGTAGATCTCCGCCAGTTTGAGGGCGGTCAGCGGGGTCACTTCGCTTGGCTTAAAAATCATCGCGTTTCCGGCGGCCAGCGCCGGCGCTGATTTCCACAGCGCGATCTGGATCGGGTAGTTCCACGCGCCGATCCCGGCAACCACGCCGAGCGGTTCGCGGCGGGTATAGATGAATGAACTGTCGCGCAGCGGGATCTGGCTGCCTTCCAGCGCCGGGATCAGGCCGGCGTAATACTCCAGCACGTCGGCGCCGGTAACGATATCGACAGCGGAAGTTTCGCTCAGCGGTTTACCGGTATCCAGCGTCTCCAGACGCGCCAGCTCGTCGTTACGCTGGCGCAGAATATCCACCGCTTTACGCAGGATCCGCGAACGCGCCATGGCGCTCATCGCCGCCCACACCTTTTGCCCCTGTTGGGCGCTTTTTACCGCCCGGTCGACGTCTTCGCGACCCGCGGCCTGGACTGTCGCCAGCACTTCCCCGGTGGCAGGGTTGAGGGTCTCGAAGGTTTTCCCGCTGGTGGCAGGGACGTAACCACCGTGGATATAAAGCTGCTGTTCGGCCATTCGGGACATGGTTTCCTCCATTATTGAGAAGTCGGTGGCAGATACTGGCTGATGAAATGGTCGGCGAGCGTTTCGGCGCGGGCTTTGTCGAGCGGTTTACCGCTCAGCGCCGCGCGTAGCCACAGTCCGTCGATTAAGGCGGCGAGGCCATAACCGGCCTCCTGCGCCTGCTGGCGCGGCAGCTCGCGCTGAAATTCATAGACGATGTTCGACAGCAGACGCCGGCTGCTGACCTGCTGCAGGCGATAGAGCATCGGTTGATGCATGCTGCTGGCCCAGAAGGCAAGCCAGGCTTTCATCGCCGCGCTGCTTATCTGGCTGTCATCGAAATTACCCGCCACGATGGCCCGCAGCCGCCGTTCGGCGCTGGCGCCCGGCAGCGCGTGCAAACGGCTCAGTACCGCCAGCCGCAGCTGGCCGGTGATATCGCGCATCGTCGCTTCCAGCAGACCGTTCTTATCCTTGAAATAGTGACTAATGATGCCGGTCGATACGCCCGCCCGTCGGGCAATTTGCGCGATGGTGGCATCGTGCATTCCCACCGCGTTTATCGCCTCGAGGGTCGCGTCAATGAGCTGCCGCTGGCGTATCGGTTGCATCCCCAGTTTGGGCATTTCGTTGGTTCCATTCATCAGATTTGTTTATCTATTAAAGCGGTTTTTGATTGGACGTTCAATATAAAATGTGTCTTAATTGTTGCGGTTTTGGATTTTAATAGTTACAAAAACAGTGGGGATACTGGATGACAGACCTTTCGCCGAGCAGAGAAAAGGACAAAATCAATCCGGTGGTTTTTTATACTTCCGCCGGACTGATTTTGTTGTTTTCCCTGATGACTATCTTCTTCAGCGATTTTTCAGCGGCCTGGATTGGCCGTACCCTGAACTGGGTTTCGACGACTTTTGGCTGGTATTATTTGCTGGCGGCCACGCTGTATATCGTGTTTGTGGTCTGCATTGCCTGCTCGCGCTTCGGTTCGGTGAAGCTCGGGCCTGAGCACTCCAAACCGGAGTTCAGCATGCTGAGCTGGGCGGCGATGCTGTTTGCCGCCGGTATCGGTATCGACCTGATGTTCTTCTCGGTCGCCGAACCGGTCACCCAGTATATGCAGCCGCCGGAAGGGGCCGGGCAGACCATGGAGGCCGCGCGCCAGTCGATGGTCTGGACCTTGTTCCACTACGGGCTGACCGGCTGGTCGATGTATGCTCTGATGGGCATGGCGCTGGGATACTTTAGCTATCGTTATAATTTGCCGCTCACCATACGTTCCGCCCTCTATCCCATCTTCGGTAAAAAAATCGATGGTCCAATTGGCCATAGCGTCGATATCGCGGCGGTGGTCGGGACAATTTTTGGGATTGCCACCACGCTGGGGATCGGGGTCGTGCAGCTTAATTATGGCCTGAACGTGCTGTTTGATATTCCGGATTCGCTGGGGGCGAAAGCGGCGCTGATTGTCCTGTCGGTGATTATCGCCACGATTTCGGTGACCTCCGGGGTCGATAAAGGGATTCGTATTCTCTCCGAGCTGAACGTGGTGCTGGCGCTGGGGCTGATTCTGTTCATCTTGTTTATGGGCGATACCGAGTTTCTGATGAACGCGCTGGTGCTGAACGTTGGCGACTACGTGAACCGCTTTATGGGCATGACCCTCAACAGCTTCGCTTTCGATCGCCCGGTCGAGTGGATGAACAACTGGACGCTGTTTTTCTGGGCCTGGTGGGTGGCCTGGTCACCGTTCGTGGGGCTGTTCCTGGCGCGTATCTCGCGCGGGCGCACCATTCGTCAGTTTGTGCTGGGGACGCTGATTATTCCGTTTACCTTCACCTTACTCTGGCTGTCGGTGTTCGGTAACAGCGCGCTGTACGAGATTATTCATGGCAATGTCGCCTTTGCCGAAGAGGCGATGGCCCATCCGGAGCGCGGCTTCTATAATCTGCTGGCGCAGTACCCGGCCTTTACCTTCAGCGCCTCGGTCGCCACCATCACCGGGTTACTGTTCTATGTGACCTCCGCTGACTCAGGGGCGCTGGTGCTGGGGAACTTCACCTCGAAACTCAAAGATATCAACAGCGATGCGCCGAACTGGCTACGGATCTTCTGGTCGGTCGCTATCGGTCTGCTGACCATCGGAATGCTGATGACCAACGGGATTTCGGCGCTGCAGAACACCACGGTGATCATGGGGCTGCCGTTTAGCTTCGTGATCTTTTTTGTGATGGCGGGGTTGTATAAATCATTGAAGGTCGAAGACTATCGCCGCGAGAGCGCCAGTCGCGATACCGCCCCGCGCCCGCTCGGCGTGCAGGATCGGTTGAGCTGGAAGAAGCGTCTGTCGCGGTTGATGAACTATCCGGGAACCCGCTATACGCGCCAGATGATGGAGACGGTGTGCTACCCGGCGATGGAGGAGGTGGCGCAGGAGCTTAAATTGCGCGGCGCCTATGTGGATCTGAAAAGTTTACCGCCGGAAGAGGGGGATAATCTGGGCCATCTCGAACTGCTGGTGCATATGGGCGATGAACAGAATTTTGTCTATCAGATCTGGCCGCAGCAGTATTCGATTCCGGGCTTCACCTACCGGGCGCGCAGCGGTAAATCAACCTACTATCGTCTGGAGACCTTCCTGCTGGAGGGCAGCCAGGGCAATGACCTGATGGACTACAGCAAGGAGCAGGTGATCACCGATATTCTCGATCAGTACGAGCGTCACCTGAACTTTATTCACCTGCACCGGGAAGCGCCGGGGAACAGCGTGATGTTTCCGGGGATGTAGGGAGCAGAAGGCTGAATGAGTAAAAAGGCGCCCCGTGGGCGCCTTTTTTCGAACGAACGTCGCCATACGCTCCGCTTACCAGCAGATAAATCCGCCATCAACGACCAAATCAACGCCGGTACAAAATGAGGCGGCGTCGCTGGCGAGAAACAGAGCCGGTCCCGCCATCTCTTCAACTTTTGCCATGCGCTGAATGGGCGTCTGGTTTTCAAACTCGCGGGTCTGATGGACCATTTCAGGACGGGTATTCATCGGCGTTGCGGTGTAACCCGGGCTAATTGAGTTGACGCGAATCCCTTTGCCGACCCACTCCATGGCAAGGCTTTTAGAGAGATGAATCACGCCGGCTTTGGCGCTGTTGTAATGCGCCTGTTCCAGCCCGCGGTTAACGATAATTCCGGACATCGAGGCAATATTAATAATCGAGCCGCCGCCGGATTCCAGCATCAGTTCCGCTTCCGCTTTACAGGAATTCCACACGCCGGTGAGGTTGATATCAATAACCCGCTGCCACTGTTCCGTCTCCATCTCCAGCGCCGGGTTGGCGTTGGCGATACCGGCGGCATTGACGGCGATATCGAGACGACCGAAGCGGCTTTTGGCCAGCGCGACGCCGGCGCGAAGATCGCTTAGCTGGCGCACATCCCCGGTGTAAAAGCAGGCTTCGCCGCCTATCGCTTCAATATGACTCACGGTTTCGGCCAGTCCCCCGTCTTCGCGCAAATCAAAACCGACGACGCGCGCGCCCGCGCTGGCGAGCCCGTAGGCGATCATCTGGCCAATACCACTGCCCGCGCCGGTGACAAAGGCAACGCGGTCCTGCAGGTTAAACAACTGTTGAGCAAAATCTTTTGCGATCATAGTGATTACTCTTGTGGTCAAAACCCTGGCGGGCATTAAGACATAATTAAGCCGCCGTCGATGTTAATCGTCTGTCCGGTGAGATAGCGCGCATCGTCAGAGGCGAGAAAGGCCACCAGCCCGGCAACATCTTCCGGTTTTCCTGCCCGTTTCATCGGTATTCCTTCTACCCATTCCGCCATCAGCTCGCCTTTGCCATAGCGCTTTTGTTCACTGCTGAGGATTTCGCCCCACACCCGGTCGTTGTAGTCCCACATTTCACTTTCGATAATCCCGGGGCAGAAGGCGTTGACGGTGATGTTCCACGGTGCCAGCTCATGAGCCAGGCTTTGCGTAATGCCGATAACGCCCATTTTGCTGGCGGCGTAATGCGGGGTGTAGATAAAGCCCTGGCGCCCCTGGCCCGACGAGGTATTGATCAAACTTCCGTAGTTCTGTTTGACCATATATTTGGCCGCTTCGCGACAGCACAGCCAGACGCCGGTTGTATTCACGGCCAGCACTTTTTCGAAATCGGCTTTTGGCATGCGATCGAAATAATCGATGGTGATCACGCCGGCGTTTTGAATTGAAACATCAATGGTGCCGAAGCGGGCTGCGGCCTGTTGGTACAGGGACTGGACCTGGGCTTCATCGGTGACATCAATCTCCAGCGACAGAATATCGGCCTGATAACGCTGGCGTAAGGTTTCTGCGGTTTCATGGACGCGCGGTGCATTAGAGACCATCACCAGCCTGGCGCCATCGCGGGCAAAGCGTTCGGCGATGCCGGCGCCAATACCCCGGCAGGCTCCGGTAATGACGATGGTTTTATTGTCAAAATTTCTGTGCATACTTTTTTCCCTTTAGCGAAGCCGGGCGGTGACGCCCGGCGGAAGAATCGGTGCTATGCGTGAATTAACGGGATGCCGCGCCGCTGGGATGAACCGTCGCCAGCTTTTCTTCATGGCGGCGCATGAGAATGACCTTGTTCTGTAGTTTCTGCTGGAACTGATCGACGACGACGGCGGTGACAATGACCACGCCTTTAATCACCATCTGCCAGAAATCGCTGACCCCCATCATCACCATGCCGTCGGCGAGGAAGACGATCACGAAGGCGCCAATAATCGAACCGGTCACCCGGCCCCGGCCGCCCGCCAGCGCAGTCCCGCCGAGAACGGTGGCGCCGATCGCATCCATTTCGAACATGTTGCCGGTCATCGGGTGCGCGGTTTGCAGCTGTGAGGCGACTATCAGCCCGACGAACGCGGCGCAGAGGCCGGAGAAGGCATAAACAAAGATTTTGGCCTTAACAATCGGGACGCCGGCCAGACGGGCCGCGGATTCGTTGCCTCCGATGGCGTAGATATAGCGGCCCAGCGGGGTTTTCGTGGTCAGCCAGTATCCCAGTAGCAGAAAAGCGATCATCAACCAGATCGGCAGATAAATTCCCAGGACGGTACCGGAGCCGAGGGTGGAGAAACCGGTGTTGCCCAGCGCTTCCATGCCGTTGAGATTGGGGTAAGTGCTGCCGTCGTTAAACAGCAGGGCAGAACCGCGGGCGACGTACATCATTCCGAGGGTACAAATAAAGGGCGCCACGCCAAAACGGGTAATCACGGCGCCATTAACCAGCCCTACCAATACGCCAAAGACAGCCACGCACAAGATAACTTCCGGTACGTTGAAGAAGATGACGCTACCGTTCCATAAGGGCAGGCCATTGGTTAGCAGGGCACCGGCCACCATGCCGCAAATCCCGGCCACGGCACCGACTGAAAGGTCAATTCCCCCGGTCAGAATGACCAGCGTCATCCCGATGGCCAGCAGGCCGGTAATGGCCACATGCTGGGTCATGATCAGCAGATTTGAGGTAGTCAGGAAATTCGGTACCATCACGCTGAAAAACGCAACAACCAGCAGCAGAGCGATAAACGTTCTGGCCTTCAGCAGGTACATATAGATCATATATTTCTGGTTCATGATGGATTCCAGCCTGATTAATCTTGAGGTGTTGAAGCCGCGATTAATTTTTCGCGGGTGACCGCATGACGCGGTAGGTCGGCGGTAATACGGCCATCGGCCATCACCAAAATACGATCTGCCAGAGCCATGACTTCATCCAGCTCTGAGGAGGAGAACATCACGGCCAGCCCCTGTTGCGCCATTTTGCCAATCAGGTGATACACGTCCGTTTTGGCACCCACGTCGATGCCGCGCGTGGGTTCATCGAGGAAAACGACCTGCGGCTGCGTCATTAACGCCTTCCCCAGCACCACTTTTTGTTGGTTGCCGCCGCTCAGAGAGGTGATGGGAAGCTCGGGATCGCTCACTTTGATGGCAAGCTGCTGAATCATCTCTTTAACGCTGGCATGCTCTTTATGCGGATTCAGCCATTGCCAGGCGCGGCGAAACCCCTGAAGACTGAAATCGGAGAGCGTCATATTGGATTGAATGGACATCATCTGCACCACGCCTTCGCCCTGTCGGTCTTCCGGTACCAGCGCCAGCCCTTTTTTGAGTCTGGCCTGAAAAGGGGCCCTGCCGATATTTTCACCGTTGAGATGGATACTGCCATTCTGGCACGGCATCAGGCCGACCAGCCCTTTAAATAGCTCGGTACGCCCGGCGCCCAGCAGGCCGTAAATGCCGATGACTTCCCCTTTACATAAGGTAAAGGTCACATCATTAAGCTTGTAACCGCCGCTATGGTGCAGCGCGGTCAGACCGTCCACCGCCAGCACCGCTTCGCCTTTGGGGGCCGGTTGATAGTCGAAATGCTTTTTCTTATCGCCGACCATCTGTTCAATGATCCAGGGGATACTGGCATCGCTGACGGTCCGTTCGCTGATAAAACGGCCATCGCGGAAAATGGTAATGTGGTCGCCAATTTCCATCAGTTCTTCCAGACGATGAGAGATATAAATGATGGTGACGCCGCGCCGTTTAAGCTGTCCGATAACATTGAACAGGACTTTGACTTCAGACTGGCTGAGGGCGGAGGTGGGCTCATCCATAATCAATACGCGAGTATCTTTGGACAGGGCGCGCGCAATTTCGACCAGCTGCTGATGGCCAATACCCAGTTCGCCAAGCGGGGTATAGGGATCAACATCGAGCTCCAGCCGTTCCAGCAGTGATTTAGCCAGCTCGTATTGGTATTTTTCGTTGATTCTTCCTTTCTGGAAAAACTCATTAGCCATGAAAATATTATCCATGACATTCATATTCGGGAATAAATTCAGCTCCTGGAAAATAATGCTGATACCCTGTTTTTCAGCCTGGTGAGTCGAGTTTAATGAAACGGGAGAACCCTCGAGAATAATTTGTCCGGAGGAAGGAGTTTCGACACCGGCAAGCATTTTCATCATGGTGGATTTGCCCGCACCATTTTCTCCGATCAGAACGTTGACTTTATTTCGATACACCCGATAGTCGACGTTATCTAAGGCGATAACGCCTGGGTAAACGCGAGATAATCCGCGGGTTTCGATAATAACTTCAGCTTCGACTGGTTGGGGAGTGACGATTTCTTGCGCTGACATCTTATTGTCCTCCGGGGTGAATAATTTTCGCTGGTGTAATATCAGGGAAGGTTTGCGGTATATCCCAGGCGGAAAATACGCCATAGACCTCAACCATTTCGCCGGATTTTAGCTGTGCGCTGTGGATCATTTTTACGGCCTGTTCATTAATGGCCCGACCGTATTCACCAAACAGCACCTGGTCGTTAAAGTCTGCATAACTGGCACCGCTATAGCCATCGCGTAGCTGGGTCCCGCGTAGCGTCGGGCCAATTTGCACCACGATAGCGCTGCCGTTTTGCTCCTGTACGGTCATTTTTCCGCTGCGCGAGGTGGCGTCAAGCTTGATGACCTTGCCTTCAACCTTGACGAAGAAAATGCACGGATTTTCTTCCTGAGCGCGATAACCCAATGTTTTGCAAGCGCTGTCGAAATCTTTGGCCGCATGCAGCGCGGTCATTAACGCTTCCGTGGAGCGAGCCTGCGCCACTACCTGCGGCACAATTTTCTCCTGCCACGTCCGATCGATATTCGCCATGTGCGGATTGGGCGGGGATTTAAGATCGGCCAGCTCTTGCTGAGAGACAATGCGGCAGCCTCCCAGTGCGACGATGGCCAATGCCAGCCAGGTTTTTTTATACATGAGACTCTCCTGTGCGCCCCGCAAGGGGCGCAACAACCCGAACTCAGGACTTGATATTGAAGTCCTGAACTTTGTCTGCGTTATCTTTAGTGATCAGGATGCCGCGGAACATGACGCGCTGTTTCGCCGGTTTCACCCCTTTTTGCAGGAAGTTATCGAGGTCGGTCACCCCTTGCGCGGCGATGGACTGGGCCTGCAGCATCACGGTGGCCTGTAGGGTTCCCGCTTTAACCGCATCACGCTCGTCATTGCTGCCGTCGATGCCGACCACCACCACGTCCGTACGGTTCGCTGCTTTTAGCGCGGCGATAGCGCCCAGAGCGACGGGGCCATTACCGCAAATCACCCCTTTAACGTCCGGATGAGCCTGCAGGATGCTGTCCATAATGCGTTTGCCGTCGATTAACGTTCCTTTGGCATCCTGTCTGGCGACGCTGACCATGTCTGGATACTGGTCGATAACCTGATGGAAAGATTTAGAGCGGGTCACGCAGTTATTATCGGCAAGATTGCAGGTGAGCTCTGCGTATTTTCCTTTCTCCGCCATTTTCTCAACAAATACGTTGGCGACTTCCGAACCCGCCTGGAAGTTATTGTGCGTAATTTGCTCAAGTGCCACATCATCGACAGGAATTTCCCTGTTGATTAATACCACGGGAATACCTGCTGTTTTGGCTTTTTCAATGGCGGCGACGCTGGCGGTTGAGTCGGCGTTATCGAGAATAATACCCTGAACTTTTTTACCAATGGCGGTATCAATAAGTTCGTTCTGTTTTTTGACATCTTCGCCATGTGACAGAACCGTCGTTTTATATCCCAGCTGTTTGGCTTTTTCACTGGCGCCTTTGGCTTCAGAGGCGTAATACGGATTATCCAGCGAGTTGACCATAATCATAATGGTGCCTTTTTCTACCGCCTGAGCGGAAAATGAAAAAGCGGTCAGGGTTGCAGCAGTTAACAACGTTAAACGTAATTTCATGACAATGTTCTCTCTATGTTGTTATTGTCGGGTACGGTGAAACAACGCAAGGCCTGAAAATCAGTTGTATGGTCCGGAGCTCTCCTTATGTTGATGATTCAGGTTCGTCGCGCAGCAGGATCCCTGGTGGGGCGTCAGGCGGACGGGGCCGGTTTCCATAATGTTCTGTCCACCGCATGGCGCCATTCCTGCCATCTTTTCTGTAAACGCAGATGGCGCGCCATATCGGGGCGAAATTCGCTGTGTTCGGTTAAGAACGCGCTTAAATCAGTCAGCGTTCCGGGATGAATCGCTTTACGGGCCAGCAGGGCCGCGCCAATTGCCGACAGCTCGGGGACATCGCTGCGCATCACCGGGCAACCCAGCAGATCGGCCTGGTATTGCATCAGCCAATCATTTTTTGTCGGCCCGCCATCGACCATCAGTGCTGTCAGGTGGAAGTCGTCATGCTGGCGCATGGCAACCACCACATCAGCAATCTGATAAGTGATGGATTCCAGCGCGGCGCGAATCAGGTGGGCGCGCTTGACGCCGCGGCTGAGTCCGCAGATAACCCCGCGCGCGCTGTCGTCCCACCAGGGGGCGCCAAGACCGGTCAGCGCGGGGACAAAATAGACGCCCAGCGTGGAATCGACGGAAGCCGGCAGGGTATTGAGCTCGTGGGCCAGTTCGCGCTCGGAGAGCTCGCTTAATCCCGTACTATCAGCCATCCAGGCCACCGCATCGCCGGTATGGGGGATGTTGCCTTCCAGGCCATAGATGATGCTGTCGCCATCGTGCCAGGCGATGGTGGTGGCCAGTGCGGCAATATCGCATTGGGCTGACTTCACCGGCGCCATGACCGACGATCCCGTGCCATAAGTGGCCTTAACGCAGCCCAGTTCACCGAGCGCGTGACCAAACAGCGCGGCATGTGAATCACCGACCATCGCCATCACCGGGATGCCGTCAGGAATGGCGGCCAGACCGCGGGTATAACCGAATAACCCACTGGAGGGTTTAATCTCAGGCAGCGCGGCGCGAGGGATCTGGAACAGCGCCAGCATTTCGTCATCCCATTGACCGGTATGTAAATTAAGTAACTGCGTCCGCGCGGCGTTGGAGTAGTCGCAGCGGAATGCTGCGCCTTGCGTCAGGTTCCACAGCAGCCAGCTATCGATGGTACCGAGGCAAATCTCGCCGCGCTCTGCCATCGCCCGGCCTTCCGGCAGCGACTCCAGCAGCCAGCGCATTTTTGAGGCGGAAAACAGCGGGGCAATCGGTAGCCCGGTGGTGGATTTAATTTGGGATTCTTTACGATCGCGGCGCAGCGCCTCACAGAAACCCGCGCTACGGGTACATTGCCAGGTGATGGCTGCGTTAATCGGTTTGCCGCTCTGACGATACCAGCCGATGGCGGTTTCACGTTGGTTGCTGATGGCTAATGCCGCCACGTTTTCTGCGCCAACGTGGTCGATAGCGTTGGCTATCACCTCCAGTGAGGCCTCGACTAACGCCTCTCCGGATTGCTCTACCCAGCCATCGCGCGGTGTCTGGATAGCTAACGGTTGAGAAAACTTCACAATAACGTTGCCATGGCCGTCAAGCACCACCGCTTTGGCGTTCGTGGTACCTTCATCGAGCGCAATGATGAACTCTTTCTGTGTTGCCAGCATTAGATAGTCTCCTGAGTCACACGTCGTCCTGGCGCGAAGGGAAGGGCGATCATTCCTCGTTATCGCATTGCTGCTTAGCAGGCCATGATGTGACATTTCGTTATCACTTTTTTAATCACTGAATATATATTCGATAGTGATTATTTATTTAATACCTTAGCCAGAAAGTTTCTCTGGGGCCAGAGGGAAAGTTATCAATTGTGCTGGCAATCACACTTATCTGGATCGTGAAATGTGCAGGGGATGCCGAGGGGACATGGCGCTTTAACTATTTATTAAATTGAAATATAAGCATTTATTTGATGTGCCTTTGCGTCTTCCTGAAGGGCGCAAAGGCATGAGAAAAGATGTTTTAGCGGCTGATTACGCGGTGACGAGCAGCCGGGCGGTAGGATAATCGGTGATTAAAATGTCAATATAACCGCCGGAGAGGGCGCCCTTGATGGCGGCGACTTTATCGCTACCGCCGGCCAGCGCGACGACATTGGGGCATTTTTTGACTTTCTCCAGCGCCATGCCGATAACAGGATCTTCATCATCACGTAACACCGCCTGCCCGTTTTTATCGTAGTAGTGCAGGCAAATATCCCCGACTGCTCCGCGCTCCGCCAGCACCTGCAGCATATCTTCGTGGTAATAGTTGCCTGATGTTTTGAGCAACTGCGAAGGTTCGAGAATACCAATCCCGACGATAGCGATATCGACTTCATCAAAACGTGAAATCACATCGGCCACATCCTGGCTGGCAATCAGCCGGTTTTTCTCTTCCACCGAGCCTTCAATGCTTTGCGAAGGTAGCAGCCAGGCTTCACAGTTCAGCCGTTGCGCCAGCGTCTGAGTGAGGATCGTTGCCTGCACATTGCCATTAGGACCCACACCGCCCAGCAGTTGAATCACGCCGCTGGCTTTCAGGTTCTGCGCGTGGACCTCATCAACCATGGCCCGAATGGTCGAGCTCCAGGAGGAGACGCCAATCAGATCTTTTGGCCGTAGCCGCGTTTCAAGATAGTGGGCCGCCGCTGAACCGATGGCGCGTTTAATGGTGTGGTCGCTGGCATCCTCTTCGGTGTCCACCACGATGGCCTGCTTGATGCCGTAGCGATCCTCAATGCCTTTTTCGAGATTCAGGAAAATATTTGAGGGCTGTACGACGCTAATTTTGACCACCCCTTCTTTTTGGCAGCGGGTGATAGCGCGGGAGACAAATGACTGAGAAAGCGAGAGAAGTTGAGCAATGTCGGACTGCTTGCGTCCTTCAAGGTAGTAAAGAGTGGCAATCTTAACTAATAGCCGTTGTTCATCCTGCTTAGCCATATATATCCCCGAAAATCATTAACGTGCAGCCATTATGTTAGAGCCTGTAATCATACGCGAAAAAAAAAGACATTTAAGTGTGATGAGACTCTAACTTTTATCAATCCTCTAAAACAGCTATGGACAAAAACAGAACAGTGGTTGCATAATTGAATAAAGAATCATATATGAATATATATTCATTGTGGTTTCGAATCAACTGAAAAATTATCCAGGCGCAGGTATGCCTGATGGTGAGGAGGCAGAATGTTCCTGAGTCTGGTGCAGCGGCGAAAGCGCTGCGTTGCGCTGCCAGGGGATATCTGGTTTTTTTAGTCCCTTAAGGAATAAATATTCCAAGTTGAAATTAAATTCAGAGGTATTAAATGAATCCCTATAACTACGATGTTCAGGCACTTGAGCGTCAGGCTCGCGCGGTACGCCGCCACATTATCAGATTGAACGCCAACAGCCCTGCCGGCGGTCATACCGGCGCTGACCTGTCGCAGGTGGAGCTCTTAACCGCGCTGTACTTCCGCATTTTGAACGTTGCGCCGGACCGCATTGCCGATGAAGGGCGTGACATCTATATCCAGTCGAAAGGTCATGCGGTGGGCTGCTACTACTGCGTGCTGGCCGAGGCGGGATTCTTCCCGGTCGACTGGCTGAGCACCTATCAGCATGCCAACTCCCACCTGCCTGGCCATCCGGTTCGCCAGAAGACGCCGGGCATCGAGTTGAATACCGGGGCTTTAGGACACGGTTTGCCCGTGGCGGTGGGACTGGCGTTGGCCGCGAAAAAGAACCACAGCGCCCGCCGCGTCTTCCTGATCACCGGCGATGGTGAACTGGCTGAGGGGAGTAACTGGGAGGCCGCACTGGCCGCAGCACATTACGGTCTTGATAATCTGATCATTATTAATGACAAAAACAACCTGCAGCTGGCCGGTCCAACCCGCGAAATCATGAATACCGATCCGCTTGCCGAAAAATGGAAGGCCTTTGGTATGACCGTCACCGAATGTCAGGGAAATAATATGGCCTCGGTTGTCGCGACGCTTGAAGGATTAAAGCAGGAAGGAAAACCCAACGTCATTATTGCGAATACCACGAAAGGCGCCGGCATCTCCTTTATCCAGGGGCGTCCGGAATGGCACCACCGGGTGCCGAAAGGTGAGGAGATTGCGCTGGCGCTGGAGGAACTGAAAGATGAGTAATGCAGAACACCTGGCAAACGTGATGGTTCAGGCGTTTATCGATGCCGTAGAAAATGGAGTTGATCTGGTGCCTGTTGTCGCCGACTCAACATCAACCGCAAAAATAGCGCCGTTTATTAAACAGTTTCCTGACCGGCTGGTTAACGTCGGCATTGCCGAGCAAAGCATGGTCGGGATGGCAGCCGGGCTGGCGCTGGGGGGGAAAGTGGCGGTGACCTGCAATGCCGCGCCATTTTTGATTTCCCGCGCCAATGAACAAATCAAAGTCGATGTCTGTTACAACAACACCAACGTCAAATTATTTGGTCTGAACGCGGGAGCCAGCTATGGCCCGTTGGCGAGCACGCACCACGCGATTGATGACCTTGCGGTGATGCGGGGATTCGGCAACATTGAGATTTATGCGCCGTCATCGCCACGGGAATGTCGACAGATAATCGACTACGCCCTGCAACATCAGGGGCCGGTTTACATTCGTCTCGACGGCAAAGCGTTGCCGGAGCTGTATGCTGAAAACTATCGCTTTGTCCCCGGAGCCGTAAACACGCTGCGTGAAGGCCACGATCTGGCGCTGGTCGCTACCGGTTCGACGGTGCATGAAATTGTCGAGGCTGCCCAAGCGCTGGCAGAATCAGGTATTCAGGCGCAGGTGGTCAGCGTACCTTCGATTCGCCCTTGCGACACGCCAGCGTTACTGGCCGCGCTGAAGGGATGCAACGCGGTGATTACGGTTGAAGAGCATAATGTGAACGGTGGTCTGGGAAGCCTGGTCGCAGAGGTTATGGCGGAGGCTGGTATCGGTATTCCGCTGAAACGGCTGGGTATTCCTGATGGCGAATATGCGGCGGCGGCGGATCGTGGCTGGATGCGCCAGCACCACGGTTTTGATGCCCAGGCTATTATCGCCCTCGCGAAAACGATGTGTTGAGCCAGCATGGCGTTTCCCCCGTGCGGCTCTGACCGCGCGGGTTCTTCCTTTATTACCGGTGTTGCGTTTGGCAAAGCGTGATGACGCAGGGCTCAACCGCCATCCAATGCACCTGGTACATCTGCTGCTCAGTCCACAAAGTGACGACCTCGCCCTGAATGTCGGTTATCCGAAAGTGCATAAATCCTGTCCCTGACTGTTGCGCGAGAGGCAGGGCCTTAAACCCGCTCTCTTTCGCCGAAAAAGCCAGCGTCAGAGCCAATTCGAAGGGCAGTCCGCTCGCCTTCAGCACCGCGCGTTCGGTCGGGCTGATAATACTGCTCTCCAGCTCCGTCGCCAGCGCGGGGGTGAGAACGTTTTCGATGTCGATACCAACCGGTCGGGCGGCGACGACGGCCAGCGCGCGGGTGTCGCAGTGGCTGATGCTGCCAGACCAGGGGACAGGCCACAGCGGCTGCCGCTGGTCACCTGTTCCGGGAACGCCTTTTACGCCAACAGCTTTCAGGGCGCAGGCCGCCGCGATACGCCCGGCAAGATGTTCCATCTGCCGTTTCCGGCCGCAATTTTCGAGCTGCTGATGGTGGGGGAGCCACAGGATATCGTGAGGCGCAAAGGTGGCCGGGTCGAAATCAATCTGATGCAGCCGATGGCCGGCAAAAAGAAAAGTCGAGTGTGTCGTTTGCATAGGGTCATCCTACGTCAGGATGCAGGCGAGGGGATAGCTTTGTCGTGGTCCTGTCAGGAGGCCAGATAGCCAGGCCGTCCTCCGGGGGAGAGAACGGCCTGGTCTTCAGGCGCGTAATCAGAACTGCGTGTTGACGCTCATATACCAGGTCCGGCCCGATTCGTTATAGGTCTCGGCGCCCGCGCCGTACATATAACCGGTATCGCCGCCGGTGGTCTGGGCATTACCCGCGCGCCAGTGGCGCTTGTCGAAGACGTTATCCACGCCGCCGGTCAGGCTGACGTATTTGGTGACGTCCCAGGTCGCGCTCAGGCCGAGGATGCTGTACGGACTCACCTCGTTCTTCTCGCTGCCGGTTACCGGCTGACCTTTGTAGTTATACTTCTTCGGTTCCTGCTTGCCGTACCAGGTGAAGGTCGACTGCACGGAAACATCCTGGTATATCTGCCAGCTCAGCGTTGAGTTCAGCGTATACTCCGGAATAATCGACAGACGATCGCCGGTCTCTTTGTTCTTACTCTGCAGCATATAGGTGATGTTGTTGGTCCAGTTAACGGTTTCGCTAACCGGGACGTTCAATGTCCCTTCCAGGCCTTCTACCACCGCTTTCGGTACGTTTTCCCACTGGTAAATATCGGTTTTCACTTTACCGGTACCGGTCTGGGAGATCGGCGCATAGCCGGCTTCAATCTTGTTGCGGTAGTCGTTACGGAACCAGGTCACCCCGGCCAGCCAGCCGTCGCGTTTAAACTCAAGGCCGATCTCTTTGTTGATGCTGGTTTCCGCTTTCAGGTCTTCGTTACCCATCATATAGCAACCGGTGCCGGTTGCACTGGCGTAACAGCCCTGGCCTTTACTGTACAGAATGTAGTTCGGGTTGGTCTGGTACAGGCTTGGCGCTTTATAGGCGCGGCCGATGCCCATTTTCAGGGTGAAGTCATCCCCGAGCCCCTGGGACAGGTTAAGCGACGGGCTCCAGTTGTTCCCCACAATGCTGTGGTGGTCAAAGCGCAACGCCGGGGTCAGCATGGTGGAGTCGGTCAGCTCGATGTTGTCTTCGGCAAACAGCGAGAAGATCTCCGCCTGAGAATACGGGCTGCGGCCAGTGCTGGTTGAACCCGGAATGTCGCCGCCCATAAAGGTCTGGGTGTTGGAGGCCAGATCCTTCATCCGCTGCTGGTTCCATTCGGTACCCAGCGTCAGGTTCTGATTGACCCACAGGTCGAACGGAACGCTGACTTCACTGTGCAGCATCACGTCGGACAGGTCGATATCAGAGAATTGATCGCTGCTGAAAATCCCTTCCGTACCCCCGGCCAGGCCTTCGCCTTTACGCGAGTTGCGGGTGTGCTCGTACTGCGCCCAGTTGCTGGTGGTGATGCCGTTATCCCAGCCGCCGTTCCAGGTCACCGAGTAGGTCTGGCGATAGAGACGGTTGGTCTCTTTGCCGTAGTTCTTTTTCACCAGATCGTTAGTATTGGTGTTCTGCGTATCCCCGGCGTACAGGTTGCCCTGGCGGCTGTAGCCCGCCTCAAACTCCAGCGAGTTCATCGGCGCAAAATCCCAGCGCACGACGCCGTTGATATTTTTGTTCTCTACCCCTTCACGGCCGGCCGGTAGCGTATCGGCGTAAATACCGGTACGTTCTGACTGATGGCCCTGGTTGATATCCCAGGCATCGGCCTGGGTTTTATCGAGGTTGCCCAACAGGCGGAAGCTGAAATCGCCGCCCAGCGGGCCGTTCAGACTGAAGTTGGTGCGTTTGGTGGAGCCTTCATCTTTGTGCTCCGGGGCGTTCATGTAGGTGTTCCACGAACCGTGCCACTCGTTATCACCTTTTTTGGTGATGATATTGACCACGCCGCCCGCGGCGCCGTTGCCGTAGCGGACCGCCGCCGGTCCACGAATGACTTCAATGCGCTCAATCAGCTCCGGTGGGACCCAGTTGGTATCGCCGCGGGTATCGCGCTCGCCGCGCCAGCCCAGGCGGATGGAGTTACGGCTGGTGACCGGTTTGCCATCAATCAGGATCAGGGTATTTTCCGGGCCCATGCCGCGGATATCAATCTGGCGGTTATTCCCGCGCTGGCCGCTGGTGGAGTTGCCGGTCAGGTTAACGCCCGGCATGGTGCGGATAATTTCGGAGACATCGCGAGCGGGGGGACGTTTACGAATTTCCTCGGCGGTGATCGTCGATACGCCCGGCGCCTGCAGGTTTTGTTCGGCGGCAGTGACCACCATCGTCTCTTCGGTGGCCGCTTTTTTACTGTCGAGGGTCTCTTCCGCACACAGCGGGAAGGCAACCCCATAAATTCCCAGATTGACCAGCAAGGTCAAGGATTTGATCTTGTTATTCATTTTACGTCCTGCTTTCCGTTGCCGCATGCCCCTGGAACCCCTTCCCACCGGGAGGGGAGGCGGCAGAAATGTGGTCAGTAGAGGGCGAAGGCATTCCATCGCTGACCAAATGGCCCTTTCTGACATGTGTAATTAGAAGTGACTCTTCCCAAAGTGCGGTAATACGCTATTGCAAATGCAAATAGTTATCAATAATATTATCAATAAAAATTACGTTTATTGAGAAAAATCACGGTAAACATAGGGTTAATGACGGAATGTTAATGACAGGAAGTGATGACTGGTGGCAGGGGATCTTCGGTCCGCAGGCCGAGGCCGTTGGCGATAGCTACCGGGTGACCTTCTGGTGGCGGGATCCGGCGGGCAGCGAAGAGACCTCGTTGACGAAGCGGGTGTGGATTTACATCACCGGCGTCACCGACCATCATCAAAATGCCGTACCGCAAACCCTCAAGCGCGTGCCCGGCACCGATGCCTGGCAATGGCAAACCACGCTGTCTCCCGCCTGGCGCGGCAGCTACTGCTTTATTCCCTCCGATCGCGATGACGATTTTGCCCCTGAGATTTTCAACGGCGGCAGCCCGGACCGCACGCTGCTGCGGGAAGGCTGGCGCAGACTGCTGCCGCGGGCGATAGCCGATCCGTTAAACCCACAAAGCTGGAAAGGCGGGCGCGGCCACGCCGTTTCGGCGCTGGAGCTGCCGCTGGCACCGGAACAACCGGGCTGGTCGCTGCGTAATGCGCCTTATCAACCGCCGGTGTGCATTGAATGGCACAGCGCCCGACTGGGTAATACGCGGCGGATATGGGTTTACACCACCGGAGAGGCCGTTGCCGCAGAGCGTCCGCTGGCGGTGCTGCTTGATGGCCAGTTCTGGGCCGAGAGTATGCCGGTTTGGTCCGCACTGGCCGGGCTGACGCGCGAGGCAAAGCTGCCGCCAGCGGTCTACCTGCTGATTGATGTCATCGATAACGAACACCGGAGTCGGGAGCTGCCCTGTAACGCCGATTTCTGGCTGGCGGTGCAGGAAGAACTATTGCCTCGGGTACAGCAAATCGCGCCTTTTAGCGACCGCGCCGATTGTACCGTGGTCGCCGGTCAGAGCTTTGGCGGCCTGGCGGCGATGTTTGCCGCGCTCTACTGGCCGCAGCGCTTTGGCTGCGTGCTGAGCCAGTCTGGCTCCTACTGGTGGCCGCATCGCGGCGGCGCGCAAACCGGCCTGCTGATCGAACGCCTGAGCCAGGGAGTGCTCCGCCCCCACGGGCTGCGAATCTGGCTGGAAGCCGGAGAGCGTGAGCCGCTTATTTTTCGCGCCAATCAGGCGCTTTTAACACAACTACAGCAGACACAGCAGACGATTTTCTGGCGTCAGGTTGACGGCGGGCACGATGCGCTTTGCTGGCGCGGTGGGCTGACGGCTGGGCTCATCCAGCTCTGGCAGCCGTTGAGCCGCGCGCAATAACAAAGTGCGCTTCAGACTCAACATCCTTCCGCATACCCCGAGGCGCTAGCCAGGGCGAAAGCCGACAGGAGGATGGCGAGTAAAGACAGGAGTTTGGTATGCAATTCAGCAACCCCTTCGATAATCCGCAAGGGCAGTTTTACATTTTGCGCAACGAACAACAGCAGTACAGCCTGTGGCCGCACCACTGCGCGCTGCCGCAAGGCTGGGTAGTGGAATGCCCGCCGCAGTCCTTAGAGGCGTGCAACAGCTGGCTGGCGGCGAACTGGTCAACCCTTACCCCTGCCCACTATGCAACCTCAAGGAGCCGGACATGAGCACTCGTTTACCGCTGGTCGCGGCGCAGCCTGGGATCTGGATGGCGGAGCGCCTCTCTACGCTGCCCGGCGCATGGAGTGTCGCCCACTATGTCGAGCTGCGCGGCAACCTGGACCCGGCGCTGTTGGGACGGGCGATCGTCACCGGTCTGACGCAGGCCGACACCCTCAGCATGCGCTTTTGCGAAGATAACGGCGAAGCCTGGCAATGGGTCGATGAGCAGCGCGCTTTTGCCGAACCTGACTATTGCGATCTGCGCGAGGCGCGCGATCCGCACGACGCCGCGCTGGCGATAATGCAGGCCGACCTCGGGCAGAATTTACGCGTGGATGGCGGCAATCCGCTGGTTTGTCACCAGCTGCTGCGCGTGGCGGATGACTGCTGGTACTGGTATCAGCGTTATCATCATTTGCTGGTAGATGGCTTCAGTTTCCCCGCTATTACCCGCCAGATCGCGGCAATTTATCGCGCCTGGCAACGTGGGGAGGCGACGCCGGCGTCGCCATTTACCCCTTTCGCTGAGGTTGTTGAAGAGTATCAGCGCTACTACGGCAGTGAGGCCTGGCAGCGCGATAAAGCGTTCTGGATGGAACAGCGCAAAGCCCTGCCGTCACCGGCGTCGCTCTCTGCTGCGCCGCTGGCGGGGCGGGCGACCAGTAGCGATATCTGGCGTCTGAAGCTGGATCTGGATGCCAGTCTGTTCAGCCGCCTGGCCGCCGGCGCACCGCAGTGCCAGCGAGCCGATCTGGCGTTGGCGCTGACCACCCTGTGGCTCGGCCGTTTATGCAGCCGCATGGACTATGCGGCGGGCTTTATCTTTATGCGGCGGATGGGATCGGCGGCATTGACCGCAACCGGTCCGGTACTGAACGTCCTGCCGCTGGCGATACATATCGATGGGCAAGAAACCCTGGCGGAGCTGGCGCTGCGTCTCAGCGCCCAGCTGAAAAAGATGCGCCGCCACCAGCGCTACGATGCTGAACAAATCGTGCGCGATAGCGGCAAAGCGGCGGGCGATGAACCGCTGTTTGGCCCGGTGCTCAATGTGAAAGTTTTTGATTATGTTCTCGATATTGACGGTATCGACGCGGTGACCCACACCCTGGCGACCGGTCCGGTCAACGATCTGGAACTGGCGCTATTTCCGGATGAGTCCGGCGGACTGTCGCTGGAGGTGCTGGCGAACAAAGCGCGCTATGACGAAGCAACGTTGCGCGCTCACGTGGCACGGTTATCCGCGCTGCTGACCCAGTTTGCCGCCGATCCGGCGCTACGCTGCGCAGAGGCCAATCTGCTTTCGGCCGACGAGACGGCGCAGCTGGCGCAGGTCAATGATACCGGCGTGGCGCTGCCGACGACGACGCTCAGCGCCCTGGTGGCTGAACAGGCGGCGAAAACGCCGGATGCCCCGGCGCTGGCGGATGCCACCCGGCAGTTCAGCTATCGGGAGATGCGTCAGCAGGTGGTGGCGCTGGCGCGGCTGCTGCGTGAGCGCGGCGTTAAGCCCGGCGACAGCGTGGCGGTGGCGTTGCCGCGTTCGGTGTTCCTCACCCTCGCGCTGCACGGCATCGTCGAGGCCGGCGCGGCCTGGCTGCCGCTGGATACCGGGTATCCGGACGACCGCCTGCGGATGATGCTGGAGGACGCGCGTCCTACGCTGCTGATTACTGCAGAAGATCAGCTGGCCCGCTTCAGCGATATTCCGGGTCTTGAAACCCTGTGTTATCAGCAGCCGCTTGCGGCGGATGATGACACGCCGCTGGCGCTCTCACAGCCGGAGCAGACGGCGTACATCATCTTTACCTCCGGCTCCACCGGGCGCCCGAAAGGGGTGATGGTCGGGCAAACCGCGATCGTTAACCGTCTGCTGTGGATGCAAAATCACTATCCGCTTACCGCCGGGGATGTGGTGGCGCAGAAAACGCCGTGCAGCTTTGATGTGTCGGTATGGGAGTTCTGGTGGCCGTTTATCACCGGCGCACAGCTGGTGATGGCCGAACCGGAAGCCCATCGCGATCCGCAGGCGATGCAGCAGTTCTTTGCCCGCTACGGAGTGACCACCACCCACTTTGTGCCATCAATGCTGGCGGCGTTCGTGGCTTCGCTGGATGCTGAAAACGTAACGACCTGCCGGACGCTGAAGCGCGTCTTCTGCAGCGGGGAAGCACTGCCAACCGACCTGTGCCGCGAGTGGGAAGCGTTGACCGGCGCGCCGCTGCATAACCTCTATGGCCCGACCGAAGCGGCGGTGGATGTGAGCTGGTATCCGGCCTGCGGGGCGGAGCTGGCGGCGGTCACCGGCAACAGCGTGCCTATCGGCTGGCCGGTATGGAATACCGGGCTGCGTATTCTCGATGCCACTCTGCGGCCGGTTCCGCCGGGCGTCGCCGGGGATTTATATCTGACCGGCATACAGTTGGCTCAGGGGTATCTGGGCCGCCCGGATCTGACCGCTTCGCGCTTTATCGCCGACCCGTTTGCCGCCGGTGAGCGGATGTATCGCACCGGCGACGTGGCGCGCTGGCTGGATAACGGCGCGGTGGAGTACCTCGGGCGCAGCGATGACCAGCTGAAAATTCGCGGACAGCGTATTGAGCTGGGCGAAATCGACCGCGTCATGTCCGCGCTAGCGGACGTTTCCCTGGCGGTAACCCACGCCTGCGTTTTCAATCAGGCGGCGGCGACCGGTGGCGATGCCCGCCAGTTGGTCGGCTACCTGGTGTCAGAGTCCGGCCTGCCGCTGGATACGGCAGCGCTGAAAACGCGCCTGGCCGAACAGCTGCCGCCGCATATGGTGCCGGTGGTGTTGATTCAGCTAGCGGAACTGCCGCTGAGCGCCAACGGCAAACTGGATCGCAAAGCGCTGCCGCTGCCGACGTTGGGCACCGCGCGCGGCGGTCGTCCGCCGGAGCCGGGTATTGAAGCCACGGTCGCGGAGGCCTTCAGCCGGCTGCTGGGCTGCGAAGTGAACGACATTGAAGCCGATTTCTTCGCCCTCGGCGGTCATTCTCTGCTGGCGATGCGCCTGGCGGCGCAGCTTAGCCGCGAGCTGGGACGTCAGGTGACGCCCGGGCAGGTGATGGTGGCCTCGACGGTGGGGAAACTGAGCGCGCTGCTGGCGTCCGATCTCAGCGATGAGCAAGCGCAGCGCCTGGGCTTTGATGCGATTCTGCCGCTGCGCGTCAGCGACGGACCAACGCTGTTCTGTTTCCATCCGGCATCGGGTTTTGCCTGGCAGTTCAGCGTGCTGGCCCGCTATCTCAGCCCGCGCTGGTCGATTACCGGCATTCAGTCGCCGCGACCGGAAGGGCCGATGATGAGCGCGGCAAACCTCGATGAAGTGTGCGAGCAGCATCTGCAGACCTTGCTGGCGCAGCAGCCGCACGGGCCCTATTACCTGTTTGGCTATTCCCTCGGCGGGACGCTGGCGCAGGGCATTGCTGCCCGTTTGCGTCAGCGCGGCGAAGCGGTGGCGTTCCTCGGCTTGCTGGACACCTGGCCGCCGGAGACGCAGAACTGGGCGGAGAAAGAGGCTAACGGTCTGGACCCGGAGGTACTGGCCGAGATTGAACGTGAACGAGAGGCCTTCCTTGCCGCCCAGCAGGGGCAGGCTTCCGGCGAACTGTTCCGTGTCATCGAGGGCAACTATGCCGATGCGGTACGCCTGCTGACCACCGCGCATAGCGCGAAGTTTGATGGCAAAGCGACGCTGTTTGTGGCTGAAAAAACGCGCCAGGCGGGGATGGATCCGCAGGCGGCGTGGGAACCGTGGGTGGGTGAGCTGGAGGTCTTTAGCCAGAACTGCGCCCACGTGGATATTATCTCCCCGCAGGCCTTCGAATCGATTGGTCCGGTAGTGCGGGAGATTTTGGGGTAGCCCGGAGAAGATTGCCGGGTGGCGGCTGCCGCCTTACCCGGCCTACGGGACGATGCAGAGCCCGCGGAAGGAGACAGAACGGTAGGCCCGGTAAGCGTAGCGCCCCCGGGCGAATCCCCGATGGTCCGGTAGTGTGGGATATTTTGGGGTAGCAGCGGGGAAGATTGCCGGGTGGCGGCTGCCGCCTTACCCGGCCTACGGGACGATGCCGAGCCCGCGGAAGGAGACAGAACGGCAGGCCCGGTAAGCGCAGCGCTCCCCCGGGCGAATCCCCGATGGTTTGGTAGTGCGGGAGATTTTGGGGTAGCAGCGGGGAAGATTGCCGGGTGGCGGGTGGCGCCTTACCCGGCCTACGGGACGATGCCGAGCCCGCGGAAGGGGACAGAACGGTAGGTCTGGTAAGCGTAGCGCTCCCGGGCGAATCCCCGATGGTCCGGTAGTGTGGGAGATTTTGGGGTAGACCGGAGAAGATTGCCGGGTGGCGGCTGCCGCCTTACCCGGCCTACGGGACGATGCAGAGCCCGCGGAAGGAGACAGAACGGTAGGCCCGGTAAGCGCAGCGCCCCCGGGCGAAGCCCCGATGGTCCGGTAGTGCGGGAGATTTTGGGGTAGCCCGGAGAAGATTGCCGGGTGGCGGCTGCCGCCTTACCCGGCCTACGGGACGATGCAGAGCTCGCGGAAGGAGACAGAACGGTAGGCCCGGTAAGCGTAGCGCCACCGGGCGAAGTCCGCAGTGAGGGGATTTACCGGCGCCCCAGCGGTACGACCAGCGGCGTATGGGCGACCGGATCGTCAATGATCATGCAGCGCAGGCCGTAAATCTGCTCGATCAATTCGGCGGTGACAATCTCTTTCGGCGCCCCCTCGGCAATGATTTTACCCTCGCGCAAGGCAATCAAATGCGTTGCGTAGCGGCAGGCCTGGTTGAGGTCGTGCAGTACCGCCGCCAGGGTATACCCCTTTTCGCGGTTGAGCTCGCTCAGCAGCTCCAGCAGATCGATTTGATGGCTGATATCCAGCCAGGTAGTGGGCTCATCGAGCAGCATAATGGCCGTTTCCTGCGCCAGCACCATGGCAATCCAGGCCCGCTGCCGTTGGCCGCCGGAGAGCGTATCGACGCTTTGTCGTGCCAGATCGGTTATTCCGGTCGCCCTCATGGCGCTGTTGACCGCGTCATCATCCTCTTTACGCCAGCGGGTAAACAGCGGCTGATGCGGATAGCGGCCGCGCGCCACCAGCTCCTGAACGGTAATATCCCCCGGGGTGGTGGCATTTTGCGCCAGCAGACCGATGCGTTTCGCCACCTCTTTGCTGGCATAGCGCTGGATCTGCTCACCGTCGAGATAAACATGGCCGCTGGCCGGCGTCATCAGGCGACTCAGGGTTCGCAGCAGCGTCGATTTCCCGCAGCCATTAGGGCCAATGATTGCGGTGAAATGGCCATCAGGAATGGTCACATTCAGCGATTCGGCGATGGTCTTTTTGCCGTACGCCAGGGTTAGCTGGTCGCCGCGCAAACGGGTCGTTTCGGCGGTCATTTTTTGCGGGACTCCTGAATTAACAGCGCGATGAGATAGATGCCGCCGAGGCTGACGGTCACCACTCCCACCGGTAATTGATAAGGCATAAACAGGCGCTGGGCGCTGTAGTCAGCCAGCGCCAGCAGCAGCGCGCCGCAGAGCGCCGATTGGGTTAATCCCCAGCGCGCGGTGCCGCTCAGGCGGCGGGCGATATGCGGCGCGACCAGGGCGATAAACGAGATCGGTCCGGCTAACGCGGTGGCGGCGGCGGTCAGTACCACGCCCACCAGCATCATCAGCAGGCGCGAACGTTCTACCCGCACGCCGAGCGCGCAGGCGGTATCGTCGCCCATCTCCAGCAGGCGCATGCGCCGGGCAAGCAGTGCCGCCGCTATCAGCATCAGCACAATCAGCGGCGCGGAGGGCCAGGTTTTTCCCCAGGTCAGGCCATTGAGCGAGCCGGCATTCCACAACCCGGCGGAGAGAGCGGTCTCCAGCGAGGCGCGCAGCAGCAGCCAGGTATTGAAGGCCACCAGCATGGCGCGAACGCCGATGCCGATAATAATCAGGCGAAACGTTTCAATGCCGTTGCGCCAGGCCAGCAGCCAGACCACCAGCGCGGTCAACACGCCGCCGGTCATTGCCGCCAGCGCAATCGCCGTCAGGTTCTGGCCGAACATCACCATCGCCACCAGCACGCCACTCCAGGCGCCGGTGTTGAAGCCCATCACATCGGGGCTGCCCAGCGGGTTGCGCATCAGCGACTGAAAAATGGCGCCGCTGACGCCAAGTCCCGCACCGATCAGCAGGGCCATCAGCACCCGCGGCAGTCGCCATTCGGTGACCACCATGGTGATATTACGCGGCGCATCGCCCAGCAGAGCGGAAAGCACCTGCTCGACGCTTAACGGCACCAGACCGCTGCCGAGGCCCCAGAGGGAGACCAGCAGGCTGGTAGCCAGCAGAATCAGACAGCTGAGCAACAGTCGGCGAGAAGGGGCTATCATATTGCACCTCCGCGCGGCTGACGGCGCACCAGCCAAATCAGCACCGGCGCGCCGATAAAGGCGCTGACCACCGATACTCGCAGTTCACCGGGGACCAGCAGGCGACCCAATACATCGGCAAACAGCAGCAGAGCAGGGGTTGCCAGTAAGGTGACCGGCAACGACCAGCGATGGTCAGCGCCCACCAGCCAGCGCGACATATGCGGCATCATCAGGCCGATAAAGGCGATGGGGCCAACTACCGCCGTGGCACTACCGCAGAGCACGGTAATCGCCAGCAGGCCGATAACCTGAGTGCGGGCGACCCGGCTGCCGAGCGCGGTGGCGGTATCGTTGCCGAGACTCAGACTGTTCAACGCCCGGCTTAACAACAGCGTCACGGCGGCGGCAATCACCACCGGCAGGAGGACGATTTTCAGCGTCTGCAGCGTGCGAATATCCAGCGAACCGGCCTGCCAGAAGCGCAGCTGGTCGTAAACATCGGGGTTGAGCAGCGCAATGCCGTTGGAGAGCCCTTCCAGCACGGCCGCCAGCGCCACGCCGGCTAGCGTCAGACGTACCGGACTGAGCTGACCGCCGCCCTGACTGCCGGTAAAGGCCACCAGCAGCGAGGCGCCAAACGCGCCGCAAAACGACATCAGCAGCTGTTCCTGCGGGGAGTGGATGCCAAACAGCGCGGCACCCAGCACAATCGCGAAGCTGGCGCCGGAGTTCACGCCGAGAATGCCGGGATCGGCAAGGGGATTACGCGTCAGAGTCTGCATCAGCGATCCTGCCAGGCCCAGCGCGGCGCCGGCCAGTAGTCCCGCCAGGGTCCGCGGCAGCCGGGCATCCAGCACGATAGTACAGTCGGCGCTCTGACAGGTACCGGAAAAAGCCTCCACGACGACGCTCACTGGAAGAGGTTTGGCGCCAATCAGCAGGCTGAGAGCGATAGCAAAGGCTAAAACGAGTAACAGACCAGGTACGGCAACGGCGCGCACCGTGGTCGTAGAAAACGACATAATTCACATCCCTGACATGATAATGATAGTAATTATCGTTATCGATTCTATTCAGTTATGTTAGCATGGCGGCCCACAAGAATGGTATACGCAAAATCATTCAGAATGCATCGCGGCGGCAAACGCACGCTTGCCTGGAAGTATCGCTAACCGTATGACCGGGTTAAGGAAGTGCAGCCAATAAGTACGCTGCCTGAACGATCGCGCGTTGATGGAAAATAATAACAAGGCGCTGTAATGAACCGACAATCCCGGCTGCTGAACCTCAGTCTGCTGCAAACCCATCCGGCGTTTCGCGCCGTCTTTATCGCCCGTTTTATCTCGATCCTGTCGCTTGGCCTGCTGGGCGTGGCGATTCCGGTACAAATCCAGATGATGACCCACTCCACCTGGCAGGTCGGGCTCTCGGTCACGTTGACCGGCTGCTCAATGTTTGTTGGCCTGATGGTCGGCGGCGTGCTGGCGGATCGCTATGAGCGGAAACGTTTGATTCTGCTGGCGCGGGGAACCTGCGGCGTGGGGTTTGTCGGTCTGTGCCTCAACGCGCTGCTGCCTGAGCCATCGCTCATCGCTATCTATCTGCTGGGTATCTGGGACGGTTTTTTTGCTTCGCTGGGCGTGACGGCGCTGCTGGCGGCGACGCCGGCGCTGGTCGGGCGTGAAAACCTGATGCAGGCCGGGGCGATCACCATGCTGACGGTGCGCCTGGGATCGGTGATTTCGCCGATGATCGGCGGTCTGCTGCTGGCCACCGGCGGCGTAGCCTGGAACTATGGCCTGGCGGCGGCGGGCACCTTTATCACCACCCTGACCCTGCTGCGCTTGCCGCTGCTACCGCCGCCACCGCAGCCGCGGGAACACCCGCTGAAGTCGCTGCTGGCGGGGCTGAAGTTCCTCTTCAACAGCCCGCTGATTGGCGGGATTGCTCTGCTGGGCGGTCTGTTGACGATGGCGAGCGCGGTACGGGTGCTTTATCCGGCGCTGGCCGACGGCTGGCGGATGTCGGCCTCGCAGATTGGCTTGCTATATGCCGCTATTCCGCTGGGGGCAGCGTTTGGGGCGTTGACCAGCGGTCAGCTGGCGCAAACGGCAAAACCGGGCGCTCTGATGCTGATGACGACGGTCGGCTCATTTGTGGCCATCGCGCTATTTAGCCTGATGCCGGTCTGGGCATTGGGCGCGCTGTGTCTGGCGCTGTTTGGCTGGCTGAGCGCGATCAGCTCGCTGTTGCAGTACACCCTGATTCAGACCCAGACGCCGGAAGCGATGCTCGGGCGGATTAACGGTCTGTGGACCGCGCAGAACGTTACTGGCGATGCCATTGGCGCCGCGTTGCTGGGTGGGCTGGGGGCGATAATGACGCCGGTCGCGTCGGCGAGCGCCAGCGGTTGGGTGCTGGTGATTGTCGGCGTAATACTGATTGGGCTGCTGGGGGAGCTGCGTCGTTTCCAGCGTCCTGAAACGGTCAGCGAGGTCTGAAACCGCTAGCCCGGATAGCGGCGTCAACGCCTTATCCGGGCCACAGAGCGATGATTGGCGGCAGGGCGCAGCGCCTGCCGGGCATGAAGGTTAGCCGAAGAGGGTGGCGAGACGCTGCAGTACCAGCATGGCGCTGTAGTAATCGAGACGGAATGTTTCTGTACCGAGCGGATAGACGCGTTTGTTCTCTACCGCCGGGAGGTGCGCCAGCAGTGGGTTGGCGTAAATCGCATCGGCATCTTTTCCGTCACCGGCGAACAGGAACAGGCTGTTGCCATTGAGGCCTGCGGCTAAATTTTCGCCGCCCAGCTGGATAATGTCATGGCGTTTCCCCTGGCTCTGGCTGGCATGCAGACCGGCGGGTAAGGTCGCCAGTTTAAAGCCCAGCTGTTCAAGCATCTGACCTTGAGCGGATTCCGGCGTCCACAGGTTGGCGCTGTGGGCGGCGGCGGTATAGACCAGCGCGCTGACCGGCTGCGGCGGGAGTTTCATCTGTTGCTTCAGGGTGGCGAGCTGCTTATCAAACTCAGCAATACGCGCGGTCGCCTGCTTTTCCTGGCCGGTGATGTGCCCCAGTTCGGTCAACAGCGCCTGCCAGCTTTTGTCATCGTAATTAATGATAAGCGTTGGAGCGATGGTGGAGAGCTGGTCATACAGCGCGAGGGCGGAATCCCCGCCGGTAGCGCTAATCAGAATCAGATCCGGCATTTGTGCGGCTACGGCCTCGGCGCTGGGTTCGCCGATGTACAGGCGCGCGAGCTTACGTTCTTTCGCGACGGCGCTCCACTGACGTAGAAATCCCCGATCGTCGGCCACGCGGTTGTTCGGCGTGGTTGCGCCGCTGGCGACCACCGGCGCGTCAATCGCCAGTAAGGATCCGGTGAGGGTGACACTGGTGGAGACGATGCGCAGGGGTTTGCTTTCCAGCGTATGTGCGCCGCGGCTATCGGTCACCTGACGAGGCCAGTCGGCTGCCAGAGCTGAGGTAATTCCTAAAAGCACCAGCCCGCAGGCCAGCAGGGTACGGCGACATAATGTGGACAAATTCACGAATTCGCATCCTGATTCAGTTGGGATAAATGCGTCTCATTTTCAACTTTGTCGTGCGCGGATGCAAGCCTAAGTCGCACAACATGCCGTTTGTACGGTTGACATGGCAGGCAATACCTTTTAGGTTAGCCAACCAAAATATAAATGATAATTATTCGTAATATCTTTATCGTTTTTGGAGGATGATATGGAAACGTCACTGGCCGAGGATGTACAGGAACAAAAAATGACCCTGTTGCCGGAAAGCTTCTTCTTTATGTCGCCGTACCGCAGTTTTCGTACCGCGGGCTGTTTTAGCCGTTTTTCCCACTCTGCCGCCGATGGCGCGCTGCTCGATGGGGAGTTTCAGCGGAATATGGCGGCCGCGTTCACTGACGCGAAGGCTGCCGGGATCCGTAAGCCGGTGATGGTCGGCGCTATCCCGTTTGATACCAACCAGCCTTCCGAACTGTTTATTCCAGAGAACTGGGAGAATTTCTCCCGCACCGGTAAACAGCAGTCGGCGCGCTACTTTACCGCCCAGACGCCAATGGATGTCGTGGAGCGTCAGGAGATTCCTCAACAGGATGCGTTTATGGCGATGGTTGAGCGGGCCGCCGGGCTGACCGCGACGCCGGAAGTGGACAAGGTTGTCCTGTCACGCCTGATCGATATTACCACCCGCGAGCGCGTGGACAGCGGCGCGCTGCTCGAGCGCCTGATCGCGCAGAACCCTGCCAGCTTTAACTTCCACGTGCCGCTCTCCGACGGCGGCGTGCTGCTGGGCGCCAGCCCGGAGCTGCTGCTGCGCAAAGAGGGCGATCATTTCAGCTCCCTGCCGCTGGCCGGCTCGGCCCGCCGCCAGCCGGATGACGTACTGGATCGCGAAGCGGGTAACAAGCTACTGGCTTCCGGAAAAGATCGCCACGAGCACGAACTGGTGACCCAGGCGATGAAGGCGGTGCTGACGCCGCGCTGCCGTGAACTGTCGCTGCCGGATTCCCCACAGCTGGTCACCACGCCAACGCTATGGCACCTGGCGACGCCGATTGAAGGTACCGCGCTGGCGCAGGAGAACGCGATGTCGCTGGCCTGCCTGCTGCATCCGACCCCGGCTCTGAGCGGTTTCCCACATCAGGTGGCGAAACGACTGATTGCCGAGCTTGAACCGTTCGACCGCCAGCTGTTTGGCGGCATTGTTGGCTGGTGCGATGACGAAGGTAACGGCGAATGGGTGGTGACGATTCGCTGCGCTCGCCTGCATCAGCGTACGCTGCGTCTGTTTGCCGGCGCGGGGATTGTTCCGGCCTCCTCTCCGCTGGGAGAGTGGCGTGAAACCGGCGTCAAACTGACGACCATGCTGAATGTGTTTGGCTTGAATTAAGAGGCAATGATGATTGCATTTAACCGCTGGCCGGAAAGTTTTGCCGCCCGCTACCGCGAAAAGGGCTACTGGCAGGATTTGCCGCTAACCAACCTGATTACCCGTCACGCCGACAGCGACGCCATCGCCATTATCGACGGTGATAAGCAGCACAGCTATCGTCAGTTCAATCAGCAGGTGGATAACCTGGCCTCGTCGCTCCAGCGTCTGGGGCTGAAGCGCGGTGAAACCGCGCTGGTGCAGCTGGGCAACGTCGCCGAATTCTACATCACCCTGTTTGCGCTGCTGCGTATCGGGGTGGCGCCGGTGAATGCGTTGTTCAGCCATCAGCGCAGCGAGCTGAATGCCTACGCGACGCAAATTGAGCCCGCGCTGCTGATTGCCGATCGCGAGCATGCGCTGTTTGCCGATGATCATTTCCTGAATGGCTTTGTTGAGCAGCATGCGTCAGTACGGGTTGTGCTGCTGCGCAACGATTGCGGTGAATACGATCTGGCGGCGGCGATCGCGCGGCCGGCGGAGAACTTTATCGCGAATCCGACACCTGCCGATGAAGTGGCCTTTTTCCAGCTCTCCGGCGGCAGTACCGGGACGCCGAAGCTGATACCTCGCACCCATAACGACTACGACTACAGCATCCGTCGCAGTAACGAAATTTGCGGCATCAGCGCGGAAACTCGCTACCTCAACGCGCTGCCCGCCGCCCACAACTACGCGATGAGCTCGCCGGGTTCCCTCGGCGTGTTCCTCGCCGGTGGTCGGGTGATTCTGGCCGCCGATCCGAGCGCGACGCTCTGCTTCCCGCTGATTGAACAACATCAGATTAACGTCGCTTCACTGGTACCGCCGGCGGTCAGCCTGTGGCTACAGGCGATCCGCGAAGGGGCCGGGAATGCGCAGCTGCGTTCGCTGACGCTGCTGCAGGTTGGCGGCGCGCGCCTGTCGGCAACGCTGGCGGCGCGGATTCCGGCGGAGATTGGCTGCCAGCTTCAGCAGGTCTTCGGCATGGCGGAAGGGCTGGTGAACTACACCCGCCTCAACGACAGCCCGGAGCGCATCATCAATACCCAGGGTTGCCCGATGTGCCCGGACGATGAGGTCTGGGTGGCAGATGCCGACGGCAACCCGCTACCACGTGGCGAGGTGGGACGTCTGATGACCCGGGGTCCATACACCTTCCGCGGCTACTACAAAAGTCCACAGCATAACGCCGAAGCGTTTGATGCCGACGGTTTTTACTGTTCCGGCGATCTGATCTCGATCGACGAAGACGGGTACATCACCGTGCAGGGGCGTGAAAAAGATCAGATCAACCGCGGCGGCGAGAAGATCGCGGCGGAGGAAGTTGAAAACCTGCTGCTGCGCCATCCGGCGGTGATCCATGCCGCGCTGGTCAGCATGGAAGATAGCCTGCTGGGCGAGAAAAGCTGCGCGTATCTGGTGGTGAAAGAGCCGCTGCGTGCGGTAGCGGTACGCCGTTTCCTGCGCGAACAGGGCGTCGCGGAATTTAAACTGCCGGACCGTGTGGAGTGCCTGGATGCGCTGCCGCTGACGCCGGTGGGCAAAGTCGATAAAAAACAATTACGCCAGTGGCTGGCTTCACGCGAGCCGGGCTGAAGGAGAAGAGAGAATGGCCATCCCGAAATTACAGGCTTACACGCTGCCGGAAGCCAGCGACATCCCGGCGAACAAAGTGAACTGGGCTTTTGAGCCATCCCGCGCTGCGCTGCTGATCCACGATATGCAGGAATATTTCCTCAACTTCTGGGGCGAAGACAGCGCTATGATGGCGAAAGTCGTTGCCAATATTGCCGCGCTGCGTGATTTCTGCAAACAGAATAACATTCCGGTGTTTTACACCGCGCAACCGAAAGAGCAAAGCGATGAAGATCGCGCCCTGCTTAATGATATGTGGGGGCCGGGCCTGACCCGTTCGCCGGAGCAGCAGCGCGTGATTGCCGCGCTGGCGCCGGATGAACACGACACCGTACTGGTGAAGTGGCGCTACAGTGCGTTTCACCGCTCGCCGCTGGAAGAGATGCTCAAAGAGAGCGGCCGCGATCAGCTGATTATCACCGGCGTCTATGCCCATATCGGCTGTATGACTACCGCTACCGACGCCTTTATGCGCGATATTAAGCCGTTCTTCGTCGCCGATGCGCTGGCTGACTTTAGCCGTGAAGAACATCTGATGTCGCTGAAATATGTTGCCGGTCGTAGTGGCCGCGTAGTGATGACCGAAGAGCTGCTGCCGCTGCCGGCATCAAAAACGGCGCTGCGTGCGCTGGTGCTGCCGCTGCTCGATGAATCCGACGAGCCTATGGATGACGAAAATCTGATCGACTACGGTCTGGACTCGGTACGTATGATGGCGCTGGCCGCCCGCTGGCGCAAAGTGCACGGCGATATTGACTTCGTGATGCTGGCGAAAAACCCGACCATTGACGCCTGGTGGGCGCTGCTCTCCCGTGAGGTGAAATAATGGCCGCGCTGGATTTTCAGGGGCAAACCGTTTGGGTCACCGGCGCCGGTAAAGGGATTGGTTATGCAACGGCGCTGGCGTTTGTTGAAGCCGGCGCCCGGGTGAGCGGTTTCGATCTCGCTTTTGAGGGCGATGACTATCCGTTTGCCACCCACACCCTGGATGTTGCCAATGCGCAGCAGGTGGCCGAGGTGTGCGGGCATCTGCTGAAAGGCATCGATCGGCTGGATGTGCTGGTTAACGCCGCGGGGATTCTGCGCATGGGCGCGACCGATGAGCTGAGTCTGGAGGCATGGCAGCAGACTTTCGCCGTCAACGTCGGCGGCGCGTTTAACCTGTTCCAGCAGACGATGGGCCAGTTCCGTCGCCAGCAGGGCGGGGCCATTGTCACCGTTGCCTCCGATGCCGCGCATACGCCGCGCATCGGCATGAGCGCCTACGGCGCCTCAAAGGCGGCGCTGAAAAGTCTGGCGCTGACCGTGGGCCTCGAGCTGGCGGGCAGCGGCGTACGCTGCAACCTGGTTTCGCCGGGCTCCACCGACACCGATATGCAACGCACGCTGTGGGTGAGTGAGGATGCCGAGCAGCGCCGTATCCGCGGTTTCGGCGAGCAGTTTAAGCTCGGGATCCCGCTGGGTAAAATTGCGCGTCCGCAGGAGATTGCCAGCACGATTCTGTTCCTCGCTTCCGATCACGCCAGTCATATCACGCTGCAGGATATCGTGGTGGACGGCGGCTCGACGCTGGGGGCGTAAATGGCCTGGAAACGTCAGTTGACGCTGGAGGCGCTTAATGCCACCAGCGAGAATACGATGGTTGCTCACCTGGGGATTGTCTACACCCGACTGGAAGAAGGGCTGCTGGAGGCGAGTATGCCGGTTGATGCGCGTACTCATCAACCGTTTGGTCTGCTGCACGGCGGCGCCTCCGCGGCGCTGGCGGAGACGCTGGGGTCGATGGCCGGCTGGCTGATGACCGAAGAGGGGCAGTGCGTGGTGGGGACCGAGCTGAATGCAACCCACCATCGGGCGGTCTCGAGCGGTCGCGTGCGCGGCGAGTGTCGCCCTCTGCACCTCGGGCGTCAGAACCAGAGCTGGGAGATTGCGGTGTTTGACGAGCGGGGCCGCCGCTGCTGTACCTGCCGCCTGGGGACCGCGGTCCTCGGCTGAGGCGCTCTGCTCCCGGCTGGCGGCGTGAACGCCTTAGCCGGTTACGGATTAACAACCGTCTGTGATTTTGTCGCCCGGGAGGCGCAATATTCCATCTCCGGGAGCGGCCTCCGTGTGGCAATACTCTGCGGCCGACTCCCCGGTGGCGCTGTGCTTACCGGGGCTACGGGACCCGGGCTAAGCTCCCTGCTTTCCCGGCTGGCGGCGTGAACGCCTTAGCCGGGCTACGGATTAACAACCGTCTGTGGTTTTGTCGCCCGGGAGGCGCAATATTTCATCTCCGGGAGCGTCCTTCGTGTGGCAATACTCTGCGGCCGACTCCCCGGTGGCGCTGCGCTTACCGGGGCTACGGGACCCGGGCTATGCTCTCTGCTTTCCCGGCTGGCGGCGTGAACGCCTTAGCCGGGCTACGGATTAACAACCGTCTGTGGTTTTGTCGCCTGGGGAATGCACAATATTTCATCTCCGGGAGCGGCCTCCGTGTGGCAATACTCTGCGGCCGACTCCCCGGTGGCGCTGCGCTTACCGGGGCTACGGGACTGGGGACCGCGGTCCTCGGCTGAGGCGCTCTGCTCCCGGCTGGCGCTATGCTTAGCCGGGCGACGGGCCGGTGCGGTAAGGTTGCCTGGTGCAGGCGTTTACGCCGCGATCCGGGGGTTGTCTGACCACGTATCATGTAGCGCTTTCTTGCTGACGATACATTCCATTTTCCCCCCAGAAGTGATCTCGCTAGCAATGTGAGATAAATCCCTGTCTTTGTACGACATCTGTACGGTTTCAATGTTGTTAAACCCGGCGTTGTGTTCTAGAAACAAAATGTAACATCCTGATTACCTTACCGGTGGAACGCAACGATGAATCATTCAGGGAAATACCTCATCTGGACATTGCTCTCGGTTGTCGGAGCCTTTGCCCTCGGCTACATCGCCTTAAACCGAGGTGAACAGATTAATGCGTTATGGATTGTCGTCGCGGCAGTCTGCATTTATCTGATCGCCTATCGTTTCTACGGTCTCTACATCGCCAAAAATGTGCTGGCGGTTGACCCGACGCGCATGACCCCCGCCGTACGGCATAACGACGGCCTTGATTATGTCCCGACCGATAAAAAAGTGCTGTTCGGTCATCATTTTGCGGCGATTGCCGGTGCGGGGCCGCTGGTAGGACCGGTGCTGGCGGCGCAGATGGGCTATCTGCCGGGGATGATCTGGATCCTCGCCGGGGTGGTGCTGGCCGGCGCGGTGCAGGACTTTATGGTGCTGTTCGTCTCTACGCGCCGCGACGGGCGTTCTCTCGGTGAGCTGGTGAAAGAAGAGATGGGGCCAACCGCCGGAGTGCTGGCGCTGGTGGCCTGCTTTATGATTATGGTGATTATCCTCGCCGTACTGGCGATGATTGTGGTGAAAGCGTTGACCCACAGCCCGTGGGGCACCTATACCGTGGCCTTCACTATTCCGCTGGCGATCTTTATGGGGATCTACATTCGCTACCTGCGTCCGGGACGCATCGGCGAAGTGTCGGTGATTGGCCTGGTGATGCTGGTGTTCGCGATTGTTTCCGGTGGATGGGTGGCGGAAAGCCCGACCTGGGCGCCGTGGTTTGATTATACCGGCGTACAGCTGACCTGGATTCTGGTGGGCTATGGTTTTATTGCCGCCGTTCTTCCGGTGTGGCTGCTGCTGGCGCCGCGTGATTACCTGTCGACCTTCCTGAAAATCGGCACCATCGTCGGGCTGGCGATTGGTATTCTGATTATGCGCCCGACGCTGACCATGCCGGCGCTGACCAAATTTATTGACGGCACCGGCCCGGTGTGGTCCGGCAGCATGTTCCCGTTCCTGTTTATTACCATCGCCTGCGGTGCGGTCTCCGGCTTCCATGCGCTGATTTCATCCGGAACCACGCCTAAGATGCTGGCGAATGAGGGCCAGGCCTGCTTTATCGGCTATGGCGGTATGCTGATGGAGTCCTTTGTCGCCATCATGGCGCTGGTGGCGGCCTGCGTTATCGATCCGGGCGTCTACTTTGCGATGAACAGCCCGATGGCGGTGCTGGCGCCGGCTGGCACCACCGATGTGGTGGCCTCTGCCGCGCAGGTGGTCAGCAGCTGGGGCTTTAGCATTACGCCGGACACGCTGCGCCAGATAGCCAGCGAAGTGGGTGAGCAGTCGATCATCTCGCGAGCCGGCGGCGCACCGACGCTGGCGGTGGGGATGGCCTACATCCTGCACGGCTCGTTGGGCGGTCTGATGGATGTCGCCTTCTGGTACCACTTCGCCATTCTGTTTGAAGCCCTGTTCATCCTGACGGCGGTAGATGCGGGCACCCGTGCGGCGCGCTTTATGCTGCAGGATTTACTGGGCGTGCTCAGCCCGGGCCTGAAGAAAACCAACTCGCTGCCGGCCAACCTGCTGGCAACCGGGCTTTGCGTGCTGGCATGGGGATACTTCCTGCATCAAGGGGTTGTTGACCCGCTCGGCGGCATTAACACGCTGTGGCCGCTGTTTGGTATCGCTAACCAGATGCTGGCGGGGATGGCATTGATGCTGTGTGCGGTGGTACTGTTTAAAATGAAGCGCGAACGCTATGCCTGGGTCGCGCTGCTGCCGACGGCCTGGCTGTTGATTTGTACCCTGACCGCCGGCTGGCAAAAGTCGTTCAGTCCGGATACCAAAGTCGGCTTCCTGGCGATTGCCAATAAGTTCCAGGCGATGATCGATAGCGGCAATATTCCTGCCCAGTACACCGAATCACAGCTGGCGCAGCTGGTCTTTAACAACCGGCTGGATGCGGGATTAACCATCTTCTTTATGGTGGTCGTGGTGGTGCTGGCGTTCTTCTCCATCAAAACCGCGCTGGCGGCGTTGAAAGAGGACAAACCGACGGCGAAAGAGACGCCTTATGAGGCGTTACCTACCGCTGCACAGCCGATGGCGGCTCAGGCGAAGCGCGCACATTAAACCCCACCCCCTTTCCGCATGCCGGAAAGGGGGACCATGAGAGAGCACTATGTTTGATACCCTTTCGAAAGCCGGGAAGTATCTGGGTCAGGCGGCGAAAATGATGATTGGCGTGCCCGATTACGATAATTATGTCGAGCATATTCGCCAGACGCATCCTGAGCAAACGCCGATGACCTATGAAGAGTTCTTCCGCGAGCGACAGGATGCACGCTACGGCGGAAAAGGCGGCGCGAAATGTTGTTAAGCCCTTCCTTCAGGCATTAAGTCCCCCATCAACATCCAGACCGGTGCCGGAGATTTGTCCGGCCGCCGGGCTGGCCAGAAAGGTCACTGCGGCGGCAACGTCATCCGGCTGACCGTAATGTCCGACGGCAATAAGCTGACGCTGCGAATCGGCCTGTTCCCCGTTCGCCGGGTTCATATCGCTATCGGTCGGCCCGGGATGCACCAGGTTTACGGTAATACCGCGCGGCCCGAGATCGCGGGCGAGGCCACGGGTCAGAGAGTTGAGCGCAGATTTGGTCATGGCGTAGACCGCGATGCCCGGCGAGGCGACGCGGTTGGCGAGGCAACTGCCGATATTAATAATGCGCCCTCCTGCGGGTAGATGCGGCAGCGCTGCCTGGATGGCGATCACCACGCCACGGATATTGACGTTGATCAGCGCGTCGATATCTTCCAGCGACAGCGACTCCAGCGGGCCGCCGCGGGCAATCCCGGCGTTATTTACCAGAATATCCAGCCCACCCAGGGTCTCGACCGTGCGCGAGACGGCCTGCTGAATCGCCTGGGCGTTCGCGCTGTCGGCCTGAATCGCCGCGCCGCGGCGGCCGAGTGCCACAATCTCGTCGGCAACCGCCTGTGCTTTATCGGCGGATTTTTCATAAGTGATAACCACATCGGCGCCCGCCTGCGCCAGCGACAGCGCAATGGCGCGGCCAATTCCGCGACTGGCGCCGGTAACCAACGCTCTTTTACCCGTTAACTCGATCTGCATGATGACCTCGTACTGTGAGTGGGAGATGCATCATTAGGTATAGAGCGAGATTCCTGTCCGTCAATGCACCTGTCTGCGGAAGTTTTCCACTTTCTCAAACGCGGCGGCCAGGCTTTGCGGCGTCAGTTCCACCGGCAGGAAGTGGATCGACTCCACCGGACGCAGGGTATGGGCAATGACCCGCTCCAGTTCGTCGCGGTTGTGGATATCCACGTCAAGTTCCGCCAGGGTGGTGGGCAGGTTGAAACGCTGCCAGGCGTTGATCAACTGGGCCAGCACGTCGTCCTGACCCAGCAGGGCGCTTTGCACCAGAATGCCGTAGGCAACCTTGGTGCCATGAAGGAATTTATCAGTCTGCGGCAGGATCGTCAGGCCGTTATGCACCGCATGGGCGGCGGCGACGCGGGTATAGCGCTCACCTAAGCCGCCGACCATCCCGCCGCCGGCGATAATGGCATCCGTCACATCGCGGAACGCCTGCGACAGTTCGCCGCGCTGTTGATCCGCCAGCGCGGTTTCACTGCTTTGCAGCAGAACGTCGCGAATGGCCAGCGCGCCGTTAATCCCCAGACGCACGGTCAGCGGCAGCGTTTCCGGCTGCGGTGCCAGCACCACTGCTTCATACCATTTCGCCAGCGTATCGCCGATTCCCGCCAGCAGATATTCCGCCGGCGCGTTAAGGATGATTTGCGGTTCCACCAGCACCAGGAAGTTGGCGTCATCAAAGATTTCAAAATGCAGCGCCTGCCCGGCGTCGTTGTACCACACCGACAGCGGGGTCCACGCGGCGCAGGTGGCGGCGATGGTCGGGATGGCCACCACCGGCAGACCCAGCCGCCGGGCCACCGCCTTGGCGGTATCCAGCAGCGCGCCGCCGCCGACGCCAATCACCACGGCGCGGTCATCTCCGGCTTCCGCGACCAGCTGCACGACGTCGCTTTCGCTGCAGTGCCCGCTAAACAGCACTTTTTTGGCGCCGACGGCATGAAACGCCTCCGGCAGGAAGGGCTGCGCACCGGCGATGGCGCGCTCGCCGTAGATCCAGATGGCGCGGGCAAGCTGCTCGTCGCTGTAAAAATCGTGCAGGTGGGCAAGGCTGCCGTTATGGGAAAAATAGTTAGCCGGGCCGGGTACCACGCGGATATCGCTGTTGCTCATGAACGCTGTCCTTATTTCGTTTCGCTAACCTGATGTTATGTCTGGACATCCGGATGGCTAATATTATTTCGTTTTATCTTATGCCTTTTACGCAGTTGTCAGTCAAGGTCGGCTGTGAAAAATTCGTTAAATCAGAATATTAATCGTAAAGGTCCCGGCGGATGACAGCGAATCGTCTTGAGATGAACAACATTAATCTGGCCTTTTCCGGTTTCAGGGCGCTGAGCAATGTGGCGTTCACCCTGCGGGGAGGGTCGGTACACGCGCTGACCGGTGCTAACGGGGCGGGGAAATCGACGCTGATGGCGGTGCTGTGCGGAACGCACGCCCATTATGAGGGCGAGATTGTCATCAATAATCAGCAGGTGAGCGTTCGTTCGCCGCGGGATGCGAAACAGCTGGGCATTCATCTGGTGCAGCAGGAGGTCGATGTGGCGCTGGTGCCCGGCCTGTCCATTGCGGAAAACATTATGCTGGATCGTCTGGCGGAGCCGGGGCTGGGCTTTAGCTGGCGCGCAGTGCGCGAGCAGGCGCGCGAGGCCCTGGCCCAGCTGGATATTACGCTCGATGTGCGTCGCTCCATCGACAGCTGTACCCTGGCGGAGAAACAGCAGATTCTGCTGGCCCGCGCGCTGTCGCACCATTGCCGGTTTTTGATTCTGGATGAACCCACCGCGCCGTTGGATCAGCATGAAAGTGAGCGCCTGTTTACGGTGGTGCGCCGCCTGCAACAGCAGGGGATCGGCGTGGTGTTCATCTCCCACCGTATTCATGAGCTGAAGGCTATTTGCGACACCCTGACGGTATTGCGCGACGGCAAGCTGATTGAAAGCAGCCCGATGAACGATCTGAGCGGCGAGCAGATCGTCGAGAAGATGCTCGGCCATGAGCTGAGCGATATCTTCCCGCCGCAACGTCCGCCGCACGGCGAAGAGATTCTGTTACAGGTTGACGGTCTGCACGATGAGGGGCTGCTGCAGGATATTTCGCTGCGTCTGCGCAAAGGCGAAATTCTTGGTATCGCCGGCCTGGCCGGCGCGGGAAAAACTGAACTGTGCAAAGCGCTGTTTGGCGCCAGCAAAAGCCGCCTGACGCGCGGGGAGTTGAACAGCCAGCCGTGGCGGCCTCGCGACCCGGCAGATTCCGTGCTGCGCGGGCTGGCGCTGGTGCCGGAAGAGCGACGCAAAGAGGGCATTTTTATCGAAGAACCGATCGGCATGAACCTGGCGGTCAGCGCCGATAACAGCTTTTCGCGCTGGAGCCTGTTCGGCCATCGCCAGGCGTGGCGCTGGGCGGAAGAGGTGATCGCCCGGATCGGGATTCGTACCACCGGCCCGGCCCAGACCCTGCGCCGGCTTTCCGGCGGTAACCAGCAGAAAGTGGCGATCGGCAAATGGCTGCGCGGCAACGCCAACGTCTTGATATTCGACGAGCCGACCAAGGGCGTCGATGTGAAAGCCAAAACCGACCTGTTCACCTTGATCGACGGCCTGGCGCGAGACGGGAAGGGGATTATCTATGCCTCGGGCGAATTCTCTGAGCTGGTGGGATTGTGCGATCGCATTTGCGTGTTGTGGGACGGCCGTATCGTCGCAGAAATTCCGGGCGCTGAGGCCCGGGAAGAGACACTTCTTTATTACTCCACCGGAGGAGCAGCAGCGTGAGTAAGGCCCTGGCAGTTAACGCGACGGCATCGGGTCGTCAGCGATTTTTTGATTTTCTTTATAAATGGGGCATGTTGCTGACCGTGGTGGCGCTGATTGCCGTTTTTGGCCTCGCCTCGGACAACTTCCTCGACCCGTTCAACATCATCAACATTTTGCGCTCCATCGCTATCGTGACGGTGATTGCGATTGGCGTCTCTGTTTCGTTGACCATTGGCGGCTTTGACCTGTCGGTGGGGTCCACGGCTTCACTGGCAAACGCGCTGGTGATTTCGCTGTTTGTCTGGCACGGCTTCGGCACTACCGAGGCGATCCTTGTCACCCTGGCGCTCTGTACGCTGGTGGGGCTGTTCAACGCTTTTTTGATTGTCGTACTGCGCATTCCCGACATGCTGGCCACCCTCGCCAGCCTGTTTGTGATTCAGGGCGTGGCAATGACCTACAGCTACGGCGGCTCGATTACCGAGAACATGGTATTGCCGAGCGGTGACATGGCGGAAGGCGTGATTCCGGCCGCCTTCGGTTCGCTGGGACAGGTGCCTACGATTGTGATCGTGATGCTGGTGGTGACCGTGGTGGCCCAGCTGGCGCTCTCGTTCACCACGCACGGGCGGAGAATGTACGCCATCGGCGGAAACCCAGAGGCCGCACGGCTCTCGGGGCTGCGCATCACCCGCTATAAAGTGGCGGCCTATGTTATCGCCTCGCTGCTGGCCGGACTGGGCGGCATTTTACTGGCCTCGCGCATCGGTTCCTCGCAGGTTAATGCCGGCAGCGGCTACCTGATGGATGCGGTGGCGGCGGCGTGGATTGGCTTTTCGCTGGCGGGTTCCGGCAAACCGAACGCGCTGGGGACGCTGGTGGGGGCGGTGATTCTTGGCGTGCTCTCCAACGGCCTGGTGATGCTGTCGGTGCCGTACTACGCCATGGACATTATTAAAGGGCTGGTGCTGGCTGGCGCGCTCGCACTGACCTACTTTCAGCGCCGCACATAACATTTTACAGGGTAAACACCATGAAAAAGATAACGCTTTCACTCATCGCATTGGGGTTGTTCAACTCTGCGGCGGCCTTTGCTGAAACCCCGACGCCGATCCCGGCGGCGATTGCCGAACATAGCGGCCCGATTCGTATCGCGGTGATCCGCAATCTTGGATCCGACGATAACACCACCCAGTTTGTCTCCGGGGCCATCCAGGAGGGTAAAAAGCTCGGTTTTAAAATCAGCACCTTCCTGAGCAACGGCGATGATGCCAAATTCCAGGACTTCGTTAACCAGGCGATTAGCCAGAAATACGACGGCATTATTCTCTCCCAGGGACGCGATCCGTACTCGACCGCGCTGGTGAAAAAAGCGGTGGATGCCGGAATTAAAGTCGCCGTATTCGATACGGCGGTCAACGGTGAGATCCCGGGCGTCACCGTCACCCAGCAGGACGATGCTTCGCTGACCGAGCTCTCCTTTGGCCAACTGGTGAAAGACTTCAACGGCAAAGCCAACATCATCAAACTGTGGGTCGCCGGCTTCCCGCCGATGGAGCGCCGCCAGGCCGCTTACCAGACGCTGCTTAAGCAAAACCCGGGGATTAAAGAGCTGGAGTCGATTGGCGCCGTCTCGTCCGACGTGCAGGGCGATACCGCCAATAAAGTGGGTGCGATTCTGGCTAAATACCCGAAAGGCAAGATCGATGCGATTTGGGGAACCTGGGATGCGTTCAGCCAGGGAGCCTATAAAGCGCTGAAGGAGAACGGTCGCAGCGAAATCAAACTCTACAGCATTGATATTTCTAACCAGGATCTGCAGCTGATGCGTGAATCCGGCAGCCCGTGGAAGGTGAGCGTGGCGGTGGATCCGAAGCTTATCGGCGCCACTAACGTGCGCCTGATCGCCAATAAGATTGCCGGTGAACCGACCCCTGCAACCTATGACTTCAAAGCGGCGGCTATTCCGCAGGCGCTGCTGGCGGCGCAGCCGGGGGCAGTTAACGTTGCCTCGCTGGGTAAAATCATTCCGGGCTGGGGCCAGACGGAAGACTTTATCGCCCCGTGGTTCGCCACGCTGGAAGCAAAAAACAAGTAACGCCCGCTGGCGCTGCGCTTACCGGGTCTGTGGTCTGGCAGGTCGGATAAGGCGCCGCCACCATCCGGCAAAAGGAGCTCAAGGTGATTGAATTACCGCGCCCCGACTACAGCCGCAATATGCGGCTGATTGGGCATAGCGATCAGGGAGGACGCCCGGACGGCGTCCAGCTCATGGTGCACCGTGGCTTTGCGTATATCGGCCATATGGTGTCGCAGGGTTTTTCGGTGGTGGATGTGCGCGATCCGGCGCGTCCGCAAGCGGTAAACTACATTGCCGCGCCGCCGGGGACCTGGAACGTGCATTTGCAGGCGCATGATGATCTGCTGCTGGTTATTAATGCCCGCGATCTGTTTGCCGACACCCGTTTTGCCGACGAGAAGGTTTACTACACGCGTTCGGTGGGTGAAACGGTGAGCGACGTGCAGGATAAGGGCTGGAGCGCCGGGCTGCGGATTTTTGATATTTCACGTCCGGAGCATCCGCGCGAGATTGGCTTTTTGTCACTCAGCGGTATCGGCATTCATCGGATCTGGTACGTTGGCGGGCGTTGGGCCTACGTTTCCGCGCTGATTGACGGTTTTAGCGATTATATCTTCCTGACTATCGATCTGGCGGATCCGCGCAAGCCGGAAGTGGCCGGACGCTGGTGGTTGCCTGGAATGAACCTGGCGGCAGGGGAGACGGCGGACTGGCCGCAGGGCAAGCGCTACGCGTTGCATCACGCCATTATCTCCGGGGACACCGCTTACGGCAGTTGGCGCGACGGTGGCCTGACGCTGCTCGACGTGAAGGACAGAACTCAGCCGAAGCTGATTAGCCATCGTAACTGGAGCCCGCCGTTTGGCGGCGGAACCCATACGGCGCTGCCGCTGCCGGACAGAAATCTGCTGGTCGTGCTGGATGAAGCGGTGCTTGATAATCAGCAGGATGGCGAGAAGCTGATCTGGCTTTTTGATATCCGCGAACCGACAAACCCGGTGAGTATCGCCACATTCCCGCAGCCGGATGAAGCCGACTACGTGGCGAAAGGGGCGCACTTTGGTCCGCATAATCTGCATGAGAATCGCCCCGGCAGCTTTATCAGCTCAACGCTGATTTTTGCCACTTACCAGAATGCGGGCGTTCGCGCCTACGATATTTCCAACCCTTATCGCCCGGTGGAGACCGGGGCGCTGGTCCCGGCCGCGCCGGCAAAAATGATGGATACCCGTCCGGGTCGCCCGCAGGTCATTCAGTCCTGCGATGTGTTTGTCGATGCGCAGGGGATTATCTACAGCACGGATTACAACGGCGGGTTGTCGGTGATTGAGTATCTCGGGTAGGTTTTTTGCCGGGTGGCGCTGCGCTTACCCGGCCTACAAAACCCCGGACGATATGCCGGATAAGGCATCAGGAGCGTAGGCGGGGTAAGGCGTCAGGACGATATGCCGGATAAGGCATCAGGAGTGTAGGCCGGATAAGGCGTCATGACGATGTGTCGGATAAGGCGTCAGGAGCGTAGGCGGGGTAAGGCGTCAGGACGATATGCCGGATAAGGCATCAGGAGTGTAGGCGGGGTAAGGCGTCAGGACGATGTGTCGGATAAAGCATCAGTACTGTTGTCGGATAAGGCATCAGGACCGTAGGCCGGGTAAGGCGTAAGCCGCCACCCGGCATACAGGCCGCACTTAGCTGTACTGGCGCACTCGCGCCACCAGCTCTTCGACGCTATCGATACGGTCAGCAATCACAATCAGCGCTTTACCCAGGGCGATCGCGTGGCGCAGGCATTCGTGGCGCATGGCCTCATCCTGAATCGTCTCTATATCGGCGACGTGGGACAGGCCGATGCTACGGCGAATCAGCTCGGTGCCGCAGAAGCCAATCGCGTCGTTCCAGACTTTTTTCAGGAACGCGCAGGCATAGCCGGGGTAGGCCAGCGCCGCATCGCGCGTTTTCTCCGCTGCCAGAGACTGGAAGCGTTCGGCAAACGTATTCCACAGCGACTGAATATCGTGCAGACGCTGTTCGCGAGCCGCGGCCGCATCGCGAATGCCCAGATGCCCCGGCAGGCCGCAGTAGTTCAGCAGCAGGTTGCCGATGGCGGTACCGATATCAAAACCTATCGGGCCGAAATAACCGAACTCCGCATCGATGGCTTTAAAACTGTCCTCGGCAACAAAAATGGAACCGCTGTGAATATCGCCGTGTAGCAATGCTTCGGCATGCGAGAAGAAGCGATGTTTCAGCGATGCGACTGCCAGCCTGAGCGACGCGTCGTCACGCAGGGCGGCCACTTCAGCTTCCAGTTCGGCCGGGTAGTTATTGCGTTCGTGAACCTGGTACGGGTCGTTGAAAAACAGGTCTTCGGTGATTTCGCACATCTCCGGATTGATAAACCGGGCGACCTGAGCCTTTTTCTCATGCGGATGGAGGTAGAAATCACTGGTATGAAACAGCGCCTGGGCCAGATATTCTCCCAGCTGGCTGGCGGCCTGCGGATAGTAAACGTTGTTAATCAGCTCGCCGCGCCAGATACGATGATCGGAAAGATCCTCCATCACCATCACCGCCAGCTCGGGGTCGAAGTGGTGGATTTTCACCGTGTGCTGCGGAGCGTGCTGGTAGTGCGCCACCAGGGTTTGCGCCTCGAGACGAGCGCGGTCGAGGGTCAGCGGCCAGGATTCCCCTACGCAGCGAACGTAGGGCAGGGCCTGCTTCACGACAACGCGGCTCACGCCGTGAGTATCATAAATCTTAAAGACCAGGTTGAGGTTACCGTCCCCCACTTCCTGCGCGGACACCAGCTCCGACGGGTCATCGATGCCGCCAAATTGTTGTGCGTATGCCACGGCATCGCCGGGGGTGAAGGTATGGTATTGCGACATTGCCTCGATCCTCAAAAGTTCTGATTAAGCCGTTCAGACGTCTATACTTCTGGATTTCATCCTGACACAATGTGATACAACAACGCAACAGGGATTTAACGATATGCAGACACTACAGACCACCAGCCTGCGGGTAAGCGAAAATCAGCTTTTTATTCTTGATCAGCAGGCATTGCCGCAGGAAAAACGCTGGCTGGCGGCGGATAACGTTTCGTTGCTGGTGGACCATATTCACGCTCTGCGGGTACGCGGGGCGCCGTTAATCGGCCTGTCGGCCAGTCTGCTGCTGGCGCTGCTGGCCCGGCGCGGCCTCAGCCGGGATGAACTGGCTCAGGCGCTGGAAACGCTGCGCGCCGCGCGCCCGACGGCGGTAAATCTGATGAATAATCTCGATCGCATGAAGCTGGCGCTGGCGGAAGAGAACTATGCCCAGGCGCTGGAAGAGGAAGCGCTGCGCCTGATCGCAGAAGATAAACAGCTGTGCGCCAGCATCGCCGAAGCGGGCAGCGCGCTGGTGAAGCCGGGCAGCCGCCTGCTGACGCATTGTAATACCGGCGGTCTGGCCACGGCGGGCGTAGGGACGGCGCTGGGAGTGATTGCGCTGGCCCATCAGCGCGGGCTGGTGGAAAACGTCTGGGTCGACGAGACGCGCCCGCTGCTGCAGGGCGGTCGGTTGACCGCCTGGGAGCTGGGTGAACTGGGGGTGCCTTATCGGCTGATTACCGATTCGATGGCCGCCAGCCTGATGGCCAAAGGGCAGGTTGACGCCGTATGGGTCGGGGCTGACCGTATCGCAGCTAACGGCGATGTGGCGAATAAGATAGGCACCTATTCCCTGGCGGTACTGGCGAAGTATCACGCTATTCCGTTCTACGTGGCGGCACCGCAAACCACACTCGATAGCCACTGTCCGAACGGCGAGGCGATTCCGATTGAGCAGCGGGCGGCAGCGGAAGTGACCGGCGTCGCCGGCAGCTTTGGCGCGGTGCAGTGGGCGCCGAAAGATGCCGCCGTTTACAATCCGGCATTTGATGTCACTCCCGCGGCGTTAATTAGCGGCTGGGTGCTGGATAGCGGCGTGGTCACCCCGGAGCAGGTGGCGGCCGGGGCGTTTGCGCCGAAAAAGGCCTGAGTCAAAGCGCAGTTATTCCCCTCTGTTTATGGGTAAAGTGCACCTTGTAAAATTGCCCGGTGGCGGCTGACACCTTACCGGGCCTTCGGGACGGGCTCAGATCGGGTTTTGTAGGTCAGGTAAGGCGCCAGCCGCCACCTGACAAGCGTGCGGGCACGATCGCCCAATCACGGCAGAACCATATCGACCTCCGGAGCAGAGTGCGGGTCGATATGCCGGCCGAGGGTTGTCAGCGCCGCCTGGTAAGGGCACAGGGTCCCGACGGCGGTCGTCTGGCAGCCTGGCTGACGCCACTCCTGGCGCAGCAGCGGATGCTGGCTGTCCGGTATTTGCAGACGACGTAAATCGTCCAGACTTTGCGCCTGGAAGTAGACGCGCAGGTAGCGTTTACCGCTATGGGTATCGCGCCAGCGTTCCAGTACCAGGCTGCTGCCCGGCGGGATATTGCCGCGGCTGTATCCCGGCAACTGCCAGCTAAAATCCATTAACGTACGCACCATGGCGATATTGGTATCGTGCGCCACCAGCAGCAGCCAGCGCACGTCAGGCGTGGCGCCTTCTTTTACCCCCTCCAGCATGGCGTTGAGCAGAATCGAACCACGTCTTTGCGCGGTATAAAACACGTCGTTGCTCAGATCGTAGTTCTCCGTCAGCAGCGGCAGCAGGGCGGTGATCTGGCTGGAGCGGGTGATGTTGCCCCACGCCAGCTGGCTGAGAGGCAGGTTTTCGCTCCAGCCCAGGCGCAGCGTCTCAACCATATTGGCCATCACGCTCAGTCCGCTAATCGACGTTTTGCCGCTTTTGCTCTGCTCGACCTGCCACGGCTGGTCGAACGCCGGACAGGGCTTGCCGGGCACGCAGACCGCATTTTTCAGCAACTGAATCACCGGAGCCAGCGCCTGCCGACGCAGTGCCAGATCGCCGGCTTTTTCCTTCACTGCCGCCAGCTGGCGGGCGGGATCGGTTTGCGTGGCGGCAAATTTCTCGGTCTGAAACAGCGGATCGGCGTCGCCGCTGACGTGATGAATGGCTACGCCACAGCCGGGAAAGGCGCCGTCCACCAGCGCCTGGGCGGTGGCCCGCGTGCGCTGCAAGGGACTGGCGCGAACGTAAATCTCGCCGTTCGCCGGGCAGCCCGCCGTCAGCAGGCCGAGCTGGCGAAAGCGCAGGCCCTCTTCGCGCCCTTTATTGACCACCGCGGCATAACCATGGCCGGTCAGCTCGCCGTCGTGGGTGGTCCACTGGGGCCACGAACGCTGAGTCGCGGCGTCGATGGCTTCCCGGTTGCCCGGTGTCGGCGGGCGAATGCCGTGGCGGCTGAGTTCAACCACTTTTTCCAGCTCAAACTGCGCGGCGGCATGCCCCGGTGCGGCCAGCAGCGGCAGGGCGCAGGCAAACAGCAAGCGTAGCAAAACCTGATGTCGTACAGGCATCATAAAATCTTCCTTATCGGTTAAAGGGTTATGACGAGAATGAGGTCTGACGTTCTATCGCGTGTCGCCTGGAGACAATCGCAGCGGTGGTAAAACAGAATAGCGCGGACATCAGGCCGGCGCCTACCCAAAACAGCGACAGCGTACTGAAGTCGTACAGCGTTTTGCCATTTTCGATAATCGACGTTTTATCGATGATGATGCCGGTGAGAAACTCGCCGAGTCCCGCCCCCGCGTAGCTGGCGATACCGATGGTGCCGAGCGCTGCGCCCGCGGCTTTGCGCGACGAAATATCGACCGCAATCAGTCCGCCAAGGAAGCAGGTCAATGCGCCAATGGTGGCGCCGAAGATAATCATCGCCAGAATGTCGGTGTAGTAGCCGTGCGGCGACCAGAGCATCAGCGCAAAGCCGGCGGTGTTGAGCAGGCTGATAAACCCGGCCATCACGCTGCGGTTACGCGGGAAGAGGCGGTCGGAGAGCATGCCGGCGATAATGGTGCCGGCAATACCCGCGATGGCGTTAACCCCGATAATCCCGGAGGCTTCAAGGGTAGAGTAGGCTTTATCCTGCTCGAGAAAGAAGATCCCCCACGAGTTCACCGCGTAGCGGTCGATATACATAAACGCCGAGGCCATCGCCAGCGTCCACAGGGCCGGGTTGCGCAGCGCCAGCAGCTGATTTTTAAACACCGAGCCGCGGGCCTCCGCCTCTTCCTGCGGTTCGTCGCGAATCACGTTGATTGACGGGAAGCCGCAGCTTTGCGGTGAATCGCGCATAAACAGCAGCAACAGCGCCACCCCGACGGCGCCGAGCGCTGCCGTTGATAAATAGCCCATTTGCCAGCCAAAGGCCGCAATGACGGCGGCGATCACGATGTAGGTCAGCGCTTCGCCGATGTTGTGGGCGGTTGACCAGATACCATAAAAGGTGCCGCGCTCTTTATATCCGTACCAGCGTGCCAGCGATACCGCACAGGGACCGACCCCCATCGATTGCGCCCAGCCGTTGATTCCCCAGAAAACCGCCAGCAGCAGGGCATTGCTGGTCATCCCCATCATCAGATTCATCCCGGCGCTCAGCAGCAGGCCGAGACTCATATAGCGAACCACATTGGCATGATCGGCAACGAAGCCATTAACCAGTTTGCCGATGGCGTAGCTGAAAAACAGCGCCGAGCCGATCATTCCCAGCTCGGTAGGAGAAATACCCAGCTCGACGAGCGCGCTTTTGGCGACGGTAAATGACAGTCGGCAGACGTAAAAGGTCACGTAGGCGACGGTCATGGCTAAAAAAGTTTGCCAGCGCACGCGGCGAAAGCGTTGTTCATCGAACTGCACGCCTGCCTTGGGCGGAGAAGCGCGAAAAAATGCGATAATTCTTCCAGACATAATGGTATCTCCGAAGGTCGGAGGCCTGACTGATTAGTGTGGTTCGTCCGTGAGGTTTAACCCGTCATACTTCAAGTTGCAGATGCGTTGGCTGCGTTCGCTCATCCCAGTTACTTACCAGAGTAAGCTGCTGGGGATTAATGAGAGGCTCCTGCCTCTCACCGGAGGCCAGCCTTCGGCTGGTCAAATTCGTTCCCGACGAATTTGTCACGCACTTGCCGCCTTTCTGCAACTCGAATTATTTAGGGTATGTTGTCGTTGTGTAGAGTACATAATCAGATAAAGCCTGACCCGATACGGTTAAGGTAATGGGTGACAAAGCATGGTTTTTAATTGTGGATAGAGCCTCTTGCTGGCCAGCAGCAGCGGGTTGCCATGACGAATCCCATCCTCCGCCAGATAGTCATTGCTCAGGCCGCCGGCTTCGCGCATCAGCACCAGCCCCGGCAGCGCGTCCCATGGGTTCATATGCGGTTCGTAGTAACCGATGAGCCTGCCTGCCGCCGCCCAGGCACTCATCAGCGCCCCGGAGCCGTTGCGGATAAACATGCCGCCATCGCTCAGCAGCGCATCGAGAAAGGGCAGAAAGATCGCCGGCGTCACGCGGTGCGAGGTCCCGACGCCCATCACTCCCTCTTTGACCGTCGCCGCCGGATGCGGGGCGATGGGCGCATCGTTGAGCCATGCGCCCTGGCCTTTCAGGGCGTGGAACAGCTCGCGATGGTTGGGGTCGTACACCACGCCGATAACCGGTTCGCCGTCGGCGACGATGGCCATCGACAGGCACCAGGTGTGCAGGCCGTTAAGAAAACAGCTGGTGCCGTCGATAGGGTCGACAACCCACAGCACGCGGGCGTCAGGCATCTGTGTTCCGCTTTCCTCGCCGAGAAAACCATCCTGCGGAAAGGCGCTGATAATGCGCTGTTTAACAAACTCCTCGACCCGCTTATCGGCGACGCTAACCACGTCCTGCAGGTCGTCGCCTTTATGATCTACCGCCAGCCGGTCACGCTGCTGGTAGTATTCGAATGCCAGTTCAGCACCGGCTTGCGCCAGCTCGCAGGCCAGGCGATAGCGGGCCTGCAGCGCATCTGATTCCAGGTATTTCATGCTTACTCTCCTTTTTGCACACGTGTGCATTGTGCGTAAAAAAAACAGCCCCGAAGGGCGAAGTGAGTGTGGATGGATTAAAAAAATTATTCTGTGATCGTTCTGGAATAAAATGAATATTTCATTTTGTGCTCTGACGAACAATCAATTTCACCGGCACTTCGCGATGACGTGACGGCAGGTTGAATTTAGCGATCCTCGTGACCAGCAAATCCACCGCATGGTGGGCGAGCAGGGCGGTATTCTGCTGCACGGTGGTCAGCTGGTAGGGCTGCCAGTCCGCCTGCGGGATATCATCAAAGCCGATAATGGCAGGTAGCGGAGCGGCAGGATTGTCGGCCCGCAGACCGTCCAGCGCGCCGAGCGCCAGCATATCGGTGGCGCAGAACAGCGCCTGCAGCTGCGGATGCGCGGCAAGCAGCTGCCTGGCGGCGCTAAAGCCCGCCTGATAGCCGCTGCTTTCGCAGAAGTGCGCGGCAACGTCTATGCCTTGCGTATGGGCAACGAACGCGTCGTAGCGCTGTCGGGTGCTGAAGTTATCCAGACTTTCACCGATAAACCCGGCCTGTCGCCACTGGCGCTGAACAAACAGGTCGGCCACCAGCTTCGCCCCCTGCGCGTTGTCGCTGCATACGCGATCGCAGCCGGCCAGATCGGCGTGGCGGTTGATCAGCGTCACCGGGATTTTCCGCTCCAGATACTCCTCCGCCAGCGACAGCGGCGGCGCTCCGGAGGTGATAATGACTCCTGCGACGTGATAGCTCAGCAGCTGCTTGAGCGACGGGGCGAGCTGCTGCGGATCGTCGGCGTTCATCAGCAGCGGCATAAACCCGTTGAGCGCCAGTTGGTGGACCAGCGGCGACAATAGCTTGCTGCGGAACGGGTTATCAAACCCGGCGGTGACGATGCCGATAAAGTTGCTGCTGCCGGTATTCATCGCGCGGGCGATGATATTGACCTGATAGCCCAGCGTTTCCGCCGCGGCGAGGACCTTCTGCCGGGTTTTTTCCGCCACCGATGCGCCGGGCGTAAAGGTGCGGGAAACCGCGGAACGGGAGACGCCGGCGAGTCGGGCAACATCCTCAGCCTTAATCCATTTTTTTTCGCTCATAGTGTCAGGGTACGGGTTGTTCTTAGTGAGCCCATGCCGACGCATGGAGCCCATGGCCGGCACAAAAAAGTAGTAAGAAGGTATCACATAAATCCCTGCGCGAGCAGCGGGTTGACGCGGGATGCGTACCGCGTCAACGTCACGCTTATACCGGGTAGTGAATCTGTTCCGCCTGGCGCTGCAAAATGATCTTGCCGTGACGAATGGAGGTCAGCACTTTGGCCTGGCGGCGCAGCGCATCATAGTCGTTTTGCGCATCAAGGATCAGCAGGTTTGCCGGGCGACCTTCGGCAATGCCGTAGTTGTCGCCGAGACACAGCGTGCGGGCGCTATTGTCGGTAATGAGATCGAGGCAGCGCTGCAAATCTTCATAGCCCAGCATATGGCAGATATGCAGGCCGGCGTCGAGAATGCGCATGATGTTGCCGTTGCCCAGCGGGTACCACGGATCCTGAATCGAGTCCTGAGCAAAACAGACGTTGATCCCGGCGCGGTCCAGCTCCGCCACCCGCGTCACGCCGCGGCGTTTCGGCCAACTGTCGAAGCGCCCCTGCAGGTGAATGCTTTCCGTCGGGCAGGAGATAAAGTTGATGCCGGAGGCCTTGAGCAGGCGGAACAGTTTCGAGCAGTAGGCGTTATCGTAGGAGCCCATCGCGCAGGTATGGCTGGCGGTGACCTGTGCGCCCATGCCGCGAACCCGGGCCTCTTCCGCCAGCACTTCGAGGAAGCGCGACTGCGGGTCGTCGGTTTCATCGCAGTGCACGTCCACCAGGCAGCCGTGGCGCTGGGCCAGGTCCATCAAAAAGCTCAGAGAGCTGACGCCCTTATCACGGGTGTTTTCGTAGTGCGGAATGCCGCCCACCACGTCGGCGCCCATTTCAATGGCGCGGGTCATCAGTTCGCGTCCGCCGGGGAAGGACTCAATGCCCTCCTGCGGAAAGGCGACGATCTGCAGGTCGATAAGATGGGCCGCCTCTTTTTTCACCCTCAGCATCGCTTCAAGCGCCGTCAGGGAGGGGTCGGTGACATCGATGTGGGTGCGCACGTGCTGTACGCCGTTATCGCGCAGCATACCGATAGTTTTCAGCGCCCGCTGGCGCGTATCTTCAACGGTGACGCTCTCTTTACGCTGGCTCCAGCGGGCGATCCCCTCGAACAGCGTACCGCTCATATTCCACTCCGGCTCGCCCGCCGTCAGGGTGGCATCGAGGTGGATATGCGGCTCGACGAACGGCGGGATAACCAGCTTTTGCTGTGCGTCGATATCGCTGGCTTCAGCCGCCTGCGCAGCGGCCTGCGGGGTGATGCTGTTAATCAGACAGTCCTGTAACTCAAGGGTATAGAGCGCTTCTTGATGGCGCAGACGCGCGTTGATAATTTTCATGGTTGTTCCCGTAAATGGTTTTGCGACATACGCCAGATAGCCAGGGCGACCGAGGCGTTGAGATGAAATTGCGGATGGCTGACCGGATTGCGAGTCAGCTTTTCAATACGTTGAATACGCTGATGCAGCGTGTTGCGATGAATGCCCAGCCGCTCGGCGGCCCTGACCACGTTACCGCTCTCCTGCAGCAGCGTTTCCAGCGTCTCCAGCAACAGCCATGGGCTTTTGCGATCGGGTTCGATCAGGCAGCCGAGGGTGTCGTGCATAAAATCGCTCAGCAGGGTGGGATCGCTGACGGCGGAGAGCAGCTTGATAAAGCCCAGCTGCTGGTAGTCGCTGATGCGCTGGGCTGGACGCAGGCTATCGCTGAGGTCCAGCGCCTGACGCGCCTGCGACAGCGCGCGCGGATATCCCTGCAGCTGCTGCACCGGCGCCGAAAGACCGCACAGCAGCGATAACCCGTCGTCGCCTTCCGCCAGCGCATGCAGCCACGCCTGGAGCCACTTTTTCTGCTGATAAAACTCGCCTTCTTCATCCGGGAGCAGGAAGAGAAACATATTGCTGCGTTCGACCAGCGGAAAGGGGTTGCCCTGCTGATTGAGCTGCTGCTGCAGGCGCTGGCGCACGGTGCGGCGGGCCTGCTGGAGCCAGGCTTCGGCCTGCTCCGGCGGAAGCTGGCGAAACAGGCGCTGGATTCCTTCAAGGCGCAGCGCCGCCACCCGCAGCGGGCGGGTAAAATCCAGCTGCTGGTGGAGCGCGCGTTGATGCAGGATTTGCAGGTCGGGATAGTCGCCGGTTAACAGCTGTAGCAGAATATCGCGCTGCGATTGCAGGGCATTCTCGCTGCGCACCAGCGCGGTACCGATGCGTTCGGTCACAATCACCATCTTCAGTAGATAGGGCTGTTCAATCAGCGGAATACCCAGCTCGTCGGCCAGCGCGATCAGGCGCGGCGGGATCGCCTGAATATATTGGTCACCGGTGAGGATCACCATCCCGGCGATCCCGCGCTGCTTACCTTCCATCAGCAAATGGATCAGATTGTCTTCATCGCGGGGATGGTTGATCCCGGTGATAAACACCAGCTCCCCGCCCATGATCCATTCGGCGATGTTTTCATTTTCCGCCACGTAGTACCAGCGCACCGCCAGCTGTAGTCCCTGTTGACCCGCGCGCAGGCACAGGGCGGAGAGTCCCTCGAGGGCGAGGATTTCGCTGACCGTCAGGCTCATGACTACTGCTCCGCGACCGAATCAGCGGTGGGCTGACGTTTGCTCAGACGTGTCAGCGCGATATAGACCAGCGCAGAAACGGTAATGCCAACCAGCGGGGCGATCCACGGCGACAGGTAAGCCACCACCGCACCCACGGCGTAGGCGCTAAGCCCCAGCCAGTTAAAGCGTGGTAAGCGGGCGGTGTGCAGCAGCGGATAGCGGCCGCCGCGATAAAACCAGTAGTCGGCGAGGATAACGCCGCCGATGGGCGGAATAATGCTGCCCAGCAGCACCAGGAAAGGGATCAGCATTTCATACATCCCGCCAATGGCCAGCAGAATACCGACGCCGGCGGCGACCACGGTCAGAGTGCGGCGGCGCTCGCTGCGCAGCAGATGGCAGGCGGCCGCCGAGACGTTATAAATCGTCGGCCCCTGAATGGTCAGCAGGTTGAGACACAGCATCACCACCGCGGCGACCGACAGCCCCTGCAAAATCAGCACTTCCACAATATCGGCCTGCTGGTAGACGATGGCGCACCAGGCGCCGGCCACAATCATCAGCCCGTTACCGATAAGGAAACTGCTCATGCTGGCGACGATAGCGGTGCGGCTGGAGTTGGCCAGCCGCGTCCAGTTGGTCGCCTGGGTCGCGCCGCTGGCGAAGGTGCCGAAGACCATAGTGATCGCCGCCGACCAGGTCATGGTCTCGCCCGGTTCGATTTTGGTCATTGCCTGCCAGCCGCCGGCGTGGTGGGCGGCAAGGTACATCGAGACCACCAGCAGAATGAACATCAGCGGCACCGACACGCGTGACAGCGCATCCAGCCCTTTGTAGCCCACCAGCGCGGTGACGCAGAACAGGATACCGAACAGGATCATCAGCGGGATGGTCATGGCGGCGGGCAGAGCGAGGATTTTGACCAGCGAGATGGCGATCGTCGCAGTACCCCAGGCGTACCAGCCCAGTTCGGCGAAGCCGAGAATAAAATCGGCGAGCTTGCTGCCGATTTCACCGAAACAAAAACGTCCCATCAGAACGGTATTCAGCCCGCTGCGTGCGGCAATCCAGCCGAGGGAGGCGGCATACAGAGCCAGCAGAAAGTTACCGATCGCCGCAATCCACAGGAGATTGACGATGGAAAAAGAGACGCCTAGTTTGCCACCGGCGAACATCGTGCCGGTAAAAAAGGTAAAGCTGAACAAAACCATGGAGATCGAAAACAGGCCCTTACGCCCGGAGGCGGGCGCTTCGACGAGCGGAAAATCATTGCTGTTTGACATTGTGGAACCTCTGAGTGGCTATCCGAATGGCGATGGCAGAGAGGTAGCAAGAGATATGCCAACAAAATCAAGGCAGGGGTGACACAATGTGATGGGCAGTGTGCACATAAAAAGTCGTTTATCAGCCGATGGTTGCCAGAAGAGTGTGCACGGTGCAAAGTTTTGCCCCGCGATGGGGCAGCGGCTGACAGATTACGCAGGCAGGCGCTGAGATTTAGCGATTGTGCCCGCATTTCTGTCGGGTGGCGGCTGGCGCCTTACCCGACCTACGGGGCGGATTGGGGGCCGGAATTGCTCTGACGGGGTCCGGGGTTGATGCTGTTCGCGATTTTGTCGGGTGGCGGCTGGCGCCTTACCCGACCTACGGGGGCGGATTGGGGGCCGGAATTGCTCTGACGGGTTGCGGGCTTGAGGCTGTTCGCGATTTTGTCGGGTGGCGGCTGGCGCCTTACCCGACCTACGGGGCGGATTGGGGCCGGGATTGCTCTGACGGGGTCCGGGCTTGAGGCTGTTCGCGATTTTGTCGGGTGGCGGCTGGCGGTTTACCCGAACTACGGGGGCGGATTGGGGCCGGAATTGCTCTGACGGGTTGCGGGCTTGAGGCTGTTTGCGATTTTGTCGGGTGGCGGCTGGCGCCTTACCCGACCTACGGAGCAGATTGGGGGCTGGAATTGCTCTGACGGGCTGCGGGCTTGATATGAAGGGCGGATCTCGTAGGCCCGGTAAGGCGTCAGCCGCCACCGGGCAATGCCCGAGACGCGCACTTTATCAACAATCAGACAGGGACTGGCGGCGCGGGGTTGCCATGCCTGCCATCCCGCAAATCACGATCTTGTCGGGCATAATCGTCTCTACGCATTTTGCGCCCGGTTTCTGCAGGCGCATCGCACTTCTTTCCTACAGAACGATCCCCCGTCTTTTTGAACCCGGATAGTCGGTAATAGGGGCTTCATGAAAACCTCCGGTTATATCATTGTTAAAAACAGTAATTTCATATGCATTTCTGATATAACCATTATCAATGTAAGCCTTTCCTGAAATATTGTTCACTTAAGCTAGCGGTGTTAGTATCGGGTGAATAGCCATTTAGACGGCTAAAGAACCTTTGGACAGGCTATTTTATGGGCCATTTTGGACCCGGGCAGTGCTCACACAAATGCGTAGAGTTTTGAACGCCTTTGATGGCGGCCCGAAGGGTGAGCGTAGCGAATACTCCTCACGTACTTCCTGTACGTTCCGGGTGTTCCGCGCTGTCCGTGTCCAGACTGCCTGCAGCAATAATGCCTGCCCGTAAAGGTTCTCAAATTAACATCGCTAAACTAAGGAACTGCTATGTGGCAAGAAAGACTCGCGCAACTGGTCACCACCTGTCATTGGATCGGCGCGAAAGGCTGGGCGCCGGCAACCGGCGGCAATATGTCGGTGCGTCAGGATGAGACCTGGTGCTGGCTTAGCGAGTCGGGACGCGATAAAGGCAGCCTGACGACGGAAGATTTCCTGCAGGTCGAGATCGCCAGCAATAAAGCGCCTTCCGGGCGTAAACCTTCTGCTGAAACCGGTCTGCATACCCTGGTGTATCGTCTGTTCCCGGAAGCGAACGTCGTGCTGCACGTCCATACCGTCAACGCCACCGTACTGTCACGGATTGAAAAAAGCGCCACCCTGGCGCTGCAGGGCTATGAGATGCAGAAAACCCTGACCGGCCAGCACAGCCATCTCGATACCGTACCGGTGGCGATTTTCGATAACGACCAGGATATCGACGCCCTGGCGGCGCGCATTGAAGATTATGCGCAGACCAACCCGCTGCGCTATGGCTTCCTGCTGCGCGGCCACGGCCTGACCTGCTGGGGCAAAGATATTAACGAGGCCCGCCGTCAGCTGGAAGGTCTGGAGTTTCTGTTCGAGTGCGAGCTGATGCGCCGCCGCTACGAGCGCGACTAAATTTCACTCCACTAACGGGTCAGGCATGGATTTTTATCTCGGAATCGATATCGGCACCTCGCGCGTTAAGGCGGTGCTGTTTGATGAGCACTTTCAGGCTCGAGCCAGCGCGGCGGAGAGTACCGGCCCGCGCCTGTCGGCGAACGGTCATGCCGAGCAGGATATGGCGCAGCTGTGGCAGTCGGTGATGGCCATTTTGCAACAAATTGCCCGACAGCCGGAGCTGAAGACCGGACGTCTGCGGGCGATCGGCCTTGCCGGGCAGGGCGAAGGCGTCTGGCTGAGCGATGCCGAGGGCGAACCGGTTGGCCCGGGGATCCTGTGGAGCGACACCCGCAGCCGCGAGCTGATGAGCGAGCTATTACGCCGTCCGGGCTTCGACCGGCGCTTTTTTTCTGACACCGGCACTCACCTGCAACCGTGCAATACCAGCATGCAGCTGAGCTGGCTGCGGCACTATCAACCGGAGCGGCTGGCGCAGGCTCACTATCTGTTTTTCGCCAAAGACTGGGTGCGTTTTCGCTTAACCGGGGTGGCGGCGCTGGATTTTACCGACGCCAGTACCTCGCTGCTCAATCAGCACAGCGGCGAGCTGTCGGAGGTGGTGCTTAACGAAATGGGGCTGGCCGATCTTCAGCACCTGTTCCCGCCGCGGCTGGCCCCCGATGCGCCGGCCGGCACGCTGCGCGATGAGGTCGCCGCCCTCACCGGACTCCCCGCCGCCACGCCGGTGGCCGCCGGGGCGCTCGACGTGTGCAGCGCCGCGCTGGGCTGCGGAGCGGTCAACGATGGCGATATCTACACCATTCTCGGTACCACCTGCTGTACCGGGATTGTCTGCCACGGTCGCCAGGCGGTGAATGAGGGGACACGCTATGTCACCCACACCGAGTCGGGGAGCTTTATCAATCTCTTCCCGATGCAGGCCGGCACGCCGAATATTGACTGGCTGCAACAGCATATTTCCCTGACGCCGGACCTCCAGTTGCTGGAGCAGTCTATCGCCGATGTTGAACCGGGCAGCGGCGGCGTCTTCTGGCAACCCTATCTCAACGGCGAACGCGCGCCGTTTTTCAGCCCCGATGCGCGGGCCGGGTATTTTGGCATCAGCCAGCACACGACCCGCGCGGAGCTGCAGCGGGCGGTGTTTGAAGGACTGGCTTACGCCATCGTCGACTCGCTTCAGGGCTACCCGCAGGGCGGCGAACTGTACCTGACCGGCGGCGGCGCGGCCTCGGCGACCTGGCTACAAATTATTGCCGACTGTAGCGGGCGCACGGTGGTTTCCAGCACCTTTAATGAACTCAGCGCTCGCGGGGCGGCGATTCTGGCGGCCCGTAGCGTCGGCGCGCTGGCGCACTATCCAACGCTGGAGCAGACCCGCTATCAGCCCGATCCGCAGGCCCACGCCCGCTACGCTGCCCTGTACCCGGTTTACCGGCTGCTGCGCGAGCAGATGCTGCCCGTCTGGCAGGCCCGACAGGATGCCCTCCACCGTCTTTCTCAGGAACAACATTCATGAAAATCGTTTTTACCGCCGAACATTCCGGCGATCTCACAGCCTTTCAGCAACTCGGCGAGCTGCTGGTGGCAGGCTGGGCGCTGGGCAAACCGAAACTGAGCGCGGGCCAGCTGATTGAGCTGGCGCATGATGCCGATGTTCTGGTCACCAGCTATGACGATGTGACGCAAGAGGTGATCGCCGCCTGCCCGCGACTGCAGGTCATCGCCTGCACCCGCGCCAATCCGGTGAACATTGACACCAAAGCCGCTCAGGCCCGCGGTATCCGCGTGCTCTATACGCCGGGGCGCAATGCGGACGCTGCGGCGGAGCTGACCATCGGGCTGATGCTGAGCCTGGCGCGGCATATTCCGCAGTCCCATGCGGCGCTGAAACGCGGTGAATTTACCCGTGCTGAGAACGCCACCCAGGCTACTCAGAGCGGACTGCGCCGCGATGTGGTGTGGGACGTGAGCCCGGAGAGTCCCTATGAAGTGTTTAAAGGCAGCGAGCTGCGCAACAAAACCCTGGGGCTGATTGGCTATGGCAATATCGGTCGCCGCGTGGCGCGTATTGCGCGGGCGTTTGGCATGGCGGTGCTGGTGGTGGATCCGTTTGTCGCCGCCGAAGATATCAACGAACCGGGTCTACAGAAAACGACGCTTGAGGGACTGTTCCGCGAGGCGGATATCGTCAGCCTGCATCTGAGCAGCGGCCCGCACAGCGATGGTCTGGTGAGCGCGGCGTTGTTGAATAGCATGAAGCCCGGCGCGCTGTTGATTAACACCTCGCGGGCCGCGGTAGTGGATGAAGAGGCGTTGATTCACGCGCTGCGTCATGGCCCGCTCGGCGGCGCGGCGCTGGATGTCTATCACCGCGAACCGCTGTGGCGCGACCATCCGTTTATCACCGAGTTTGATAACGTGATCATCACGCCGCATATTGCCGGCGCGACGCGGGAGAGCATCGCTAAGCATACGGCGATGATTGCCGCCGACCTCCAGCGCTATGTCGCTGGCGAGCCGCTGCTCTATCAGTGGCGCTAAGCCGCTCTTGCCGCCGCGCGATGCGGCGGCGAAGCTGTTTATCCGCGCCGGTTTGCCGCCATAAAGTCCTGCGTATGCTGCCAGTCCACCACGCCGGCATCCGATCCCATCCCGGTCGCCACCAGCGCGGCGACGGCGGAAGCCACCTCGCACGCCTCTTTGATGCTTAACCCGCGGGCCAGCGCGGCAATAAAGCCGCCGCAGTAGCTGTCGCCGCAACCGGTGGTATCCACGGCATTGACCCGATACGCCGCGATATGTTCGATGCCACCGTCGCCGGTCAGCAGCCACGAGCCGTTTTCGCCATCCTTCAGAATGCAGGTTCCGACGCCCAGCTCGAAGAAGAAGCGGGCGATGTCGGCGGGGTCGGTGCGCCCGCTGAGGTAGCTTGCCTCTTCCAGCGAAGGCATAAAGTAGTCAACCGACGGCAGCAACGGGCGCAGCAGTTCCAGCGTGTTCTCATTCGGGGCGATCAAATCAAAACTGGTGACAACACCCCGGGCCTTCGCCGCCCGCAGCAGAAGGGCGCTTTGCCCGCGATCCATCGCCGCCAGCAGGCCGCTGCCGCCGTGGTGCAGGAAGCGGCAGTCGAGAATCGCGTCAAACTCTTCTTCGCTGACGAAAAGGGCATCGGAAGCGCCCCGGCAGTGCAGCGCCGGGCGCTCGCCGTTGGGACGGATCGGCAGGATCGTCGCCGACGTTTCCTGCTGCGCCGTGCGCTGGATCAGCGAGCAGTCGATCCCCAGCCGCGCATAGCTGGCAAGGATAAAATCGGCTTTTTCATCTTCGCCAAGGCAGGCGACCGCGGCGGTACGAATGCCCAGCTTTGCTGCGTTAATATTGGCTCCGGCGGCGGTACCGGCGGGGTTAAGGCGAATTTGTTCGATAAAGGCCACCCCGCCGCGCGGCGGGATGTCAATCACCGGGCGACCGGCGATATCAAGAATAGTCAGGCCGACAAAGACGGCGTCAAAGGCTGCCATAGGTGCTCCACTTAACGATGGGTTTGGCGCAGACGCGCCTGCCAGAAGGAGAGGGCCAGCGCTACCACCAGAATCACGCCAACCAGCGCATCTTTCACCAGGTAGTTGAGTCCCATCAGGTTCAGGCCGTTATCAATAATGGCGAGGAACAGCACGCCGCCGAGAGTGCCGGCGATGCTGACCCGACCCAGTCGGTTAAAGGCGGTGCCGATAAATACCGCGGCGATAGCGTCCATCAAATAGGCCTGACCGGCCAGCGGGGTAAACTGGCGCAGGTTGGCGGAAAGAATAACGCCGCCGACGGCGCACAGCGCGGAGGCCGCCACCAGAACCCACAGCAGAGTCCGGCGATCGCGGATCCCGGCGATTCGCGCCGCTTCACCGTTCTGGCCGATGGCGCGGACATATTTGCCAAACAGCGTGCGTTCGGTAATCAGCCAGGCCGCCAGCCACAGCGCGAGGACAATCACCACCGGCGTTGGAATGCCGGCGATATTGCCGACCGCCAGGTCATGATATTCAGGCGCCATTCTGCGGTAGGAGATAGAGCCGCCGCCGTCGGTATAGATGCGCTCGGCGCTGCTGGCGATAAACCAGGTGCCGAGGGTGGCGAGGAACGGACGAATCTGGCAGATAAGGATCAGGAAGGCATTCAGCAGGCCAATCATCACTCCGCCAAGCAGGGCGCAGCCCACCGCCGCCTGCCACGGCAGGTGCCAGGTTTTTAAGGCGACCAGCGCAAAGGCGGCGCCGAAATCGAGCGCTACGCCTACCGACAGGTCGATGGCGCCGGCGCTGACGATTAAGGTCATCGCCATCGCCACAATCAGCAGAATGGCGCTGCCCTGGAGTAGATTCGCCCAGTTATCGAGGGTCAGAAAGACCGGATTGGCCCAGCCGAACAGGGCGACCGCCAGCAGGGTGATAATGCCGAATCCGGCCCGCGACAGCCATGCCAGCGGGCTGCTGCCCGACCGGTTGGTTGAGGATTTGAGCGTCAGCTGACTCATCAGCGGCCTCCTTGATGCCTGACCGCCGAGGCCGCCAGAACGATGAGGATCAGGCCGCCCTTGATGGCGCCCATCCAGAAGATATTCACCCCCAGCAGGCCAAGGCCGTTAGAGAGCGCGTTGACCAGCACCGCGCCGAGCAGCGCGCCCCAGATGGTGACCACGCGACGCCGCGAGAACGCCGCGCCGATAAAGGTGGCGAGGACGGTTTCCAGCAGCAGCGGCGTCGCCGTGCCGCTGGAGCTACCGGAGCCCTGGCTGAGCAGCGGCAAAATCGCCAGCCCGGCGGCGATCCCGGCCAGTAGCCAGACCATAATCGTCAGACGACGGACGTTGAGACCGCTCATCTGCGCCATATCGCGGTTACCGCCTACCGCCTGTAAATGCTGGCCGAAGCGGGAGTGATGGAGCAAGAACTGAAACAGCACGAATACCGCCAGCAGGTAGATCAGCGGCCAGGGAACCCCGAGCACCGCGTTGTCGCGAAAAGCGACCATTAGCGGGTCGTTGACCGCGATGCGCCGCTGGCCGGTCAGCAGATCCGTCAGGCCGGTAAAGGCGACGGAGGTAGACAGCGTCGCCAGCAGCGGCGGCAAGCCGGCGGCGAGCACCAGTATCGCGTTCACCGCTCCGCAGGCGAGAGATACCGCGATCAGCAGCAGTAACAGCAGCAGATACGGGGTGTTCCATTCGACCATACCGAGGCTCAGCAGGGCGACGCCGAGCACGGCGATAGCGGGAAGCGAGAGGTCGATACCGCCGGAGACCACGTCATCGCCGCCAACGGCAATCACGCACACCAGGCCGAAACAGAGAATCGCCAGCGGCACGCTCTGCACCAGCATCATGCTGATATTCTGCCAGCTTAAAAAGAAAGGCGACTGGAGGCTGAGCCAGACCAGCAGCGCAAAAAAGAGAATCAGCGGGAATTTTTCGATAAGCGTCGTTATGCCCGGAAGCGGGCGGCGCTGGATACCTGCACTCATACCTGTTGTTCCTGTCCACCGTTAATCGTCGCCAGCAGCGCGTCGAGCGTCAGCCCCCGGGTCAGGAGATTGGCCACCAGCTCGCCGCGCCACATCACCAGGATGCGGTCGCAAAGGCCCAGTAGCTCAGGCGCATCGCTGGAGGAGACCAGTACCGCGCGTCCGCGATCCGCCAGCTCGCGGGTGCGCTGATAAATATCGCTGCGGGCGCCGATATCGACCCCGAGAGTGGGTTCATCGAGAATAAAGAGCCGTGCGTCGGTACCCAGCCAGCGGGCCAGAATGGCTTTTTGCTGATTGCCGCCGCTCATAAAACGCACCGGCAGTTCCGGACGACCCGGGCGGATAGAGAGTTGGTCTATCCAGCTGCGCGCTTTTTCCAGCGCCCGACCGCGATGCTCCCAGCCGAGGGTGGCGGTCTCCGGCAGGGAGGCGAGATTAATATTGTCGGCGGTGGAGAAGGGAAGAATCAGCCCCTGATGGCGGCGGTCGCGCGGCACCAGCGCCATCCCGGCGCGGGTGGCCTGATACGGCGTACGCAGCCGCTTCGGCTGGCCGTCGATGCTAATCGTGCCGCTGCGGGCGCGGCGTAGCCCGTAAAGCAGATCGACCAGCACGTCGCGGCCGGCGCCCAGCAGACCGGCGACGCCGACGATCTCTCCCGGCTGAATATCAAAGGTCATCGCGTTTAATTGCGCGCCGTCGCTGAGCTGGCGCACCGACAGGACCGGTACGGCGGCATCGACCTGATGAGCGCTACTCTGGCGCGGAGTATAGAGCTGTTCGATATCGCGCCCGACCATCATTTTAATCAGCGCGTCGGTGTTTTGCAGGAGCTCCCGGTCGGGATAGCCGACGACTTCGCCGTTACGCAGTACCGTGCCGCGATCGCACAGGGCGGCGATTTCATTGAGATAGTGAGAAATATAGAGAATCGCGATCCCCTGCTGCCGCAGGCGCAGAATCGCTGAGGAGACCAGGCTGGCTTCCTGCGCTTCCAGCGGCGCGGTAGGCTCATCGAATACCACCAGCTTTGCCGCGCCGTCGATCAGCGCGCGGGCTATTTGCACCAGCTTGCGTTCAGCGAGGCTGAGGTCGCGGATCAGGCGGCGGGGATTGATGTCCAGCTGCCAGCTGTCGCGGAAAAACGCTTCGGTGGCGGCATTCATTCGCCGCCGGTCCAGCGCCCCCCAGCGGGTACGGTACTCCTGGCCGAGGAACACCGATTCCGCCACCGTAAAGTGGGGGATCAGGTTGAGCTCCTGGTGAATGACGCGAATGCCCAGCGCTTCAATCGCCGCCGGATGACCAAGCGGCAGCGGCGCGCCGTCCAGGGTGGCGTTGCCGCTATCGGCCTGGTAGACGCCGGCGAGGATTTTGATCAGCGTCGATTTTCCGGCGCCATTCTCGCCGATCAGACCGTGAATTTCGCCGGGATTCAGAAGCAGCGTGACCGCATTTAATGCAGTCACGTTGGCAAAGCTTTTGCTGATCTGGTTCATCGCCAGACCAGCGGCGGGGTTAGCCCCGCCGGAGGATTGAGTGATCACTGCAGTTCGCCATATCCCAGCTGTTTGTAGACTGCTTTCGCCTCCTGCGGCCCTTTAACCGGGACCACCGGAATAAAGGTCTGCAGCGGCAGTTTCTCTTTGGCGAAGTAGCGCGCGACGTTGTCGGCGGAGGTCTGGCCAATCAGATGCGGCTGCTGAGCCACGTTGGCGACGAACGGGCTATTCGGTTCGGCCATGATCTCCAGCGTTTCCGGACCGGCATCGATAGCGGTAACCTTCACGTCTTTATCGCGACCGGTCTCTTCCAGCGCCTGGACAATGCCGATAGCCGGCTGATCCCAGCAGGCGACATGGATGGCATCGAGTTTGCCTTTAGGATACTGGCTGAGTAATTCGAGGGTTTTCTTACGCGCGTCTTCCGGGGAATTGGCAAACTGTTCGGCCAGCTCCGGCTGGATAATATGAATATCCGGATAATCCTTAAGGACATATTTCCACTGATCGTAGCGAATGCCACAAATACGCAAGGAGCTGGAGAACGCATTGAATACGGCAACGTTGCCTTTACCGCCTAATTCATCGGCCATATAGCGGCCAATGGTCGAGCCCAGGGTGTAGTTGTCGGAAGTGGTGTTATTGACCGAATATTTTGACACATGGTCAACGGTAAATACCGGAATGCCGGCATCGCGCAGGGCTTTAAATTTAGGTTCGACAGCGCTGTCGCCGAGAATACTAATTACCGCATCGACTTTACGTGACAGTAAAATATCATGGTTGTTGGCATGGACCTGATTATCACGGCCGCCGTCGACGCCAATGACCTTGCCACCGAGTTTCTCCACCTCCTCCGTTGCGCCTTTGTAGGCTTCACGATCCCAGAAGTGCTGAGTGCCAACCACGGCGACGCCGATGGTTTTCCCCTGAAGCGACAGGGCTTCGGCGGCTGATGCGCTAATGGAGACGAGCGAGAGCAGACCCAGTGCGGCGGGTAATAATTTTTTTCTCTGCGACATTCTTATTATGATCCTGTGATGAAGGTGGCTGCGGAGTCGTAGCATGACAATAACGAGCACGCAACCTCAAATACGAAATATGTCTAAGTTATTCCAACAATGTTATATCGCAGGATTAGCCGAGGAAAACGTAATTTTATCATTAGTAAGCTGAAAATATTTCATGATGCATAATTTAATCCTCTTTTATATTGTGGATATTAAAACTGATGCGTTATTTTTAGTGCAAATAATCATTGCTGCTTAATTATTATGGTTTAGTTGACGGGAAATCTGGTAAATAACCCGGAGGACCGCGAAGTGTGAGGGGTTAATTGCCATATATGCAGCATATTATATGGCGGGTGGCGTTTTATCTTGCTGAGGATCGCGCTCTATTATAGCGCTCTTTAGCGGGTGAGAAGAAAACAGGCACTATGAGAAAACAGCATAATCTGACCGTGATGCACTGGGGAACCTGGCAGGTTCAGGCCCGCGATGGCCATATCGCTGCGGTCACGCCGGTCCCCTGGGATAAGTCTCCTTCACGTATCGGTCAATCACTCCCCGATGCGGTCACCGGCAATGCGCGTATTCGCCGTCCGGCGGTGCGAGAAGGCTATCTGAAAAATGGTCCGGCTTCCCGCGAGGGGCGGGGCACAGAGCCTTTCGTGGAGGTGAGCTGGGAGGTCGCGCTTGACCTGCTGGCCCGCGAGCTGACTTCGCTGAAGACGCGCTGCGGCAACGAGGCGATTTTTGGTGGCTCTTACGGCTGGGCCAGCGCCGGACGTTTTCACCATGCCCAGAGCCAGCTGCATCGTTTCCTGAAAACCTTCGGCGGCTACACCGCCAGCACCAATACCTACAGCAGCGCCGCCGGGGAGCGCATTTTGCCGCATGTGCTCGGGCCGCTCAGTTCGCTGCATCGCCAGCATACTCACTTCTCTGAGCTGGCGCGCGAGTGCCAGCTGTTTGTCGCCATCGGCGGTTTACCGCTGCGTAATGCGCAGGTCAACGGCGGCGGCGCCAATGACCATATGCTGAAGCACTGGCTGGATAAAATGCAGGAAGGGGGAACGCGCTTTGTCAACATCAGCCCGGTGCGTAACGATCTCAGCGCCGTGGAGAGCGCGCAGTGGCTGGCGATTCGTCCGGGCACCGATACGGCCCTGCTGCTGGCGCTGTGCCACGTGCTGATAGTGGAATCTTTGTACGATGCGCAATTTGTCGCCAGCCATACGGTAGGCTTTGAACCGTATCGCGCTTATCTGCTCGGCGAGAGCGACGGGATAGCGAAAACGCCGCGCTGGGCGGCGGCGATTACCGGTATTGCTGAACAAGACATTGTCTCTCTGGCGCGGATGATGGCCAGCCAGCGTACGATGGTGAATATCTCGTGGTCCATTCAACGCGCGCGCCAGGGGGAACAGGCCTACTGGGCCACGGTAGCGCTGACCGCGCTGCTGGGGCAAATCGGTACGCCGGGCGGCGGGTTGGGCTTCGGTTACGCCTGCACCAACCTGGCGGGAGCCTCGCGTAAAGCGTTCTCCGGCCCGCGCTTACCGGCCGGAGAAAATGCGGTCAGCAGCGTGATCCCGGTGGCGCGACTGGCGGATATGCTGCTGCATCCCGGCGAGGAGTACGAGTTTGACGGCCAGCGTCTGCGCTATCCCGATATCCGCCTGGTGTACTGGGCGGGGGGGAACGCGTTCCATCACCATCAGGATCTCAACCAGCTGTGTGAAGCGTGGCGGCGGCCGGAAACGGTGGTGGTCCACGAGCAGTACTGGACCGCGCAGGCTAAATTCTCCGATATCGTGTTGCCGGTAACCACCTCGCTGGAGCGTGAAGATATCGGCAGCGGTGGTCACGACGGCTTTATGATAGCCATGAGCGCCCAGATCCCGCCGGTGGGTGAGGCGCGCGATGATTACGCGATTTTCTGCGATCTCGCGGCGCGGCTGGGCATTGGCGAGCAGTTTAGTGAAGGGCGGGACGCCGGCCAGTGGCTGCGGCAGATTTATGAAGCCTCCCGGCCGCGGGCGCAGGAAGAGGGGATTGAGCTGCCTTCGTTCGATGAGTTCTGGCAGCAGGGCGTGCTGGAATATCGTGCCCCGGAAAAACCGCAGGTCTTTCTGGCGGAGTTCCGCGCCGACCCGCAGCGCTATCCGCTATCCACTCCCTCCGGCAAAATTGAACTCTACTCGGCAACGATTGCCGCTTTTGGCTATCGCGAATGCCCAGGCCACCCGTGGTGGGATACAGAAGAGGCGGCCCGGCAGCAGGCGGAGGCCGGGCGCTGGCCGCTGCATCTGCTCTCCAGCCAGCCACGCACCCGTCTGCACAGCCAGTACGATCACGGCAGCGTCAGCCGGGCGACGAAAATTCAGGGCCGCGAGCCGCTGTGGATGCATCCGCAGGATGCGCAGGCGCGGGGCATTGTCGAAGGCAGCGTGGTGAAGGTGTATAACGCCCGCGGGGCGATTCTCGCCGGGGTGCATCTTAGCGAGCAGATCCTCAAGGGGGTGGTGCAGATGTCAACGGGAGCCTGGTACGACCCGCTGGATCCGAAGGTCAAAGGTTCGCTGGACAAGCATGGCAATCCGAACGTATTGACCGAAGATCGCGGCAGTTCGCGCCTGGGTCAGGGCTGTAGCGCCCAGACCTGCCGGGTGGAGATCGAACCATGGCGTGAACCGTTACCACCGATTACCGCCTTCGATCCGCCGAGGTTTATTAGGGGTTAGGGAGTGGGTGTTGCCCGGCGGCGCTTCGCTTGCACGGGCCTACGGGAAGCTGCGGACGTTGTCGGTCAGGTCAGGCGTAACCGCCAGCTGGGACAGGGCTGTAGCGCCCAGACCTGCCGGGTGGAGATCGAACCATGGCGCGAACCGTTACCGCCGATTACCGCTTTCGATCCGCCGGGGTTTATTAGGGGTTAGGGGGGGGTGTTGCCCGGCGGCGCTTCGCTTGCACGGGCCTACGGGAAGCTGCGGACGTTGTCGGTCAGGTCAGGCGTAACCGCCAGCTGGGACAGGGTCGGTTTATCGCCCGCCCAGGCTGCGGAGCAAACCCGGCTGCACGGGCCTACGGGAAGCTGGGGACGCTGTCGGTCGGGTCAGGCGTAGCCGCCAGCTGGGACAGGGCCGGTTTATCGCCCGCCCAGGCTGCGGAGCAAACCCAGCTGCGCGGGCCTATGGAAAGCTGGGGACGTTGTAGGCCGGGTCAGGCGTAGCCGCCACCCGGCATTATTGCATTGCGGCGTTATGCCAGCCGCGGGTAGGCGTCGGCGATATCGTCGCCGGTAAATTTCGCTACCCAGCCTTCCGGGTTGTCGAAAATGCGGATAGCGGTGAAGTTGGGTTCCGAGCCCATATCAAACCAGTGCGGCGTGTCGGCCGGTACCGAAATCAAATCGTTCTTCTCGCACAGTACCTGAAACACCTCGTTGCCGATATGCAGGCAGAACAGCCCGGCGCCTTCAACAAAAAAGCGGACCTCGTCTTCACCGTGGGTGTGTTCGTTGAGAAACTTCGCGCGTAGCGCCTCTTTCTGCGGATTATCGGCGCGCAGGCTGATCACGTCCCAGCTCTGGTAGCCTTTTTCAGCGACCAGTTTGTCAATGGCGTGCTGATAGGCCTCAATCACCGTTTCCGGCGTCGGGGAGACACCCAGATCGCGGTCGGCCTGCCAGCGTTCGAAGCGCACGCCTTTGGCGTTGAGCTGCTGCTGGATTTCATCGCCGTCGGTGCTTTGCCAGAGAGGGGTACCGGCGTCTTTTTCTGAATAAATCGTTAATGCGCTCATGCTGGGATCTGCTCCGGATGAATGTCGTCAAAACGCTGAACTTGCGGGTGATGGCTGGCAGGATCGCGGTCGCCGCGCACCAGCTGGATCGTACGAAAACCGGCGGCTTCTGCCGCATCCAGCTCCTGATGAATATCGGAGAGGAACAGAATCGTTGCCGGATGATGCCCCAGCTGTTCGGCAATATTGCGATAGGACTGCGTTTCTCGCTTGGCTCCCGTCAAGGTATCGAAATAGCCACTGAACAGATGAGTAATATCACCTTCGTCGCTGTAGCCAAATAACAATTTCTGCGCCGCGATGGAGCCAGAGGAATATATATATAAATCAATTCCCTGGGACTTCCATTTTTCCAGCGCGGGCAGAACGTCCGGATAGAGATGGCCGGTAAAGTCGCCATTAACATAGCCTTCGCGCCAGATAATACCCTGCAGCGCCTTGAGCGCCGTTGACTTGCGGTCTTCGTCCATAAAGGCCAGCAGGGTATCAATCAGTTCGGCGGTGCTGGCGGCGGGGTTACCGATTTCCGCTCGCAGATTATCAAGGATAGTCTTCACCGGATCGGCGTACTGTTGCGCGGTGACAAAGGCCGCTAGCCGCTCGCGGGCGTACGGAAACAGAACGTTGTGGACAAAAGAAATGTCGCTGGTGGTGCCTTCAATATCGGTCACGATAGCGCGGATCATGGTTTCTCCAGAGTGGGCGGTGCGCCGTGATGGGCTGCTTCAGGCGAGAACCGGCATAACATTATCATTTAGACGTCTAAGCGTCTTGATTGCCAAATATTAACATCGTGTTATAGTGGCTTCAACAACAGCATTACAATCGGTAATTATAAAATGAGTAATAAGCCACTGATTCCTGAAAGTAAACTTCCTTCTCTTGGCACCACCATATTTACACAAATGAGCGCGCTGGCGCAGGAACACCGGGCGATCAATCTGTCGCAGGGGTTCCCGGATTTTGACGGGCCGCGCTACCTGCAGGAGCGCCTGGCGTATCATGTCGCTCAGGGGGCTAACCAGTACGCGCCGATGACCGGTGTCCCGGCATTACGTGAAGCGATCGCCGATAAAACCGCCGAACTGTACGGCCATCGCCCGGATGCAAATAGCGATATTACCGTCACGGCGGGGGCGACCGAAGCGCTCTACGCGGCGATCGCCGCGCTGGTACGCGCCGGCGACGAGGTCATCTGTTTTGACCCCAGCTACGACAGCTACGCGCCGGCCGTAGAGTTATCCGGCGGCGTATTGAAACGTATCGCTCTGCAGCCGCCGCATTTTCGCGTTGACTGGCAAGAATTTGCCGCAGCGCTTAGCGAGCGCACCCGGCTGGTGATTCTCAATACGCCACATAACCCGTCGGCGACGGTCTGGCAGGGCGAGGATTTTGCCGCGCTGTGGCAGGCGATTGCCGATCGCGAAATTTATGTGATCAGCGATGAGGTCTATGAGCATATCTGCTTTGCGCCGCACGGGCATGCCAGCGTACTGGCACACCCTCAGCTGCGCGAGCGGGCGGTGGCGGTCTCTTCATTTGGCAAAACCTTCCACATGACCGGCTGGAAAGTGGGGTACTGCGTGGCGCCGGCGGCAATAAGCGCTGAGCTGCGCAAGGTTCATCAGTATCTGACCTTCGCGGTGAATACGCCCGCCCAGCTGGCTATCGCCGACATGCTGCGCCATGAGCCGCAGCACTATCGCCAGCTGCCGGAATTCTACCGCGAGCGGCGAGATCTGTTTGTCGATGCCCTGCGCAGTAGCCGTCTGGAGATTCTGCCCTGCGAGGGCACCTACTTCCTGCTGGCTGACTACAGCGCGATTTCCGATCTCGACGATGTGAGCTTCTGCCGTTGGTTGACAACCGAGGTGGGCGTCGCGGCGATCCCGCTGTCGGTGTTCTGCGCCGATCCGTTCCCGCACAAACTCATACGCCTGTGCTTTGCAAAACAGCCGGCAACTTTGCTGGCCGCAGCGGAACGTCTCTGCCAGCTGTAGCTATTTTACGGTCCACGCCTGAGAAAATTGCCGGTCGCCAAACAGTTCGGCAAGACCATTAATTTGTTTCAGGCGTAACACTTCGTCAGCATCCATACCCAGCTCTTGACTGATTTTAGCGTCAGACCAGCCAAGATTCGCCAGTTCATGGACGATACTCGACATGGCCGGGATCTGATGGCGGCCCCGCGCGCGGTTATGGCGAATAGTGGCGGCCATCAGCGTATCGCGAGTGGCTGAATGGTTTTCCAGGCAGGTGACCGGGAGATAGCCGTTCAACTGCTGTTTTAACGGCGCTTTGTTGCTGGCCAGCTCGTGACGATGGAATCCGTCAACGATGGTGTAGCGCGCCTCATCTTGTCTGAGCACCACGATGGGTTGCGTAAAACCGTCCGTTTCCAGCGAAGTGAGCAGCAGACGTTTTTCCGGCGGGGCGAGGTTGTTGGGGTTGTAATCATTTGGCGCAACGCTTTCCTGTTTTACCCACAGCACACAGTCAACGGGATGCGATTTGAACGGACTGTAGTCGTGCAAAAGCTGGCGAAAAGCATTCAGCGCCTCAATGCGTTCTGCCTGCGAAAGCGTGTTCAGATAGCGCTCAAGATCCTGCATTATTTGTTGTTGCATAGGATTCCCCACTGCTGGCGTTTTTGACTCATTCGTTCGCGGTAGCGCCGGTAATGGCTGGATTTGGTTGGACTGAAAGAGAGCATGCGGCACCAGTAATCGTTATTCAGTAGCACCTTGCAGATACGTCGCCAGGACGGAATATCCTTCGCGCCGGTATCGGCCTTCTGGAGGTCAGGTATCTCCTCCATCCCCTGCTTTTGATACCAGCGCAGATAGACGGCAATTTTATTCCGGTAATGTTCGGCCGTTTTTTCCGGCATGCTGTCGAGTAAAAACAGGGCGTAGCTCTTCCAGCTATGATGTCCGGGCTTCTCCAGCTTGCGATGCCCGTAGAACTGGTTATCCTGGCCGGCGTAGATGCCGCCGCCGCACGCGCCGCTCACCCGCTGACACATGGCGGCCCAGCGCTCAGGTTCCAGTACGTGATAAAGCCAAAGCCCCTGGCGTTGTTCCGGACCGAAAGGTTCACAGATACGCATGTAGCGCAGCGGTACGCCGGCCTGATACATCAGATTATAGAGTGGGTTACAGGCGAGTCCGCTTTTGGCAAACCAGGTCCAGATATCAGCGGTTTTCCAGTCATAAATAGGGTAGGCGTACCACGCGTGGCCCCCCGGCGCTGCGGTGGTCCAGGGCTTGTCATCGGCAAAGCGCTGTTTGCGGCGCGACGAGATGGTGATGAATCGGTTAAGGGATTCATCCGCGCGGATGCCGACTAAGACCGCCGCGGGACGGTTAGCGGAAAACCAGTCGGCGAATTCGCGAACAAAGTTTTCGAAGCTCATCCCCGGGGTGTAAAAAGAAAAATAGCCGGGGTCGGTAATGGCATGTGGAGGAGGCTGGCGTACCCATGGGAGCCTGGTTCCCAGCATTGCCATTCCGGAGCGAACTGGCTGAGTGAGTTCTGCGTGGTTAGCGGCAGAGCAACCCAAAAAAATCGTTCGATGACATCCTGATACGTTTCCCGCAGCGCTTCACAATGGGTAATGGTGCAGGAAAACTGCGCTTCCCAGTCGATAAACAGCACGCTAATTTTGCGGCCTGTACATCGCGCGTGAAGCGCGGTCAGATGTAACATCAGGGTGGAATCCTTGCCCCCGGAAAAAGAGACACAGATACGTGGGAAATTATCCATCACCCATTCAATGCGTTTCTGCGCGGCCTGCAGAACGGACTCGGGTAACGGAAGTTTTATTAATGTCACGGTCTCTGTTCCTTAACTGCAGTTGACGATCTGATTGCATATCATGCTACGACAGAAAGCCATCATCGTCATTCTTTATGCTGTGCATTTGTGTGGTGTATTGGTTTTTATTAAACCATTCAAGTTATGAATTATTTATCTGAGGTTGCGGCTGGATTATCTTGTCGATCAGCGAGGAGAATATGGGCGTATTTATCTGCGTCTGGTGATAAATCATGTAGATCATAATAGATGGCGCCGGAACGGGCAGTGGTATTAATTTCAGATTGAAAAGCGGGTGGTTAAATAGAGCTTTAGGAACAAAGCCGATAAGGTCGGTCTGGTTAATCATATTGACAATCGCTATCAGAGAATCGCTGCGAAAGGCAATCATTCGCTCCGGCAAACTTTTTTTCATGTGCGCATGAAAGTTCTTTATGCCGACCTCACTGGAAAGATAGGCGGCGAAACTTTCCCGCATGATGGCCTGCCGATCGTTGAGTTCATCGGCCCGCGGATGGTGTTGGCCACAGACCAGTACCATCTCAGCCTCCCGGAAGGGCTGACAGAGTGTCTCCGCGCTTTTACAGGGGGACAAACTGAGTATCAGGTCCGCCTTGCGCTGTGAGAGTAGGCTCTCCACCGACCCGCTGGTGAGCTGCAGGTCATGGTGTTCCACCTGCATATTGCCGCTCTGGTAGAGGGCGTGGATGAATTGTGACGCATCGGGGGTAATAAATAACTGTGGGCTATAAATGACAAAACGTTTTTTAAAGTTGGCCGGGTTGGCCATAGAAATCGTTTTCTCAAGCTGGCTTAAGTTTTTTTCGAGGAGATAATGCAAGTTGACGCTCGTTTTGGTGGGCGTAATTCCTTTCCCCGAACGAATAAACAGAGGATCGTTAAGCTGAGTGCGCAGGCGTTGCAGTGACTGGCTGACGGCGGAGGGGGTAATAAACAATGTTTCCGCCGCCCGACTGATGCTCAGATGTTGATAGATGCATTCAAAAATAACCAGCAAGTTAAGATCGAATTTTTTCAGGCCGTAAAGATTCGCCATGGCTAATGTCCGGATTAAGTCGTGGTGATAAAAATGATTAATATTTTGTATTTTATTTTTTGTAATTATTGATTTGGTGAATTCATGCTGGCGTTTATTCTTCGCCATTACTGAATGTATATGACTGGAGAGGCGTAAGCCAGGTTCTTTTTGCTCAGGAACCTGGCCAGAAAGCAGAGCTGAGGGGTTACTTTTCTCCCATCATGACCTGCAGCTTGTCGGCTTCAGGCAGTCCGACCACCTGCTGCAGCATATTATCTTTGTTCATGTAGTAAATGGCCGGCGTTGCGTTCGCGCCGAGTTCATCCATTAGCTGCTGATTCTCGCTGACGATCTTCATTTTTTCCGGGGAGAGATGAGCCGGGAGCTTAATAGGCATTTTACCGGCGGATTGTTCGTAATCACGCCAGGTTTTCGCCGGATCCTGGGTGGCGAGAATTGCGGCGGCCGTTGCCGGGCTTTCGGGTTTGATGACGCCAACCAACAGCGTGCGAATCTGTACTTTGCCTGACTCTACCCACGGACGCGCCTGTTGCCAGAATTGCAGGCAGTACGGGCAGAAGGGATCGGCAAAGACATACAGAATGATCGGCGCCTCCTTTTTCCCTTCCTGTAGCCAGCTGGCGGCCTCCATTTTCTTCCACATCGCCTGGCCTGCCGGCGTATAGAGCTCTTTCTGGAACAGCTGTTCGCTCAGGTTATTGCCATTTTCATCGTACATATAGCCGGAAATGGCGTGCTTGCCGTCGGGGGTCAGATAGATAGCGACCCCCATATCCTGATACTTCCCCAGCCATCCCTTCACTCCACCCGGCGCTTCAAAGGGCTTAATAATGGTAATTCCCTGTTTTTCTATCGCTTTTACGGGAGCCGGGAGATCTTCAGCCTGGCAGAAAAAGGGTAAAAAACTCAGAAAAAACAGACGCTTTAACATGATTATTCCTTTTAAATCAATGTATAAGGTGAAAAGATGATGAAGCCTATCACAGCTATAGGTAAGACCTGCTCGCGGGTGGATTGCCCTTTAATACTGCGGATGGTGTAATCGGCCTTGCTGTTACATTAAGGTAATGTAGAGCGCAACACATAGCCAGCTTGTCTGGCACTGAACCTACCTGCGGGTATTTCAGGTAACGGGGCCGCCTGAACAGGGCGGCCTTTTTACTTTCAGTGCCACGGGATGCAAAAGTAACGAAACGCGGCGATTGTCGCGACGGGTTCACAAAGCTGTCTTGTTCCGGTTGTTAGATATCGCTTATTGATTTGATAATGCAAACGCATTGGTCGAATCAGGAAAAGTTCGTTAACTTAGACCTCAACGAAAACACGGAGGAAGTATAGATGTCCTTGATTAACACTAAAATCAAACCTTTTAAAAACCAGGCATTCAAAAACGGTGAATTCATCGAAGTTACCGAAAAAGACACCGAAGGCCGTTGGAGCGTATTCTTCTTCTATCCGGCTGACTTCACCTTCGTATGCCCGACTGAACTGGGCGACGTTGCAGACCATTACGAAGAACTGCAGAAACTGGGCGTAGACGTGTACTCCGTTTCTACCGATACCCACTTCACCCACAAAGCATGGCACAGCAGCTCTGACACCATCGCGAAAATCAAATATGCGATGATCGGCGACCCGACTGGCGCCCTGACCCGTAACTTCGACAACATGCGTGAAGACGAAGGTCTGGCAGACCGCGCAACCTTCGTTGTTGACCCGCAGGGTATCATCCAGGCTATCGAAGTTACCGCTGAAGGTATCGGCCGCGACGCATCTGACCTGCTGCGTAAAATCAAAGCTGCTCAGTACGTTGCTTCTCACCCAGGTGAAGTTTGCCCGGCGAAATGGAAAGAAGGTGAAGCGACTCTGGCTCCGTCTCTGGACCTGGTCGGTAAAATCTAAAAATTCCGGCGTCTTTCATGCCACAGGTGTGTTGGCGACGCTTAATTACCCCGGTCACTTACTTATGTAAGCTCCCGGGGATTCATAAGCTTGCCGCCTTCCTGTAACACGAAATGCTTGCGAATTTATCCTCAAGCGGGTGCATCTGCGCCCGTTTTATTCCAACACCATGATGCAAGCCGCATTCAGGCCGCCCGCAAGGCAGCTTGCATGATGATGTTTTTTAAGCAGGAGATTAAAAATGCTCGACACCAACATGAAAACCCAGCTCAAGGCCTACCTTGAGAAACTGACTAAACCTGTTGAGCTGGTTGCCACGCTGGATGACAGCGCAAAATCGGCAGAAATCAAGGAACTGCTGGCTGAAATCGCCGAACTGTCGGAAAAAGTGACCTTCAGAGAAGATAACAGCTTGCCTGTCCGCAAGCCCTCGTTCCTGATTGCCAATCCTGGATCCCTCCAGGGGCCGCGCTTTGCCGGTTCTCCGCTGGGACATGAATTTACCTCTTTGGTGCTGGCGCTGCTGTGGACCGGCGGTCATCCCTCTAAAGAGACCCAGTCACTGCTCGAACAGATCCGCGATCTGGACGGTGATTTTGAGTTTGAAACCTATTACTCGCTCTCTTGTCATAACTGCCCGGATGTCGTGCAGGCGCTGAACCTGATGGCGGTACTGAATCCGCGTATCAAACATACGGCGATTGACGGCGGGACTTTCCAGAATGAGATTACCGACCGCAACGTGATGGGCGTTCCGGCTGTCTTTATGAATGGCCAGGAGTTCGGTCAGGGCCGTATGACGCTGGCGGAAATCGTCGCTAAAGTCGATACCGGCGCCGAAAAACGGGCGGCGGAAGAGCTGAATAAACGCGATGCTTACGATGTGCTGATCGTCGGTTCCGGCCCGTCAGGCGCCGCAGCGGCGGTCTATTCTGCGCGTAAAGGCATTCGTACCGGCCTGATGGGTGAACGTTTCGGTGGCCAGGTGCTGGATACCGTGGATATCGAAAACTACATCTCTGTACCGAAAACGGAAGGGCAGAAGCTGGCCGGGGCGTTAAAAGCGCACGTCAGCGACTATGCTGTGGATGTGATTGACTCTCAGAGCGCATCGAAACTGATTCCGGCTTCGGTAGAAGGCGGCCTGCACCAAATTGAAACGGCCTCCGGCGCGGTGCTGAAAGCACGCAGCGTGATCATCGCCACCGGGGCAAAATGGCGCAACATGAACGTGCCGGGTGAGGATCAGTACCGCACCAAAGGGGTGACCTATTGCCCACACTGCGACGGCCCGCTGTTTAAAGGTAAACGCGTGGCGGTTATCGGCGGCGGTAACTCCGGCGTTGAAGCGGCCATCGATCTGGCTGGTCTGGTAGAACATGTGACCCTGCTGGAGTTCGCGCCGGAAATGAAAGCCGACCAGGTCCTGCAGGATAAAGTCCGCAGCCTGAAAAATGTCGATATCATTCTCAATGCGCAGACCACTGAAGTGACGGGCGATGGTAGCAAAGTGACCGGCCTGCAGTATCGTGACCGGGTCAGCGGTGATGAACACCATATCGAGCTGGCGGGGATTTTCGTGCAGATTGGACTGCTGCCGAACACCAACTGGCTGGAAGGCACCATCGAGCGTAACCGGATGGGTGAAATTATCATCGACGCGAAATGTGAAACCAACGTCAAGGGCGTGTTTGCCGCCGGCGACTGCACAACCGTACCGTACAAACAGATCATTATCGCCGCGGGCGAGGGGGCGAAAGCTTCCCTGAGTTCGTTCGATTATCTGATTCGTACCAAAACCGCATAATAAAGTAAGACTACACCTGCATATAAAAGAGGCTACCCCAGGGTAGCCTCTTCTTTTATCGTTCGGTGTTACCGAACGACCATCACCGGAATATGGGCGTGGCGGATGACGCTTGAGGCATTAGAGCCAAGTAAGTGCGTGCTGATAGACGGGTTGCGCGAACCAATCACCACCACATCGGCTTTAATTTCGTTCGCCAGTTCATTCACCATGTCCCGCACGTTACCAAAGCGGACGTGCATTTTAATCCGCGAAGGGTCGATGCTGAAATGACCGGCCATTGTTTTCAGACGCGTTTCCGCCTCGTGCTGTAGATGCTCTTCAAAACGGCGCAGATCGGCGGTAAAGCGGCTCATTGTGAAGCTGGACGATCCGGGTAATACGTGGAGCAGGTGAATAATCCCATCCTGCTGAGCCAAAAATTCCGCGTGGCGGACGGCCTTGTCGCTCAACTCCATCTCAAAAACATCAACGGGCATAATGATAGTTTTATACATATGCATTCCTCCTTGTTCGACTGTTTCTATATCAACACATTATAGGAAGATATAGTGTCATTCAGCTCGCAAAACTGTCAGCTCAGACGAAGAGAGGGGTAAAATTTTGTCAGCGCCAGGAGAGAGGGTGGGGGGCAGAAAGAGGATGCGAAGACATCCTCTGAATAAAGCGTGAAACGCCTCAGGCAGCGGGATAATTAACGATGAAACTCACCTGCGGCTTCCGGCTGGTAAAGCAGCTCCAGTACTTCGAGATGGGCCGATGCCCCGCCCGGTAATTCCCAGTGGATCGCACTGCCGACTTTCAGGCCGAGCAGCGCGGCACCAACGGGGGCGAGCACGGAAAGTTGGGTTGCGCTGTCGGTCACCTGCGAGGGAAACACCAGTGTCCGCACGCGTTCTTCACCGCTGGTCAAATCGCGAAATCTGACTTTACTGTTCATGCTGACAACATCATGCGGCATCGCTTCGGGCGCCAGCATTTGTGCACGATCCAGTTCGTCGTTCAGCGCATCTGCCACCGGGGAATTCGCGAAAGCCGGCTGTTCGAGCAGCCTGTCGATGCGTTCTGCATCGAGCTCATTAATGATGATTGCGGGTCTGGTCATCGCATACTCCGTGTTATCCAGGAACCTGTCCGTAAAAGAAAACCCTCACCGAAAAGGCAAGGGTTAATGTCGTCCCATCATACTGAGACTTGTCGGCGGTTTGAAGTGATTAAACGCACATTAAGTGATGATCGCCGAAAGGGACATATGAAATTTATGATACTGCCGTCGCAAGTGAAAAATCTGTCTTATCCTTTTTAAGCGGTATCAGGTAGTACCCTTCCAGTACAGGAGACTGAAATGAGCGGTTTTGACAAACTTACTCTTAACGACGGTAGTTATCTGTATTTTAAAGACTGGGGCAGCGGGCAACCGGTGGTGTTCAGCCACGGCTGGCCGTTAACGGCTGATGCTTTTGAAGATCAAATGTTGTTTCTTGGATCGCATGGATTCCGTGTGATTGCTCACGATCGTCGGGGGCATGGTCGTTCGGCGCAGCCCTGGGATGGCCACAACATGGATCGCTATGCCGACGATCTGGCTCAGCTCACCGCCCATCTGAACTTACGTGATGCCATTCATGTCGGACACTCAACCGGCGGCGGAGAAGTCGCGCGTTATATCGGCCGGCACGGGACTGACCGAGTGGCGAAAGCGGTGCTGATTGGCGCCGTGACGCCGATTATGATTCAGACGGATTTTAACCCGAACGGCGTACCCAAAGCGGTCTTCGACAGTATCAGAGAGGGCGTTATCGAGGATCGCGGGGCGTTCTTCTATGAGCTGAGCGCAGCTTTCTACGGCTACAATCGGGACGGCGCCAAAGAGTCAAAAGCGGTACGCGAAGGGTTTGTCGAGCAGGGGTTGCAGGGGTCAATCAAAGCGCTTTATGACTGTATTAAAGCGTTTTCTGAAACCGATCTCCGTGAGGACCTGCGTAAGATGACAATCCCGACGCTGGTGATTCATGGGGATGATGACCAGATTGTCCCGTTTGAAACCTGCGGTAAAGTGGCGGCGCAGCTACTGCCTGACGGCGAATTAAAGGTCTATCAGGGTGGGTCTCACGGGATCTGTACAACCCATAAACACCAGATTAACCAGGATTTGCTCGATTTTATTCGCGCATAATCTACCGGCGGCTTACGCCGCCGAATCATCAGTTGCCGGCTTTATCAATGATAAATTGTTTGCCGCAATTCCCCGGATGAGGCTGGGGCAAGAGGCTATTGGCTGAAAGCGGCTGATTGATGGCCTCCGCTTTGATGGCGATTTGCATTTCGGTTAAATAAGCCGGATTGCCGTTACAGGTCAGCTTAAATGCTTTCACGCTCTGCTGACCATATGCCTGCGCGACCGCGGTATCGAACTCATCGCGGCTGACGCTCTGCCCGTAGTGTTTCGCCAGAAAGAGGCCCAGCGGGCTCTGCTTCACTTCACTATCAAGACGCACCATCGTGCCAAAGTAGCTATCGGGATCGAAGCCAAAGCAGACGCCGTGTTTCGCATACTCATAACGCTCGAGACACGAATTGCCGCCGGCTCCTGGCATTACGCTATTGAGTTTATTCGCCATCTCGAGCGACAGCCCGGTTTCAGCGGCCTGGCATTTACGCCCGGCTTTAACTTCAGGCATGTTGGGGACAGGGCGGGTGGCACAGCCAAAACGCATCCAGCGCCGATCGTCGACGCCCCGGGCAGCAATGGATTTTGGCAAGCCAGGCCAGAGGCCATGTACCGTCAGGAAATCCGCTTTATTCGGTAATTCCTGCTGCAAGCGACACTCTTCCGGCTCGCTACGGTTTCTGTCATGCATGCTCTGGCAGAATCCCGTTTGCCATGACAAAGCCAGTACATAACGGTCGAAATCGCTATACTGCGTTGCGGTGAGTGGTTCAGCGCCGGCCTGGGTTGCCGTCAGTAAAAGGGCAATGGCGACGAAATCCTTCCTGAACATTTTTAATCCTGATAGTGGGTGACAATGATTTACAGGAAATGATTAAAGCATAAAAAAGGCGCCTGCTGGCGCCTTTTCGCGTTTATTAAAGTGCGCTACCGGGCACCAGAACTTCGGTGGCGATAATCACCACCAGCAGACCGACGATAACCGGAACAGAGGTCCGTTTCACTACTTCAAAGGGGGAGATTTTGGCCATCCCGGCAACGGCTACCACCACGCCCGAGACCGGCGAAATAGTCCGACCCAGGTTTGAAGCCTGTAGCATAGGAATGGACAGATAGGCCGGGTTGATGCCTGAAGAGTGGGCTAATTTCGGGATCATCTCGACGAAGGCGTAAAACGGCGCATTACCGGAACCGGTGGTCATTGCCGCCAGCATGGTCAGAATCACCAGCACCAGCATTAAAATGATGCTCGCCGAGCCAAATGATGTGGCGATTGAGATCAGGCTATTGATAAAGCCAATGGTGCTCAGGCCCTGAGCAAAGACGCCTGCGGCCACTAACAGCATGACGACGCCGGCGAAGGCATCGGCCATGCCGCGGTAGGCGACTTCCAGTCCGGCGAAAACATTTTTGGTATTAAAGCCGCGAACGAACTCCAGCACGGCCGCCAGCAGCATGCAGAGTACGAGGATGGCAATAATATGCAGCTCCGGGCCCCATTTCCCGTCGAAAATCAGTACGCCGATAATCGGCGTAAAGGGCAGAAGGGCGTAGAAGGAGGGGGCGGTAGTGGTGATCTCATTCACATCAAGCATTTCGTGAACGACATTCTCTTTTTTATCCAGATAGCGCTGCCAGAAGTAGTGGGCAATGGCCATGCTGATAATCGCGACGATGGAGATCGGCAGCGTGGTTTTAAACGCGAAGTCGATGAGCGGCATTTCTGCGGCTTTGGCGGCCAGCACCACGTCGCCGGAGGTCGGAGAGAGGATAATCGCGGCCGGCGAGGCACAAATTGCCGCCGCGGCGCCGCGGCTGATACCGACGTTCACCATCACCGGGAACAGCGTGGCCATCAGCAGAACGCCCAGACCGGTTGCCGAGGAGACGGCCAGCGACATCAGACAGGCCACGAAATAGGCGGCGATCATCAGCAGATAGGGGGAGTTAATATAGCGCAGCGGCTTTGAGGCCAGCTTTACCACCATATCGTTAGCGCCAATATGGGTCATATAGGTGGCGAAGCCGCAGAGCATCATAATCATCATGCCCAAATCGCCGCCGCGGCTCATCAGGAGGATTTTGACGTATTCGATGATATCGGTCGCGGAATACCCCGTGCTTTTCGTATCGCCGGGTAAAATCTTGTGCCCCATCAACGCGCTGACGATGAGTAACGCCAAACCGCCGACGAACAGCACGCCGGTGGCGGAATACCCTTTTATGATATAGCGGGCAACACCCACAATGACCACAACCCCGATCAGGATCTCAACTAGCGTAAGCATTTTTTACCCCTAAGCCTTTTACCCAAAGAATCTGCTAATAAATAAAGTGAAGAGAAAATTAAGTGAGCGAATGTGCCTAATTAATGGGCGAAACATGCTGACGCAAATCAATAAACCGATGAGAACCCTGCAATCATCAGCGGAGGGGCGGCCGCTATCACAAAACGACAAGGTGAAAAGGTTGCTGTTTTTCCGATCATAAATCAGAAACTTACCTAATTTCGTTAAGGTAATATTAAGATTATACTTGTTAACTTATTGCGCTTTAAAATCGATATTGGTAAGAGATAAGTGTTGAGACAACGTCATTTCGTATTGTTTTTTCTTGGTTTTTTGGGGTTAATGCTCTCTTGTGGCGCGGCTAACGCGTCGTTTACGTCGACGATTCGCGATGGGTATAACACCTTAAGTGATAACGTCGTGCAAACCTGGCAGGAACCTGAACACTACGATCTGTATGTTCCCGCGATTACCTGGCATGCCCGCTTTGCCTATGACAAAGAAAAGACCGATGGGTATAACGAGCGTCCGTGGGGGGCTGGATTCGGGGTTTCGCGCTGGGATGATAAAGGCAACTGGCATGGCCTGTACCTGATGGCTTTTAAGGACTCTTTTAACAAATGGGAGCCGATTGGCGGCTACGGCTGGGAGAAAACCTGGCGTCCGTTAGCAGACGACAATTTTCATCTTGGTCTGGGGTACACGCTGGGCGTGACGGCGCGAGATAACTGGAATTACATTCCCATTCCGGTCATTTTGCCACTGGCATCCATTGGTTATGGTCCTGCAACCTTCCAGATGACCTATATCCCCGGGACCTACAACAACGGTAACGTCTACTTTGCCTGGGCCCGTTTTCAGTTTTAGAACCGGCATAACTTAGCAACAAATGAGCTAAGTCGTTTGTCCCGTGAAAAAACAACAACTAAGGCGTGACCTCCTAAAAAAGATAGCGATATTTGTCACTTTTTAATAAAGTTGCACTGGACAAAAGGCATCACAATTGATGTACTGGTGTCCGACACAGTATCAGTGTCGTTTTTTCATATAAAGGTAATTTTGATGTCTAAGATTAAAGGTAACGTTAAGTGGTTTAATGAATCCAAAGGATTCGGTTTCATTACTCCGGAAGATGGCAGCAAAGATGTATTCGTACATTTCTCTGCAATCCAGTCCAACGGTTTCAAAACTCTGGCTGAAGGTCAGCGCGTAGAGTTCGAAATCACTAACGGTGCCAAAGGCCCTTCTGCTGCAAACGTAAACGCTATCTAAGCATTGCGTCAGTAGAATATAAAAACCCGCTAAACGCGGGTTTTTTTTTGCCTGCCGTTAGCGACTGGCTGCGTGGGAAAAGAGCCAGAATGCCGTTGCCGTCATGGCGAATGAGCCTAACAGATTGACCAGAATATTCAGCAGCGCCCAGCTGAAACGGCCCTGTTGCAGCAGGAAAACGACCTCCGATGAGAAGGTTGAAAACGTCGTCAGCCCGCCGCAAAAACCGGTCGTGATCAGCAGTTTCCACATTGGGTCAATGTTTGTCAGGCGGTTAAACCATGCCAGCCCGGCGCCAATGATGAATGCGCCCAGCAGGTTTGCCGCGAGTGTGCCGATGGGAATAGCGTGATGCATTGGATTGAACTTCATTCCAAGCCACCAGCGCAATACGCTGCCGGTACCGCCACCAACAAAAACGGCTAAAAGTAGTTGTGACACTCTCATTCCCTGCTATTTGGTTAATACAGGGGTTTGAGTGTAGCGCGTCAAATACGTCGCTGGCTACGAAATACCTGACGGGAGAAGAGAATGCGGGTTGCTGCGGGACAATTTGCCGTTACGGCGGACTGGCGAGTCAATGCGCGTACCTGCGTGGCGTTGATGAACCAGGCGGCCGGGCAGGGAGTATCATTGCTGGTATTACCGGAAGCGTTGCTGGCGCGCGACGACAGCGATCCGGATCTCTCGGTAAAGTCGGCGCAGGAGATTGATGGCGGTTTTCTGCAGCTGTTGCGTGATGAAAGCCGGAATTATAGTTTAACCACGGTGCTGACGCTGCATGTGCCTTCGGGTGAGGGGCGAGCGACGAATACGCTGGTGGCAATACGCCAGGGCGAGGTTATTGCCCAATATCAGAAGCTCCATTTGTATGACGCGTTTGCGATGCAGGAGTCGCGACTTGTTGATGCCGGGCAACAGATCCCGCCGCTGATTGATGTCGACGGGGTGCGCGTGGGCCTGATGACCTGTTACGATTTACGCTTTCCTGAACTGGCGTTAACGCTGGCACTTAACGGTGCTGAAGTGCTGGTTTTACCCACCGCGTGGGTAAAAGGGCCGATGAAGGAGTATCATTGGGCCACGCTACTGGCGGCCAGGGCTCTGGATACGACCTGCTATATTGTGGCGGCAGGTGAATGCGGAACCCGCAATATTGGCCAGAGCCGCATTATCGACCCGATGGGAACGATAATGGCGGGGGCAGGGGACGGGCCGCAGATGATTACTGCCGACATTTCGACAGCGTCGCTGCGCCAGGTTCGCGAGCGTTTGCCGGTGCTGAAGAACCGCCGCTTTGCGCCACCGCAATTATTGTGATGTTTTTTTAAACAAGGCTTGATTCACCTTGTTACAGATTGCTATTGTGTCCGCGCGTCAAATAGCCGTTAATTGTTCGCGTGTATGATGGCGTATTCGCAGCTTGTTTTAGAGAAGAAGGTTAGCTATGGGTGAGATTAGTATTACCAAACTGCTGGTTGTCGCAGCACTGATTATTTTAGTGTTTGGTACCAAAAAATTACGTACGCTGGGTGGAGACCTGGGTTCCGCTATCAAAGGCTTCAAGAAAGCCATGAACGACGATGACGATAGCGCAAAGAAAACCAGTGCGGAAGAAGACGCTCCGGCACAAAAGCTCTCTCATAAAGAGTAATTAAAGGCGCGTTCCCCGACAGCGGGAGGGCGTAACCGACAGGCGAAAGTCTGGACGTTGAAGAGGCTGCAGCGATAAGCGTTGCGGCCTCTTTTTATTGCTTGTTCGCGAAGATGCGGAAAAAATGCAACCAGTTGTTACCAGTGGCCAGGGAAACGTCAGACGGGCGGGGTAAAAACAGATCGCCGCGCGAAAGCGTTCACGCGGCGATTGCCGGGCAGTGAGTTTTACTTCACTTCCATCCCTTTGGCTTGCAGGTCGGCATGATAAGACGAACGAACGAACGGACCGCAGGCGGCGTGGGTGAAGCCCATCGCCATCGCTTCGGCTTTCATCTCTTCAAACTCGTCCGGGCTAACGTAGCGCTGAACCGGCAGGTGATGGCGGCTTGGCTGCAGATACTGGCCCAGGGTGAGCATGGTCACGCCATGGCGACGCAGGTCGCGCATGACTTCGATGATCTCTTCGTTGGTCTCGCCGAGACCGACCATCAAACCTGATTTAGTCGGGATCTCCGGATGCGCTTCTTTAAAGCGCTCCAGCAGTTTCAGCGACCAGTTGTAGTCGGCGCCCGGGCGAACCTGACGATACAGACGCGGCACGTTTTCCAGGTTGTGGTTAAACACATCCGGCGGAGTCACCGTGAGGATATCCAGCGCGCGATCCATACGGCCACGGAAGTCAGGGACCAGGGTCTCAATCTTTATTGTCGGGTTTTTCTCACGAATAGCGCTGATGCAATCGGCAAAGTGCTGAGCGCCGCCGTCGCGAAGATCGTCGCGGTCAACGGAGGTCACGACGACGTAACGCAGGCCCATATCGGCGATAGTTTGCGCGAGTTTCTGCGGTTCGTTGGCATCCGGGGTCACCGGACGACCGTGCGCAACGTCACAGAACGGGCAGCGGCGGGTACAAATCGCGCCGAGGATCATAAAGGTGGCCGTTCCGTGGTTGAAGCATTCCGCAAGGTTTGGGCAAGAAGCTTCTTCGCACACGGAGTGCAAACCGTTCTTACGCATCGCTGCTTTGATTCCCTGGATACGGGACGAGTCAGCCGGAAGTTTGATTTTCATCCATTCCGGTTTTCTGAGCAGAGCTTCACGCTCAGTTGCCACGTTTTTCACCGGGATAAGGGCCATTTTATCGGCGTCGCGGTACTTAACACCGCGTTCCATCACAATGGGTTTACTCATAGCGTGCGTGTTCCAGTTGCGAGTCACGAAGGAAAGCGAATCAATTCAAGGAAATGTTGTAATTATCAACTATTTTTGAATTAAGGACAGGCAGTATACCATTGATATGGGACAGAAAGCAGCCTACCTGTTCGGCAAATTGTAAAATAGTTGTTGTTTTATGCTTATCCTCACGTGCTTTATTGTTTAAACGACTGGCAAACCACCGCGATGACCTGATTCAGCAACGGTTCCTGCACGCTCAGCCGGTAACATCTCAATGCGCTCTTCGGGTCATTCAGCGTCTCGAGCCTTGCCAGCGACCCCGTTCGCGCCAGCAAAAAAACATCCGCTCCGGCATCAGCCCGAACATATCGCTTTGGCTCACCAGCGGCGCCGCGCATGACATTTAATTGCAGAGATAAGGGCTTAACTAGCGATAATGCGGATGTCGCGCCCCTGTGACAGGGGCGCGAGCCGGCGGGAGTTAAGCGGCGGCAATCATCTCGTGAGGCGGGTTACCGAGTAGGGCCAGCAGGTTGGCTACCAGATGAGGCGCCACCATCTGCGGTTGAATATCCGGCTGCCACTGGCGCATTTGGGCCATCTCCATTCCGGCATAGCCGCAGGGGTTGATCCGCAGGAACGGCGACAGGTCCATCGCAATATTCAGCGCCAGCCCGTGAAACGAACAACCTTTCCGGATACGCAAACCCAGAGAGCAGATTTTTTGCTCGCCGACATAGACACCGGGCGCATCGGCGCGTGGATGTGATTCAATCGCGTATTCCGCCAGCGTATTAACCACGGTCTGTTCCAGCAGTGTCACCAGTTCGCGCACGCCCAGTTTCCGGCGCTTGAGGTTCAGCAGAACATACATCACCTGTTGCCCTGGCCCGTGGTAGGTCACCTGGCCGCCGCGATCGCTTTGAATGACCGGAATATCTCCCGGAACCAGCACGTGTTCGGCTTTTCCCGCCTGGCCTTGAGTAAAGACCGGAGGGTGTTCTACCAGCCAGATTTCGTCCAGCGTGCTGTCGTCGCGGGTATCGGTAAATTCATGCATCGCCTGCGAGACCGGTTCGTAAGGTTGCAGGCCAAGTTGACGGATAAGGATTTTGTTATGCTGCAAAACAACGTCTCCGCAGAGAGAGAAGTGACTTGAGGGGGGAGTATATCACAGCACAGCGGGGAGAGATGACCCGGCGCAGGACCGGGTCTGGGAATGGGTTACAGCACCATCCGGACGATGTCGATATTGCCCAGCTCTTCGTACAGGGTTTCGACCTGCTCGATATGGGTTGCGTTGATGGTGATAGAAACTGAGTGGTAGTTCCCTTTGCTGCTCGGTTTTACCTGTGGAGAGTAATCACCCGGCGCATGGCGCTGTACCACTTCCACCACCTGATCAACCAGCTCAGGCAACGCCTGCCCCATTACTTTGTAAGTAAATGGAGTAGGGAATTCAAGCAGTTCGTTAAGTTTGGTTTTCATGTCAGCTCCGGTGTTACGACAAAAAATAATAACTCCCACGAAGGGTGGGAGTTATCAGGTTACTTTGATGATTAGTATATGGGGATGTAAATCACACTTTCAAGCGTTCGATTTTTAACCAAACCAGTGGTGGAACATTAACTTGATGTAATCAATCATTTTTCCGAAGAAATTGCCTTCAGGAATTTCTTGCAGGACCACCAGAGGGCGCTGATCGATGGTTTTACCATCCAGCTGGAAGTTAATGGTGCCGACAACCTGGTTTTTCTGCAGCGGGGCGTGCAGTTCGGTATTGTTCAGCACATAGCTGGCTTTCAGATCTTTCATGCGGCCACGAGGGATAGTCAGATAAACGTCTTTATCGACACCCAGCGAAGCGCGATCGCTGTCGCCAAACCAGGCCGGTTCGGAAGAGAACTCTTTCCCGGCTTTCAGCGGATTGACGGTTTCGAAGAAGCGGAAGCCCCAGGTCAGCAGCTTTTTGCTTTCGGATTCGCGACCTTTATAGGTGCGGCCGCCCATGACGGCGGAGATCAGACGCATCTGGCCTTCGGTCGCCGAGGCCACGAGGTTATAGCCCGCTTTGTCGGTATGCCCGGTTTTAATCCCGTCGACGTTCAGGCTGTTATCCCACAGCAGACCATTACGGTTCAGCTGACGAATGCCGTTAAAGGTGAACTCTTTTTCTTTATAGATGGTGTATTCGTTCGGTACATCGCGGATCAGCGCCTGGCCAATCAGCGCCATATCGCGCGCAGAGCTGTACTGGCCGTCGGCATCGAGGCCGTGAACGGTCTGGAAGTGGCTGTTTTTCAGGCCCAGCGCATTGACGTAGCTGTTCATCAGGCTGACGAAGGCATCCTGGCTGCCAGCAACATAGTCGGCCATGGCGACGCAGGCATCGTTACCTGACTGCAGGTTGATGCCGCGGATCAGCTGAGAAACCGGAACCTGCATACCCGGCTTGAGGAACATCAGTGAAGAGCCTTTAAACACCGGGTTACCGGTTGCCCACGCATCGTTACCCACCGTCACCAGGTCGGTTTCTTTAAATTTTCCCGCTTTCATGGCCTGACCGATGACGTAGCTGGTCATCATTTTGGTCAGACTCGCCGGGTCGCGGCGGGAATCAGCGTTATTCTCCGCCAGCACTTTGCCCGAATTGTAATCAATAAGAATCCAGGATTCGGCATCAATCTGCGGCGCGCCTGGGATCATGGTTTTGAGATTCAGGTCATCGGCGTGGGCAGCGGAGGAGAGCGCTGCAACGGAGAGGGCCGTAACGAGTAAACGTGCGGTGAAAGAGGTCTTCATGGTCAGAACAACGGCATCCGTGATGGAGTTAAAAAAAGTGCCTTACTATAACAAATGCTCTGTGGACCGGCATCCGACATTGCGCATGACTTTGTTAATGACTTTTTCATGCGCATCACAGTACGGACCACGACCCTGGCTGTTTAGTTGGCGTGAGTAATAAATGATTGCAGCTGAGCTTCGCTTTGCAGGCGCTGTTGTACCGTGCTGGCCTGCGATTTACTGGCGAACGGCCCGAGCTGAATGCGCCACACTGCGCCGTTCTGCACGACGCGGCCAGGCACGGAAAACTGCTGGCTCAGGCGCTGCTGATATTGCTGCGCGCGGGCCCGATCGCTGACGGCACCGACCTGGACGACAAAATCGCCGCTGGCGCTTGCCGAAGAGGCGGCGACAGCCGCGGTCGCAGCAGCCGCCGGCGCTGCCGGCGTGACGCTGCCTTGTACAGAACCAGGCGCGGTAACCGGCGCGCTTTGGGTAGCAGTCTGCACCGCAGGCTCGCTGCTTTCCAGCACGCCGCTATTCAGGGGCGTCGGCGCGCCGAGGAAGCCGCTGCTGTTCACCGGGGCGCCAACGTTGTCTTCCGGTTTCAGCGTGGCATTGCTGATCGGGCGAACGTCGGTTTGCGCCGTCGGTTCGCTGGAAACACCCGCGCCGCCGTCAAGATCCGGACGGGCAGGTAGCGCATAGGTTTGTTTGGCGACGGTAGTACAGGCCATACCCGGGCCGGAAAGCGACCCGTCCGCTGCGACGATGATCGGATCGATACGCACTTTGGTGTTATTGGAGGTGTTCAGGCGATCGGCAGAGGCGCGAGAAAGCGAAATCACGCGATCGGTGCCGTACGGGCCGCGATCGTTAATACGCACGACGATCATGCGGCCATTCGCCACGTTCGTCACGCGCACGTAGCTCGGAATCGGCAGCGTCGGGTGCGCTGCGGTAAGCTGCGTCGGGTCGAAGGCTTCGCCGGATGCCGTCAGGTTGCTGTTGGGTTCCGCATCATAAATGGCGGCCAGACCGGTCTGAGTAAAGTTAGACGGATCCTGGACGATTTTATAACTTTTACCATCGCGCTCGTAATCCTGATTCGCCGTGGCATTTGGCGTCTCATAATGCGGATCGGCGCCGCTGATTTCCACGCTTGGGCCATTACAGACGGCCGGCTGTGGAGTGCTGACCGTCTTCTGTTGCACGTCTTCACCCGAACATGCCGCCAGCAGCCCCGCTGCTATGCAGATCCCCAGCCATTGCTTACGCATCGCGAACCCCTTAAACGCTTTTCGACAACATTTTTCTGTGGGTGTGGATCGACATCACGATACCAAACCCGGCCATCAATACGATCAGGGCTGAGCCCCCGTAGCTGACCAGCGGCAACGGTACCCCCACCACTGGTAAAATACCACTCACCATACCAATATTTACGAAGACATAAACGAATAAAATCAACATTAAACCACCGGCCATCACGCGACCGAAGGTGGTCTGCGCCTGGGCGGCGATCCACAGCCCGCGCATGATGAGCAAAATATAGAGCGCCAGCAGAATCAGCACGCCAATCAGGCCGAGCTCTTCTGCCAGGACCGCAAAGATAAAGTCGGTATGGCGTTCCGGCAGGAATTCCAGCTGCGACTGGGTGCCGTGCAGCCAGCCTTTACCGCGTAATCCGCCGGAGCCAATGGCGATTTTCGACTGGATAATATGATAGCCGGCGCCCAGCGGATCGGTCTCCGGGTCGAGCAACATCATGACGCGCTGACGCTGATAATCATGCATCAGGAAGAACCATAAAATCGGAATAAACGCCGCAACCAGCACCACCGCCACGCCGATAAGACGCCAGCTCAGCCCGGAAAGGAACAGCACGAACAGGCCAGACAACGCAATCAGAATCGATGTCCCGAGGTCGGGCTGGGCGGCAACCAGCAGGGTTGGCAGGAAAATCAGCACCAGCGCAATGGCGGTATTCTTCAGCGAGGGTGGGCAAACGTCGCGGTTGATAAAGCGCGCGACCATCAGCGGGACGGCGATTTTGGCAATTTCCGACGGCTGAAAGCGCACGACGCCAAGATCCAGCCAGCGCTGGGCGCCTTTGGAAATCGCGCCGAAAGCGTCAACCGCCACCAGCAAAATGATACAGAAGATATAGAGATAGGGCGCCCAGCCTTCATACACCCGCGGCGGGATTTGCGCCATCAAGATCATGATCACCACACCCATGGCGATCTGGCCTATTTTGCGCTCCATCATCCCGATGTCCTGGCCGCTGGCGCTCCAGATAACCAGCGCGCTGTAGGTCAGCAGCGCCAGCAGAATCAGCACCATGGTCGGATCGAGATGGATTTTATCCCATAGTGATTTTTTATTCGGATTATCGGTCATTATTGATCCTCACCCGCCGTGACCGCCGGGTTCTCACTCGGCAGGTTTGTGTTGTTATCACCCAGCATAATGTGGTCGAGAATCTGGCGCATAATCGTGCCGACCGCCGGGCCAGCGCCGCCGTTCTCAAGAATGATGGCAACAGCAACCTGGGGATTGTTATAAGGGGCAAACGCCGTCATGAGTTTATGGTCACGCAGACGTTCTGCGATTCGGTGCGCGTTATAGGTTTCATTGGCTTTCAGACCAAACACCTGGGCCGTACCGGATTTCGCCGCAATTTTATACGGCGCGCTGGCGAAGTATTTATGCGCGGTCCCGTTGCCACGGTTGGCGACGCCGAACATCCCGTCCTTGGCGATTTCCCAGAAGCCGGAGTGAATATCGCCGACCGGCGGCTCGTGCGGTTGAACCCAGGGAACCTGCTTACCATCTTCGACGGTGCTTTGCAGCAGATGCGGCACTTTTACCAGACCGTCGTTTATCAGGATCATCAGCGCTTTGTTCATCTGAATCGGCGTTGCGGTCCAGTAGCCCTGGCCGATGCCGACCGGGATAGTGTCACCCTGGTACCAGGGCTTCTTAAAGCGTTTCAGCTTCCATTCGCGGGTCGGCATATTCCCGGAACGCTCTTCCGACAGATCGATACCGGTATAGTGGCCGTAACCGAATTTGCTCATCCATTCAGAGAGGCGGTCGATCCCCATATCATAGGCGACCTGATAGAAGTAGGTATCCGCAGACTCTTCGAGCGCTTTGGTCACATTCAGGTGCCCGTGGCCCCATTTTTTCCAGTCGCGGTAGCGTTTGTCAGAGCCCGGCAGCTGCCACCAACCCGGGTCGAACAGGCTGGTATTGCGGGTGATGACGTTCGCGCTGAGGGCCGATACGGCGACATAAGGCTTGACCGTCGACGCCGGCGGGTAGACCCCCTGGGTCGCGCGATTGACCAGCGGAGTATTCGGGTCGTTCAGCAGGGCGGAGTAGTCTTTACTGGATATGCCGTCCACAAACAGGTTCGGGTCGTAGCTCGGCGTGGAGACCAGCGCGAGTATGCTGCCGGTACGCGGGTCGGTGACGACCACGGCAGCGCGGCTGCCGGCGAGCAGGGTCTCAATGTACTGCTGAAGTTTGAGATCGAGGGTCAAATAGATATCGCGCCCGGCCTGCGGCGGCACCTCTTTGAGCTGGCGAATGACGCGGCCGCGGTTATTGACCTCAACCTCTTCATAGCCGGTCTGACCGTGCAGTACGTCTTCGTAATAGCGCTCGATTCCCAGCTTGCCAATGTCATGCGTGGAGGCATAGTTGGCCAGCTTGCCCTCTTTATCGAGGCGATCGACGTCTTTATCGTTAATTTTCGAGACGTAGCCGATAACGTGGGTCAGCGCGGAATTATAGGGGTAGTAGCGGCGTTTATAGCCTTTCACTTCGACACCGGGGAAGCGGTACTGGTTAACCGCAAAACGAGCCACCTGGACTTCGCTCAGGTTGACCTTGACGGGAATCGAGGTGAAGCGATGGGAACGCGAGCGTTCTTTCTTGAAGTTTGCAATGTCATCATCGGTCAGATCGATGACGTCGCGTAACGCATCCAGCGTTTGCTGCACGTTATCGACTTTCTCCGGCATCATCTCCAGCTGGTAGATGGTGCGGTTCAGCGCCAGCGGCGTACCGTTGCGGTCATAGATAATGCCGCGACTGGGCGGAATGGGAACCAGCTTGATACGGTTTTCGTTGGAACGCGTTTGATAGTCGGTGTAGCGAACGATCTGCACGTTATAAAGATTGGCAACCAGTATGCCGGTAAGCAGCAAAATCCCCAAAAAAGCGACCAGCGCCCGGCGCACGAACAGCGAGGATTCAGCCGTATAGTCGCGGAAAGAATTCTGTAATTTCATTCGCTGCTTAGTCTACCCTGGTCATCATTATTCACGGTGGTAAGGGTGGTTGGTGGTAATACTCCACGCACGATACAGGCTCTCAGCGACCAGTACGCGTACCAGCGGGTGAGGCAACGTGAGGGTGGAGAGCGACCAACTCTGTTCCGCTGCTGCTTTACAAGCCGGAGAGAGCCCCTCGGGACCGCCGATGAGCAGGCTGACGTCGCGGCCATCCTGTTTCCAGCGCTCCAGCTCTCGTGCCAGCTGCGGCGTATCCCACGGTTTTCCCGGAATATCCAGGGTCACGATGCGATTTTTACCTGCGGCTGCCAGCATCATTTCCCCTTCTTTGTCGAGGATTCGTTTGATGTCGGCATTTTTACCGCGTTTACCGGCAGGGATTTCCAGCAGCTCGAACGGCATATCTTTTGGAAAACGGCGCAAATATTCACTAAAGCCGGTCTGAACCCAGTCCGGCATTTTGGTGCCAACGGCCACCAGCTGCAGCTTCACGCATTAACTCCAGAGTTTTTCCAGCTCGTACAGACGACGGCTCTCTTCCTGCATCACGTGAACCATGACGTCGCCAAGATCGACAACAATCCAGTCGGCGGCGCTTTCACCTTCAACGCCAAGCGGCAGCATGCCTGCGGCGCGAGACTCTTGTACTACGTGGTCGGCGATGGACATTACATGGCGCGTAGAGGTGCCGGTGCAAATAATCATGCAATCTGTAATGCTGGATTTGCCATGAACGTCAATGGCAACGATGTCCTGACCTTTCAGGTCATCAATTTTGTCGATAACAAAATCCTGGAGTGCTTTACCCTGCAAGAGTTCCCCCTGGGTGAGTGAAGATTGATAATAATAAACAGCCTGACAGTATACCTGAACTCGTCGAAAAGTCGGGATAAATGTCGGTCAGCAAGCGATGGCGGCGGCTATCATCCCATCCATCGCCCGTGATTGCATCGCCATTTTTGTAAAACAATTTCTGGAAACATCGTTTAGCCGATACGTCCAGGCTGCGGAGAATAACAGCCTGCTCTGACCTGTCAATGGTCTGCACGGAATTCTTGTTCCTTCTGCCAGCGCGCCTGGCTATTTAATACCCGCAGCGTGGCAAAATCAGCGTGCAGTTCGAGTTCACTCCATGTGCCATGGGCGACGGGAAAATGCCACATGGCTTCCGCCGGCAGCTTCAGCAACAGCGCGATGAGCAGACTCAGTCCACCTTTATGGCCCACGATCAGCAGATGGTCTGGCTGCGGATGGTGCGTCAGCTTCTCCGCAAACGCACGGACGCGGTGGGTGAAGTGCTGAAAACTTTCGCCGTTGGTGGGCGCCGCATGTTGCCAGTCCGCGCACCAGGCGGCATAGTTTTCGGCGTCTTCGAGCCGTAAGTCCCGATGATGGCGCATTTCCCAGTCGCCAAAAAACATCTCGTTGAGTTCGGGGACAATCTGCCGGGGGATATCCCGTGTGCCGAGCAGCAGGTCGGCGGTGATGTGGGTACGTTCCAGCTCACTGCAAAGCACGCGATCGAACGCTACCGCCTGCAGCAGCTGGCCGAGTGTTTGCGCCTGCATCATGCCGCGCTCGGTTAGCGGGGTCGGAGCGTGTCCGCTGTAAAGGCCGGCAACATTGGCCTCAGTTTCACCATGTCGAACTAACCATAATTTCACTGAATATACGCCTTCTGACATCGTCAAGGGATGGGGAGAGTATAAGCGAATCGGCGCTCTGCTATCGCATCCGGCGTCACGAACGTTGGGGCAACGGCCGGTTAACAGTAGAGTTTTTGCTGATGGATATACGTCAGTACCGCGGCCGGCAGCATGTCAGCGCAGGATTCCCCGCGTTCAAGGCGCTGGCGGATAAGCGTTGCCGAAATATCAAACCACGGAGTTTCCGCCAGATAGATGACCCCGGCGGGACGGCTGTGCAGCTGTTCGGCGTCGTGCGTTAAATGTTTGTCCAGCCACCGCTGATCCTCTTCCCGTTTCATCACCAGCGGATATCCCGGGCGTCGGCAGACGATCAGATGCGCATTATCGAGAATCGTGGCGTAATTGTGCCAGGTCGGGAAGGTGAGCAGCGAGTCCTGACCAATAATGAACGCCAGCGGCTGGTCAGGCCCTTGTTCCTGTCGCCACTCTTCAAGGGTTTGCGCGGTCCAGGAGGGCGTCTGCCGCTGCAGCTCGCGCTCATCAAGCACGAACAGGGGTTTATCGGCGATGGCCAGTTCCAGCATCTGTTTGCGCTGGGCGCTGGTGGCCTCAGGCTGCGGGCGGTGTGGCGGAACATTGTTTGGGACGATAATGACTTTGCCAAGGCCTATCTGATTCGCCAGAACCTCAACCGGTTTGAGGTGACCATAGTGCACCGGATCGAAGGTGCCGCCGTACATTGCCTGCAACTGAGTCATATCAACCATCAATAAACACGTCTGCCAGCGCTTTATGGCAGAGCAACAAAGAAAGGCTCTCTAATTCCGGCCAGATGGCGCTGCCGTAATCCTGCTTAAAGGTGAGTTCCGCTCGGGTCAGCAGAGTGACGGCCTGGCGTAACTGATCCGTGCTGAGGCGCGCGAGCGCATCGCTTAACAGCTGTCGACGGTTCTGCCATACCCGATGCTTATCGAAGAGCGTACGCAGCGGCGTATGGGCCGACTGGCGTTTCAGGTTAACCAGCAGCAGCAGCTCCCGCTGGAGCGTACGCAGCAGAATCGCCGGTTCGCTTCCTTCCAGACGTAACTGCTGCAGGATATGCAGCACCCGCTTGCTTTTACCAGCCAGCAGCGCATCCACCCAGTGATAGGGAGTGAAGTGGGCGGCATCGTTTACCGCCTGCTCGACGCGTGGCAGCGTGAGCTTGCCGTCCGGCCACAGCAGAGAGAGACGCTCCAGTGCCTGCGCCAGCGCCAGCAGGTTGCCTTCGTAGCAGTAGCACAGCAGCTGACTGGCGGCGTCATCAAGCTGCAAATGGTGCTGTTTTGCTCGCGCCGCCAGCCAGCGCGGCAGCTGCGCATATTCCGGCGTCTGACAGCTCACCTGAACCGCGCGGCTGGCCAGGGCGGTTACCCAGGCGGCATTTTCCTGCGCTTTGGTGAGCTTATTACCGCGAACGATTAACAGCAGGTCGTCATGGAGCATGCTGACCAGGGTGGCAAGCTGTTCGTTAATCGCCGCGTTAGGGCCGTTTTCCGGCAGGACCAGAAGCAGCGTCTGACGGCTGGCGAACAGGCTCATGGCCTGGCTGAGTGAGAAGAGGGCGGGCCAGTCGGTGCTGGCGTCGAGGGTCGCGGTATGGTGTTCGGTAAAGCCCTGGGTAGCAGCGGCTTCGCGAATCGCGTCCTGACTTTCCTGCAACAGCAACGGATCGCTGCCGAGTAATAAATAGGCCGCGCGCAGCCCTTCGGTGAGCTGCGCGCGGAGTTGTTCTGGGTACAGCCGAATCATCAGTTACCCAGCGTGGTGGAGACGCGATTGCCAGAGGTTGCGGAAGCGGGGGTCGGCGTGACCGTCTTCTCTTCCCCTTTCGTGGCTTCGACATCAGCAACGTGGACGCTTGGCAGCTTACGAATCAGCTGTTCAGCGGCTTTGTCATACATCTCCTGGACGATCATATCCTGCTCGGCGTCTTTCGCTAACGCTGCCTGCGGGTTATCGAAGAACGAGCGGTAGACTTTCGTCGAGATCGGATAGATATCATGACCCGGGATTAGCACGCTTGCCTGCACCGTCAGCACCATCTGATATTCAGCCGTACGACCATCCTGGAAAATAGAGGCCGTATCTTTCTGAATGGATGACGCATCCAGGCGCAGGGACGGAATATCCTTGCGCAGCGTGCTGCCGTCGACGATCTCGACGCCATTCAGACGCAGCTGATTACGCACCGAACGACTTAACGGACCATTCGGATCGCTCGACTGAAAGATCATGGTTTTCATCGCGGTGGGAACCTGAGTGGTACTCCGCAGATGCCAACCGCATCCGGCGGTGATGAGCACCGCCAGAGATAACAACAATGTTGCCAGATATCGCACGCTTCCTCCTGCGCTTAGCCAACGACCAGGTTGAGCAGTTTACCCGGGACGTAAATCACTTTACGTACGGTGACACCGTCGAGATACTTCGCGACCAGATGTTCCTGACCCGCACGTGCACGAACCTGTTCTTCGGTTGCATCGACCGGAACGGTAATTTTACCACGGACTTTACCATTAACCTGAACAACAACCAGGGTGGTATTTTCAACCATGGCGCTTTCATCGGCGACCGGCCACGGCGCGTTGTCGATATCGCCTTCGCCGCCCAGCTCCTGCCACAGCGTGAAGCAGGCGTGCGGGGTGAACGGATTGAGCATACGCACAACCGCCAGCAGAGCCTCACGCATCAGCGCGCGATCCTGTTCGTTTTCCTGCGGCGCTTTCGCCAGTTTGTTCATCAGCTCCATGATCGCGGCGATCGCGGTGTTGAAGGTCTGACGACGACCGATATCATCGGTCACTTTGGCGATCGTTTTGTGCACATCGCGACGCAGCGCCTGCTGATCTTCGCTCAGGCTGGCAACGTCCAGTGCGGCAACCGGGCCCTGAGTCGTGTGCTCATAAACCAGTTTCCAGACACGTTTCAGGAAGCGGTTTGCCCCTTCAACGCCGGACTCCTGCCATTCCAGAGTCATATCTGCCGGAGAGGCGAACATCATGAACAGACGAACGGTATCCGCGCCGTAGCGTTCAACCATCACCTGCGGGTCGATGCCGTTGTTCTTCGACTTGGACATTTTGCTCATGCCGGTGTACACCAGCTCGCGACCCTGCGGATCGTAGGCTTTAACGATACGGCCTTTTTCATCGCGCTCCACGGTGGCATCAACCGGAGAAACCCAGTTGCGCTCGCCGTTTTCACCAACGTAATAGAAGGCGTCAGCCAGTACCATCCCCTGGCACAGCAGCTGTTTCGCCGGCTCGTCGGAGTTAACCATACCCGCGTCGCGCATCAGCTTATGGAAGAAGCGGAAGTACAGCAGGTGCATAATCGCATGTTCGATCCCGCCGATGTAAATATCGACCGGCAGCCAGTAGTTGGCGGCGTCTGGATCCAGCATTCCGTCATTGTACTGCGGGCAGGTATAGCGCGCGTAGTACCAGGAGGATTCCATAAAGGTATCGAAAGTGTCGGTTTCGCGCAGCGCAGGCTGACCGTTAACGGTGGTTTTTGCCCACTCCGGATCGGCCTTGATTGGGCTGGTGATGCCGTCCATGACCACATCTTCCGGCAGAATGACCGGCAGCTGATCTTCCGGGGTCGGCATGACGGTACCGTCTTCGAGGGTGACCATTGGAATCGGTGCGCCCCAGTAACGCTGACGGGAAACGCCCCAGTCGCGAAGGCGATAGTTAATTTTGCGTTCGCCAACGCCCATGGCCGCCAGTTTGTCGGCGATAGCGTTGAAGCCCGCTTCGTGGCTCAGGCCGTCGAACTCGCCGGAGTTGAACAGGGTGCCTTTTTCAGTCAGCGCCTGCTCGGACAGATCCGGTGCTGAGCCGTCTGCCGCCAGAATAACCGGCTTAATGTTCAGACCATATTTGCTGGCAAATTCGTAGTCGCGCTGATCGTGACCCGGAACGGCCATGACGGCGCCGGTGCCGTATTCCATCAGCACGAAGTTTGCCGCCCAGACCGGAATCTCTTCGCCGGTCAGCGGGTGAATCGCTTTGTAGCCGGTATCGACGCCTTTTTTCTCCATCGTCGCCATTTCTGCTTCGGCGACTTTGGTGTTACGGCATTCGTCGATAAACGCAGCCAGCTCCGGGTTGTTCGCTGCCGCCTGCTGCGCCAGCGGATGACCCGCGGCTACGGCCAGGTAGGTACAGCCCATGAAGGTGTCCGGACGGGTGGTGTAGACGGTCAGCTTGTCGGCATACTCGTTAACGTTGAAGGAGATTTCTACCCCCTCCGAACGGCCGATCCAGTTGCGCTGCATGGTCTTAACGGTATCAGGCCAGTGATCCAGCTTATCCAGATCGTTGAGCAGCTCGTCGGCGTAGGCGGTGATTTTGATAAACCACTGCGGGATCTCTTTACGCTCAACTTTGGTATCGCAGCGCCAGCAGCAACCGTCAATAACCTGTTCGTTGGCGAGAACGGTCTGGTCGTTAGGGCACCAGTTCACCGCAGACGTTTTTTTGTACACCAGGCCTTTTTTATACAGCTCGGTGAAGAACTTTTGCTCCCAGCGGTAGTATTCCGGGGTGCAGGTCGCCACTTCACGGCTCCAGTCATAGCCAAAGCCCAGCTTTTTCAGCTGGTTTTTCATGTAGGCAATATTGTCGTAGGTCCACGGGGCCGGCGCGGTGTTATTTTTTACCGCGGCGCCTTCCGCCGGCAGACCAAACGCATCCCAGCCGATCGGCTGCAGAACGTTTTTGCCGAGCATACGCTGGTAGCGGGCAATGACGTCGCCGATGGTGTAGTTACGCACGTGACCCATGTGTAGTCGACCAGAAGGATAAGGAAGCATCGACAGGCAGTAATACTTCTCTTTGCTCTCGTCTTCAGTTACTTCAAATGTACGATGATCGTCCCAGTGAAGCTGGACTTTCGATTCTATCTCTTCCGGGCGGTATTGCTCTTGCATGGCAGCCAGTGGTCCTGTTTTCAATACAGCTACAAAATGTAGCCAATGGATGTGTTATCAGATCGGCATAGCATAGCCCAAACGCCCACGTCAAAACAGCCTTTCGCACATTAACATCGGCAAAAGCGGCGGAGATTATTTCGCGACTCTGTGGGCTAACTGGCAAAGCAGATGGCAAATAAGGTCTATTATTAGAAGAAGTTAACCACACCGGAGGCGAAATGATGAACAAGGTTGCTCAATTCTACCGTGAACTGGTGTCGACGCTCAGTGAACGGCTGCGCAATGGAGAACGCGATATTGACGCGCTGGTGGAACAGGCGCGGGTGAAAATTAGCCAGTCTGGTGAGTTAACGCAGCGCGAAGTGGAGTCGCTGACCACCGCGGTCAGACGCGATCTCGAAGAGTTCGCGCGCAGTTATGAAGAGAGTCAGGACGAACTGACGGACAGCGTGTTTATGCGGGTGATAAAAGAGAGCCTGTGGCAGGAGCTGGCGGATATTACCGATAAAACCCAGCTGGAATGGCGCGAAGTGTTCCAGGATCTCAACCACCACGGGGTTTACCATAGTGGCGAAGTGGTGGGGCTGGGAAACCTGGTGTGCGAACACTGCCATTATCACCTGGCGGTCTATACCCCGGATATTCTGCCGCGTTGCCCGAAATGCGGCCACGACCAGTTCCAGCGTCGTCCCTTTGAGCCTTGATACGCCGCGCTGAGGTGGCTGAATGAAACCCGACGCGCACCTGCTGATGCGCGTCGGCAAGGCGACCGTTAATGCAGAATTTTGGCGAGGAAGTCTTTTGCGCGATCGGATTGCGGATTGGCGAAAAAGGCTTCTTTGTCAGAGTCTTCGACAATTTTCCCTTCATCCATAAAGATCACCCGGTTGGCGACCTTCCGGGCAAAGCCCATTTCGTGCGTCACCACCATCATCGTCATGCCTTCGTTGGCCAGTTCGACCATGACATCCAGCACTTCGTTGATCATTTCCGGATCCAGCGCGGAAGTCGGTTCGTCAAACAGCATCGCAATCGGATCCATACAGAGCGCACGGGCGATAGCCACGCGCTGCTGCTGACCGCCGGAGAGCTGGGCCGGGTATTTATCGGCATGGGCGGAGAGCCCCACGCGTTCCAGCAGCTTCAGGCCTTTTGCCCGGGAAGCGGCTTTGTCGCGGTTAAGCACTTTGACCTGCGCCAGCGTCAGGTTATCGATAATCGACAGATGCGGAAACAGTTCAAAGTGCTGGAACACCATCCCGACGCGGGAGCGCAGTTTGGCAAGGTTGGTTTTTTTATCGTTGACCCGGGTACCATCTACGGTGATCTCACCCTGTTGAATAGGCTCCAGGCCGTTGACGGTTTTAATCAACGTTGATTTGCCTGAGCCGGAAGGCCCGCACACCACCACCACTTCACCTTTTTTCACTTCCGTGGAGCAATCGGTCAGCACCTGAAAGTGACCATACCATTTTGAAACGTTTTTCAGGGTAATCATTACACAGTCCTTTTCTTCAACCAGCTGACCAACAGCGATGCGCTGAGACTAATGACAAAATAAACGGCGCCTGCGAACAGGATCATCTCGACCTGGGTTCCGTCGCGCTCGCCGATGGTGGAGGCGGTACGGAAGAAGTCGGCCAGGCTCAGAACGTAAACCAGAGAGGTGTCCTGGAACAGAACGATCCCCTGGGTGAGCAGCAGCGGCACCATGGCGCGAAACGCCTGCGGCAGAATAATCAGCTTCATGGATTGCCACTGGGTCATCCCCAGCGCCAGCGCGGCGCTCGACTGGCCGCGAGAGATACTCTGGATACCCGCGCGGATAATTTCCGAATAGTACGCCGCTTCAAACATCGAAAAGGCCACCATCGCGGAGATCAAGCGGATATCGCTCTTCGGCGACAGGCCAAGTACGTTCTGCAGGAAGCCGGGAACAATCAGATAAAACCACAGCAGGACCATCACCAGCGGGATCGAGCGGAACACGTTGACGTAGGTCTTCGCAAACCACGCCAGCGGCAGGAAGCTGGACAGGCGCATAACCGCCAGCAGAGTGCCCCAGACGATACCAAAAATGATGGCGGTCACGGTGATTTTCAGGGTGATAACCAGCCCGGCCAGCAGGTAGGGCATCGATGGAACGATAGAACTCCAGTCAAAATCGTACATGATTATTTGCCTCCCATATTGCCCGGCAGGCGGACCTTGCGTTCAACCACATACATCACCAGCATAATCACCGCATTAATAAACACATAGGCGAGGGTAATCGCGGTAAAGGATTCCCAGGCGTGGGCCGAGTAATCCAGCAGCTTGCCTGCCTGTGCCGCCATATCCGCCAGCCCGATGGTTGAGGCGATGGCCGAGTTTTTCACCAGGTTCATCATCTCAGAGGTCATCGGCGGCACAATCACCCGATAGGCGTTGGGCAGCAGGACGTAACGATAGGTCTGCGGCAGCGTCAGGCCCATCGCCAGCCCGGCGTTTTTCTGCCCGCGCGGCAGTGACTGAATGGCGGCGCGCACCTGTTCGCATACGCGAGCGGCGGTAAACAGCCCCAGACACATCATCGAAGAGAGGAAGAACTGAATATTCGGATCGAGCTCGGATTTAAACCACATGCCGATGTTTTCCGGCAGCAGCTCCGGCACCACCAGGTACCAGGTGAAGAACTGAACGATCAGCGGGACATTACGGAACAGTTCGACGTAGCAGGTCCCGATGCTGGATAACCAGCGGTTGGGGGCGGTGCGTAAGATGCCGAACAGCGAGCCGACGAAAAAAGCGATAATCCAGGCGCTAATCGACAGGGCGATGGTGACCTGAAAGCCGCTCCAGAGCCAACCCAGATAGGTGGTATTGCCGAACGGGGCCTGTTGCAGGAAGATTCCCCAGTTCCAGTCTATTGACATAAATGACTCCTGGAAAAAAAAGGGTAGCATCGCTACCCTCGAAGATCATTGTGCAGCCTGTTTCGGTATTCGCGGCGGCTGGGGAACGACCAGCCACCGTATAGTCTGTCCGTGCTGTCACAAAAATCGGGAGGGCAGGGTGTCCTGCCCCTTGTTTTTTTAATTAGTTCAGAGCTTTGTCGTTAGGGGTCTTGAACAGCGTCTTCATGTCGTCGGAGAGTTCGAAGTTCATATTCAGATTTTTCGGCGGAATTGGGTTTTTGAACCATTTATCAAACCATTTTTCCGCTTCGCCGGAGGTCTGGGCCGTGGCGACGGTGTCATCAATCAGCTTTTTAAACTGCGGATCATCTTTACGCAGCATACAGCCGTAGGCTTCTTTCGACTGTGCCGTACCGACGATCTCCCAGTTATCCGGTTTCTTCGCTTTCGCGCGTTCGCCAGCCAGCAGCGCATCGTCCATCATAAAGGCCACCGCGCGACCGCTTTCCAGAGTACGGAAGGAGTCGCCGTGGTCTTTGGCGCTGATAATGCGCATGTTCATTTTCTTCTCGTCATTCAACTTATGCAGCAGAACTTCGGAAGTGGTACCGGAAGTGACGACAACCGCTTTGTCTTTCAGATCCGGGAAATCTTTAATCGCCCCGCCTTTTTTCACCAGCAGGCGGGTACCCACGACGAAAATGGTATCGGAGAAGGCGGCTTGCTTCTGACGTTCAAGGTTATTGGTCGTGGAGCCGCACTCGAAGTCATAAGTCCCGTTCTGCAGCAGCGGAATACGGTTTTGCGAGGTCACCGGAACCAGTTTTACCTGCAGGTCAGGCTTATTCAGCTGTTTCTTGATGGCGTCAACGATAGCGTTGGAGTAGTCCTGAGAGTAACCGACCACTTTTTGTTGATTGTCGTAGTAAGAGAACGGTACGGAGGATTCACGGTGGCCGACGACGATAACGCCGTTTTTAGCGATTTTGTCCAGTGTGCTGCCTGCTGCCGGGGCGGCATCTTCCGCATGCGCCAGACCGGCGGTCATGCCCATGACCAGCATCGCTGTGGCCAGTTTACGTAATTGCATATCCAACTCCTTATCCTCAGCGTCACTGACGCTTTTGATACCCATTGTGAATGTGTGTGTGCGTTATTATGGCTGCGACGCTGACGCGCAGCATTTGTATGTGTTTGTTAGCATTTAGTTTGGCTTAATGTAAAGATTTTGCTGCTTTATTGTTTATTTTTGCGAAGTGCTCCGCACCATTTAAAGGCAAAAATCGTCCATTGCACCAGGTTAGTGCTTGAGGCGAGCGATGCTGGTGCAACCGGGTTATACCAGCAATAAATGTCGCCGCGACCTGAGAATATTAAGCAATGGGCGTGCCAGGTTGGCGAGTGGCGAGAAGGAAGCATGGAGAGAAAGGCTGCCCCGGCGACGGCTGCCGGCCGGGGCTATGCGGATCGACACTCAGATCCGCAGGCTGTAACGATTAGCGACGACGCTGGCGCAGACTCATGATCAGCGCGCCAAAACCCAACAGTGCGGTCAGCGCCCACAGCGGCCAGTTACCGGTACGGGCGTACGGGGTCAGGCCGGACGTCGGAGTGACTTTGGTGGTCAGCACTGCACGGGTAAACTGCGGGATCATATCCTGAATTTCCCCACGCGGACCGATGACGGCGGTAATACCGTTATTGGTGCTGCGCAGCAGCGGACGCGCCAGCTCCAGGGCACGCATCCGCGCCATCTGGAAGTGCTGCCACGGACCGATGGACTTGCCAAACCAGGCATCGTTGGAGATGGTCAGCAGGTAGTCGGTATCCGGGCGGAAGTTATCCCGCACCTGCTCGCCGAGAATAATCTCGTAGCAGATAGCCGCCGTCAGCTTCATGTTATGTGCCACCAGCTGCGGCTGGACGTACGGACCGCGGCTGAATGAGGACATCGGTAAATCGAAGAACGGAGCCAGCGGGCGCAGAATGGACTCCAGCGGCACGAATTCACCAAACGGCACCAGATGATTCTTGTTGTAGCGATCTTTGGAATCGTAGCTGTAGGGGTTATCTTTGCCCAGCGTAATGATGGTGTTGTAGGTATTGTAACGGTTCTGCTTGTTAAGCCGGGCGTCGACAATACCGGTAATCAACGAGCTGTCTTTCGCGCGCAGCAGGTCGTCCATCATACTCAGGAAATTCTGCTGGTTGATTTCCAGATCCGGGATCGCCGATTCTGGCCAGACGATCAGCTGGGAGGAACCCATATGCGGCTGCGTCAAATCCAGATAGGTTTTCAGCGTATTCACCAGCTGGTTTTCATCCCATTTCAGCGCCTGGGGAATATCGCCCTGCACCAAAGATACCTGGGTTGCCCGCTCCGGCAGCAGCTGATACCACTGGATGTAGCGCAGCGGGAAGGGCAGCGCAAACAGCACGATGGCGGCAACCAACGGTTTCCAGCTGCGTTGAATGAGCGCAAGAACCAGCAGGCCGCTAACCACCATCAACAGGAAGTTAATGGCTTCAACGCCCATCACGGGCGCCAGCCCTTTCAACGGGCCGTCAATCTGGCTGTAGCCAAACTGCAGCCACGGGAAGCCGGTCAGCACCCAGCCGCGCAGGAATTCGCTGATTTGCCAGACGACCGGGGCGGCGACGGCGACACGTATCCAGTTTGTTCTGGGCCACAGGCGCGACAGCAGACCGGCGAACAGTCCGGTATACAGCGACATATATGCCGCCAGCAGTACCACAAGGAATACGTTGACCGGGCCGGGCATGCCGCCGAACTGGGCAATGCTGACATAGACCCAGTTGATGCCGGAACCGAACAGCCCCATCCCCCAGAAAAAGCCGATCCAGGCGCTTTGCAGCGGACGTCGGTTAAGGGTCAACCCCTGCAGGCCGATTAACGAAACAATCGCCGCCGGCCAGATGTCATAAGGAGAAAAAGCCAGCGTTCCGCTGGCTCCGAATAATAGCGCCAGCAGCAGACGTACGCGCTGGCGTTCGATTAGAGAGGCAAATACCATTTAGGTTAATCGTCCCGTGTAATTAATCTTCCAGCTTCGGCTGCGGTGCGTCATCAGGAAGTTTGACATGTACCTGGATGATACGTCGGCTATCGGCCATGGCGACTTTGAATTGGTAACCATCGATGTCAATAGACTCACCGCGCGCCGGCAGATGGCCAAAGGCCTGCATCACCAGCCCGCCAATGGTATCCACCTCCTCATCGCTGAAGTGAGTGCCATAGGCTTCGTTGAAGTCTTCAATGGAGGCCAGGGCGCGCACCGTCCAGGTGTGGCGGCTCAGTTGACGAAAATCGATATCTTCTTCTTCATCGTATTCGTCTTCTATCTCGCCGACGATAAGCTCGAGAATGTCTTCAATGGTCACCAGACCGGAGACGCCGCCGAACTCATCGATCACGATAGCCATATGGTAACGCTGGGAGCGGAACTCTTTCAGCATGCGGTCAACCCGCTTACTTTCAGGCACGACAACCGCCGGGCGTAACACTTTTTCCATGCTGAATGCTTCGGAATCGCTGCGCATAAACGGCAGCAGGTCCTTGGCCATCAGAATCCCTTCAATGTGATCTTTATCTTCGCTGATGACCGGGAAACGCGAGTGGGCGGACTCGATGATCACATCGAGGCATTCGTCCAGGGTCTGATTGCGTTTCAGGGTAATCATCTGCGAGCGGGGGATCATGATATCGCGGACGCGCTGGTCGGCGATGTCCATTACCCCTTCGAGCATATCGCGCGTATCTTCGTCGATAAGGTCGTTTTGCCCGGAATCACGGATCAGCTCCAGCAGTTCATCACGGTTTTTCGGTTCTCCGTGAAAAAGCTGGCTGAGTAACAGGGAGAAGAATCCCTTTTTGCTGTTTACTGTGTCACTACTGTGTGAATTGTCGTCGCTCATGGCGTCGTGTGGGTTCTCATGTCAGTTAATTTGTCGCTCGTCGCGCGTGTGTTCAGCGCCGGACGGCATGGGGGCCGCTCGCCGGTTAAACCGGCGACAGGCTATTCCTTCTCGGCAATGTACGGATCCTCATAGCCCAGAGCAAGCATTATCTCTGTTTCGAGGCCTTCCATCTCTTCCGCTTCTTCATCAATGATATGGTCATAGCCCAGCAGGTGCAGACTGCCGTGAATCACCATATGCGCCCAGTGCGCCTCCAGCGGTTTGTCTTGCTCTTTGGCTTCCTGTTCAACGACCTGACGGCAGATGATCAGGTCGCCAAGCAGCGGCAGTTCGATACCCGGCGGCGCTTCAAACGGGAACGACAGCACGTTTGTCGGCTTATCCTTGCCGCGATAGGTCAGATTCAGCTCATGGCTTTCGGCTTCGTCTACCAGGCGCACGGTCACTTCTGACTCCTCCTGGAACTGAGGAATGACGGCATCGACCCAGCGTTGAAACTGGGCTTCATCCGGCAACCCCGCGTTATCTTCGCAAGCCAGCTGTAAATCGAGAATAACCTGACTCATTTCTGCTCCTGTTCCTGGGCTTCGCGTTTGCGCTCGGCGGCCAGTTCTGCTTTACGTTTTTGGTCAGCTTCTTCCCACGCTTCATACGCATTCACGATGCGAGCTACCACCGGGTGGCGTACCACATCTTCGCTATGGAAGAAATTGAAGCTGATTTCATCAACTTCCGCCAGCACCTCAATGGCGTGGCGCAGGCCGGATTTGGTGCTGCGCGGCAGGTCTATCTGAGTGACGTCGCCGGTGATCACCGCTTTTGAGTTAAAACCGATACGGGTCAGGAACATCTTCATCTGTTCGATGGTGGTGTTCTGGCTTTCATCGAGAATAATAAACGCATCGTTCAGCGTACGGCCGCGCATATAGGCCAGCGGTGCGACTTCGATAACGTTGCGCTCAATCAGCTTCTCGACCTTCTCAAAGCCGAGCATTTCGAACAGCGCATCGTACAGCGGGCGCAGGTACGGATCGACTTTCTGACTCAGGTCGCCGGGCAGGAAACCGAGCTTTTCCCCGGCTTCGACGGCAGGGCGGGTCAGCAGAATACGGCGTACGTCCTGGCGTTCGAGCGCGTCGACCGCCGCGGCAACCGCCAGATAGGTTTTCCCGGTCCCGGCAGGGCCGACGCCGAAGGTAATATCATGATCGAGAATGTTGGCGATGTACTGCGCCTGGTTTGGCGTACGCGGCTTAATCACGCCACGCCTGGTCTTAATATTGACGGCCTTACCGTACTCCGGCACGCTCTCGGCGCTTTGTTCCAGCACCCGCGCCTCTTTAATGGCCAGATGAATCTGTTCCGGTTCAATATCCTGAATCTGTCCGCGCATCGGCGCAGTATCGACGTACAGGCTGCGCAGGATATCGGCTGCCGCGTTCACGCATATCATGCGCCCGGTCAGTTTAAAGTGATTGTCACGGCGATTAATTTCGATGCCTAATCGGCGTTCCAGCTGTTTGATGTTGTCGTCAAACGGGCCACACAGCCCCAGCAGGCGTGCGTTATCCGCTGGCTCCAGGGTAATTTCACGGGTTTCTATGTTCAAGCTGTTCCTCTTTACACGTTTTGCCGGACAGCGAACGTCTCCGGCCAGTAAGGAAATTATTCACGTCATGGGAATATGGCGCAAGCATTGCGATGAATATTGGGCCGGGGAGAGGAAATACAAGGCCTGCCGGGGGCGGCAGGCCTGAACGGATCACGGCTGATAGGTTCCGACGCCGAGGTCGTTTTCTTTGCGGGTGCGGGCGATAACGGATTCCGGAGATTCCGCGATACGCAGCCCCATTTCCTCTTCGGTACGCACAATTTTACCGCGCAGCGAGTTGGTGTAGACGTCAACGATTTCGACATCGACAAACTTACCGACCATATCCGGGGTGCCTTCGAAGTTGACTACCCGATTGTTCTCGGTGCGCCCTGAGAGCTCCATGATGCTTTTGCGGGAGGTGCCTTCAACCAGAATGCGTTGGGTAGTGCCAAGCATGCGGCGGCTCCAGGCCATAGCCTGCTGGTTGATGCGCTCCTGCAGAATATACAGGCGCTGCTTCTTGTCCTTTTCCGGGACGTCGTCGACCATATCCGCCGCCGGCGTTCCCGGACGGGCAGAGAAGATAAAGCTGTAGCTCATATCGAGATTCACATCGGCAATCAGCTTCATGGTCTTCTCGAAATCTTCGTTGGTTTCGCCAGGGAAGCCGACGATAAAGTCGGAGCTAATCTGGATATTCGGGCGCGCTTCGTACAGCTTGCGGATAATCGCTTTGTATTCCAGCGCCGTGTGGGTACGTCCCATCAGGTTCAGCACCCGGTCGGAACCGCTCTGCACCGGTAAATGCAGGAAGCTCACCAGCTCCGGCGTATCGCGATAGACATCAATGATGTCATCGGTAAACTCGATCGGGTGGCTGGTGGTAAAGCGAATGCGGTCGATACCGTCGATCGCCGCGACCAGACGCAGCAGATCGGCAAAACTGCCGGTCGTTCCGTCGTAGTTCTCGCCGCGCCAGGCATTGACGTTTTGACCCAGCAGGTTAACTTCACGGACCCCCTGAGCGGCCAGCTGAGCGATTTCAAACAGAATATCGTCGCAGGGGCGGCTGACTTCTTCACCGCGGGTGTAAGGCACCACGCAGTAAGTACAGTATTTATTGCAGCCTTCCATAATCGAGACGAATGCCGTTGGGCCTTCGGCGCGCGGTTCCGGCAGACGATCGAATTTTTCGATTTCGGGGAAACTGACGTCCACTACCGGACTGCGGTTGCCGCGAACGGAGTTGATCATCTCCGGCAGACGATGCAGCGTCTGCGGCCCGAAAATAATATCGACGTAGTGGGCGCGTTGGCGAATATGGTGGCCTTCCTGAGAGGCGACACAACCGCCGACGCCAATAATCAGGTCGGGGTTCTTCTCTTTCAGTAGCTTCCAGCGGCCTAACTGATGGAAGACTTTTTCCTGAGCCTTCTCACGGATTGAGCAGGTATTGAGCAGCAGCACATCCGCTTCTTCCGCCACTTCGGTCAGTTGATACCCGTGCGTGGCATCCAGCAGATCGGCCATCTTTGATGAATCATATTCGTTCATCTGACAGCCCCAGGTTTTAATATGGAGTTTTTTTGTCATCGACTTGCTCATGCTTAAGTATATATACCCAAAGCTATTTTCTTCACCGGGAATGACTCTGCAATGTGAAGGATAGCGGGTATAAAGCCAGGATTGCAGGGCGCGTATTGTAATGCTTTGGTCGCGCCCTGACCAGTGCGAGCGTTATCACCCCGAGGTGGGGAAAAATCCGGTAAACTTAACGGATTCAGGTTTAAGGATAATTGCCATGACAATTCATGCAACAGATGTCGCCATTGTGGGTGGCGGAATGGTTGGCGGAGCCCTGGCGCTGGGGCTGGCGCAGCACGGTTTTACGGTAACGGTCATCGAGCCATCGGCACCGCCAGCATTTGCGCCTTCAGCGCCGCCGGATGTTCGTATTTCGGCGATTAGCGCCGCTTCCGTCGGGTTACTGAAAAGCCTTGGCGTCTGGGATGCGGTGCGTGCCATGCGTGCGCATCCCTATCGCCGGCTGGAGACCTGGGAATGGGAGGACGCGCATGTGACCTTTGATGCCGTCGAGCTGAAGCTGCCTGAGCTGGGTTATATGGTGGAGAACAACGTTCTGCAGCTCGCCCTATGGCAGGCGCTGACGGCGCATGAGGCCGTCACGCTGCAGGTTGGCGCCTCGTTACAGGAGATGCAGCGGGGGGAGACCCGCACGACGTTGCGTCTGACCAATGGCGGCGAGTGTGCGGCCAGCCTGGTTATCGGCGCGGATGGCGCCAACTCGCAGGTGCGCCAGTTGGCAGGCATTGGTGTTCACGCGTGGCAGTATCAGCAATCCTGCATGTTGATTAGCGTGCAGTGCGTGCAGGAGCCAGGCAACAGCACCTGGCAGCAGTTTACGCCATCGGGCCCGCGCGCGTTTCTGCCGCTGTTTGACAAGTGGGCATCGCTGGTGTGGTATGACACGCCTGCGCGTATTCGCCAGCTGCAGGGCATGACTATGCCGCAGCTACAGCAGGAGATTGCGCGCCACTTCCCGTCCCGACTGGGTCAGGTCACGCCGCTGAGTGCCGGGGCGTTTCCACTGACCCGTCGCCATGCGCTACAGTATGTACAGCCGGGACTGGCGCTGGTGGGGGATGCCGCGCATACCATTCATCCGCTGGCGGGGCAGGGGGTGAATCTGGGTTATCGCGATGTTGACGCGCTGCTGGATATTTTGAGCGAGGCGAAAAGCCAGGGGGAAGCATGGGCAAGCCTGCCGGTGCTAAAACGCTACCAGGCGCGACGCAGAGCGGATAATTTTATTATGCAGTCGGGTATGGATCTGTTTTATGCCGGTTTCAGCAACGATCTGGCGCCGGTGCGCGTGCTGCGCAATATCGGCTTAATGGCTGCGGCACATGCGGGCGTTTTAAAGCGCCAGGCGCTGAAATACGCCTTGGGATTGTAAACCCGGTTCCCGGCTGGCGCGCCGCTTAGCCGGGATATCACCGCGGCGCCTTGTACATCGCCTGAATATGACGTTAACACCGTGATGCGAATTGAAGCGAATGCAGAAAACAAAAAAGCTCGCCGAAGCGAGCTTTTTTGTTATTAAGTGGCTGGGGTACGAGGATTCGAACCTCGGAATGCTGGTATCAGAAACCAGAGCCTTACCGCTTGGCGATACCCCAACGGGTGCGTCCACAGTGTGAACGACTTTTTAAAATTGGCTGGGGTACGAGGATTCGAACCTCGGAATGCCGGAATCAGAATCCGGTGCCTTACCGCTTGGCGATACCCCAACAATTCTTTCTGGATTTATCGAAATGAATCAATAAGTCCTTTATATGGTGGCTACGACGGGATTCGAACCTGTGACCCCATCATTATGAGTGATGTGCTCTAACCAGCTGAGCTACGTAGCCAAGTTTATCATGTTCTTCGATGGCTGGGGTACCTGGATTCGAACCAGGGAATGCCGGTATCAAAAACCGGTGCCTTACCGCTTGGCGATACCCCAATAACCGTCGCGGTGAACCGCAAACATCGAAGAAAATGGCTGGGGTACCTGGATTCGAACCAGGGAATGCCGGTATCAAAAACCGGTGCCTTACCGCTTGGCGATACCCCAACAAAAAAATCTTTTACTTCCAGATGAGGTTATCTACAAACTTATTACGGCAGCCTTGATGGCTATCTTACAGCCTGGATATACCCCATCCGTGCAACGCTTTGGGTGAATGGTGCGGGAGGCGAGACTTGAACTCGCACACCTTGCGGCGCCAGAACCTAAATCTGGTGCGTCTACCAATTTCGCCACTCCCGCAAAAAAAGATGGTGGCTACGACGGGATTCGAACCTGTGACCCCATCATTATGAGTGATGTGCTCTAACCAGCTGAGCTACGTAGCCATCTTTTTTTCGCGTTACCTTATCGGCGTTGCGGGGCGCATTATGCGTATTGGGCCTGCGAGCGTCAACCCCTTTTTCAATGAAAATCGCCGGAATGTGACTGTTTGGTTAGGTTGCGAACAGCGTGATGGAATAATCGGCAATTATTGGTTATTTATCGCTTTTCTGCGGTAAAAAAAGCAATAAAAAAACGGACCCCGAGGGGTCCGCCGATCGTACAAATTGATTATTTATAAGCTGACTGGTGAACGCCCACGGCGCGTCCTGACGGATCGTTCATGGTTTTGAACGCTTCGTCCCACTCAATCGCCTTAGCCGATGAACAGGCGACTGACGGGCCGCCAGGTACGCATTCGGCAGCGCTAGGAACCGGGAACAGCTCCTCGAAGATTTCACGATACAGATACGCTTCTTTGGAAGACGGCGTGTTGTACGGGAAACGGAAGCTGGCGGTTTCCAGCTGCTGGTCGGAGACCTGTTTTGCCGCCACCTCTTTTAACGTATCGATCCAGCTGTAGCCTACGCCGTCAGAGAACTGCTCTTTCTGGCGCCATGCGACGCTGGCCGGCAGATAGGATTCAAAACATTCACGCAGGATATGTTTTTCCATTTTGCCGTTACCACACATTTTGTCCTGCGGGTTAATACGCATCGCAACGTCAAGGAACTGCTTGTCGAGGAACGGGACGCGCGCTTCCACACCCCAGGCTGACATGGCTTTGTTTGCCCGGGCGCAGTCAAACATATGCAGCGCCTGCAGCTTACGAACGGTCTCTTCATGCAGCTCTTTAGCGTTTGGCGCTTTATGGAAATAGAGATAGCCGCCGAACACCTCATCAGAACCTTCGCCTGACAACACCATTTTAATACCCATCGCTTTGATTTTACGCGACATTAAATACATCGGCGTCGAGGCGCGGATGGTGGTCACATCGTAGGTTTCGATGTGATAGATAACGTCGCGGATGGCATCAAGGCCTTCCTGCACGGTGAAGTGGATCTCGTGGTGGACGGTACCCAGATGGTTCGCCACTTCCTGCGCGGCTTTCAGATCCGGCGAGCCCTGCAGGCCGACGGCAAAAGAGTGCAACTGCGGCCACCAGGCTTCGCTGCGTTCCTGATCTTCAACCCGGCGAGCGGCGAATTTTTTGGTGATGGCGGAGATAACCGACGAATCGAGACCACCGGACAGCAGCACGCCATAAGGCACATCAGACATCAGATGGCTTTTGACGGACTCTTCCAGCGCCTGACGCAGTTCGTTTTTATCCGTGACGTTGTCTTTAACCGCATCATAGTCGAACCAGTCACGCTGATAGTACTGACGGATCTCGCCGTCTTTGCTCCACAGGTAGCTACCTGCCGGGAATTCTTTGATTGTGCGGCAGACCGGTACCAGCGCTTTCATTTCTGAGGCGACGTAGAAGTTGCCGTGCTCATCGTGACCCATATACAGCGGAATGATGCCGATATGGTCGCGACCAATCAGATACGCGTCCTGCTCGCTATCGTACAGGGCGAAGGCGAACATCCCCTGCAGATCGTCGAGGAATGCCGGGCCTTTTTCCTGGTACAGGGCGAGGATAACTTCGCAGTCGGAGCCGGTCTGGAAGGTATAGCGGTCGCCATATTCCGCACGCAGCGCCTGATGGTTGTAAATTTCGCCGTTTACCGCCAGCGCGTGGGTTTTTTGCGCGTTGTACAACGGCTGGGCCCCGGCGTTCACGTCGACGATAGACAGACGCTCATGGACCAAAATGGCTTTATCGCTGGCGTAGACGCCGGACCAGTCCGGACCGCGGTGGCGCATCAGGCGGGAAAGTTCCAGTGCCTTTTTACGCAGCTCGACCGCGTCAGTTTTAATATCCAGTACGCCGAAAATTGAACACATAACCTTCTCCATTACCCTGTCGTGTTGTGATGTTGTGCAGACGTCGTCTTATCGCGAGGTCTCAGTGCATGTCTAAGAAAATGCCGCAAAGGAGAGGGAGGCGCAAGAGATTTACGGTCAGTAAAAGAAAAAACGCAATGGCGATTGCTGAATATTAAAAAAAGAACATGTTTTGAGCATCTTTATTGATGAATATGCAGTGACATGGCGTTTTTATTAGATGTGTTTGTTTTTTGAAGTGCGATAAATGAAAAACCACGTCCTGGGACGTGGTTTTGTTCAGAAAATATCAATTTCGGCAACGGACGGATAGATCCACGAAGGGCGGAACGGCAGGCTGTCGATATCGTCGAGCGTCGACACGCCGGAGAGAACCAAAATGGTTTCCAGACCGGCCTGGAAACCGGCCAGGATATCGGTACGCAGGTTGTCGCCGACGATAACCGTCTGCTCGGAGTGCGCCTGCATCTTATTCAGCGCAGAACGGATAATCCACGGGCTGGGTTTTCCCACGTAGAACGGCTTGCGGCCGGAGATCTTCTCAATTCCGGCACAGAGAGCGCCGCAGGCCGGATAGAAGCCGCGGCCGTGAGTATCCGGGTTGGTGGCAATGAAGCGCGCGCCGTTGGCGACAAAGAAGGCCGCTTTATGCATCATCTCCCAGTTAAAGGAGCGGGTTTCACCGACGATAACAAAATCCGGGTTGACGTCGGTAATGGTAAAGCCGGCTTTATAAAGCTCGTGAATCAGCGCGCCTTCCCCGACCACGTAGGCTTTCTTGCCTTCCTGGCGGCGCAGGAAATCAGCGGTGGCCATCGCGGAGGTATAAAAGGCGCTATCCGGCACGTCGATCCCGGCGGTCGCAAAGCGGTTTGCCAGGTCCTGCCCGGTCTGGGAAGGGTAGTTGGTCAACATCACCAACGGCATATCTTTCTCAAGAATGCGTTTGATAAATTCAGCAGCGCCCGGCACGGCCACATTGTCGTGCATCAGCACGCCGTCAATATCACAGATTACGTTTTGAATGGTCATGGACAGTCCGACATCGTTGAAGAAAGGCGAAACTATATAGCCGCGTTAGCTTTCCAGCAAACGCTGGAGCAGTATACCGTTGAGCATGGCGCGTTTCACCAGCGCAAAAGCGCCGATTGCGGAGCGGTGATCTAACGTGGAGCGAACGACCGGCAGATTCTTGCGAAACGCCTTCAGTGCCTGAGCGTTAATGCAGCCTTCAATCGCCGGTAACAGCACCTTCTCTGCTTCGACAATTTCGCCGGCGATCACCACTTTTTGTGGATTAAACAGGTTAATGGCGATAGCAATGGTTTTACCCAGGTGACGTCCCACATATTCGATGGCCTCGCAGGCCAGGGTGTCGCCTTTGTTAGCGGCTTTGCAGATAGCTTTGATCGTGCACTCATCCGCAGTCAGTTTACTCTGGTAGCCCTGTTCAAGAAGGTGGCGCACGCGTTGTTCGATGGCGGCGTTCGCCGCGACGGTCTCCAGGCAGCCAAAATTCCCGCAGTGACAGCGTTCGCCCAGCGGATCGACCTGAATATGACCTATCTCACCGACGTTGCCGTTACGACCGATAAAAATGCGTCCGTTGGAGATGATTCCCGCGCCGGTACCGCGATGGACGCGCACCAGAATAGAGTCTTCGCAATCCTGACTTGCACCAAAATAGTGCTCTGCCAGCGCAAGGCTGCGAATATCGTGGCCAACAAAGCAGGTGACTTTAAAGCGTTTTTCCAACGCTTCAACCAGCCCCCAGTTCTCGACCTGAATATGCGGCATATAGCGAATCACACCGCTTTCCGGGTCAACGAGTCCGGGTAAGATCACGGAGATGGCGATAAGTTCGCGGATCTTGCGCTGGCAGCGTTCAGTAAAGGCCGCAATGATATTCAGCAGCGCATGTTCCAGCGTCTCCTGGGTACGTTCCGGCAGCGGAAAATGTTCTTCTTCCAGCGTCTTGCTGCTTAAATCATACAGGGTCAGGGTCGCGTCATAGCGACCAAGGCGCACGCCGATAGCATGGAAGTTGCGGGTTTCCGCAATAATAGAGATGGCGCGGCGGCCCCCGGTGGAGGCCTGCTGATCGACTTCTTTGATCAGCCCGCGTTCAATCAGTTGACGCGTGATTTTAGTCACGCTGGCAGGGGCAAGCTGGCTTTGTTCCGCGATCTGAATGCGCGAAATGGGGCCGTGCTGGTCAATGAGCCGATACACGGCCGCGCTGTTCAGCTGTTTTACGAGATCAACGTTACCAATTTGAGCATGTCCGCCTGCTGTCATTCTTTACTTACTCAGTGACGACCTCGTTACCATTAACGATGGTCTTGATGATTTTATAATCGCGGGTAAAGGCGGTCAGGTTAGCGACCATTCCCGGTGCGATGCTGCCGAGCTGTTTCTCTACGCCAATGGCGCGCGCGGGGTAGAGGGTTGCCATACGCAACACTTCGTCCAGTGCGATACCGCAATGCTCGACGAGATTGCGAACGCCTTCAATCATGGTCAGCGAAGAACCGCTGAGGGTACCATTTTCATCCACGCACAGCCCGTTACGGTAGTATATTGTTTTACCAGCAAAAATGAACTGGTCAATATGCGCGCCAGCCGGGGCGGTTGCGTCAGTGACGAGGCACAGCTTGTCGCCTTTCAGGCGTTTTGCATTCCGCACGTTAGCATAATCGACATGCATACCGTCGACGATAATACCGCAGTAAACGTCCGGTTCGTCGAAAATCGCGCCAGCCAGGCCCGGTTCACGCCCGGTGATGTACGGCATGGCGTTGTACAGATGGGTGGCGAAGGTAATGCCCGCGCGAAAACCGATTTTCGCTTCTTTCAGCGTGGCATTGGAGTGGCCTGCGGAAACCACGATCCCGGCAGCCACCAGTTTACGAATCACTTCGGTACTGACGCGCTCAGGGGCGAGAGTCACTTTGGTTATTACATCCGCGTTTTCACACAGGAAATCGACCAGCGCAGCGTCCGGCTTACGCACGTAGTCCGGGTTGTGCGTGCCTTTTTTCACGATGTTCAGCCACGGGCCTTCAAGGTGCAGACCCAGCGCCTGGTTGGGATGTTTTTGCAGGTACTCGCGCATGACGCGCACGCCCTGTTTCATCAAATCATCGCTGGAGGTAATCAGCGTCGGCAGATAGCTGGTGCAGCCGGAACGTTCGTTGGCCTTCTGCATAATTTCCAGCGTTTCGACGGTAACTGCGTCAGGGCTGTCGTTAAACTGCACGCCGCCACAACCGTTCAGCTGGACGTCGATAAAACCGGGGGCCAGAATGGCGCCATTGACCGAGCGTTGCTCAATCTCAGACGGTAAATCAGCCAGTGAACAGATACGTTCGATAAGGCCATCAGCGATGATAATCGCATGGTCATCCAGAATTTCATGACCGGTATAAATCCGGCCTTGGGTTAATGCATACATTACGACCCCCGGTTCACACGCGCTCTGCTGCAGGCTGGCTTCTGTATGGTTGCTCTGATGCCGCCTGGCGGAGCTGGTGTAGCAAAAAAATGAAATGTCCTGCGGACAGGCCGCAGGACGAGACTACCTTACAGCCCTTTGACGTTTTCGGCTTCTAATTCATTGAAGTATTTCAACGTCTTCACTTTCAGCTCCATGGTGGACGGCTCGTCGCAGACGATCACCGCTTTCGGGTGCAGCTGCAGACAGGTAATGGTCCACATATGGTTGACGTTGCCTTCAACCGCTGCCTGCAGCGCCAGCGCTTTCTGGTGACCCAGTACCAGAATCATCACTTCTTCCGCATCCAGCAGGGTGCCCACACCCACGGTCAGCGCATATTTCGGCACCAGATCCACGTCGCCGTCGAAGAAACGGGAGTTTGCCACGCGGGTTTCATGGGTCAGGGTTTTAATACGGGTACGGGAGGCCAGTGAAGAGGCCGGTTCGTTGAAGGCGATATGCCCGTCGTTGCCAACGCCGCCCATAAACAGGTTGATTTTGCCGTAGGAGCGGATTTTTTCTTCATAACGGCGGCACTCTGCATCGATATCTGGCGCATTGCCGTTCAGCAGGTTAATGTTTTCCGCCGGAATATCAACGTGATCAAAGAAATTACGATGCATGAAGCTATGATAGCTTTCCGGATGCTCTTTCGGCAGACCGACATATTCGTCCATGTTGAAGGTCACAACATGTTTAAAGCTAACCTGGCCTGATTTGTGCATTTCAACCAGCGCTTTGTAAGCGGTCAGAGGCGTACCACCGGTAGGCAGACCCAGGACAAACGGACGGTCCGCCGTCGGTTTGAACGCGTTAATGCGGTTAACGATGTGGCGAGCGGCCCATTTGCCGACTTGTTCAGCGGTTACCAGGGGGATCAGTCTCATTCTTCACCTCTATAGTTAAATTAGAACCTGGCGGATTGGCGCCGGCATACTATTAAGAGTATTACAGTCACTACGACGAGCGGGGTCAATCCGTGTTGATTTTTTGAATGATAAAATAAGTTTTCGATGTTAGCCAGTCGCAGGGAGGGGTTAATACGATATTTGGTGATTATAGTCACAAAAAATACGCATTTAATTTGCGATACGAATTAATTTTCCACACACTTTGCAAGTAAGTTAAAAAACCAACCTGGTTACACAATAAAAAAGTGGCTTTGAATGAGCCTTATCGGGGTCTCATAGGGGGAATAAAGTGAGTATTCTAGGTTATCTACAAAAGGTTGGCCGCGCGCTTATGGTGCCGGTCGCCACGCTGCCGGCGGCAGCGATATTAATGGGTGTCGGTTACTGGATTGACCCGGTAGGCTGGGGTGGAGACAACGCGCTGGCGGCGTTCTTCATTAAATCCGGTTCCGCGATCATCGACAACATGTCCGTACTATTTGCCATTGGTGTGGCTTATGGTATGTCCAAAGATAAAGACGGCGCTGCGGCGCTTACCGGTTTTGTGGGCTTCCTCGTGTTGACCACGCTCTGCTCTCCGGCTGCGGTTTCCATGATCCAGAAGATTCCGGCGGATCAGGTTCCGGCTGCATTCGGGAAAATCAGCAACCAGTTCGTGGGGATCCTCGTAGGGATCATTTCCGCGGAGCTGTATAACCGCTTTAGCAGCGTTGAACTGCCGAAAGCGCTCTCCTTCTTCAGCGGCCGCCGACTGGTGCCGATCCTCACCTCTTTTGTGATGATTGTTGTCGCGTTCATCATGATGTACATCTGGCCGGTTATCTTCGACGGTCTGGTGAACTTCGGTGAGCATATCCAGAAACTGGGTTCCGTCGGTGCGGGCGTGTATGCGTTCTTCAACCGTCTGCTCATTCCGGTCGGTCTGCACCACGCGCTGAACTCCGTGTTCTGGTTTGACGTTGCCGGTATTAACGATATCCCTAACTTCCTCGGCGGCGCTCAGTCCATCGAAGCAGGTAAAGCGGTTGTGGGAATCACCGGTCGTTACCAGGCGGGCTTCTTCCCGATCATGATGTTTGGTTTACCGGGTGCGGCGCTGGCTATCTACCACTGCGCGCGTCCTGAGAACAAGGCAAAAGTGCTGGGTATTATGATGGCGGGCGCCTTTGCCGCCTTCTTTACCGGGATCACTGAACCGCTGGAGTTCTCCTTCATGTTCGTGGCGCCGGTGCTGTATGTCATTCACGCCGTGCTGACCGGTATCTCCGTGTTCATCGCTGCCAGCATGCACTGGATTGCCGGTTTCGGCTTCAGCGCCGGTCTGGTGGATATGGTGCTGTCGTCCCGTAACCCGCTGGCGGTCCACTGGTGGATGCTGATCCCGCAGGGTCTGGTCTTCTTTGTTATTTACTACGTGGTCTTCCGCTTCACCATCACCAAATTCAACCTGATGACCCCGGGTCGCGAACTGGCCGTTGCCGGTAGCGAAGCGGATGGCCAGGATGTGAATGTCAGCAGCGGCAGCGAGCAGGATGTTGCAGGGCTGGCACGTCAGTACATCGCTGCAGTCGGCGGTTCTGACAACCTGACCGGTATCGATGCGTGCATCACCCGTTTGCGTCTGAACGTTAAGGACTCTTCACTGGTGAACGAAGCGCTGGCGAAACGTCTGGGCGCGTCTGGCGTTATTCGCCTGAACAAAACCAGCGTACAGATCATTGTCGGCTTCGTGGCGGAAAAAATCGCTAACGCGATGAAAACGACGGGACCCGTGGCGGCGGCAGAAGCCAACGCGGCACCGGCCGCGGCCGCTCCGACTGCAAAACCGCAGGCCGTGGCTAACGCCAAAACCATCGCCGCGCTGGTATCGCCGATTACCGGTGATATCGTTGCGCTGGAGCAGGTGCCTGATGAAGCCTTCGCCAGCAAAGCGGTCGGCGATGGTGTGGCGGTGAAACCGACCGACAAAACCGTCGTGGCTCCGGCTGCCGGTACTGTCGTGAAGATCTTCAACACCAACCACGCGTTCTGTCTGGAAACGGAAAATGGCGCGGAAATCGTCGTCCATATGGGCATCGATACCGTGGCGCTGAACGGCCAGGGCTTCAAACGTCTGGTTGAAGAAGGCGCGGAAGTGCAGGCTGGCCAGCCGATTCTGGAAATGGATCTGGACTTCCTGAATGCCAATGCCCGTTCCATGATCAGCCCGGTCGTGTGCAGCAACAGCGACGATTACAGTGCGCTGGTGATTCTGGCAACCGGTAAGGTTGTGGCAGGTCAGACGCCGCTGTATGAGATTAAAGGCAAGTAAGGCTCCTGAGTAGCGTTTATGCCTGAGCGGCGGGGGGAAACCTCCGCCGCTTTTTTTTCGCCCATCTGACCCCATAATCTTCTTCAGATACGTATTTTCAGTAACTAATAGTTGTCTCTACGCCCCGCTTGTAAGATCATGTGCCGTTATACGTTGTTTACGCTTTGAGGAACCCACGATGAGTGAGGCAGAAGCCCGCCCGACTAACTTTATTCGTCAGATCATCGATGAAGATCTGGCTACTGGTAAGCACACCACCGTTCATACTCGTTTCCCGCCGGAACCGAACGGTTATCTGCACATTGGCCATGCGAAGTCTATTTGCCTGAACTTTGGTATTGCTCAGGATTATCAAGGCCAATGCAACCTGCGTTTCGATGACACCAACCCGGTGAAAGAAGATATCGAATACGTGGAGTCGATTAAAAACGACGTGCAGTGGTTAGGTTTCCACTGGTCCGGGGATGTTTGCTACTCGTCTGATTATTTTGACCAGCTGCACCAGTATGCCGTTGAGCTGATTAACAAAGGCCTGGCCTATGTTGACGAACTGTCGGCGGATGAAATTCGCGAATATCGCGGTTCGCTGAAAGCGCCGGGTAAAAACAGCCCGTATCGCGATCGCAGCGTGGAAGAGAACCTGGCGCTGTTTGAAAAAATGCGTGCCGGTGGTTTTGAAGAGGGGAAGGCCTGCCTGCGTGCGAAAATCGATATGGCCTCGCCGTTTATCGTCATGCGCGATCCGGTACTGTACCGCATTAAATTTGCCGATCATCATCAGACCGGCAGCAAGTGGTGCATCTATCCGATGTACGACTTCACGCACTGCATTAGCGATGCGCTGGAAGGCATTACGCACTCCCTGTGTACCCTGGAGTTCCAGGACAACCGTCGCCTGTATGACTGGGTACTGGACAACATCAGCATCCCGGTTCACCCGCGTCAGTACGAATTCTCGCGTCTGAATCTCGAATATACCGTGATGTCCAAGCGTAAGCTGAACCAGCTGGTTACCGAGAAGCACGTAGAAGGCTGGGATGACCCGCGTATGCCGACCATTTCCGGTCTGCGTCGTCGCGGCTATACCGCCAGTTCTATTCGTGAATTCTGCAAGCGCATTGGCGTGACCAAGCAGGACAACACCATTGAGATGGCGTCGCTGGAATCCTGCATCCGCGAAGATCTCAACGAAAACGCTCCGCGCGCCATGGCCGTTATCGACCCGGTTAAGCTGGTCATCGAAAACTACCCGCAGGATGCAAGCGAGATGGTGACGATGCCGAATCATCCGAATAAACCGGAGATGGGCAGCCGTGAAGTTCCGTTCAGCGCGGAGATCTGGATCGACCGTGCCGACTTCCGTGAAGAAGCGAATAAGCAGTACAAGCGTCTGGTGCTGGGTAAAGAAGTTCGCCTGCGTAATGCCTACGTGATCAAGGCCGAGCGCGTAGAGAAGGATGAAGAGGGCACGATCACCACCATCTTCTGTACCTATGACGCCGATACGCTGAGCAAAGATCCTGCCGATGGTCGCAAGGTGAAGGGCGTTATCCATTGGGTCAGCGCGGCGCACGCGCTGCCGGTGGAAATCCGTCTGTACGATCGCCTGTTCAGCGTGCCGAATCCAGGGGCGGAAGAAGACTTCCTGACGGTGATGAACCCTGAATCGTTGGTGATCAAGCAGGGCTTCGCTGAGCCGAGCCTGGCCGCTGCGGAAGCCAGCAAAGCCTATCAGTTTGAGCGTGAAGGCTATTTCTGTCTCGATAGCCGCTATGCAACCGCAACGCATCTGGTGTTTAACCGCACCGTTGGTCTGCGTGATACCTGGGCTAAAGTCGGCGAGTAAATTTTTCGTCGCGGCCTGGCCGTCGTCTCTGTGTAAAAACGCCGCATGTAGCGGCGTTTTTTTTTATTTTGGAATCAGTGAATTAAGTTCGTTATTTTCGCGATGCGAATTAATCTTGTTTGCTGTTTGTCATATCTGCCAGACCTGCCACTCCTCCCGCCGGTACCTAAAACGGCTGTAAGCGCTTTCATTCGTTATTTTCTTTCGATTTAGTAATTACTTACGCGTAAAAAGTATGAGACCTGATATTGTTACAAAAAGAAATAGAATATGTGCGCTTTGTCATAATCTTAAGCTTTGATCGGCGAAAGAGATTGATAATTCGCGTCACGAAAAATAGTCTATCAGCAGTGGTTACGCGGCTTTTACCGCTCCACCTTTTTAGCAGTCTTATTTATTTTTTCGCGGCTTGCCTTTGGCTCCGCGTTTTTAAAACGTCAAAGAGGATATGCACATGCGTACGTTTAGTGGCAAACGTAGTACGCTGGCGCTGGCTATTGCCGCCGTCACCGCGATGTCGGGCTGGATCGTTGTTCCGCAGGCCAGCGCAGCAGGTTTTATTGATGATTCCACCTTAACCGGCGGCATTTACTACTGGCAGCGTGAGCGCGACCGGAAAGATGTGACCGACGGCGATAAATACAAAACCAACCTTTCCCATTCGACCTGGAACGCCAATCTGGATTTCCAGTCCGGCTATGCCGCTGATATGTTTGGTATTGACGTGGCTGCCTTCACCGCAATTGAAATGGCGGAAAGCAGCGAAAGCGGTCACCCGAACGAAATTGCCTTCTCCTCAAAAAATAAAGCCTACGACGAAGATTACTCTGGCGATAAGAGCGGGATCAGCCTGTATAAAGCTGCGGCGAAATTTAAATATGGCCCGGTATGGGCTCGCGGCGGTTATATCCAGCCAACCGGGCAAACGCTGCTGGCTCCGCACTGGAGCTTTATGCCGGGTACTTACCAGGGTGCTGAAGCCGGCGCCAATTTTGATTATGGCGATGCCGGCGCGCTGAGTTTCTCCTATATGTGGACGAACGAATACAAAGCGCCATGGCACATTGAGATGGATAAGTTCTACCAGAACGACAAGAAAACCAAAGTCGATTATCTGCACTCACTGGGTGCCAAATACGATTTTAAAAATGACCTCGTGCTGGAAGCGGCGTTTGGTCAGGCTGAAGGCTATATCGACCAGTATTTTGCCAAAGCCAGCTATAAATTTGATATTGCCGGAACGCCGTTAAATACCAGCTACCAGTTCTACGGCACCCGCGACAAAGTCAGTAACGGCGGTACGAACGATATCTACGACGGTACCGCCTGGCTGCAGGCGCTGACCTTTGGCTACAAGGTTGCTGATGTCCTCGATCTGCGTCTGGAAGGCACCTGGGTGAAAGCTGAAGGCCAGCAGGGCTACTTCCTGCAGCGTATGACTCCGACCTATGCTTCCTCCAACGGTCGTCTTGATATCTGGTGGGATAACCGCTCTGACTTCAACGCCAACGGTGAAAAAGCGGTGTTCTTCGGTGCGATGTATGACATGAAGAACTGGAATATGCCGGGCTGGGCGTTCGGCGCGTCATACGTGTACGCGTGGGATGCTAAACCGGGCAAAATGTCCACGCCGGACGCTTACTACAACCCGGACAAACGTCTGGAAGAGTCCGCCTATAGCCTCGATGCCATGTACACCGTCCAGGACGGCCGCGCGAAAGGGACGTTGTTCAAACTGCACTTTACCCAATACGACAACCACTCCGATATCCCGAGCTGGAGCGGTGGCTATGGCAACATCTTCCAGGACGAGCGTGACGTGAAGTTCATGGTTATTGCCCCGTTCACTATTTTCTGATGCCGCAGCGGCAGGCGTAAACCTGCCGCAAGCCTGAGAGGTCGAATATGAAGAAGCTATTACTCATCGCGGTTATGGCATCGGGCCTGGTAGCCTGCACGCAGTCCCCCGCACCGAAGGAAGATACGAAGTTAAAAGATGCTTATAGCGCCTGTATCAATACGGCGGAAGGGAACCCGGACAAAGTGGAGGCCTGCCAGAGCGTGCTGGACGTGCTGAAAGAAGAGAAACAGCATCAAGCGTTTGCCAACCAGGAAAGCGTGCGCGTTCTGGATTACCAACAATGTATTCAGGCGACCCGTACCGGCAATGACCAGGCGGTGAAAGCACGTTGCGATCGCATCTGGAAAGAGATTCGCAGCAACAATACGCAGCCCTGATCGCAGGCGCCAGACATCGTCAATAAAAACGCCTGATGGTTAACATCAGGCGTTTTTCATGGCGCGCGATCCTGTTTACAGCGGCGCGACCGGAGCAGGGGACTGATCGTAACCGCCCCAGACGGACTGATCGAACTCAATCACCGATCCGGTCATTAACCCGGACTCATCGCTGGCGAGGAAGGCGACCGCGCGCGCAACCTCTTCCGGCTGAATCAGACGGCCAAAGGGCTGTGAGGCGGCGGCTTTTTCCAGCCAGTCATCCTGCGCACCGTGATAGGTCTTCATGATGCGGTCTTCACCTTCCGAGGCCATCCAGCCGATATTCAGCCCGTTTACGCGGATCCGGTTGCGTAACAGCGCGTAGGCGGTGTTGCGGGTTAACGTCGCGAGGGCGCCTTTTGATGAGCAATAGGCGGCAATAAACGGCTGGCCGGCCAATGATGACATGGAGCAGATATTGACGATGCTACCGGTAATGTTTTCCCGGCGCATAATTTTGATCGTCTCCTGCATCAGAAAGAACGGGCCGCGTACATTGGTGGCGAAAATGCTGTCAAAGCGCTCCGGCGTGGTATCAAGAATCGATCCCCGGTCGGTCATCCCGCCTGCGTTGACCAACACATCCACCCGCTTGAATAACTCATCTGCTTTGGCGATCACCGTGCGACAATCGTCTACCGAAGAGAGATCGGCACGCACGAACGTCACCTGGGCTGCCGTACGGCTCATAATCTCGTCGGCGACGAGGCGTCCTTTTTCCTGGTTTCGACCACAGATGATGATGCCGCTGGCACCATTTTCGGCCAGCTGACGAGCGATAGCAGCACCCACACCCTGGGTGCCACCGGTGATAACGGCGACTTTGCCGGCGAAATTATTCATGGTTATGCCTCTTTATCTACGTGTTGTGTTGTGGTCAGAAGCCGACACGTTGCTGCTGGCGTCCGGTAAGATGTTCGGTGTAAGCCTGGTTCACGGATTCACGGGCGCTGACTTCCGGCACCCCGACATCCCACCAGGCATCCCCTGGTGTCCAGCTACAGGGATGAGTGGCGATAGAGATGACGGTCGTACGGTCATTTCCTTTCGCCCACTGAATGGCCGCTTCCAGCTCTGTCAGCGTATTAACCTTGCGGGCGCAGGCTCCCATTGATTGCGCGTGAGCGACAAAATCAACATGAAAAGGCTCCTGCACCCGGCAATCTTTCAGCAGGTTATTAAACGACGCGCCGCCCTTGGCGTTTTGCAGGCGGTTGATCACCGCATATCCCCCGTTATCGCAGACGATCAGAATGAATTTATGCCCGGAGAGGACGCTGGAGTAGATATCCGAGTTCATCATCATGTAGGTGCCGTCGCCGATCATCACGATGACATCGCGATCGAGCCCCGCCATTGCGACCCCCCAACCCGCGGAAAGCTCGTAACCCATGCAGGAGAAGCCGAACTCACAGTCGAAGGTACCCGGATTTTTCACCCGCCAGCCTTTGACCAGCTCGCCCGGTAGCCCGCCGGCGGCGCTGATGATGTAGTCTTCCGGCGCCGCCTGCGCATTGACGATACCCACGACCTGGGCGTAGGTCGGGTCACCTTCCGCCGGAGTCGGCTCCTGTTTTTCGGCGATCAGCGCATTCCACTTCACGAAAGCCTGACGTCCTCTCTCCAGCCACGCGGCGTCTGCCCGCCAGTTGCCCAGCGCCGCGTGTAAATCATTGAGCCCTTCGCGAGCGTCGCACACCAGCGGCAGCGACAGGTGCTTATGCGCGTCGAAACGCGCGGCGTTGAGGGTAATAAACTGCGCGTCATGGCTGAATACGGTCCATGAGCCGGTGACAAAATCCATCAGCCGGGTGCCGATAGCGAGGATCACATCGGCATTGGCCGCCAGCTCATTGGCGGAAGTGGAGCCGAGAATGCCAATCGGGCCCATATGCAGCGGATGGTGATGAGTGAAAGTGCCTTTGCCGGCAATGGTTTCCACCACCGGGATCCCATGTTCTGTGGCGAAATTTTCCAGCGCGCTTTCTGCCTGCGAATAACGTACTCCGCCACCGGCGATAATCAACGGACGTTGCGCCCGCAGCAGTCGTTCTGCGGCGAGGGCCAGCTGTACCCGATCGGCCCGTGGGCGCGCCGTCAGATGCACCCGCGGCTGAAAGAAGGCGTCCGGATAGTCATACGCCATCTCCTGCACATCCTGGCAGATACCGATAAACGCCGGACCACAGTCGCCGGGATCGAGCATGGTGGCGACCGCCTGCGGCAGAGAGGAGAGGAGCTGCTCCGGGTAGGTAATGCGATCCCAGTAGCGGCTGACGGCTTTGAACGCGTCGTTAACCGTTTGGGTTGGGTCGTTAAAGTGTTCTATCTGCTGCATCACCGGATCCGGACGACGGCGGGCGAAGCTATCGCCACAGATCATCAGCAGGGGTAAGCGGCTGGTATGGGCGACACCTGCCGCCGTCAACAGGTTAGTCGTGCCCGGTCCGATGGACGCGGTGACTACCATAATCTGCCGCCGAACCATCGCTTTAGCAAAACCGACGGCGGCAAAAGCCATGGACTGTTCATTCTGTCCACGCCAGGTCGGGAGGGTTTCCTGTGCGGCTTCCAGGGCTTCACCTAAGCAGGTGACGTTACCATGACCAAAAATGCCATAGACCCCCGGAAAGAGAGGAACCTGTTTCCCGTCCACCTCTGTAAACTGATTGCTCAGATAACGGACGATTGCCTGAGCCGCCGTACAACGAACAGTAGCCATGCTTTTACTCACTCTAAAAGGGGATGCCGTCTAAGGACATCCTGGTTACGGGTGACAGCTTTTATTGCTTTATGTGCTTGGCTAGCAATAAAAGTTGCAAAAAAAGGCTGTGGTTACCCCTTCCCGGCAGACCGGGAGAGGGGGATATCTCATTCTCCATCAGTCGCGCTGGCGTTTACGTCCCATGCTCGCGTGCTGGGCTTGCTCAGTCAGCGTTTCTAGCCGTGGTTCTGCTTCCTCAGGCGAGAGCGCCGACGCTAATGCCATCGCAATGCTTTGCGCCAGGCACACCGGGGCCGCCAGCGACCGCGAGAAGCTGTACTCTTCTTCGGGGATGGTAAACAGAACCCGGGCATTTTTGGCCAACGGCGAAAGCGGGCTATCGGTCATGGCGATGACAGGGATCTGCCGGATAGCCGCTTCATCGGCGATGGCAATCACCTCTTTGGCGTAATGGCGAAAAGAGATGGCAAGCAGTACGTCGCCTTCACGCATATTGCTGGCTATCTGTTGGGCCAGCCCCCCGGAGGAGTCCAGCAGGCAAACCCGGCGATTCAGCATGGTCAGCAGATAACGCATGAGCTGCGCTACCGGTTCCGAACGTAACTGACCGGCGATAAAAATCGTATCTGCCTCTTTCAACAACCGGGCGGTAACATCCAGGTCCTGCTCGCTGACATTGCTTAATAGCTCCTGCAGGGTGGCGATATCACGGATCACCAGACTTTGCAGAAAACCCAGATTGCCCTGGTGCTGATTTTTTTTCAGGTCGTTTTCCAGCGCGGTAATCCGCTCATTATATCCCGGTGCCGCCGTCGCCAGCCGGGTCTGGAAGACGCTCTGCATCTGTTTAAATCCGCTGTAGCCGAACGCCTGGGCAAAACGGACCAGCACCGAAGGGTGCATACCGCATTTCGCGGCTATGGCGTTAATCGACTCCAGCGCCACGGTATTGGGGTTTTGCGTAATGTAACGCGCGGCCTGTTGAAAGCGCTCCGACAGCTGGGGATAGCGGCGGGTGATTTCATTCACGATCTGCTCATAGTTGCGATGAGGGATCGTGTTATCCGGCAGCTGGTTGTGTTTTTTCTGACTCATTTGATGGTCTTCCTGGACAGTACACCGTTATGCCTGCACGTTACTGCAATAAAAATTGTGAGTAAAAGCTCATCTGCAATTATTTCTATCCGATCGTTCGGCTGCTGGGAAAAAACTTGGATGAAATTTGTGATTGCTATCGTAAAAATAAATTTTCATTTTTATTTATTTTGAAATAAACGTTGCGATTTCGTTTTTTATCTCACTGATTTTTATTGATTAAATACACATCCCCCTCGTTTGTTTTGTCATAAATCCCCTTATTGCAATTTTTGTTGCTTATAACCTATGTTTGCAATTAATGGTGATTTTAAGGCAGGAAAGCAGCCGGAGGCATGACGACAATGTACGACGATTATGGGCAGTTTATTGCGGGAGAGTGGCGTCGGGGGAGCGGTCCGCAATCGATCGCGGTATGCGATCCGGGTAATGGGCAGATTATCGGCCAGATTACGGCGGCGGCAGAAAGCGATACTCAGGATGCGCTGCTTAGTGCCGGGCAGGGACTGGCGCTTTGGCGAGAAACCCTTGCCTGGCAACGTGCCGATATCCTGCAGGCCGTGGCGCGAGAAATGGTGGCGATGGCGCCGGAGGCCGCGCTGACGATCTCCCGGGAAAGCGGTAAACCGTTGGCACAAGCGAAACGTGAGTGGGAGCTGTCGGTCGATCAGTTTGTCTGGTATGCCGAAGAGGCGCGGCGTATCTACGGTCGCATTATTGAAAGCCGCGTACCGGGCGGGCGTCTGGAGGTACACCATGAGCCGGTGGGGATCGTTGCCGCGTTCACCGCCTGGAATTTTCCGGTAGTGCTGGTGGCGCGTAAGCTGGCTCCTGCCCTGGCGGCCGGTTGTGCGGTGGTGCTGCGTCCCTCCAGCGAAGTTCCTGGTTCGGCGATGATGATTTTTGAGTGCTTACGCCGGGCGGGTCTGCCCGCCGGCGTGGCGAATCTGGTGATCGGGCCGACCTCTGCTACCTACGAGCCGCTGGTCAGTTCGCCGCTGGTGAAGAAGATCTCACTCACCGGGTCGACCCGGCTGGGGCAGCAGATGATCCGCGACTCCGCCGCCACAATCAAACGCCTGAGTATGGAGCTGGGGGGGAACGCACCGGTGATCGTCTGGCCGGATGCCGACATCGATAAGGCGCTGGATCTCTCGGTAGCCACCAAATTTGCCAACAGCGGCCAGGTGTGTGTGACCTGCGATCGTTTCTATGTCCATGAGAGCTGCTATGCCGCGTTTGTCGACGGCTTTGCCGCGCGCGCCAGCAGACTGAAGGTCGGCTATGGTCTGGAGCCGGATACGCAAATGGGGCCGTTGATTCATCCCCGCCGTCTGGAGGAGATGGCAAGCATCGTTGAGGATGCCAGGCGTAAAGGCGGCCGGGTGGTGACCGGTGGACGGCGTATCGAGTGCAATGGCGGCTATTTCTTCGAACCGACGGTGATTGCCGACCTGCCGGATGAGGCGCGGGCGCTGGCCGAAGAAAACTTTGGCCCGATTGCCGCCATCACCTCTTTTGGCGATGACGATGATCTGTGGGCACGGGTCAACAATAGCGGCTTTGCGCTTTCCGCCTATGCCTTCACTCGTGACCCGGCCAGGATGCGTGAAACCGTCGCCCGTTTCGAATCCGGTATGGTGGGGATCAACAGCTATGCGCTGGCGGCGGCTGAAGCGCCGTTTGGCGGGATTAAAGCCAGTGGCATGGGGCGGGAAGGGGGAAGCGAAGGTCTCCTCGACTATATGAATGTCAAGCTGGCACAAATTGTGGTGTAAGGAGCAGTGATGAAAACGAATAACATCAAAGCCTGCTGGGCGGCGGGGATACCGGTGCTGAACGGGTGGCTGAGTATCGCCAGCGCTTTCAGTGCCGAAATCATGGCGGAGCAGGGTTACGACGCGTTGACGATCGATCTGCAGCACGGTTTTGTCGGGTATGACGATGCCAGGCCGATGCTGCAGGCGATGCGCGCCAGCGGCGTGGCGCCGATGGTACGCGTGCCGTGGCTGGATCCTGGGATGATTATGAAGGCGCTGGACGCCGGCGCCTGGGGGATCATCTGCCCGATGATTAACACCGCGGAGCAGGCGCGCGAGCTGGTCTCCTGCGTACGCTACCCGCCTGCCGGCAGCCGCAGCTTTGGCCCAACGCGCGTGACGTTTTCCACCGGCCAGGATTACGGCCAGCATGCCGATGAGCAGGTCGTCTGCTTCGCCATGATTGAGACCGCAGAAGCCGTACGCAATCTTGACGCGATTCTCGATACCCCCGGTCTGGATGGCGTTTACATCGGCCCGGCGGATTTAACCCTCGGTCTGACCGGACGTCGATACCGCACCGGCTTCGATCGTGAAGAACCGGAGATCGTCGCGGCAATCCAGCAAATTCTCGCGGCGGCCCACCGCGCCGGAAAGCGCGCCGGTTTGCATAACGGCACGCCAGAGTACGCGGCGAAGGCCGTCAGTTGGGGATTCGATCTGGTCACCGTCTCTAATGATGTCCAGCTGCTGCGTTCCGCGGCCGCCGCCAGCGTTCAACGCTTTCACCAGCTGCAGGGGAACACCTCGCCGGCCGGGAGCGTTTCGCCGAAGGGAGGTTACTGATGCCGCATGTTCTGGTGGCCGGGAAAATTCATCCCGCAGGAATTGAGCTGTTGCGTAGTGCGCCGGGATTTACCGTCGAACTGATTTCGCCGGTGAGCGTCGACAGCTATGCGCCGTTTTTGCCGCAGGCCGATGCCTTATTGATCCGTACCCAGCCGCTGACCGCCGTAGAGATTGCGAGCGCCCGGCAGTTGAAGATCGTCTCACGTCACGGCGTAGGTTATGACTCGGTCGATATCGCAGCGCTGAGCGCCCGGCACATTCCGCTGGCGGTGGTGGGCGATGTGAATTCGCGTTCGGTGGCGGAGCATACCCTCGCGCTGCTGCTCGCGTTGGCGAAGCGGGTCTGTTACTTCGATCAGGCGATTCGTGCAGGAGACTGGAACAGTCGTAATACCTTTTCTGCCGTCGAACTGGCGGAGAGAACGCTGTTTATCCTCGGATTCGGCCGTATTGGCAGGGAGGTTGCCCGACTGGCGCAGGCTTTTCGCATGAAGGTGGTGGCCTGGGATCCTTATGTGGCCGATAGCGCGTTTGCCGATCTCGGCGTTGCCCGGGTTCGGGATATCGACGCCGGACTGCAGCAGGCGGATGCCGTCACTATTCATCTGCCGCGGGTGGGCGATCGGCCGCTGATCGGCCGGGCGGAAGTGGCGCTGCTCAAACCCGGGGCATTGATTATTAATACCGCCCGGGGGGGAATTATTGATGAGGACGCGCTGGCCGGCGCGCTGGCCGCTAATCATCTCGGCGGGGCGGCGCTGGATGTTCTGGAATGCGAACCGGCGGATCTGGCCTCCGCGCTGCTGGAACAAAAAGAACGCCTGATCCTGACGCCGCACAGCGCCGGGTTGACCGGCGAAGCGGCGATGCGCATGTCGGTGTCGGCGGCGCAGAATATTATCGATTATTTCAACGAATGCCTGGAACCGTCGCTGGTCGTCAACCCTGAAGTGCTGGCGATCAATGCGGTGATGAACCCATTACCTTGAAGCCTGAAGATCCTGTGGAGAATACCATGATAAACGTTGCAGTCCTTGGCGCCGGGCGTATTGGCCATGTCCATGCGGCTAATGTAGCCGGTCATTGCGATGCTGTGCTGGCGATGGTTGCCGATCCCTTTATAGAGAATGCGCAGAAACTGACGGCGGCATATGGCGGAAGAGCGATAAGCGATCCGCTGGAGGCTATCGCCGACCCGACCATCGACGCGGTGGTGATCGGGACGCCGACGGATACCCACGTGAGCCTGATGCTGGCGGCAGCCCAGGCTGGGAAGTCGGTGTTATGTGAAAAGCCGGTCGATCTGGATATTCAAAAAGCGCGTGAAGCCCAGCGGGTGCTTGGAGAACGCGCCTCCCGGGTGATGTTGGGGTTTAACCGCCGTTTTGACCCGGGTTTTAGCGAAATTCACCAGCGTCTGCGGGCGGGAGAGATTGGCGAGCTACATCAGCTGCTGATTACCAGCCGCGATCCTGGCCTGGCCCCGATGAACTACCTCAAACATTCCGGGGGCATATTTCGCGATATGGCGATCCATGATTTCGATCTTGCGCGCTGGATCCTTGGCGAGGAGCCGGTGGAAGTCTTTGCCAGCGGTAGCCGGCTGTTTGCGCCCGAACTGGAGGCGTTGGGCGACTACGATACCGTGATGGTGCAGCTGCGTACCGCTTCCGGCAAGCAGTGTCAGATTAACTGCAGCCGACAGGCGGTATATGGCTACGACCAGAGGATTGAAGCCTTTGGCGCCGGCGGCATGTTGCTTAACGACAATCAGCGTGAGACCAGCGTACGCCGCTACGGCGCACAAGAGACGGAAGTTCGTGGCCCACTGCTTAATTTCTTTATGCAACGCTATACCGACGCCTATCGTCTGGAGATGGCGGCATTTATCCGTGCGGTAAAACAAGGGGGAGATGTACCGGTGAATATTCACGATGGCTGTGCGGCATTAGCGCTGGCAGACGCTGCACAATTATCGGCGGATACCCGGCAGGTCGTACAATTGAATTAACAGTTTTCTACAAAATATATCTGGATGAGTTGATGCCGCTGGCTATTTCCCCATGGTGGGACGGTGAACGCTTTGCTGAATATAGCCATTCAACGTAACCTGCCGGAAATTTTATTTATATTTTCGGCACACATTTAAAGCTAATCATTTATCTGGAAGATGAACATGAAAAAAATAACCTTACTGTGCCTTGCCTCGTTATTAGCCAGTCCTGCCGCCATGGCTCTTCAGGTTGGCGTAACGATGGCGCAAATGGATGATGTTTTCCTTTCACGGCTGCGCGGTTATATTGCCGAACGGGCAAAAACCTATCCCGATATGAAGGTGCAATTTGAAGATGCTCAGGGGGCGGTCGATAAATCGCTTGGCCAGGTGCAAAGTTTTATTAATGCGAAAGTCGACGTCATTATCGTTAATCCGGTCGATACTCAGGGGACAAAGAATATTACCGATGCGGCTCGCGCCGCGAAAATCCCGCTCATCTATCTCAACCGTATGCCCTCTGATTCGAAAATGGGCGATGGCGTAAGCTATATCGGCAGCGACGAGATCGAAGCCGGACGCATGCAGATGCAGTATCTCGCTGACATGGTGAAGGATCGCAAAAGCGTCAACGTCGCGATTATGAAAGGGCTGTTAAACAATGACGCTACCCGTTTCAGAACCCAGGGGGCGAAAGAGGTGATTGCTAAACACCCGAATATGCATGTGGTGCTCGAAGATACCGCGAAATGGATGCGTGAAGATGGTATGAATCTGATGAATAACTGGATACTTACCGGCGAGAAAATCGATATTCTTTCTGCTAACGCTGATGAAATGGCCATCGGCGCGGCGATGGCCATTAAAAGTAATGGCATGAAGGTGGGTAAAGATATTCTGGTGGGTGGGACCGATGGCGGAAATAATGGCCTGCAGGCCATGAAAACCGGCATGATGACCGTGACCGTATTTCAGGATGCCAAAGCCCAGGCCTTCGGGGCCGTCGATATGGCTGAGAAAATATCGAAAGGGGAAAAGGTAAAAGATATTGAATTTATCCCCTTCCAGTTAATTACCCCAGAAAATTATCAAAAATTCATGAACCATTAATAATGGATTGTCCGACGGTCAATGAGTGCACTGGTGATATTCACAAGTGCACATTTTATGACGGAGTTTTTATGCTTACGATGAAAGGTCCAGGCGTTTTTCTTGCGCAGTTTGCTCGCGATGAAGCGCCTTTTCATTCTCTGAACGCGATCGCCGGTTGGGCGGCGGAAAAAGGGTTTAAAGGGGTGGAGATTCCCAGCTGGGATGCGCGCCTGATTAACCTTGAGCGCGCGGCGGAGAGCCAGACCTATGCCGATGAAGTGCTGGGCATCCTCGATGAACACGGGCTGGCGTTGACCGACCTCGCCAGCCACCTGCAGGGACAGCTGGTGGCGCTGCATCCGGCCTTCGATCTGCCTGCCGATAGCTTTGCCCCGGCGGCGCTGCGCAATAATCCCCGGGAGCGCCAGCAGTGGGCAAGCGAGCAGCTGCTGCTGGCGGCAAAAGCTTCACGGCGGCTGGGCCTGACGAAGCATGTCACCTTTTCCGGTACCCTGCTGTGGCCCTATCTCTACCCCTATCCGCAGTGGCCGGAAGGGTTGATTGAAGAGGGGTTTACCGAGCTGGCCCGCCGCTGGACGCCGATCCTCAATGCCTTTGACCAACAAGGCATCGATCTGTGCTACGAAATTCATCCCACCGAAGACCTTCATGATGGGCTGACCTTTGAGCGCTTTCTGGAAAAAACCGGCAACCACCCGCGCTGCAACATCATGTACGACCCGAGCCATCTGATCTTGCAGGGAATGGATTACCTGACCTACATCGACCATTACCACGAGCGCATTAAAGCATTTCACGTTAAGGATGCCGAGTTTCGCCCGGACGGCAAAACCGGCGCCTACGGCGGTTATCAGCCGTGGAGTCGCCGGGCGGGACGCTTTCGTTCACCGGGAGACGGGCAGATCGACTTCGGGGCGATCTTTTCAAAACTGACCGGTTATGACTTTGACGGCTGGGCGGTTCTGGAATGGGAGTGCTGTTTTAAGAATCCGGAAGATGGCGCCCGGGAAGGGGCGCAGTTTATCGCGGAACACATCATCAAGGTGACCGATCAATCCTTTGATGATTTCTGTAAATCCTATGCCGATCGTTCGGTAAACCGAAGCATTCTCGGACTATAAGAGGGCAAAATGAGCAGACAAACTTTGCAGGGACGGCGTATTCGCTTAGGAATGGTGGGCGGCGGAGAGGGGGCTTATATCGGCGGAATTCATCGCTTTGCCGCCCGGCTTGACGATCGCTACGAGCTGGTGGCCGGCGCATTTGACGTCGATGCGGAAAGGGGACGGGCGTTTGCTCTCGACAATTTGATCGCCGAGGATCGTGCCTATACCGACTATCAGAGCATGGTTGCCGCCGAAGCGGCCCGCGAGGATGGTGTCGATATCATCGCTATCTGTACGCCGAATTTTACCCATTTCCCGATAGCCCGCGCCTGCCTTGAAGCGGGGATAGATGTCATTTGCGAAAAGCCGCTCACCACCACCCTGGCGGAAGCGGAGGCGCTGCAGGAGATCGTGGCGCGAACCGGGCGCTTCCTCGGCGTGACCTATACCTATTCGGGTTACCCGATGGTTGTGGAGGCGCGTGCGCGGATCGCGGCAGGTCTGCTCGGCAAGGTACGTACTGTACAGGTGGAATATCCGCTGGAGTGGATGGCCACCGGCGTGGAACTGAAGAATAACCCGCAGGCGGCCTGGCGGGTCGATCCGCTGAAAAACGGCCGCGGCGGATCGATTGGCGATATCGGTACCCACGCCTATCATCTGGCGGGCTATGTCACAGGGTTGAAGGCGCAGAGCGTGCTGGCTGACTTAGCCACTTTCGTTGAAGGCCGTGCTCTGGATGATAATGCCCATGTGCTGATCCGCTATGAAGGCGGCGCGCGTGGAATGCTGTGGTCTTCGCAGGTGGCGATCGGCTGCGCCAACGCGCTGCGTCTGCGGGTATTTGGCGAAAAAGGCAGTTTGATCTGGTCCCAGGAGCAGCCCAACGAACTGGTTTTCACTCCGTTAGAAGGGGTGACGCAAATCATTAAGCGCGGGCGCGCGGATCTGGATGCGCTCACGCAAGCGCGTACCCGCACGCCGCCGGGCCATCCTGAAGGCTATATCGAGGCGTTCAGCAACCTCTACAGCGGCTTCGCCGCAGCCTTGCATAGCCGTGAGGCGCAGCAGGCGCTCAGCCTGACGGGGGCCGCGGTACCGCAGGTGTATGATGGTCTTAAAGGCGTGGCGTTTGTCGAGGCGGTTGTCGACAGCCATGAGCAGGGGTCGCTGTGGGTCACGCCAGCATACCGCTGAGGCGATGTGGATGCGCACTCTTCACCGACTGCGCATCTTCCTTTCAGGTATACATATTGAACCGGGTGATGATGTTGATCCGTGAATAGGGTTTGAGCGAGTCGCCCTCAGGGATAAAACCGTGGAAGGCCAGCAAAGAGCGGAATGCGGTCTGCGCATCCAGCTGCAGATTGTGTTCTATCAGCGCATCGATTTTCCCCGCCTGCATCAGTGCCCGGTTTTCCCGGTCAAAATCATGGCCGATAAAGGTCTTTATGCGTCGGTTTCTCTCGGCGAAGGCGCGGATAATCCCCGCGTTACCGCCGCCGACGGTATAGACCGCTTCGGTATGCGGATGAGCATCAAGGTACTGGCACAGACAGGCGTACATCTGATGGTCAATGCCTAGTCCGCCGGCGACGACATTGATGCTGTTGCGCGGGGCAAACTGTTCAATTCCCGAGATAAATCCGGCAATACGCTCCCGCTCTCCGATGAAATCATTGCTGCCGGTGACGGCGGCGATTTGAGTGCTGTCGGCGCCCAGCCACTTTGACATCAAAAATGCCGCGGCTTTGCCCGCATCAACATTATCCATGCCGATGTAGCGCAGACGGGCGCTGGACGGAATGTCGGTGACGATGGTGACAACCGGCACGCGGCGTTTGAGCAAAGCGTCGATGGTGGAAACCAGCGAGGGGGAGTTCATGGCCTTTAAAATCACGCCGTGGCTGCTGAGCGCGCATTTTTTCAGCAGCGCGTTCATCTCTCGCTCGCTGATGTCCTCGTAACAGTGGAAGCGGAGCTGAATGCGAAAGGGGTTAAAGCTGGCTAACTGGCTGCTGAGCGCCTCCCTGACCAGCTCGCTAAAGCGTTCAGGGGTATGCATGATGACATCGAAATAGATCGTTCTTCCCTGGGCGAGCCCGGACTTTTGCAGCAGTTCCAGATCGGCCAGAGCCTGCTGAATGCGATGCAGCGTTTGCGGGTGTACCTGCCCCCGATGATGTAGCGCCCGGTCGATCGTGGCGAGACTCAGTCCTGACTGAGCGGCTATCTGCTTTTGGGTAAATTTTGCCATCGATCACATGAGGTTTTTATGAGGTGTTTTTGAGGTTCTTGATGTGGAGTCTAGCTGCTAAGTTATTTCTTAACAACGTTCGTTTTCGAGACGTTGAACAAAAAAATAACCGCCGTCTGGCACCCTTACCCCGTGGAGCTACTCATGACATCGCAATATTTTGTCCGACCCGATCGGGCCTCAGTTGAGGATTTCAACATCTTCTGTCAGCAGCAGGTGAACAAACAAGACTATCCGCTGGTCAGCGAAGTCGCTGAGGAAGTTCTGATTTACGACCATGACGTGTTAGCGCAGGTCGCGGCGACCAATAAACATGCGGTATTAAGCGAGCTACATCAGGGGCTCTCTTACGGTCCCGGCGTGCTGGTGGTACGCGGGCTTTATCAGGATATGGATGTCATCGACCGCGCTTCGGCGGTGTTTGAAACCATCATGGCCGATGAGTCTCGCACCCGGGTTCAGGCTGACCACTTTTCTCGCGCGGGGAACAATGGCCGGATCTGGAATGCGTTACAAAAGCTGGCGGAGCGTAGCCCGCAGACCTTCTGCGACTACTATGCTAATGAAATGCTTGGGTTAATTTGTCAGGCGTGGTTGGGACCTGCGTGGCGAATGACCGCTCAGGTTAACCAGGTACGCCCTGGCGGCGAAGCGCAGCAGCCCCATCGCGATTATCATCTCGGCTTTCAGCAGGGCGAGTTTGTTGCCGAGTTTCCCATCCCTGCGCAGATTCTGTCGCAGTATTTGACGTTACAAGGGGCGGTTGCGCACAGCGATATGCCGCTGGCGTCAGGGCCTACGCGCCTGCTGCCGTTTTCGCATCAGTATGAGCTCGGCTATATGGCCTACCGCCAGCCGGAGTTCGTCGACTACTTTAACCAGCACTATGTTCAGTTGCCGTTGCAAAAAGGCGACGGGCTGTTTTTTAACCCGGCGTTGTTTCATGCCGCCGGGAACAACACGACGACTGATCATGTTCGCACCGCTAATCTTTTGCAGATCTCCTCGGCGTTCGGCGTCCCGATGGAAGATGTGAACCATGAGCTGGTGTTGAAAAAAATCTATCCCCAGCTTCAGGACGGACAATATCGCGCGGGCGATTTTCAGGCGCTGATTGCCGTGGCTGCCCGGGGCTACTCATTCCCCACCAATCTTGATACCGACCCGCCATTAGGTGGAATGGTCCCGAAAACCCAACAGACTCTGGTGCGGGAAGCGCTGGCAAACCGGTGGGATGAGGAACAGTTTACTCGTGCTCTCGACGAGCATACCGCGCGCAGAAAAGGGTAGGCGTTTGCACATAAAAAAAGCCAACCGTCAGGTTGGCTTTTTGCGGTCCGCGCGGTGGGAAATTACTTTTCCAGCGCGTCGTGTGCATGTTCATCTTCGCGGCAGTCGCCTTCCGCACAGTGGCCGTAAAGATACAGGCTGTGGTTGGTCAGACGGATGCCATGGCGGTGGGCGATTTCACGCTGACGCGCTTCGATAGACTCATCGCTGAATTCGATCACTTTGCCACAATCGAGGCAAATAAGGTGATCGTGATGGTGCTGCTGGGTCAGTTCGAAAACAGATTTACCGCCTTCGAAGTTGTGACGAGTCACAATGCCAGCATCATCAAACTGGTTCAGCACGCGATAAACAGTAGCGAGACCAATTTCTTCACCCATGTCGATCAGGCGCTTGTATAAATCTTCCGCACTGACGTGATGGTTATCCGGTTCCTGCAGGACTTCCAGGATCTTTAATCGTGGAAGTGTGACTTTCAGGCCAGCCTTCTTTAATGCGGTATTGTTGTCAGTCATGCGGAATCTGTCCTGTTGCTAAACGATCTACTTCCATCAGCGGAAGTAATACAGAGAATCACCCGATGCAATGCGTCTCATTATAGAACTGCCATCGTTAAATGAAAACTGCAAGTATCGGGCCTTGTATGCTGTCAAAAACGAGGTCCCAGCTACAAACTGCGTCACCTGACCTCGTTAAATCAGAGGACATTGTACAGATATGTGATTAAAAGTTAAAAACTTGTAGCTATTAGTTTGATTGCTTCTATCTATTAATGCGGCGAAATTTAACGGTAACGCCGCACAATCATCAGGCGTTTTTGATTTCTTCGAGATGCAGCTCTTCAGAGACCTGCTTAACCCACTTAGTCACGCGTTCGTTGGTCAGCTCCGGCTGGCGGTCTTCATCGATAGCCAGACCGACGAAGTGATCGTCATCCGCCAGGCCTTTAGAAGCTTCAAAATGATAGCCCGCAGTCGGCCAGTGGCCAACGATGGTGGCGCCGCGCGGTTCAATGATGTCGCGGATGGTGCCCAGCGCGTCACAGAAGTATTCCGCGTAGTCTTCCTGATCGCCGCAGCCAAACAGCGCAACCAGTTTACCGTTAAAGTCGACCTCTTCCAGCGTCGGGAAAAAGTCATCCCAGTCGCACTGAGCTTCACCGTAGTACCAGGTCGGAATGCCGAGCAGCAGGATGTCGTAGGCTTCCAGATCTTCTTTGCTGCTCTTGGCAATGTCGTGAACATCAGCAACATCTTTACCAAGCTGCTTCTGAATCATTTTTGCAATATTCTCGGTGTTGCCCGTGTCGCTGCCAAAAAAGATGCCGATGATTGCCATGAGTAAAATAACCTCTTGAAACTTAATGATGTGGTAGTGGCGTAATGCCCGCAGATAACGGCAATCATAGCAGAACAGGAGAGGGCGCGGAAACAGCAATCACGCCCGACTGCACACTCTGCTACATGAAAGTGTTTTTTTGAGGATTTTCAGGCTTTATCCCGGCTGTGCAGGGTTGCCAGCTGGTTCATCAGCATCTCTTCGATCAAATCGCTGCGGTTCATATTGCGAGCTTCCGCCAGTTCGTTGAGCGCATCAACCGCTTCAGCGTTGAGTTTTAACTCCACACGCTTCAGGCCGCGAACTTTATCGCGTTTGAGCTGATTGCGTTTATTTATGCGCAGTTGTTCATCGCGCGAAAGCGGATTGGTCTTTGGTCTACCCGGGCGACGCTCGGTTGCGAACAAATCTAATGTCGTACGGTCCGTTTGTTCTTTTGCCATGATTCAGAGTGACTTCGGGGAAACAAGTTGCCGGGCTATAGCCGACACAGATAGCGCGCCATAATACATCAGGCGAACCGCTGCGCCAACGACCGCGGGCATTCTGCAGCGCGGTCGGGCAGTTTTTAGCCAGTTAAGCCTGCAAAGCGGTCAGATAGCGACGAATGGCGCGCAGGACGGCTTCCGGTTTCTCCGCATGTACCCAGTGGCCGGCGCCGGCGATGACGTGCGCCCGCGCCTGTGGGAACTGGGCGAGCAGGGTATCGCGATAGTCATCGGTGACGTAGGGGGAGTTGCCTCCCGGGATGAACAGGGTTGGATGAGGCCAGGCAGGAACCGTTTGCCAGCCCACGATGTGCGGATATTGATCCCATAACACCGGCACGTTGAAGCGCCACTGGCCATCAACGAAGGATTTCAGCAGAAACTGAATCACGCCTTCTTCCTGTAGATGTTCGCGCATCACCGTGGCCGCCTGCTGACGGGACGCGGCGCCGGCGTCGGTGACGGCATTGATGGCGTTGAAAATTTCATCATGACGGCGCACGTGATAGTCCACCGGAGCAATATCAATGGCGACCAGGCCTGCGATGCGCTCCGGCGCCAGCGCGGTGAGCGCCATGACCGCTTTTCCGCCCATCGAATGACCAATAAAGGTGGCTTTCTCTATCTGCCGATCGTCAAGAGTATCGAGCAGATCCTGCGCCATCGCCGCGTAGGTCATCTCCGGCGAACGGGGAGAAAGACCGTGGTTACGCATATCAACCTGCAAAATATCGTAGTCGTTCACCAGGTCGCGGGCGAGGATGCCCAGGTTGTCGAGACTGCCAAACAGACCGTGGACCAGGACAACCGGGGAATTATTGTGCGGATTTTGTGCAGATTGCGTGCGGCTATTTAATTTCATGGCAAAGTTCTTTTTTTCGCTTCGTCGGGTTAGGGTATTATGTTGGACATTCTGCCATCCGGCTGCAAGACCCAGAGCTATCTGAGTTTTACCGCCATCCTGGTTTGACGCTATCCGCGGTCAGGATTTGTCCTTATAATCCTGACAACTTGTATTCAGAATAAGATATCGCACTGGATTAAGATGAAAACAATTGAAGTTGATGATGATCTCTATCGCTATATTGCCAGCCACACCCAGCATATTGGCGAGAGTGCATCCGACATTTTACGGCGCATGCTGAAATTTTCCGCCGTTTCCCAGACTGCCGCACCGGCTGTAAAAATCGCTCCGGCGCCGGCAGCGACGCCTGCCGTCGAAGCGAAGCCCGTGAATCCGGCGAAAGATAAAGTCCGCGCGATGCGCGAGCTGCTGTTATCTGATGAATACGCCGAACAAAAACGCGCGGTGAACCGCTTCATGCTGGTCCTGACCACGCTGTACTCCTTAGATAACAAAGCGTTTGCTGAGGCCACCGAGTCTCTGCACGGGCGCACCCGCGTTTACTTTGCCGAAGATTCGCGGATCCTGCTAAAAAGTGGTAACCAGACCAAACCCAAACAGGTTCCTGGTACACCGTGGTGGGTTATCACCAATACGAATACCGGTCGTAAGTGCAGCATGATCGAACACATCATGCAGTCGATGCAGTTCCCAGCGGAATTAATTGAGAAGGTCTGCGGCACGATCTAGTTTTATTCACCTTGCATCAGAAGGATCAGGCAATGGCAATCGATAAGCGTGCGGGTCAGCCTGCACAACAGAGTGATTTGATTAACGTTGCTCAGCTGACCGCGCAGTACTACGTACTGAAGCCGGAAGCGGGCAACGCGGAGCATGCGGTGAAGTTTGGCACCTCTGGCCATCGTGGCAGCGCAGGGCGCCATAACTTCAATGAGCAGCATATTCTGGCGATCGCTCAGGCGATTGCGGAAGACCGCGCGAAGAACGGGATTACCGGTCCCTGCTACGTAGGTAAAGATACCCACGCGCTCTCCGAACCGGCCTTTATTTCGGTTCTTGAAGTGCTGGCAGCCAACGGCGTTGATGTTATCGTGCAGGAAAACAACGGTTTCACCCCGACGCCGGCCATTTCCAATGCCATCCTGGTGCACAACAAAAAAGGCGGTCCGCTGGCGGACGGCATCGTGATTACGCCGTCGCATAACCCGCCGGAAGATGGCGGTATCAAGTACAATCCGCCGAACGGCGGCCCGGCGGATACCAACGTCACCAAAGTGGTCGAGAATCGCGCTAACGAACTGCTGGCCTCGGGTCTGCAGGGCGTCAGGCGCCTCTCCCTCGACGCGGCACTGGCATCCGGTCATGTCAAAGAGCAGGATCTGGTGCAGCCGTTTATCGAAGGACTGGCGGATATCGTCGACATGGCGGCGATTCAGAAAGCCGGCCTGAAGCTCGGTGTCGATCCGTTAGGGGGTTCCGGTATCGAATACTGGAAACGCATCGCCGAGTACTACAAACTCGATCTGACTATCGTCAACGATCACGTCGATCAAACCTTCCGCTTTATGCACCTTGATAAAGACGGCGCCATTCGCATGGACTGCTCTTCGGAGTGCGCGATGGCAGGGCTGCTGGCGCTGCGCGATAAGTTCGATCTGGCGTTCGCTAACGATCCGGATTATGACCGTCACGGCATCGTCACGCCGGCAGGTCTGATGAACCCGAACCACTATCTGGCGGTGGCGATTAACTACCTGTTCCGGCATCGTCCGCAGTGGGGCCAGGATGTCGCCGTCGGTAAGACGCTGGTCTCCTCGGCGATGATCGATCGCGTGGTGAACGACCTCGGCCGTAAGCTGGTGGAAGTGCCGGTGGGCTTTAAATGGTTTGTTGACGGTCTGTTCGACGGCAGCTTCGGCTTCGGCGGCGAAGAGAGCGCGGGCGCCTCGTTCCTGCGTTTTGACGGTACCCCGTGGTCGACCGACAAAGACGGGATCATCATGTGCCTGCTGGCGGCAGAAATCACCGCCGTCACCGGTAAAAACCCGCAGGAGCACTACGACGAACTGGCCGCCCGCTTCGGCGCGCCGAGCTATAACCGTCTGCAGGCTTCGGCCACTTCCGCACAGAAAGCGGCGCTGTCGAAGCTGTCGCCGGAAATGGTCAGCGCCAGCCAGCTGGCCGGCGACCCGATCACCGCACGTCTGACCGCCGCGCCGGGCAACGGCGCATCGATTGGCGGTCTGAAAGTGATGACCGACAACGGCTGGTTCGCCGCACGTCCGTCAGGTACGGAAGACGCTTACAAGATCTACTGCGAGAGCTTCCTCGGTGAAGCACATCGTAAGCAGATCGAGAAAGAAGCGGTGGAAATCGTCAGCGAAGTGCTGAAAAACGCCTGAGTCAGGTGAAACGAACAGGCATTCTCAGGGGATTGTCGCCCTTTTAAAGGGCGGTTGATCCGCGGAGTGACGTAGAAGGGTTCCATGGTCATCATGGGACCCTTTTTTATGGCGCCATTCCGCCGTTCGCAGAGGTTTTCCTGCTTTATCGGTGGAGCCCGCAGGATGGCGACAGGAATCGCGCTACGGCATAAACCGATAGCCGATCCCCGTTTCGGTCAGTAAATGCTGCGGGCGCGCCGGATCGACCTCCAGCTTTTGCCGCAGATGCCCCATGTAAATGCGTAAATAATGGCTGTGTTCCACCGCATTTGGCCCCCACACCTGATTGAGCAACTGGCGCTGGGTGAGGACCTTGCCGGGATTATTTAACAGCACCACCAGCAGACGAAATTCAATCGGCGTCAGGTGGAGCTCTTCGTCACCGCGTACGATGCGGCGGGCGGGAATATCGACTTCAATATCGGCGAAGCGCACCAGCGGCTCGTCGGCTTGCGCGCCGGCATGTCGGCGCATCGCAACTCTCAAGCGCGCCTGCAGCTCGCCAATGCCAAAGGGCTTACTAAGATAGTCATCGGCGCCGGCGTCCAGCGCGGCAATTTTATCGTGCTCCTCAGTACGGGCCGACAGCACGATAATTGGCATCTGACTCCACTGGCGCACGTCGCGAATAAACTCATTGCCGTCGCCATCGGGTAGCCCGAGATCGAGGATGACTACATCAGGTTTGCGGGTTGCAGCTTCAATAAGGCCCCGTTGCAGGGTATCGGCTTCAAATACGCGCATACCGTCGGCTTCCAGCGCGGTGCGCAGAAAGCGACGGATAGCATGTTCATCTTCAATAATCAGTACGTTTATCACCCGTTATTCCCGTTCAGACAGATAGAACCCTCTCCTTCAGAAGCGCCCGGAACGCGGCTAACGCCTTGCTCAGGATACTCTCGCCGGCGCTAGTCCGGGCAGGCGCGCAGCAGCGCCTCGCGGGCATTCGGCCGGGGCAGCGTTATGCCGCTCCGGTCCATTCATCCAGTTCCGGGGCCGTTTCCCTGGGGAGTGTAACACGGAAGCAGGCACCGCCCTCTGGTCGCGTATGAGCGCTAATCGTACCGCCGTGCACTTCAACAATCGCACGACAGATGGCCAGACCCAACCCGACGCCAGGGATCGCCGACTCTTTATGTCCGCGGGAAAACTTATCAAAGATAGCCTGTTCCTGACCCGTTGGGATCCCGGGACCATTATCCCACACCTCTAAGCGCAGCTGCTGCTCATCATCCTGCGCCGTAATGCCGATCTGCGCCTTCGAGCCGGCATATTTCAACGCATTCTCCAGCAGGTTAATCAGCACCCGTTCAAACAGCGGGCCGTCGACATGAACCAGCAGCAGCGGATCGGGCAGCGCCAGCTGAATATGCTGCCCGCCGAGCCCCGGTTCCAGCATGCGCAGGGCGCTGCCGATCACCTCTTCGAGCGTCAGCCACTCTTTATGTAAGTTAAATCCGCCGGACTGAATGCGTGCCATATCCAGCAGATTATTGACCAGCCGGGTCGTATTCAGCACGTGTTGACGAATTTCATTGGCCTGCGGAGCATGTTTCGAGCCTTCGCTGGCGAGGTCGAGCGTCAGAATTTCCGCCTGCCCGAAGAGAACGGTCAACGGCGTGCGTAAATCATGGGAGAGTGCCGCCAGCAGCGAGTTGCGCAGGCTCTCCCGCTCACTGTTGAGTCGGGCCTGCTCTTCGCTGGCGGTGAGCGTCAGCCGCTCCAGCGCGCTGGCGACCAGTAGCGTAAAGGTTTCCAGCAGGCGCTGCTGCTCAGGAATCATCAGCTGACGCAGGTTTTCGGGTTCCACTACCAGCAGTCCCCAGGTCCGGGCGGCGCTTTTCAGCGGTAAGATTTGATAGGGAACGCCGGGCAGCGTATCGGTACCGGCACCGGCGGGCTGGCCCTTATCGAAGCTCCAGCGGGCGATGGCATCGTCCCACGAGGTCAGCCCCGGCTGGTGGGTGAGCGGGTGCAGTTTGCCGCTACTGTCCGGGAGCAGCAGCTGCCCGCGGGCCTGGAACGTGGAGGCGATAAAGCGCTCGCTGGTCGAGGCAATGTCATCCTCGCTGCGCCCGACCGCCAGCGCTTTTGACATCTCATACAGATGGCGGGTGCGCTGCTCACGATAACGCGCCACGCGGGCCTGATAGCGGACGCCGGCAGTGAGATTCCCAATCAGCAGGCCGACGGTCAGCATGACGCCAAAGGTCAGCAGGTATTGTACGTCGGAAACCGCCAGCGTGCCGCGCGGCGAAACAAAGAACAGGTCGAAGCTGACCACGTTGATAACCGTCGCCAGCACCGACGGCCAGCGGCCGTATAGCAGCGCGATAATCACCACGCCAAGCAGGTAGAGCATGACCAGGTTGGCCGCTTCAAAGGCCACCAGCCACTGCATCGCCACCAGCGTAATGACCGCGCAGAGCGCCAGCGCCACCAGGCAGCCCTGGATTTGCAAGCGCCACTTCTCCATGGTGGTACGACTGTCGCTGGCCCGCGAGGGCAGCGGGGCGCTTTTCTCATCAAGGGCGATGACCACCAGATCGAGGTCGGGCGCGTCACGCGCCAGGCGATCGGCGAATCCGCTGCGGTTCCACCAGCGGCGTTTTCCCTGACGGCCAATCACGATTTTGCCCAGATTGTGCTCGCGGGCGTAGTGCAGTACGGCTTTCTCTTCGGACGGGTCGGAGAGCGTGGCTGTTTCCGCCCCTAACTCCTGCGCGAGGCGCAGGGCGGCCAGAATGGCCCGCCGTTTCGCTTCCGGCAGACGGTGCAGGGAAGGCGTTTCGACGTAAACCGCATGCCAGATGCTGCCAAATCGTGCGGCCAGTCGCGCGGCGGCGCGCACCAGTTTTTCACTGCCGGTATTATGGCCGATGCACAGCAGAAGGGTGTCGCGGGTATGCCAGACCTTTTCCTGCCCCTGGCGGTCGCGCCAGGCGCGCATCTGTTCATCGACCCGATCGGCGGTCCGGCGCAAAGCCAGCTCACGCAGGGCAATCAGGTTTCCTTTGCGGAAAAAGTTTTCAATAGCCCGCTCCGCCTGGCCGCCGATATAGACCTTGCCTTCATTCAGGCGCTGACGAAGATCGTCAGGAGGCAGGTCGACCAGCACAACATCGTCGGCGGCGTCAAAAAAGGGATCGGGGACGGTTTCGCGCACCTGAACGCCGGTAATGCCGCTGACGACATCGTTCAGGCTTTCGAGGTGCTGGACGTTCACGGTGGTAAAAACATCGATACCGGCATCGAGAAGCTCGTCGACATCCTGCCAGCGTTTGGGGTGGCGCGAGCCTGGCGCATTGCTGTGCGCCAGTTCATCAACCAGGATCAGCGCCGGCCGGCGCGCCAGCGCGGCGTCGAGATCGAATTCGTGGACGTAACGCCCACGATGAGAGAAGCGGCGCTGGGGGAGGGTGCTGAGCCCTTCCAGCATCGCCGCGGTCTCTTTCCGCCCGTGGGTTTCCGCCACGCCGATCAGAATATCCAGCCCCTGGGCGCGCAGCCGCTGCGCTTCCGCCAACATAGCCCAGGTTTTACCGACGCCTGCGCAGGCGCCAAAGAACACTTTTAGCTTGCCGCGATGCGGCTCGCTGGTATGTTGCAGCAGGCGGTCCGGGTCCGGGCGCAGCGGCTCGTCACTCATTTTACTTATCCTTCAGGGCATCCAGCGCCATATTCAGTTGCACTATATTTACCACAGGCTGGCCGAGAAAACTGGCCAGCGGCGTTTGCGTCGCCTCATTCACCAGGCGAGTGACTTGCTCAATACGCAGATTACGGGCCTTCGCGACGCGCGGTACCTGCCAGAGCGCTGCCGTCGGCGTGAGGTTATTATCCAGCCCGCTTGCCGACGTTGTCACCAGTTCTACCGGCACGCGCGGGTCAGCTTCCGGGTTGGCGAGACGTAACGCCTGCACGCGTTCGCTGACGGCCTTATCCAGCGCCGGGTTGCTGGCGGCCAGATTACTGCCGCCGGAAGCGAGCGGATTGTATGGCGTTTCAGCGGTCGCCGAAGGGCGTCCCTGGAAATAACCCGCCGCGGTAAAATTCTGGCCAATCAGGCTGGAACCGCGGACTTCGCCGCCGATCCGGATCAGTGAGCCGTTTGCCTGCTGCGGGAACCACCACTGCCCAAGAGCCGTCGTCAGCAGCGGATAGACGCCACCGGTGAGGAGCGTTAACAGAATAAATAGCACAAGTGCCGGTCGAATGAATGACATGGTATTTTCCTCACAGCAGCCCGGTCAGGGTCAGTAACAGATCGATAGCTTTAATACCGATAAATGGCACCAGCAGCCCACCCAGGCCATAGACCCACAGATTACGGCGCAGCATCGCCGAAGCCGACAGCGGGCGATAGCTCACGCCCTTCAGCGCCAGCGGGATCAGGAAGACGATAATCAGCGCGTTAAAGATAACCGCGCTCAGAATCGCCGAGGCAGGCGAATGCAGGTGCATGACGTTGAGCATGGCCAGCTGTGGATAGACGGCGGCAAAGGCGGCCGGAATAATGGCAAAGTACTTCGCCACGTCGTTGGCAATACTGAAGGTAGTCAACGACCCACGGGTCATCAGCATCTGCTTACCGATATGCACCACTTCGATCAGTTTGGTCGGGTTGGAGTCGAGGTCCACCATGTTGCCCGCCTCTTTTGCCGCCTGGGTACCGGAGTTCATCGCCACCGCGACATCGGCCTGAGCCAGCGCCGGGGCATCATTGGTACCGTCGCCGGTCATCGCCACCAGACGGCCTTCGGACTGGTACTGACGGATCAGCGCCAGTTTGGCTTCCGGCGTCGCTTCGGCAAGGAAATCATCGACGCCCGCTTCAGCGGCAATCGCCGCTGCGGTGAGGCGGTTATCGCCGGTAATCATTACCGTTTTAATGCCCATCTTCCGCAGTTGAGCGAAGCGCTCCTTAATCCCGCCTTTAACGATATCTTTCAGCGAAATAACCCCCAGCACGCGTTCGCCTTCCGCGACCACCAGCGGTGTCGCCCCCTGACGGGCAACACCTTCCACCTGTTGGTCGACGTCCGCCGGGAAGTGGCCGCCGTTGGCCTCGACATGGCGACGAATGGCGTCGACGGAGCCTTTGCGGATCATCCGCCGATCGATATTAATCCCGCTCATACGCGTCTGGGCGGTGAAGGGGACGAAGGTCGCGTGCAGCGACTGCAGATCGCGCTCGCGCAGGTTGAAGCGCTGTTTTGCCAGTACCACGATGCTGCGGCCTTCCGGCGTTTCATCGGCCAGAGATGAGAGCTGGGCGGCATCGGCAAGGGTTTTTTCTTCTACGCCTTCAGCGGGTAAAAACGCGGAGGCCTGGCGGTTACCGAGGGTAATCGTACCGGTTTTATCCAGCAGTAAGACATCAACGTCGCCCGCGGCTTCTACCGCGCGTCCGCTGGTGGCGATGACGTTGGCGCCCAGCATGCGGCTCATCCCGGCCACGCCGATGGCCGACAGCAGGCCGCCGATGGTGGTCGGAATCAGGCACACCAGCAGTGCGACCAGCACCGTCACGCTGACCGCATTGCCGCTCCAGGCGGAGAACGGCCAGATGGTGGCGGTAGCCAGCAGGAACACCAGCGTGAGGGCGATCAGCAGGATCGTCAGCGCAATTTCATTCGGCGTTTTGCGACGCTGGGCGCCTTCGACCATAGCGATCATTCGATCAAGGAAGGTTTCACCGGGGTTGACACTACAGCGGATCACCAGCCAGTCAGAAAGAATGCGCGTCCCGCCGGTGACTGATGCAAAGTCGCCGCCGGATTCACGGATCACCGGAGCGGATTCACCGGTGATGGCGCTTTCGTCCACCGAGGCGCCGCCTTCAATGACTTCCCCGTCGCAGGGAATAATATCGCCTGCTTCCACCAGCACCACATCGCCTTTGCGTAAATCCTCGGCCGGAATATGGTCGACAGGCGCATCATGCTGCGGCGTGCGCAGCTTGCGAGCAAAAGCGGTTTTTTTCACCCCTTTCAGACTGTTGGCCTGCGCTTTGCTGCGGCCTTCTGCCATCGCTTCGGCGAAGTTGGCGAACAGCACGGTAAACCACAGCCAGATACTCACGGCGGCGGTAAAAGCGGCGCTGCCGGCGAGATGCCCGCTGGCCATCGCCACGGCCAGCAGCGTGGTTATCAGGCTACCGATCCAGACGATGAACATCACCGGGTTGCGCCACTGTACCGTCGGGCTCAGTTTTTTCACTGCATCCAGCAGCGCCTGGCGCACCAGCGTCGGCTCGAGCAGGGCTAATTGTTTGCGACTCATAACAGGGTGCTCCGCATCACTTAAAGTAAGGAGAAGTGTTCCGCCAACGGGCCGAGCGCCAGGGCAGGAATAAAGGTCAGGGCGCCAACCAGCAGCACGGTACCGATCAGCAGACCGATAAACAGCACATCGTGGGTGGCCAGAGTGCCGGAACTGGTCGGCTGGATCTTTTTACTCACCAGAGAACCGGCGATAGCCATCACCGGCACGATGACCGCGAAACGGCCGAGCAGCATGCAAAACGCCAGCAGCAGGTTCCAGAATGGCGTAGCTGCACCGAGGCCGGCGAAGGCGCTGCCGTTGTTATTGGCGGCGGAAGTGACGGCATACAGTACTTCGCTAAAGCCGTGCGGTCCCGGGTTAAACATCCCCGCGCGTCCGGCATCGGTCATCATCGCCAGCGCGGTACCCAGCAGGACCAGAGTGGGCGTCACGAGGATAGCCAGGGCGATCATTTTCATTTCGCGCACATCGATCTTCTTACCGAGATATTCCGGCGTCCGGCCGATCATCAGCCCGGCGATAAATACCGCCAGCATGACGAACAGCAGCATGCCGTAGAGGCCCGATCCCACGCCGCCGAAGACCACTTCGCCGATCTGCATCAGCCACATAGGAACCATGCCGCCCAGCGCAGTAAAGGAGTCGTGCATGGCGTTGACCGCGCCGCAGGAGGCGGCGGTGGTGACCACCGCGAACAGGCTGCTGGCCAGAATGCCAAAGCGACTCTCTTTGCCTTCCATATTCAGGCTGCTGTCCGCCCCCAGCTGCAGCAGGTGCGGGTTACCGTGGGTTTCTGCCCACATCACCACCGCGACGCAGACGATAAAGATCAGCGTCATTGCCCACAAAATCGCGTGTCCCTGGCGGCGATCGCCGACGACGTCGCCAAAGGCAAAGCACAGCGCGGCCGGGATCAAAAAGATCGCCAGCATTTGCACCATGTTGCTCAGCGCCGTAGGGTTTTCAAACGGGTGCGATGAGTTGGCGTTAAAGAATCCACCGCCGTTGGTACCGAGCATTTTGATCGCTTCCTGCGAAGCGACCGGCCCCATTGGCAGCGACTGACGCACGCCTTCCAGCGAGGTGAAGGCCTGATACGGCAGGAAGTTTTGCGGCACGCCTTGCTGAATAAAGAACACGGCAATCAGCAGTGAAATCGGCAGCAGCAGCCATAGGGTAATGCGGGTGAGATCGACCCAGGCGTTACCAAGGGTGCTGACCTGCTGACGCGACCAGGCGCGGGTGAAGGCAAAAATCACCGCGATGCCGGTTGCCGCCGACAGGAAGTTTTGCACCGTCAGGCCGGCCATCTGGCTGAGGTAGCTCAGGGTACTTTCTCCGGCATAGGCCTGCCAGTTAGTATTGCTGACAAAACTCACCGCTGTATTCAGCGCCAGATCCCATGAGAGGCCGGGAAGATGCTGAGGGTTGAGCGGCAGCGTGCCCTGAGACATCAGCAGCGCCAACAGCACCACCAGCCCAATGCCATTGAACAGCAGAATGGCAAGCAGATACTGGCACCAGTTCATCTCCTGGGTACGAATCCCCGAGAGCCGCCAGATGCCGTGCTCAATGCCGGCAAGCACCGGCAGCGGGGAATCGTTGATCATTCTCGCCAGCAACGTCCCCGTCAGGCGAGCCAGTACCATTAGCAGCAGAAGAAAACTGGCGATAAGTAAAAATCCTTGTGCGGCCATCAGAATGCCTCCGCATTTATCAGGGCATAGACCAAATAGGCCAGCAACAGGAATACCAGCGCCACGCCAGCAATTACGCCTGCACTCACAATCCACCTCCGGGTGTTTTTACGATTTACCCGGAGGATAGAAATTCTGGTGCAAAGATTTTGCAAAAATCAGAACGGGCGGTGTAAAAAAAATATAAAAATCACCAAAACCACAAATTAACCAATGATTAGTATTAATTTAACTTTTATGTAACTCAATTACCGGATGAATGTAAATAAAGGCGAAATGAGCCGTTTTTAGTGGTCGGATGAGTAGTAAAATTACATACAAAGCGGTATTATTTTAGCCAGAGAGACATTGACACTTTACCGGCGTCGCTTGCCGGCCTGACTAAGGGAGAGAAATTATGGCGTTGTATAAAACTTATCCTGCTCACGTTATCTTTTTACGTCGTGCTTTCGCCGTCGTGGCTGGCGTAGCAGCACTTCCGGTGATGCTGTTCTGGAAAGACCGGGCCCGCTATTACAGCTGGCTACATCGCGTATGGGCAAAAACCAGCGAGCAGCCGGTATGGATGGCGCAGGCTGAAAAGGCCGCCGCTGACTTTTACTGACAGCCATCGCCAGAGTGCATAACCGCCGGTTCTCCGGCGGTTTTTTTTGCCCGGGTCGACGACCTCTGCTTGCGCCTGCGCGCCTCCTGCAACACTCTATATCTGAATTTCCTGATACGTACCCCGCGGAGTACGGGTTTCTTACGCGGCCTGGTGGTATCGAATCCATGAATGTTACTGATTGCAGGAGTTTTATGGCCACTCATCTGGTTTGGTTTCGCGCTGACTTACGTATCCATGACAACCAGGCGCTTGCCGCCGCCTGTCGCGATCCGCATGCCCGCGTGCTGGCGCTGTTTATCGCCACGCCGGGCCAGTGGCATCAGCACGGTATGGCGCCGCGGCAGGCGGCTTTTATCGTCCGCCATCTGCGTAGCCTGCAGTCAGCCCTTGCCGAGCGAGGAATTGCGTTGCAGGTGGCGGAGGCGGAGGATTTTTCCGCCAGCGTCCAGCTGCTGGCTGACTATTGCGCGCAGCAGCAGGTCAGCCACCTGTTTTATAACTATCAGTACGAAATTAACGAGCGGCAGCGCGATGCCGCGGTGGAAAAGCGGCTGACCGGCGTGGTGTGTCACGGGTTTGACGATGCGCTTTTACTGTCTCCCGGCAGCGTGCTGACCGGGAATCACGAAATGTATAAGGTGTTTACTCCCTTTAAAAACGCCTTTCTCCGTCGACTGCGTGAGGCGCTGCCGGAGTGCGTGGCCGCACCAACGGTGCGCGGCCACGGCCCACTGACGCCAGCGCCGCTGCCGGAGATTGGCTATCCGCAGGAGGCTTTTGATCCCCACCTTTTTGCCGAGGATGAGAAAACGGCTATCGCCCGACTGCGCCGTTTCTGCCAGCAGCAAGCCGCCGATTATGACCTGCAGCGTGATTTTCCCGCCACGGAAGGCACCAGTCGGCTGTCGCCATGTCTGGCCGTGGGGGTACTTTCCCCGCGCCAGTGCCTGCATCGACTGCTGGCTGAGCAGCCCGCAGCGCTCGACGGTGAAGCAGGCTCCGTCTGGCTGAACGAACTGATCTGGCGGGAGTTTTACCGGCATTTGATGGTGTTCTACCCGGACTTATGCAAAGGGCGCCCGTTTATTGCCTGGACCGATAACGTGACATGGCGGGACGATGTGCAAGGATTAGAGGCGTGGCAAGCCGGGAAAACGGGTTTTCCGATCGTCGATGCCGCCATGCGCCAGCTCAATGCCACGGGGTGGATGCATAATCGGCTGCGGATGATTGCCGCCAGTTTTCTGGTCAAGGACCTGCGCATCGACTGGCGCGCGGGCGAGCGCTATTTTATCAACCGGCTGATTGACGGCGACCTGGCGGCGAATAACGGCGGCTGGCAGTGGGCAGCTTCGACAGGCACCGACGCCGCCCCTTATTTTCGTATATTTAATCCGACCACCCAGGGAGAGAAGTTTGATAAGGGCGGGGCGTTTATTCGGCAATGGCTGCCTGAGCTGGCAGATGTCCCTGATAAGGCGCTGCATCAGCCGTGGATTTGGGCCGATAAACAGAGGGTGAGCCTGAACTATCCGCGTCCGCTGGTCGATCACAAGCAGGCGCGGCTGGAGACGCTGGCGGCCTGGGAGGCCGCCAGTAAAAGCCTTACTCCACGGCCAGGGCGCGGGTCCTGACCCGCAGGGCGTGATACAGCCAGATGACCAGCACCAGGCCGACGCAGGCTAAAGCCCCCCAGGTGATTTGGCTGAACAGGTTAATATAGGCATCAATGGCGTAGCTGGTCGCACCGGCTTCATCGAACGCGCCCTGCGCCGTCTGGTCGGCAATCACGCCGGCCAGATAGTTGGCGATGGCGCCGGAGAGCAGCATATAGATGCCGGTCAGCACGCCGGTCACGCCAGGGATTTCAATGCGGGTGATTTGCGACATCGCTACCGGGTCGATAAACAGTTCGGCAAAGCCCATCACCGCCAGACCCAGTACCATCAGCGGCATCGACGAGTGCCCGTAGGCGGCCGACCAGCGCGCGCTCAGGGTCAGAATGCAGAAGCCGGCGCTCATCAGCCCCAGACCCAGCGCAAATTTACCCCAGATCCGCACGGTACGATTGCCGTTGATATTCTCTTTCACCACCCAGGCCAGCACCATTCCGCAGAGCATGACCGCAAAGGCGTTCACCGACTGGAACATCGCGGTCGGGACCTCATAACTCATAATATGCCGGTTCACGAAGCGGTCGATATACAGGCTGATGGAGCTGCCGCCCTGTTGAGCGAAAGCCCAGAACAGCAGGCTGAATCCGGTCAGGACAATAATGAGTCGCAGGTCTCTACGTTGTTTGGCCGTCTCTGCCCGCAGATAAATTCTGGCCAGGACCACCAGGCCGACAATGGTCGCCACGATCAGCGCATAGACCGACCACTCTTTCCAGAACAGCACGGTGATCAGCAGCGGGGCCACGATCAGCAAAACCAGCAGCCAGCCCCAGTTAGGCAGCATAAAGCGGCGCGCGCAGAGTGCCTGGCGATTGACGCCCGAGGTGTGACGAAAATGGCGGCTGCCGCAGAGGAAAATCACCAGCCCGGCAATCATCCCGACGGCGGCGAGGGCGAAGCCCATTGCCCAGCTGTACTCTTCCTGCACATATCCGCAGGCGATGGGGGCGACGATTGAACCGATATTCCCCGCCGCATACATCAGCGAGAAGCCGCCATCGCGGCGTGGATCGGTGGGTTCGTACAGCTCTCCCAACAGGCAGCTGACGTTGGATTTAAACAATCCGTAACCGCAGACGATGATGGCGAGCGACAGATAGAGGAAGGTCGGCGCAATTTCGCTGGCGCCCAACACCAGATGGCCGATGGCCATCAACAACGCGCCGAGCATCACCGCCATTCGGTTGCCGAGGAGTTTATCGGCCAGGAAACCGCCGAGAATCGGCGTGACGTACACCAGAGAGCAGTATGCGCTGAAGAGGGCGTAGGCGTGACTATCGTCGTACTTAAGCTGATTGGTGAGATACAAAATCAGCAGCGCCCGCATGCCGTAAAAACTGAAATATTCCCAAATTTGCAGCGCGACGACGTAATAGATGGCGCGCGGTTGCGATGATTGTCTGTTCATGTAACGCCTGGTTCCTGCCGTAAAACGAAAGTCGATATTTCTGCATGAATAGCGGTTTGGTAGTGTTATTCATGGTCTTAAAGGCTTTCTGGTTATTTAATATGCTTTAATAGTGCATAAATATACACGAATGCATCACGGGGTGGGTAGACAAATTGCGGGATTAAGCTAAAAGTCAAACTAGCCCCTCTTGCGCAGAGGCTATCGACGATCTACGCGGATACCGCTATGTTATGCCTGTGCACAAAATGATGACCTGATGGAGCGGCAATGAAAAATAGCGAACTGGAACAACTGATTAACGAAAAGCTCAATAGCGCGACATTCAGCGACTACGCGCCAAATGGCCTTCAGGTGGAAGGGCGTGAGACGGTGCAAAAAATTGTCACCGGCGTCACCGCCAGCCAGGCGCTGTTGGATGAGGCCGTGCGCCTGCAGGCGGATGCGGTGATAGTTCATCATGGTTATTTCTGGAAAGGCGAATCGCCGGTGATTCGCGGCATTAAACGCCAGCGCATGAAGACGCTGCTGGCAAATGATATCAATCTCTATGGCTGGCATCTGCCGCTGGATGCCCACCCGGAACTGGGGAATAACGTCCAGCTGGCGCAGCTGCTGGGGATCACCGTCATGGGTGAAATTGAGCCGCTGGTCCCGTGGGGAGAGCTGTCGATGCCGGTTTCCGGGCTGGAGCTGGCTTCGTGGATTGAGGCGCGCCTGGGACGCAAGCCGCTGTGGTGCGGCGATACCGGGGCAGAAAAAGTGGCCCGTGTCGCCTGGTGTACCGGCGGTGGCCAGAGCTTTATTGACAGCGCCGCTCGCTTTGGCGTCGATGCGTTTATTACCGGTGAAGTCTCGGAGCAAACTATCCACTCCGCGCGCGAGCAGTCCCTGCATTTTTATGCTGCCGGGCATCATGCCACCGAACGCGGCGGTATTCGCGCGTTGAGCGAATGGCTGACCGAAAATACCGATCTGGATGTGACCTTCATTGATATCCCTAACCCGGCCTGATGAGAGAGAGAAAAGTGCAGCGAGCGCGTTGTTACATGTTAGGAGAAACCGCCGTGGTTCTGGAGCTCGAACCCCCGGTTACGCTGGAAAGTCAAAAGCGTATCTGGCGCCTGGCTCAGAGACTGGCGGATCACGAAGAGGCCCTGGATGCGATACCGGGGATGAACAATATTACCGTGGTGCTGCGCCATCCGCAGGAGATGGCATGGGATGCGATTGAGCAGTTGCAGCGCTGGTGGGAGGAGAGCGAGGCGCTGGAGCCACCGTCACGGCTGATGACTATTCCGGTTATCTACGGCGGCGAAGACGGCCCCGATCTGGCGAACGTAGCGCGGCACAGCGGGTTGACTGAAAAGCAGGTGGTTGAACTGCACGCCTCCGTCGAGTACGTGGTGTGGTTTCTTGGTTTCCAGCCGGGATTTCCTTATCTCGGCGGACTGCCGGCGCGTTTAGCGATGCCGCGACATGCGGAACCGCGTCTGCGGGTCCCCGCCGGTTCTGTCGGCATCGGCGGCGCCCAGACCGGCGTATATCCGCTGGCGACACCGGGCGGATGGCAGCTGCTGGGCCGTACGCCGCTGGCGCTCTTTGATCCCCTGCGTCAGGAGCCCGTGCTGCTGCGTTCCGGAGATCGAGTCCGCTTTGTGCCGCAAAAGGAGGGGGTATGTTGAAGATGATCCGCGCCGGAATGTACTCCTCGGTACAGGATGGCGGACGTGAAGGACAGCGGCAGTCGGGGATCAGTCTCTGCGGTGCGCTGGATAAACCCTCGCTGGTGATTGCCAACCTGCTGGTCGGCAACGCGGCGAATGCCGCCGCGCTGGAGATTACGCTCGGCCAGGTGGATATTCAGTTTGAACGTGACTGCTGGTTTGCGCTGACCGGTGCTGCCTGTGAAGCTATGCTGGACGACAAGCCGGTATGGGTTGGCTGGCGAATGGCGGCGAAGGCCGGACAGCATCTGGTGCTTAAAACCCCGCAGTACGGGATCCGCAGCTATCTGGCGGTGGCCGGGGGCATTGATGTTCCGGTGGTGCTCGGTTCGCGCTGTACCGATCTGAAAGTCGGCATTGGCGGTCTTGAAGGGCGACGCCTGCAGGATGGCGATCGGCTGAAGCTGGGGAAAGCGTCGCGACGATTCAGTACGTCGCGCGGCGTTAAGTCACTGCCGATCGGCAACCGCATCCGCGCGTTGCCGGGACCGGAGTACCATGAATTTGATCGGGCCTCGCAGGGGGCGTTCTGGCGTTCCCCCTGGCAGCTTAGCGCCCAGAGCAACCGGATGGGATATCGCCTGCAGGGCCAACCGCTTACGCGCACCACCGATCGCGAAATGTTTTCGCACGGCCTGCTGCCGGGGGTGGTACAGGTTCCGCATAACGGTCAGCCGATTGTCTTGATGAACGATGCGCAGACCACCGGCGGCTATCCGCGTATTGCCTGCATTATCGACGCTGATATGTACCAGCTGGCGCAAATTCCGCTGGGCCAACCGATTCATTTTGTTCCGTGCACGCTGGAAGAGGCGCTGAAGGCGCGTGCGGATCAGCAGCGTTATCTGCAACAACTGGCATGGAGACTGAGCGATGATCATTGATTTAAATGCCGATCTGGGGGAAGGCTGCGCGAGCGATAGCGCGTTGTTACAGCTGGTCTCCTCCGCCAATATCGCCTGCGGTTTTCATGCCGGCGATGCGTTATTGATGCATAAATGCGTGCGCGAGGCGTTGAAAAACGGCGTGGCCGTCGGGGCGCACCCCAGCTTTCCCGATCGGGAAAATTTTGGCCGCACCGCGATGCAGCTACCGCCGGAGACGGTTTATGCCCAGATGCTGTATCAGATTGGCGCGCTGGCGGCGATCGTGCGCGCGGAAGGCGGCGAACTGAAGCACGTGAAGCCGCACGGTATGCTCTACAACCAGGCGGCAAAAGAGGCGCCGCTGGCCGATGCGATTGCCCGGGCGGTGCGAGATTTCGATCCTGCGCTGATCCTGGTCGGACTGGCCGGGAGCGAATTAATTCGCGCCGGGCAGCATTACAAGTTGATTACGCGGCAGGAGGTATTTGCCGATCGCGGGTATCTGGCTGACGGTAGCCTGGTGCCGCGTTCACAGCCCGGGGCGCTTATCGACAGCGAAGAGCAGGCGTTGGCGCAGACGCTGGAAATGGTGCAGCATCATCGGGTACGCAGTATCACCGGTGAATGGGCGCACGTTATTGCCGATACCGTGTGTCTTCACGGTGACGGTGAACATGCGCTGGATTTTGCACGCCGTTTGCGCGCGGCTTTTGCCGGACGCAATATTCAGGTTAGTGCGCAGACAGAAGAATAAAACAATAATTATTAAGGTATTACAACACTCACAACAACACTCACAACTAACAGGACGTTATCATGGGAGAAGCGATATCTCTCTGGCCGCTGATCGGCATTGCCGTGATTGTGGTCGGATTTATTTTGCGTTTTAATCCGGTTTTAGTGGTCATTATCTCTGGAATTGTTACCGGCGTGGCGGCACAAATGCCCATCGCCACCATTCTGGAAAAGCTGGGGGAGGGGTTTCTTAACACCCGTAACCTGCCATTTATTCTCTTGCTGCCGCTGGCGGTCATTGGGCTGCTCGAACGGCACGGTCTGAAAGAGCGCGCCCAGGCGTGGATCGCGAAGATCCACAGCGCCACCGCCGGACGTCTGCTGATCGTCTACCTGTTCGTACGCGAAGCGACGGCTGCGCTGGGGTTAACCAGCCTGGGGGGCCATCCGCAAATGGTGCGTCCGCTGCTGGCGCCGATGGCGGAAGGGGCGGCGGAAAAAACGTTAGGTCCGCTGCCCGGGAGCATTCGCTATCGCTTACGCGCGATGTCGGCGGCGACGGACAACGTCGGCCTGTTCTTTGGCGAAGACATTTTCGTCGCCTTCGGCGCCATCATCTTTATGCACAACTTTATGCTGGAGTCCGGTGGGATCCAGACTGAACCGCTGCATATTGCCCTGTGGGGGATCCCGACGGCGATTTGCGCCTTCGCGATCCATTCAGCGCGTCTGTGGCGACTCGATCGTCATCTGCAGCGCGAGCTGGATAAAGTGAACGCCGCCGCGCAGGCGAAAGGCGGTGTGGCATGAATTTTCAACAAACCTGGCTCTACTGGCTGGCGGGCGTCGTTCTGCTGGTGGTCGCGGTCATGTCATGGCGCGACAAAAGCAACCCTCGTCGCCTGACCACCGGCCTGTTCTGGGGGCTCTATGGTCTGCTGTTCCTGCTTGGCGACTGGACTTATCAGTGGGTGGACGACAAGCGCTCGGTCAATATTGCCGTCGGCGTTGCCGTCGTCGCGCTGGCGCTGATTGCCGGTTTTGGCGGCGTCAGGCTGGGTAGCTATCACCAGCGCACCCAGCAAGAGCGAACCGCCAGCGCGACCCGCCTGGGTAACCGGCTGTTTTATCCGGCGCTGGCCATTCCGGTTGTCACGGTGATCGGGGTGCTGCTGTTTAATAATCTGCCATCGTGGCAAGTCCGGGTGTTTGGCCCGGGTAATCATGCCACGCTGATTACGCTGTTCTCGATGACCGCCGGGACGCTGATTGGCCTGATGATGGCGATTCGCATGACCCGGGAAAATGTCGCACAGCCGCTACAGGAGGCGCGTCGTCTGCTGGATTCGGTGGGCTGGGCGTTTATTTTGCCGCAGATCCTGGCGGTACTGGGGCTGCTGTTTACCAGCGCCGGAGTAGGTAGCAGTATTGCCTGGCTCACCGAGCATTATCTGGCGGTAGACAGCCGTTTTGTCGCGGTGGCGGTCTATACCATTGGCATGGCGCTGCTGACGATGATCATGGGCAATGCGTTTGCCGCCTTCCCGATTGTCACGGCGGGGATTGGTATTCCGATTCTGGTGCTTCAGCACGGCGGGAATCCGGCGGTGATGGCGGCGATCGGTATGTTCTCCGGCTACTGCGGGACCCTGATGACGCCGATGGCGGCAAACTTCAACATCGTGCCGGCGGCGCTGCTGGAATTGCCGGATAAAAACGCGGTGATTAAGGCGCAGATTCCGACCGGCGTACTGCTGCTGATCGTCAACGTATTTCTACTCTATTTCCTGATGTTCCTGTAAGGAGGAAAGATGGCGGGCGTATTAATCACCGGATTTGAACCCTTTGGCGGTGAGGCGGTGAACCCTTCGTGGGAAGTGGTGAAGCAGCTCGATGGCACGATAATTGGCGGTGAGCGCGTGGTCGCACGACAGCTGCCCTGTGTATTCGGTGAGGCCCTGACGGCGCTGTATGCGGCGCTGGATGAGTATCAACCGCTGTTAACGATAGCGGTCGGGCAGGCGGGTGGTCGTGTCGATATTACCGTCGAACGTGTAGCGATAAATGTTGATGATGCGCGTATTGCCGATAATAAAGGCCAACAGCCGGTTGACGTGCCGGTGGTGGCCGGCGGTCCGGCGGCCTGGTTCAGCAGTCTGCCGGTGAAAGCGATCGTCGCGGCGCTGCGCGAGCAGGGCATACCGGCATCGGTGTCGCAAACGGCGGGGACATTCGTCTGCAACCACGTGATGTATGGTCTGCTGCATGCATTAAACGGGAGAGCCGGGGTGAAAGGCGGCTTTATCCATATTCCGTACCTCCCGGAGCAGGCGGCCGCCCATCCGGGTGAGGCGAGTATGGCGCTCCAAACCGTCCGTGCGGCGCTGGAGACGGCGATTGCCATCTCCCTGCGCCAGGAGGGGGATGTGAAAATTGTCGGCGGTGCAACGCACTAACAGAAGGACGCTACTATGCCGGAAGGTCCGGAGATCCGCCGCGCGGCGGATAGCCTGGAGGCGGCGGTCAAAGGCGAACCCCTTACCGATGTCTGGTTCGCTTTTCCGCAGCTACATGTGTATCAGGCTCCGCTGGTGGGCCAGCGGGTAACCCAGATAGAAACCCGCGGTAAAGCGCTGCTGACGCATTTCTCCGGCGGGTTGACGCTCTACAGTCATAATCAGCTGTACGGCGTCTGGCGCGTGGTGGAGGCTGGCGCACAGCCGGTCAGCAACCGCGTGCTGCGGGTCAGACTGCAGACGGCGGAGAAGGCGATTTTGCTCTATAGCGCGTCGGATATCGACATTCTGACGCCGGAGCAGCTGGCTACGCATCCGTTTTTATTGCGGGTAGGACCCGATGTGCTGGATATGACGCTGACCGCGGAATCGGTCAAAGCCCGCCTGCTGTCGGCCAGATTCCGCCGACGGCAGTTATCCGCTTTGCTGCTGGATCAGGCGTTTCTGGCCGGGCTGGGAAACTATTTACGCGTGGAGATTCTCTGGCAGGTCGGGTTGAGCGGGCGGCATCACGCATCGGCGCTCAATGATAAGCAGCTCGACGCCCTGGCCTATGCGCTGCTGGATATTCCACGCCTGTCGTATCGCACCCGCGGTACGGTGGATGAGAATAAACATCATGGCGCGCTGTTCCGCTTTAAAGTTTTCCATCGCGATGGCGAAATCTGCGAGCGCTGCGGCGGGATTATCGAGAAAACAATGCTCGCGTCGCGGCCATTTTACTGGTGTCCGGGATGTCAGCATTAGCGATACGTTGAGTCACCCCATCGCTCTTTTTTAGACATTGTGCCCGTATTTCGTGCCGGGTGGCGGCTGACGCCCGACCCGGCCTACGGTATCCACCGGCCTGGTATCTGACTCGTGCAAGCGGCTGCGCTATCGACCCGCTTTTGTCGGCCTGCACAAGCGAAGCGCCGCCGGTTAATTCCGGCAGAATGCACGTTGTTAACAATAAAAAACGCGCCCGCAGGCGCGTTTTTTGTCTTCAGGATCGAACTTAGCTTTTGGCCACGTCGGATTTGAAGTCGCGTTTTTCGTAGCCGGTATACAGCTGACGCGGGCGCGCGATTTTCATGCCGTCGCTGTGCATTTCGTTCCAGTGAGCAATCCAGCCTACGGTACGCGCCATCGCGAAGATAACGGTAAACATGGAGGACGGAATGCCCATCGCTTTCAGAATGATACCGGAGTAGAAATCGACGTTCGGGTAGAGTTTCTTCTCGATGAAGTACGGGTCGTTGAGCGCGATGTGCTCAAGTTCCATGGCCACTTCCAGCAGATCGTCTTTGGTGCCCAGTTCTTTCAACACTTCATGGCAGGTTTCACGCATCACGGTGGCGCGCGGGTCGTAGTTTTTGTACACGCGGTGGCCGAAGCCCATCAGACGGAAAGAGTCGTTTTTGTCTTTCGCGCGACGGACAAATTCCGGAATGTGCTCAACGGAACTGATCTCTTCCAGCATCTTCAGCGCAGCTTCGTTCGCGCCACCGTGCGCCGGTCCCCACAGGGAGGCGATGCCCGCAGCGATACAGGCGAACGGATTCGCGCCAGAAGAACCTGCGGTACGGACGGTGGAGGTGGATGCGTTCTGTTCGTGGTCAGCGTGCAGGATCAGAATACGGTCCATGGCGCGTTCCAGTACCGGGTTAACCTCGTAGGTTTCACACGGCGTGGAGAACATCATATTCAGGAAGTTGCCCGCGTAGGAGAGGTCATTGCGCGGATAAACGAAAGGCTGGCCGATTGAATATTTGTAACACATTGCTGCCATTGTCGGCATTTTGGACAGCAGGCGATAGGCGGCGATTTCACGGTGGCGTGGATTGTTGACATCCAGGGAGTCGTGATAGAACGCGGCCAGCGCGCCGGTGATACCGCACATGACCGCCATCGGGTGGGAGTCACGGCGAAACGCGTGGAACAGACGGGTAATCTGCTCGTGGATCATGGTATGGCGGGTAACGATGGTCTTGAATTCGTTGTACTGTTCCTGGTTCGGCTTTTCACCGTTCAGCAGGATGTAGCACACTTCGAGGTAGTTGGACTCGGTCGCTAACTGATCGATCGGGAAACCACGGTGGAGCAGGATACCTTCATCACCATCGATAAACGTGATTTTAGATTCACAGGATGCGGTGGAAGTGAAACCAGGGTCAAAGGTGAATACGCCTTTTGATCCAAGACTACGAATATCAATAACATCCTGACCGAGCGTGCCCTTTAGCACATCCAGTTCAATAGCAGTATCACCGCCTAGGGTGATTTTTGCTTTAGCATCAGACATTTATGGTCTCCTTAGCGCCTTTATTGCGTAAGACTGCCGGGTGTGGATTTGCCTTCGGCCCGTGCCTGACTACGTTACCAGTTTGTTATGTTGCACACAGCTCTGCGTCAGCGGAAATTGCAGGGTACAGAGCAAAGGCGCTTGATGGTACGTCTTCAGCCTACGACGAAACAGCAGCAAATCAGCGTTTTAGCAGTCCGAATTTAAAAATCTGTATACCACTAATAACTGTCCTGATTACATCGGTCAATACCATCACACTGTTGCATAACTTATTCTCAGGTGAAAGAGTGACCCCATAACTTTTGAGCATTATTGCATTTATCTGGTAATGGTTGTAACAAGAATGTTTAATATTTGTCAAATCAGGTGATTAAAATTTAAAATAATGTTGTTATCGTGACATCGATCACTGTTCCGGACAAAACCCGACAAACTATATGTAGGTTAATTGTAATGATTTTGTGAACGGCCTATACTGCCGCCAGGTCTCCGGAACACCCTGCAATCCCGAGCCACCCAGCGTTGTCTGGTCACGTTTTAGCTCTTGAAAAGGGGTTTTATCATGACCACAGGTTATAGAAAGGACGCTGTCTGACCCGCAAGCAGACCGGAGGAAGGAAACAATAAGAACAGCATGTGGGCGTTATTCATGGTAAGAAATGTGAAAAAACAAAGACCTGTCAATCTGGATCTGCAAACGATCCGGTTCCCAATCACAGCGATAGCGTCCATTCTCCATCGCGTTTCCGGTGTGATCACCTTCGTGGCGGTCGGGATTCTGCTTTGGTTGCTGGGCACCAGCCTTTCCTCTCCAGAAGGTTTCCTCGTTGCGTCTTCCATCATGGATAGCTTCTTTGTGAAGTTCATCATGTGGGGCATCCTGACCGCGCTGGCATACCACGCCGTTGTCGGTATCCGCCACCTGCTGATGGATTTTGGCTACCTGGAAGAAACCCTCGAAGTAGGGACACGCTCCGCTAAGATCTCTTTTGTTATTACTGTCGTGCTTTCACTTCTCGCAGGAGTCCTCGTATGGTAAGCAACGCCTCAGCACTGGGACGCAACGGCGTACATGACTTCATTCTGGTTCGTGCTACCGCCATCGTTCTGACCCTTTACATCATCTACATGGTCGGCTTTTTTGCCACCACCGGTGAAATTTCCTGGGAAGTCTGGACGGGCTTTTTCTCCTCCGCATTCACTAAAGTCTTCACCCTGTTAGCCCTCGTTTCCATTCTGATTCACGCCTGGATCGGGATGTGGCAGGTGTTGACGGACTACGTTAAACCGCTGGCTGTACGCTTAATTCTGCAACTGGTTATCGTTGTTGCGCTGGTGGCTTACGTTCTTTATGGATTTGTTGTGGTGTGGGGTGTGTGATGAAATTGCCTGTCAGAGAATTTGATGCAGTTGTGATTGGTGCCGGTGGCGCAGGTATGCGCGCGGCGCTGCAAATTTCCCAGAGCGGCCAGACCTGTGCGCTGCTCTCTAAAGTGTTCCCTACCCGTTCCCATACCGTTTCCGCGCAGGGTGGCATCACCGTGGCGCTCGGTAATACCCATGAAGATAACTGGGAATGGCATATGTATGACACGGTGAAAGGCTCCGATTATATCGGTGACCAGGACGCCATCGAATATATGTGTAAGACCGGCCCGGAAGCGATTCTGGAGCTTGACCATATGGGTCTGCCGTTCTCCCGCCTGGAGAATGGCACCATTTATCAGCGTCCGTTTGGCGGCCAGTCGAAAAACTTCGGCGGCGAACAGGCGGCACGTACCGCTGCGGCGGCTGACCGTACCGGTCACGCGCTGCTGCATACCCTTTATCAGCAGAACCTGAAAAACCACACCACCATTTTCTCCGAGTGGTATGCGCTGGATCTGGTGAAAAACGCCGATGGCGCGGTGGTCGGTTGTACCGCATTGTGCATCGAGACCGGTGAAGTGGTTTACTTCAAAGCGCGTGCGACCGTGCTGGCAACCGGCGGCGCAGGCCGTATCTACCAGTCTACAACTAACGCCCACATCAACACCGGTGACGGCGTCGGTATGGCGATTCGCGCCGGCGTGCCGGTGCAGGATATGGAAATGTGGCAGTTCCACCCGACCGGTATCGCCGGTGCGGGCGTTCTGGTGACAGAAGGCTGCCGCGGTGAAGGCGGTTATCTGCTGAATAAACACGGCGAGCGCTTTATGGAGCGTTATGCCCCGAATGCGAAAGACCTGGCGGGTCGTGACGTGGTGGCGCGTTCCATCATGATCGAAATCCGTGAAGGTCGCGGCTGTGACGGCCCGTGGGGCCCGCATGCGAAGTTGAAACTGGACCACCTGGGTAAAGAGGTTCTGGAATCCCGTCTGCCGGGTATCCTGGAGCTTTCGCGTACCTTCGCCCACGTCGACCCGGTGAAAGAGCCGATTCCGGTTATCCCAACCTGCCACTACATGATGGGCGGTATTCCGACCAAAGTGACCGGTCAGGCGCTGACCGTGAACGAGCAGGGCGAAGACGTGGTGATTCCTGGCCTGTTCGCCGTCGGCGAAATTGCCTGCGTATCGGTCCACGGTGCCAACCGTCTGGGCGGCAACTCCCTGCTTGACCTGGTGGTGTTCGGTCGTGCGGTCGGTCTGCATCTGCAGGAGTCGATTGCCGAGCAGGGCGATCTGCTTGACGCTACCGAAGCCGAAATCGACGCGTCCCTTGAGCGTCTGAACCGCTGGAACGGTAACCGTAACGGTGAAGATCCGGTGGAAATCCGCAAAGCGCTGCAAGAGTGTATGCAGCATAACTTCTCGGTATTCCGCGAAGGCGATGCGATGGCCAAAGGGCTTGAGCAGCTGAAAGCGATCCGCGAGCGCCTGAAAAATGCGCGCCTGGATGACACCTCCAGTGAGTTCAACACCCAGCGCGTTGAGTGCCTGGAGCTGGATAACCTGATGGAAACTGCCTATGCCACCGCGGTTTCTGCAAACTTCCGTACCGAAAGCCGCGGCGCGCATAGCCGCTTCGACTTCCCGGATCGTGATGACGAAAACTGGCTGTGCCATTCCCTGTATCTGCCAGAATCGGAATCCATGACGCGTCGTAGCGTTAACATGGAACCGAAACTGCGTCCGGCATTCCCGCCGAAGATTCGTACTTATTAATGCGGAGACAGGAAAATGAAACTAGAGTTTTCAATTTATCGTTATAACCCGGACGTTGACGATGCTCCGCGCATGCAGGATTACACCCTCGAAGCGGAAGAAGGTCGTGACATGATGCTGCTGGATGCCCTGATGCAGCTGAAAGAAAAAGACCCGTCGCTCTCATTTCGTCGTTCCTGCCGTGAAGGGGTCTGTGGCTCCGATGGTCTGAACATGAACGGTAAAAACGGTCTGGCGTGTATCACGCCGATCTCCGCGCTGAATCAGCCGGGTAAGAAAATTGTCATCCGTCCGCTGCCCGGTTTGCCGGTTATCCGCGATTTGGTTGTAGACATGGGGCAATTCTATGCACAATATGAGAAGATTAAGCCTTACTTGTTGAATAATGGGCAAAATCCTCCGGCTCGCGAGCATCTGCAGAAGCCAGAGCAGCGCGAAAAACTCGACGGTCTGTACGAGTGTATTCTTTGCGCATGTTGTTCAACCTCTTGCCCGTCGTTCTGGTGGAACCCGGACAAGTTTATCGGCCCGGCAGGTCTGCTGGCGGCGTATCGTTTCCTGATTGACAGTCGCGATACCGAAACCGACAGCCGCCTGGAAGGGTTAAGCGATGCTTTCAGCGTATTCCGCTGTCACAGCATCATGAACTGCGTCAGTGTATGTCCGAAGGGGCTTAACCCGACGCGCGCCATCGGCCATATTAAGTCGATGCTGCTGCAACGTAGTGCGTAAGTAACCCGGTCTGTCCCGGATGGCGCTATCGCTTATCCGGGCTACCCGAAGCAGTAGCCCCGGCAGCGTTCGCGCCGCCGGGAAATGAATACCCTAAATAATTCGAGTTACAGGAAGGCGACGACGCCGCGAATCCCCAGGAGCTTACTCAAGTAAGTGACTGGGGTGAGTGAGGGAAGGCAACGCACATGTAACTTGAAGTATGAAGGGGATGGCAGGAAATCTTTAAAAACCGCCAAATATGTACCAGTAATCAAGGCGTTCAGCGCGAGGTAAGGCGGCAACTGAACGCATCCCCGGGAGCAGAGTGAACTATGTGACCGGGGTAAGTGAAGGCAGCTAACGCAACCGCAGCCTGAACGCCGAAGATTAATGGCAGTTTTTAAAGGTTCCTTCGCGGACGCAGAAGCCACAACTCGTCCGCAACAAGTGAACCCCGGCACGTACACTTGCTGTGCGTGGTAGTTTCTACGGCGAAATAAGCATATAAATGCTTAAGGGATCACGATGCAGAACGGCGCAATGAAAGCCTGGCTGGACTCTTCTTACCTCTCTGGTTCGAACCAGAGCTGGATAGAACAGCTCTATGAAGACTTCTTAACCGATCCTGACTCTGTTGACGCCAACTGGCGTTCTATGTTCCAGCAGTTACCTGGCACCGGAGTCAAACCGGATCAATTTCATTCGAAAACGCGTGATTATTTCCGTCGACTGGCGAAGGATGCCTCACGTTACACTTCTTCGATTTCCGACCCTGATACCAATGTGAAGCAGGTTAAAGTCCTGCAGCTCATCAACGCATATCGCTTCCGTGGTCACCAGCATGCGAATCTCGATCCGCTGGGACTGTGGAAGCAAGAGAGAGTGGCGGATCTCGATCCTGCATACCACGATCTGACCGAGGCCGATTTCCAGGAAAGCTATAACGTAGGTTCATTTGCTATCGGCAAAGATACGATGAAACTGGGCGAGCTGATTGCCGCGCTCAAACAAACCTACTGCGGCGCTATCGGCGCGGAATACATGCACATCACCTCTACCGAAGAAAAACGCTGGATTCAGCAGCGTATTGAGTCGGTAGCAGGGAAAGCCAGCTTTACCGCTGATGAGAAGAAACGTTTCCTGACCGAGCTGACAGCAGCCGAAGGCCTGGAACGTTACCTCGGCGCGAAATTCCCGGGCGCCAAACGCTTCTCGCTGGAAGGCGGCGATGCGCTGATCCCGATGCTCAAAGAGATGATCCGTCACGCAGGCAAAAGCGGCACCCGTGAAGTGGTGCTCGGCATGGCGCACCGCGGTCGTCTGAACGTGCTGGTTAACGTTCTGGGTAAAAAACCGCAGGATCTGTTCGACGAATTCGCCGGCAAGCATAAAGAACACCTCGGCACCGGTGACGTGAAGTACCACATGGGCTTCTCTTCTGACATGGAAACCGAAGGCGGCCTGGTGCACCTGGCGCTGGCGTTTAACCCGTCGCACCTCGAAATCGTCAGCCCGGTGGTTATCGGGTCGGTTCGCGCGCGTCTCGATCGCCTCGACGAGCCGAGCAGCAATAAAGTGCTGCCGATTACTATCCACGGCGACGCCGCGGTGACGGGTCAGGGCGTGGTTCAGGAAACCCTGAACATGTCCAAGGCGCGTGGCTACGAAGTGGGCGGTACCGTACGTATCGTTATCAACAACCAGGTGGGCTTCACCACCTCGAACCCGCTGGATGCGCGCTCCACGCCATACTGCACCGATATCGGTAAAATGGTTCAGGCGCCGATCTTCCACGTGAACGCGGATGACCCGGAAGCCGTTGCTTTCGTTACCCGCCTGGCGCTGGATTTCCGTAATACCTTCAAACGCGATGTCTTCATCGACCTGGTGTGCTACCGCCGTCACGGTCATAACGAAGCCGACGAGCCGAGCGCAACGCAGCCGCTGATGTATCAGAAAATCAAAAAACATCCGACTCCGCGCAAAATCTACGCCGACAAACTTGAGCAGGACAAAGTGTCGACCCTGGAAGATGCGACCGAACTGGTTAACCTCTATCGTGATGCGCTGGATGCCGGCGAATGCGTGGTTGAGGAATGGCGTCCGATGAATCTGCACTCCTTTACCTGGTCGCCGTACCTCAACCACGAGTGGGATGAGAGCTACCCGAGTAAAGTCGAGATGAAACGTCTGCAGGAGCTGGCTAAACGCATCAGCACCGTGCCGGACAGTATTGAAATGCAGTCTCGTGTGGCGAAGATTTATGGCGATCGCCAGGCGATGGCTGCCGGCGAGAAGCTGTTCGACTGGGGCGCGGCGGAAAACCTGGCCTACGCCACGCTGGTTGATGAAGGTATTCCGATTCGTCTCTCCGGTGAAGACTCCGGCCGCGGTACCTTCTTCCACCGCCATTCCGTGATTCATAACCAGGTGAACGGCTCGACCTACACCCCGCTGCAGCATGTGCATAACGGCCAGGAGCATTTCAAAGTCTGGGACTCCGTGCTGTCTGAAGAAGCGGTGCTGGCGTTCGAATACGGCTACGCCACTGCGGAACCGCGCACCCTGACTATCTGGGAAGCGCAGTTTGGTGACTTTGCTAACGGCGCTCAGGTGGTGATCGATCAGTTCATCAGCTCCGGCGAGCAGAAGTGGGGCCGGATGTGTGGTCTGGTCATGCTGCTGCCGCACGGCTACGAAGGCCAGGGCCCGGAGCACTCCTCCGCGCGTCTGGAACGCTATCTGCAGCTGTGCGCTGAACAGAATATGCAGGTTTGTGTGCCATCAACTCCGGCTCAGGTTTACCACATGCTGCGTCGTCAGGCGCTGCGCGGTATGCGTCGTCCTCTGGTGGTGATGTCGCCGAAATCTCTGCTGCGTCATCCGCTGGCGGTCTCCAGCCTGGACGAACTGGCGAACGGCACCTTCCTGCCGGCCATCGGTGAAATCGATGATCTCGACCCGAAAGCGGTGAAGCGTGTTGTCCTGTGCTCTGGTAAGGTTTATTACGATCTGCTGGAACAACGCCGTAAGAACGACCAAAAAGATGTCGCTATCGTGCGTATAGAGCAGCTCTATCCGTTCCCGCATCAGGCGGTACAGGAAGCGCTGAAACCTTACGCGCACGTACATGATTTTGTCTGGTGCCAGGAAGAACCGCTCAACCAGGGCGCGTGGTACTGCAGCCAGCATCACTTCCGCGAAGTGATTCCGTTTGGGGCCTCTCTGCGTTACGCAGGCCGCCCGGCCTCCGCCTCTCCGGCGGTAGGGTATATGTCCGTTCACCAGAAACAGCAACAAGATCTGGTCAATGACGCGCTGAACGTCGATTAATTAAAGGATACATAATGAGTAGCGTAGATATTCTGGTTCCCGATCTGCCTGAGTCCGTAGCTGACGCGACGGTTGCGACCTGGCATAAAAAACCGGGCGATAGCGTCCAGCGTGATGAAGTGCTGGTGGAAATCGAAACTGACAAAGTGGTACTGGAAGTACCGGCTTCAGCGGACGGCATTCTGGATGCAGTGCTGGAAGACGAAGGTGCCACCGTACTTTCTCGCCAGATCCTCGGTCGCCTGCGTGAAGGCAACAGCGCGGGTAAAGAGTCCGCGGCGAAAGCCGATGCGAAAGAGTCTACCCCGGCTCAGCGTCAGCAGGCGTCTCTGGAAGAGCAGAGCAATGATGCCCTCAGCCCGGCGATTCGCCGTCTGCTGGCTGAACACAACCTCGATGCGGCTGCCATCAAAGGCACCGGCGTCGGCGGCCGCCTGACCCGTGAAGATGTGGAGAAACATCTGGCGGCGGCACCGGCTAAAGCCGAAGCGAAAGCACCTGCCGCAGCGGCAGCACCGGTTGCACAACTGGGCCACCGTTCTGAAAAACGCGTTCCGATGACCCGCCTGCGCAAACGCGTTGCCGAGCGTCTTCTGGAAGCGAAGAACTCCACCGCCATGCTGACGACCTTCAACGAAGTCAACATGAAGCCGATTATGGATCTGCGTAAGCAGTACGGCGATGCCTTCGAAAAACGTCACGGTATCCGTCTGGGCTTTATGTCCTTCTACGTGAAAGCCGTGGTTGAAGCGCTGAAACGCTATCCGGAAGTGAACGCCTCTATCGATGGCGATGATGTGGTGTATCACAACTACTTCGACGTCAGCATGGCGGTCTCTACGCCGCGCGGTCTGGTGACTCCGGTTCTGCGTGATGTTGATCTGCTGGGCATGGCGGATATCGAAAAGAATATTAAAGAGCTGGCAGTGAAAGGCCGTGACGGCAAGCTGACCGTAGATGACCTGACCGGCGGTAACTTCACCATTACCAACGGCGGCGTATTCGGTTCTCTGATGTCCACGCCAATCATCAACCCACCGCAGAGCGCGATTCTGGGTATGCATGCCATTAAAGATCGCCCGATGGCGGTCAATGGCAAGGTAGAAATTCTGCCAATGATGTACCTGGCGCTCTCTTACGACCACCGTCTGATCGATGGACGTGAATCGGTAGGCTTCCTGGTTGCTATCAAAGAGCTGCTGGAAGACCCGACTCGTCTGCTGCTGGACGTGTAGTCAGCAAGAGTATTACCTACCGTAGGCCGGATAAGGCGTTTACGCCGCCATCCGGCGTTGATGAGATGCCTGATGGCGACGCAGCCGCGTCTTATCAGGCCTACAGGTTTAAAGATAATTATTCCCTGAAGGATGGACTGAACACATGAACTTACATGAATATCAGGCAAAACAACTGTTTGCCCGCTATGGCTTACCGGCGCCGGTGGGTTATGCCTGTACTACTCCGCGCGAAGCAGAAGAAGCCGCATCAAAAATCGGCGCGGGTCCGTGGGTAGTGAAATGTCAGGTTCACGCTGGTGGCCGCGGTAAAGCGGGCGGTGTGAAAGTAGTTAACAGTAAAGAAGACATTCGCGCATTTGCTGAGCACTGGCTGGGCAAACGCCTTGTGACCTACCAGACAGACGCCAACGGCCAGCCGGTTAACCAGATTCTGGTTGAAGCAGCGACAGATATCGCCAAAGAGCTGTATCTGGGTGCGGTTGTTGACCGTAGCTCCCGTCGCGTCGTGTTCATGGCCTCCACCGAAGGCGGCGTGGAAATCGAAAAAGTGGCGGAAGAAACCCCGCACCTGATCCACAAAATTGCGATCGATCCGCTGGCAGGCCCGATGCCTTACCAGGGGCGTGAGCTGGCGTTCAAACTGGGTCTGGAAGGTAAGCAGGTTCAGCAGTTCACCAAAATCTTTATGGGTCTGGCGACCATCTTCCTGGAGCGCGACCTGGCGCTGATCGAAATTAACCCGCTGGTTATCACTAAGCAGGGCGATCTGATCTGCCTCGACGGCAAACTGGGCGCCGATGGCAATGCGCTGTTCCGCCAGCCGGATCTGCGTGAAATGCGCGACCAGTCTCAGGAAGACCCGCGTGAAGCGCAGGCTGCGCAGTGGGAGCTGAACTACGTTGCGCTGGACGGCAACATCGGTTGTATGGTTAACGGCGCGGGCCTGGCAATGGGCACCATGGACATCGTTAAGCTGCACGGCGGCGAACCGGCTAACTTCCTCGACGTTGGCGGCGGCGCAACCAAAGAGCGCGTGACCGAAGCGTTCAAAATCATTCTTTCCGACAGCAATGTTAAAGCCGTACTGGTTAATATCTTCGGCGGTATCGTTCGTTGCGACCTGATCGCTGACGGCATCATCGGCGCGGTAGCAGAAGTTGGCGTAAACGTACCGGTTGTCGTACGTCTGGAAGGGAACAACGCCGAACTGGGCGCGAAGAAACTGGCTGACAGCGGCCTGAATATTATTGCAGCGAAAAGTCTGACGGACGCAGCACAGCAGGTTGTTGCCGCAGTGGAGGGGAAATAATGTCCATTTTAATTGATAAAAACACCAAGGTTATCTGCCAGGGCTTCACCGGTAGCCAGGGGACTTTCCACTCTGAACAAGCAATTGCTTACGGTACCCAAATGGTCGGCGGCGTTACGCCAGGCAAAGGCGGCACCACTCACCTGGGTCTGCCGGTGTTCAACACCGTACGCGAAGCCGTTGAAGCGACCGGCGCGACCGCGACCGTTATCTACGTTCCGGCGCCGTTCTGCAAAGACTCCATTCTGGAAGCTATCGATGCGGGCATTAAGCTTATCATTACCATCACCGAAGGTATTCCGACGCTGGATATGCTGACGGTGAAAGTGAAGCTGGATGAAGCCGGCGTGCGGATGATCGGCCCGAACTGCCCGGGCGTTATCACCCCAGGCGCTTGCAAAATCGGCATCATGCCGGGCCACATTCATCAGCCGGGTAAAGTGGGTATCGTTTCCCGCTCCGGTACGCTGACCTATGAAGCGGTTAAGCAGACCACCGATTACGGTTTCGGCCAGTCTACCTGTGTCGGTATCGGCGGCGACCCGATCCCGGGCTCTAACTTCATCGACATCCTGAAACTGTTCGAGGAAGATCCGCAGACCGAAGCGATCGTAATGATCGGTGAGATCGGCGGTAGCGCGGAAGAAGAAGCGGCTGCCTACATCAAAGATCACGTCACCAAGCCGGTTGTCGGTTACATCGCCGGTGTGACCGCGCCGAAAGGCAAGCGTATGGGCCACGCGGGCGCCATTATCGCAGGCGGTAAAGGCACGGCTGATGAGAAATTTGCTGCGCTGGAAGCGGCGGGCGTGAAAACCGTTCGTAGCCTCGCGGATATCGGCGAAGCGCTGAAATCAATCATTAAGTAAACCCTCTACTGCTCAAGCTGAGCAGTTAAATGTCCGATTTCGACATGGTTGGCCACCGTCAGGTGGCCTTTTTTATGCCTGTTTTTGCCATCGTTTCAAGAGGGGCCGCGACCTGGTTTTGCCGTGGCAGACCGCAGTTATTGAGAAAAACCATTTCTATTGTATTGATTTAACACCTTTTTTTCATAAATAATAACAAGCTATTTTCGGCAGGGGAGGGAATGATTCTCACTGCTATTTTTTGCCAGAAAATGAAAAGATAAAAATGATGATTTAATTGATGCTGTCTATCAGGAAAAAATACTGTGAAGCGTCTAACATTAATCAGATCGCTATTTTTTTTCACACGATACGCCTTAAAGTTAAATCATATTACCTATACTTCTCATATCTCTCTTTTTAGTAACCATTATCGGCATGCTTTAAACATATATTTAACATTACTTTCACCATTATTCTTTGTTGGGATACATAATTAACATGGGTGAGAAAAATTGATTTATATCAATACTTAAAGCTTGGAAAAAACCACAAAAAAACGTTAAATTGTCGCCAATCAAATTGGCCTAATTCAGGCATTTTCGCTATATATTGATCACCGTCGTAAATGTAAAACGGATTCAATAAAATCCTGTTTATTGTAAGGTTATTGCGGCGTAATATATTGGGGAATCAATTGGGTTTTTCGTTAACGTATTTGTAACCTTTGCGAGGAGCTGTTTCATCAGGCGACGAAACGGTAACGAAGCGGGAAGCAAGTTATTTTGTATTGGGGCATGCGTATGAACCCGGTGTGCAGGGTTCATTCTCGGAGTCTTCATGCGATGAGCAAGGAGTCATGATGTTAGATATAGTCGAACTGTCGCGCTTACAGTTTGCCTTGACCGCGATGTACCACTTCCTTTTTGTGCCACTGACGCTCGGTATGGCGTTCCTGCTGGCCATCATGGAAACGGTTTACGTCCTTTCCGGCAAACAGATTTATAAAGATATGACCAAATTCTGGGGCAAGTTGTTTGGTATCAACTTTGCGCTGGGTGTAGCAACCGGGTTGACCATGGAGTTCCAGTTCGGGACAAACTGGTCTTATTACTCTCACTACGTGGGCGATATCTTCGGTGCGCCTCTGGCCATTGAAGGTCTGATGGCCTTCTTCCTCGAATCTACCTTTGTAGGTCTGTTCTTCTTCGGTTGGGATCGTCTGGGCAAAGTTCAGCACATGGCGGTGACCTGGCTGGTGGCACTGGGTTCCAACTTGTCTGCATTGTGGATCCTCGTGGCCAACGGCTGGATGCAAAACCCGATCGCCTCGGATTTCAACTTTGAAACCATGCGTATGGAGATGGTCAGTTTCTCCGAACTGGTTCTGAACCCGGTTGCTCAGGTGAAATTTGTCCATACCGTCGCATCCGGCTACGTCTGCGGCGCGATGTTCGTCCTGGGTATCAGCTCCTACTATATGCTGCGCGGTCGCGACTTCGCTTTCGCTAAACGCTCCTTTGCCATTGCTGCCAGCTTCGGTATGGCGGCGATTCTCTCCGTTATCGTACTCGGTGATGAATCCGGTTACGAAATGGGTGACGTGCAGAAAACTAAACTTGCGGCCATCGAAGCCGAATGGGAAACACAGCCAGCACCGGCTGCCTTTACCCTGTTTGGTATTCCGGACCAGGATGCGCAAACCAACCACTTCGCCATCCAGATTCCTTATGCGTTGGGTATTATTGCCACTCGTTCCGTGGACACGCCGGTTATTGGTCTGAAAGACCTGCTGGCACAGCACGAAGCGCGTATTCGTAACGGGATGAAAGCTTACACCCTGCTGGAAGAGCTGCGCGCAGGCTCAACCGATCAGGCTGTACGTGATGAATTCAACAACGTGAAGAAAGATCTGGGCTACGGCCTGCTGCTGAAACGCTATACCCCGAACGTCTCTGACGCGACGGAAGCGCAGATTGCTATGGCGACGAAAGACTCTATTCCTCGCGTTGCGCCGCTGTACTTCGCGTTCCGTATCATGGTGGCCTGCGGCATCCTGATGCTCGGTATCATCGCGGCATCGTTCTGGACCGTTATTCGTAACCAGATTGGCGAGAAGAAATGGCTGCTGCGCATTGCGCTGTACGCGATTCCTCTGCCGTGGATCGCTATCGAGTCCGGTTGGTTCGTAGCGGAATATGGTCGTCAGCCGTGGGCGATAGGTGAGGTACTGCCTACTGCGGTAGCGAACTCGTCCCTGACCGCGGGCGACCTGATCTTCTCGATGCTGCTGATTTGCGGTCTGTACACCCTGTTCCTGGTCGCGGAGCTGTATCTGATGTTCAAATTCGCACGCCGTGGCCCAAGCAGCCTGAAAACCGGTCGCTACCACTACGAGCAGTCTTCCACGACTACTCAGCCGGCACGCTAAGACAGGAGTCGTCAAATGATCGATTATGAAGTATTGCGTTTTATCTGGTGGCTACTGATCGGTGTTCTGCTGATTGGTTTCGCCGTCACCGATGGCTTCGACATGGGGGTGGGCATGCTCACCCGTTTCCTCGGTCGTAATGACACCGAGCGTCGAATCATGATTAACTCCATCGCTCCGCACTGGGACGGAAACCAGGTGTGGCTGATCACCGCCGGCGGCGCGCTGTTTGCTGCCTGGCCGACGGTCTATGCCGCCGCGTTCTCCGGCTTCTATGTGGCGATGATTCTGGTGCTGGCCTCTTTGTTCTTCCGTCCGGTTGGTTTTGACTACCGCTCGAAGATTGAAGACACCCGCTGGCGCAACATGTGGGACTGGGGCATCTTCATCGGTAGCTTCGTACCGCCGCTGGTGATTGGCGTCGCGTTCGGTAACCTGCTGCAGGGCGTACCGTTCCATATGGATGAATATATGCGTCTGTACTACACCGGCAATTTCTTCCAGCTGCTGAACCCGTTTGGTCTGCTGGCCGGTATTGTTAGCGTGGCGATGATTCTGACGCAGGGGGCTACCTACCTGCAGATGCGTACCGTGGGTGAGCTGCACCTGCGTGCTCGCGCGACCTCTCAGGTTGCGGCACTGGTGACGCTGGTTTGCTTCCTGCTGGCCGGTGTCTGGGTGGTATACGGGATCGACGGTTATGTGGTCACCTCGGCTATCGACCACTCTGCGCCATCTAACCCGCTGACTAAAGAAGTGACTCGTCAGGCTGGTGCATGGTTGGTGAACTTCAATAATATGCCTTCGCTGTGGGCTATCCCGGCACTGGGCGTAGTATTGCCGCTGCTGACTATCCTGACTTCGCGGATGGAGAAGGGCGCTCTGGCGTTTATCTTCTCTTCTCTGACGCTGGCCTGCATCATTCTGACCGCCGGGATTGCGATGTTCCCGTTCATCATGCCGTCCAGCACGATGATGAACGTTAGCCTGACCATGTGGGATTCAACCTCCAGCCAAAGAACGCTGAACCTGATGACCTACGTGGCGATTGTCTTCGTGCCGATTATTCTGGGCTACACCACCTGGTGTTACTGGAAGATGTTCGGTCGCATTACCCGCGAAGACATCGAAAAGAACACCCACTCGTTGTATTAAGGTAAGGAGCTAGATATGTGGTATTTCGCATGGATTTTGGGAACGCTTCTTGCCTGTGCCTTTGGGGTTATCACCGCGTTAGCGCTTGAGCACGTGGAAAGCACCAAAGCAGGTAAAGAAGAACACTGATGAGTAAAATTATCGCAACGCTGTATGCGATAATGGATAAGCGCCCGTTAAGGGCGCTTTCCTTATTGATGGCACTGCTGCTGGCCGGCTGCATTTTCTGGGATCCGTCGCGCTTTGCGGCAAAGACCAGCGAGCTGGAGATCTGGCACGGCTTCCTGCTGATGTGGGCCGTGTGCGCCGGGGTTATCCACGGCGTGGGCTTTCGCCCGCAGGCCATTCACTGGCAAGGGATTTTTTGTCCACTTATCGCTGATATTGTACTCATCACGGGGCTGTTTTTTTTCTTCTTTTGAAAGAGAAGAGAATAAGAGAACTCTGTTAACCTCATGGGCTTGCATAAGCCCATAAAAATTTACTCGCTGTTTACTTTCCCCCATTCCAAACCACGTTCCCCGCGCGTATAGTAGCGAAGTTTGAAAGCACTAATCTTTTTTTGCATTACCGGGATGTAAAGTGAATACAACGCTGTTTCGATGGCCGGTTCGTGTCTACTATGAAGATACCGATGCCGGTGGTGTGGTTTACCACGCCAGTTACGTCGCTTTTTATGAAAGAGCACGCACAGAGATGCTGCGCCACCACCACTTCAGTCAGCAGGTTTTGCTGGCTGAGCGAGTTGCCTTCGTGGTTCGCAAAATGACGCTGGAATATTTTGCGCCCGCCAGACTCGACGACATGCTCGAAATCCAGACGGAAATCACCTCGATGAGAGGTACCTCTTTGGTTTTCACGCAGCGAATCGTCAACGCAGAGAATACAGTTTTGAACGAAGCTGAGGTTCTCATTGTGTGCGTTGATCCACTCTTAATGAAGCCTCGTGCGCTTCCCAAGTCTATTGTCGCGGAGTTTAAGCAGTGACTGACATGAATATCCTTGATTTGTTCCTGAAGGCGAGCCTTCTGGTTAAACTTATCATGTTGATTTTGATTGGTTTTTCTATCGCTTCCTGGGCCATTATTATTCAGAGAACGCGCATCCTCAACACGGCAAGCCGCGAGGCGGAAGCCTTTGAAGACAAGTTCTGGTCGGGCATTGAGCTTTCTCGCCTGTATCAGGAGAGCCAGGGGCGTCGCGATAACCTGGTGGGGTCGGAACAAATTTTCTACAGCGGTTTCAAAGAGTTTGCTCGTCTGCATCGCGCAAACAGCCATGCGCCAGAAGCGGTGGTTGAAGGGGCGTCGCGCGCCATGCGCATCTCGATGAACCGTGAGATCGAGACGCTGGAAACGCACATTCCGTTCCTTGGAACCGTGGGTTCCATCAGCCCGTATATCGGTCTGTTCGGTACCGTCTGGGGGATCATGCACGCTTTTATCGCACTCGGTGCGGTGAAACAGGCTACTCTGCAGATGGTTGCTCCGGGTATCGCAGAAGCGCTGATCGCCACGGCAATCGGTCTGTTTGCGGCAATTCCGGCGGTTATGGCCTACAACCGTTTGAACCAGCGTGTGAACAAACTTGAACTGAACTATGACAACTTTATGGAAGAGTTCACCGCGATTCTGCACCGTCAGGCGTTTACCAGCAGCGAAAGCAATAAGGGGTAAGCCATGGCCAGAGCACGTGGACGCGGACGTCGCGAACTGAAGTCCGAGATCAACATCGTTCCGCTGCTGGATGTCTTGTTGGTGCTGTTGCTGATCTTTATGGCGACCGCGCCGATCATTACGCAGAGCGTAGAGGTCGACCTGCCGGATGCGACGGAATCACAAGCGGTCAAAAGTAATGATGAGCCGCCGGTGATTGTTGAAGTTTCCGGAGTCGGGCAGTACAGCGTAAAAGTGGGTCCGGAGACGCTGTCGCAGCTGCCGCCAGAGCAGGTTGTTGCCGAAGCGAAACGCCGCCTCGAAGCGAACGAGAAAACGGTGTTCCTGATCGGCGGTGCGAAAGACGTACCTTACGATGAAATTATTAAAGCGCTTAACCTGTTGCATAGCGCAGGGGTTAAATCGGTTGGCTTAATGACCAAGCCTATTTAATCGCTTCGGATATGTGCGCCCGCCGGACCGCTGGCTGCGAGAATAACAGACTCGTGGCCGGCGAGAGTAGCGGGGACAGGCGAACAGTTTTTGGGAACCGATAGTGTCAAAGGCAACCGAACAAAACGACAAGCTTAAACGAGCGATCATAGTTTCAGTCGCGCTGCACATCATTCTGATCGCGCTGCTGATCTGGAGTTCGTTCGATGAGCATCTGGATGCCTCAGCCGGTGGCGGCGGAGGTTCTTCCATTGATGCGGTGATGGTTGATCCTGGGGCGGTGGTGAATAATTACAACCGCCAACAGCAGCAGCAGGCCAGCTCGCGCCGCGCCGCCGAGCAGCGCGAAAAGCAGGCTCAGCAGCAGGCTGAAGAACTGCGTGAAAAGCAGGCCGCCGAGCAGGAGCGTCTGAAGCAGCTTGAGCAGGATCGTCTGCAGGCGCAGGAAGCGGCTAAGCAAGCGAAGGAAGAGCAGAAGCAGGCTGAAGAAGCGGCGGCGAAAGCGGCGGCAGCGGCGAAAGCCAAAGCGGATTCTCAGGCGAAAGAAGCACAGGAAGCGGCAGCAAAAGCCGCTGCTGACGCGAAAGCGAAGGCAGATGCGCAGGCTAAAGCGGCGGAAGCTGCGGCAGCGAAAGCCGCAGCCGATGCGAAGAAACAGGCGGAAGCCGAAGCGGCGAAAGCCGCAGCGGATGCCCAGAAGAAAGCCGAAGCCGAGGCAGCGAAGAAAGCGCAGCAGCAGGCTGAGAAGAAAGCCCAGCAGGAAGCCGCGAAGCAGGCAGCGGCTGAGAAAGCTGCTGCGGAAAAAGCCGCTGAGAAAGCAGCAGAAAAAGCAGCGGCGCAAAAAGCAGCCTCTGAAAAAGCGGCAGCAGAAAAGGCCGCCGCAGCAGAGAAAGCCGCCGCGGAGAAAGCGGAAAAAGCTGCCGCAGCGAAAGCCGCTGCAGCGGAAAAAGCCGCAGCCGATAAAGCCGCCAAGGCTGCTGCCGCTAAGGCCGCCGCAGCCAAAGCCGCCGCCGCGAAAAAAGCCGCGGCAGCGAAAGATGCGGATGGCGTTGACGACCTGCTCGGCGATCTGAGTTCAGGTAAGAATGCGCCTAAAGGTAACACCAGCGGTAGCAATGGAGGCTCATCTCCTGCTAAAGGAAGTAAACCGGGGCAGGGGGGCGCGTCTCAGGCTGAGATTGCCAGTTATATTTCGCAGGTTCAGGCGGCGATTAAAGGGCATCTCTATGACTGGGACACGTACAAAGGTAAAACATGTACGTTACGCGTGAACCTGGCTCAGGACGGGACGTTATTGAGCGTGAAGTCGGAGGGGGGCGATCCTGCTTTCTGTCAGCAGATGCTGGCGGCAACCAGCCGGATGAGCAAGTTCCCGAAACCGCCTTCTCAGGCTGTGTATGAGACGTTCAAAAATGCGCCACTGGACTTCAAACCGCAGTGATGTGTTTCCCCGCGCGAGCGGGGGAAACACAATCCAGGGCTGAGGCCGGGTTTTGGTAGTTTTGTGTATTTGAGTTTGTTAACATTCTGCTAAATTATCGTGGGCTTTCCGTCCGGATAAGGGAGATATGATGAAGCAGGCATTACGAGTAGCGTTTGGTTTTTTAATGCTGTGGGCGGCGGTGCTGCACGCAGAAGTACGTATCGAGATCACCCAGGGGGTGGACTCGGCGCGCCCGATCGGTGTTGTACCGTTCCAGTGGGCAGGGCCGGGTGCTGCGCCTGAAGATATTGGCGGTGTCGTAGCGGCTGACTTGCGTAACAGCGGTAAGTTCAACCCACTGGATCGCTCGCGTCTGCCTCAGCAACCGGGGACGGCACAAGAGGTTCAACCTGCGGCATGGTCTGCGCTGGGTATTGATGCGGTGGTTGTCGGTCAGGTGACCGGGAACCCTGACGGATCGTACAACGTGGCTTACCAGCTGGTTGATACCGGCGGTGCTCCGGGGACGATTCTGGCGCAGAACTCTTATAAGGTGACTAAACAGTATCTGCGCTATGCGGCTCACACCGCCAGCGATGCGGTATTCGAGAAGCTGACCTCTATTAAGGGCGCCTTCCGTACCCGTATTGCCTACGTTGTGCAGACTAACGGCGGCCAGTTCCCGTATGAACTGCGCGTCTCCGACTACGATGGTTATAACCAGTTTGTGGTCCACCGTTCACCACAGCCGCTGATGTCTCCGGCATGGTCTCCGGATGGTTCTAAACTGGCTTACGTGACCTTCGAAAGCGGCCGTTCTGCGCTGGTGGTTCAGACTCTGGCAAATGGCGCGGTGCGTCAGATTGCTTCCTTCCCGCAGCATAACGGGGCTCCGGCCTTCTCGCCGGATGGCAGTAAACTGGCGTTCGCATTGTCGAAAACCGGTAGCCTGAACCTGTATGTGATGGATCTGGGCTCGGGTCAGATTCGTCAGGTGACCAATGGTCGCAGCAACAACACCGAACCAAGCTGGTTCCCGGATAGTCAGAATCTGGCCTTTACTTCTGACCAGGCCGGTCGTCCGCAGGTGTATAAAGTCAGCGTCGGCGGCGGTACTCCGCAGCGTATCTCCTGGGAAGGTTCTCAGAACCAGGATGCGGATGTCAGCAGTGACGGTAAATTTATGGTAATGGTCAGCTCGGCCAACGGTCAGCAGCACATTGCCAAACAAGATCTGGTAGCGGGTGGCGTACAAGTTCTGTCGTCAACGTTCCTGGATGAAACGCCAAGTCTGGCACCTAACGGCACTATGGTAATCTACAGCTCTTCTCAGGGGATGGGATCCGTGCTGAATCTGGTTTCTACAGATGGGCGTTTCAAAGCGCGTCTTCCGGCGACTGATGGACAGGTAAAATTCCCTGCCTGGTCTCCGTATCTGTGATAATAAATAATTGATTATTAAAGGAATCAAAGAAATGCAACTGAACAAAGTGCTGAAAGGGCTGATGATCGCTCTGCCGGTTATGGCAATCGCGGCGTGTTCTTCTAACAAGAACGCCAGCAACGACCAGAGCGGTGAAGGCATGCTGGGTGCCGGCACTGGTATGGATGCTAACGCTAACGGCGGCAACATGTCTTCCGAAGAGCAAGCTCGTCTGCAAATGCAGCAGCTGCAGCAGAACAACATCGTGTACTTCGATCTCGACAAGTACGATATCCGTTCTGACTTCGCTGCAATGCTGGATGCGCACGCTAACTTCCTGCGTAGCAACCCATCCTATAAAGTGACTGTTGAAGGTCACGCGGATGAGCGCGGTACTCCGGAATACAACATCGCTCTGGGTGAGCGTCGTGCTAACGCCGTTAAGATGTATCTGCAGGGCAAAGGTGTTTCTGCTGACCAGATCTCCATCGTTTCTTACGGTAAAGAAAAACCTGCAGTACTGGGTCACGACGAAGCGGCTTACGCTAAAAACCGTCGCGCCGTACTGGTTTACTAAGAGAATTGCATGAGCAGTAACTTCAGACATCATCTGTTGAGTCTGTCGTTACTGGTTGGCATAGCGGCCCCCTGGGCCGCTTTTGCTCAGGCGCCAATCAGTAGTGTCGGCTCAGGCTCGGTCGAAGACCGCGTCACTCAACTCGAGCGTATTTCTAACGCTCACAGTCAGCTTTTAACCCAACTTCAGCAACAGCTCTCCGATAACCAGAATGATATTGATTCCCTGCGCGGCCAGATTCAGGAAAGCCAGTATCAGCTCAATCAGGTTGTTGAACGCCAGAAGCAAATTCTGTTACAGATCGACGGTCTGAGCAGCGGTGGGGCGGCGGCAGGTGCACAGCCATCGCCTTCGGCAGGCGATCAGGGTGCGGCGGCTACCGCGGCGCCAGCGGCCTCTTCTGGCGCTCCTGCCTCGACCGGAGATGCCAATACTGACTACAATGCGGCTATTGCGCTGGTGAAGGATCCCTCCCGCCAGGATGACGCGCTGGCAGCATTTCAGAATTTCGTCAAAAAGTACCCGGATTCAACCTATCAGCCGAACGCGAACTACTGGCTCGGTCAGTTGAATTACAATAAGGGGAAAAAAGATGATGCCGCTTACTATTTTGCTTCCGTGGTGAAGAATTACCCGAAATCCCCGAAAGCGCCAGATGCCATGTTTAAGGTCGGCGTGATTATGCAGGATAAAGGTGATACCGCGAAGGCGAAGGCTGTTTACCAACAGGTGGTCAGTAAATTTCCTGGCACCGATGGCGCGAAACAGGCTCAGAAACGTCTTAATGCCCTTGGGTGATTATGGCATGACCAGAAATCGCATTATTTCTGGTCTTGTCGCGTGAATCCTAAGCAGTCAGATGTTTTTTATCGAAATACTTGTTGCGCTGAATTCTTAAATCAGTAATATATGCCGCCGTTGCCACGGGATATCGAACAAGCCTGAAGCGACGAAAAAAGTGGGTCGTTAGCTCAGTTGGTAGAGCAGTTGACTTTTAATCAATTGGTCGCAGGTTCGAATCCTGCACGACCCACCACTAACTACCAGGGTGGAACGGTAGTAAAACGTGAAGGATAGCGTTGCGTCAGCAACGGCCCATAGGGCAAGCGAAAGCGAGTCATCCTCCACGACCCACCACTGACTTTAGTCAGATGTAGTATCCAGCGTAGTATCGGGTGATTAGCTCAGCTGGGAGAGCACCTCCCTTACAAGGAGGGGGTCGGCGGTTCGATCCCGTCATCACCCACCACTCGGGTCGTTAGCTCAGTTGGTAGAGCAGTTGACTTTTAATCAATTGGTCGCAGGTTCGAATCCTGCACGACCCACCAATTTAACATCGAACTCAGATGTTGAACGTGAAGGATAACGTTGCGTAGCAACGGCCCACAGGGCGAGCGAAAGCGAGTCATCCTGCACGACCCACCGGCTTAACGTTGGTGAAGAGTGAAAAAATTCAGGTAGTACCCGAGCGGGTCGTTAGCTCAGTTGGTAGAGCAGTTGACTTTTAATCAATTGGTCGCAGGTTCGAATCCTGCACGACCCACCACTTTAACATTAAAGTTAATGTTAAACGTGAAGGATAACGTTGCGTAGCAACGGCCCACAGGGCAAGCGAAAGCGAGTGATCCTGCACAATCCGGTATTCTGAATATTGAAAGTATGAAGTCCCGCAAGGGGTCGTTAGCTCAGTTGGTAGAGCAGTTGACTTTTAATCAATTGGTCGCAGGTTCGAATCCTGCACGACCCACCAATGTAAAAAGGCGCCCTAAAGGCGCCTTTTTGCTATGCGCAGAATGTAACGATTCAAACCTGCGGCAGGTTCGAGTCGAGCAAAGCGAGACAACGGAGCCGCTCGCGGCGACGGCCCGAAGAGCGAGCAAAGCGAGTTATCCTGCACGACCCACCACTTTACCATTGAAGTTAATGTTAAACGTGAGGATAACGTTGCGTAGCAATGCCCCACAGGGCGAGCGAAGGCGAGTCATCCTGCACGACCCACCAATGTAAAAGGGCGCCTTTTTGCTATCTGTTGTTTTTCCTCCATAAATATTAATCCCCTTTTTTTGCCTTCAGACGACAATAAATTCCACACGACATTTTCTGTACAATCCGCTATCTTGTTTAGCATATAAAACATCATGACCGCCGCTATGCCATCTGAAGGCATATTAACGGTATTTGAGTTAAGCCAGTAAAACGAGATTGCAAGATGAGCGTAATGTTTGACCCTGAAACGGCGATTTATCCTTTCCCGCCGAAACCATTGCCATTAAGTCGCGATGAAAAGCACTTTTACCGTGAAAAGATTAAACGTCTGCTGCGCGAGCGCGATGCGGTGATGGTGGCTCATTACTATACCGACCCTGAAATTCAGCAACTGGCCGAAGAGACCGGCGGCTGTATCGCTGATTCTCTGGAAATGGCTCGTTTCGGCGCCCGCCATTCCGCTTCGACGTTACTGGTGGCCGGAGTACGCTTCATGGGTGAAACGGCAAAAATTCTCAGTCCGGAGAAGACCATCCTGATGCCAACGCTGAATGCCGAGTGCTCTCTGGATCTGGGCTGCCCGATTGAGGAGTTTAATGCGTTTTGCGATGCCCACCCGGATCGTACCGTCGTCGTTTATGCCAACACCTCAGCGGCGGTCAAAGCGCGCGCCGATTGGGTTGTGACCTCCAGTATTGCCGTTGAGCTTATTGAGCATCTCGACAGCCTCGGGGAAAAAATTCTCTGGGCACCCGACCGTCACTTAGGCCGGTACGTACAGCGGCAAACCGGCGCAGATGTTTTGTGCTGGCAGGGCGCCTGTATTGTCCACGATGAGTTTAAAACCCAGGCGTTAACGCGGATGAAAGCCCTCTATCCCGATGCCGCCATTCTGGTGCATCCTGAATCACCGCAGTCCATTGTAGATATGGCGGATGCGGTAGGGTCTACCAGCCAGCTGATTGCTGCGGCTAAAACGCTCCCGGCGCGTCAGCTCATTGTCGCCACCGATCGCGGGATCTTCTACAAAATGCAGCAGGCGGTACCGGAAAAAGAGCTGCTGGAAGCACCGACGGCGGGAGAGGGGGCAACCTGTCGTAGCTGTGCCCACTGCCCGTGGATGGCGATGAACGGCCTGCAAGCGATTGCAGAGGGACTGGAAAACGGTGGACCCGAACACGAAATTAAGGTCGATGCGCAGCTGCGTACCGGCGCATTAGTCCCGCTGAACAGAATGCTGGATTTTGCGGCTACACTTCGGGGATAGTGGTTAATTACGCAATCAATACAGTGCGGGGAAAATATGGATTTTTTTAGTACGCAGAATATCCTGGTGCATATACCCATCGGTGCCGGCGGATACGACTTATCATGGATCGAGGCGGTCGGCACGCTTGCCGGGCTGCTGTGTATCTGGCTGGCGAGTCTGGAAAAGATCAGCAACTATGCGTTTGGGCTGGTCAACGTCACCTTGTTTGCCATTATTTTCTTTCAGATTCAGCTCTATGCCAGCCTGCTGCTGCAGGTCTTTTTCTTTGCCGCCAACGTTTATGGCTGGTACGCCTGGTCCCGGCAAACCAGCAGCCATGAAGCCGAACTGCGTATTCGGTGGTTGCCATTGCCGAAGGCGCTGGGCTGGCTGACGGCTTGTATTGTGGCAATTGCGCTGATGACGGTCTTCATTAATCCGGTCTTCGCCTTCCTGACGCGGATCGCGGTCACGCTGATGCAGAGCCTGGGACTGCGGGTGACGATGCCGGAACTGCAGCCGGATGCCTTCCCGTTCTGGGACTCCTGCATGATGGTGCTGTCGATCGCCGCCATGATTCTGATGACCCGCAAATATGTCGAAAACTGGCTGCTTTGGGTGATCATCAACGTCATCAGCGTGGTGATTTTTGCCCTTCAGGGAGTCTATGCGATGTCGCTGGAATATCTGCTTTTGACCTTTATTGCTCTTAACGGCAGTCGGATGTGGATCAACAGCGCGCGTGAGCGAGGTTCTCACGCGTTTTCTCGCTAATGGTGGTGATGATGGTCGTGCCCGGCGTGCGTCATGTTGAGACGGCATTCCGGGCCGTTACAGGGCTGGTACTCCATCTGCACGGTCACATGCCCGATATTATATTTATGCTGTAAAAAGGCCTGGATGCGATTCAGCAAGGCATCGTGATCGTGCGGCGGGACAACCTGAACATGCAGCGTCATGACCGTTTTTTCGCCAACCAGCCAGACGTGGACGTGATGCACGTCGCGGACTTCCGCCACCGAACGGCGTAAATCGCGCTTTAGCCCCTCGACATCTAACGACCGCGGCGCTCCTTCCAACAGTTCGTTCAAACTTTCCTGCAACAGCCGCCAGGCGCTACGCAGTACCAGACATGAAACCAGCACCGACAAAATCGGGTCAATTGGCGTCCAGCCGGTGGTGAGAATCACGATAGCGGCAATGATCGCCCCGACCGAACCCAGCAGGTCGCCCAGAACGTGTAAGGCGGCCGCGCGGACGTTAAGATTGCTTGCTTCACTGCCGCGGTGCAGGATCCAGAATGCCAGTATGTTCGCCAGTAGCCCGGCAACGGCAATCACCATCATTGTGGTACCGGCAACGGGCTGAGGATGGTTAAAGCGTTGAATCGCTTCCCAGACAATCAGAATCGTGATGACAACCAGCGCAATGGCGTTGACGAAGGCCGCCAGGGTGGTCAGGCGCAGCCAGCCGAACGTGTGGCGGGTGTTGGGAGGACGGCTGGCGAAGCGGACCGCGAGTAGAGCGAATAACAGAGCGGCTGAATCGGTGAGCATGTGACCGGCATCAGCCAGCAGGGCCAGCGAGCCTGAAACGACGCCGCCGATGGCTTCAACAAGCATAAAGCCGGCGGTGACGATAAAAGCCTGCAACAGGCGCTTTTCGTTACCGCGATCGGTGGTTTCTGACGGAGTGTGAGCATGGGCCATTACAGAATCCTGTCATTATTTTATCAATTAGTCTCTGACCTTATTACAGATTAACCACAATCGGGCGTCTGTTCCATTAGCCAATGTCGATAGGGCAAGGTGCCGCGGCATTTATCTTCAACAAGCCGCAAATGAGGCAACAATAGGGTGAAAACGCGGGGGAGGTGGAGTAATGTCGAGCTATTTCCCTTTTATGGTGATACATAATATTTATATATGATTGATTTGTAGGTTTTATGACTATTATTGGGGCTTTATTTTTTACTGTTCTTATGGTTTGTATTGTTTTTATCTATTTAATCAGTGAATTACCCTTGCGACTGTAAAAGTCTGTTTACACTTTTCTGGCGGCGAGTTAGATTGAAAGCATTGCACACAATTGATTAAGTATGGCAACGCTGGAAAGAAAATGAATTATCAGAACGACGATTTACGTATTAAAGAGATCAACGAATTATTACCTCCCGTTGCACTCCTGGAAAAGTTCCCCGCGACCGAAAATGCTGCTAACACCGTGGCGCACGCTCGTAAAGCGATCCATCAGATCCTTAAAGGCAACGACGATCGTCTGCTGGTGGTGATTGGCCCATGTTCTATCCACGATCCTGCCGCAGCGAAAGAGTATGCTGAGCGCCTGCTGACGCTTCGTGAAGAGCTGAAGGGCGAGCTGGAAGTGGTGATGCGCGTTTACTTTGAAAAACCGCGTACCACCGTTGGCTGGAAGGGGTTAATCAATGACCCGCATATGGATAACAGCTTCCGCATCAACGACGGCCTGCGCATTGCGCGTAAGCTGCTGCTGGAGATTAACGACAGCGGGCTGCCTGCGGCGGGTGAATTCCTTGATATGATCACCCCGCAGTACGTTGCTGACCTGATGAGCTGGGGCGCCATCGGCGCGCGCACCACCGAATCCCAGGTGCATCGCGAGCTTTCATCTGGCCTTTCTTGTCCGGTAGGTTTTAAAAACGGGACCGACGGGACAATAAAAGTGGCTATTGACGCGATCAACGCCGCTGGCGCACCGCACTGCTTCCTGTCAGTGACCAAATGGGGCCATTCGGCGATTGTGAATACCAGCGGCAACAGCGACTGTCATATCATTTTGCGCGGTGGCAAAGAGCCGAACTACAGTGCGAAGCACGTTGCTGAAGTGAAGGTTGGGCTGGCGAAAGCGGGCCTGCCGGCGCAGATCATGATTGATTTCAGCCACGCAAATTCCAGCAAGCAGTTTAAAAAACAGATGGAAGTGGGTGCCGATGTTTGCCGGCAGATTGCCAGCGGCGAGCAGGCGATTATGGGCGTGATGATTGAAAGCCATCTGGTGGAGGGTAGCCAGAGTCTGGAGAGCGGCGTGCCGCTGGCCTATGGCAAAAGCATCACCGATGCCTGTATCGGCTGGGAAGATACCGATACCATCCTGCGCCAGCTGGCGGATGCGGTAAAAGCCCGTCGCGGTTAATCCGCAGCCTGGCCCGGCAGAGCGTCGCGACGCCGGGATTCAGAGCCAATAAAAAAGCGTGGACGAATCCACGCTTTTTTTATGGCTGGCGAAAATTATTTCGCTTTACCCTGGTTTGCTACCGCGGCGGCTTTTGCGGCGATTTCATCCGCATTGCCCAGATAGTAGTGTTTGATCGGTTTGAAGTTTTCGTCGAACTCATAAACCAGCGGTACGCCGGTCGGGATGTTCAGTTCAAGGATTTCGTCTTCGCCCATATTGTCCAGGTACTTCACCAGTGCACGCAGGGAGTTACCGTGAGCGGCAATAATCACGCGCTCACCGCTTTTCAGACGCGGCAGAATGGTTTCGTTCCAGTAAGGCACAACGCGCTCGATGGTCAGCGCCAGGCTTTCGGTAACCGGCAGCTCTTTATCGGTCAGTTTTGCATAACGCGGATCGTGGCCCGGGTAGCGCTCGTCGTCTTTGGTCAGCTCCGGCGGAGTAATGGCAAAGCCACGGCGCCACTGTTTAACCTGCTCATCGCCGTACTTCTCAGCGGTTTCAGCTTTGTTCAGACCCTGCAATGCCCCGTAGTGACGCTCGTTCAGTTTCCAGGATTTCTCAACCGGCAGCCAGGCCTGGTCCAGTTCATCCAGGACGTTCCACAGAGTATGGATGGCACGTTTCAGCACAGAGGTATAAGCAAAATCGAAGCTGAAGCCTTCGTCTTTCAGCAGTTTGCCTGCCGCTTTTGCTTCACCTACGCCTTTCTCGGACAGATCGACGTCGTACCAACCGGTGAAACGGTTTTCATTGTTCCATTGGCTTTCGCCATGACGGACCAGTACCAGCTTAGTTACAGCCATACACTTACTCCTCAAGCTTTGTTTGAATGATAACAATTCTCATTATATTGCCGCAATTTGAGTCACGGCAACGCTTATCCCTAACCATAGCGAAAATAGTGGCTCAGTGTAAGATGCTTGTAAATCGGCGGTTATATTTTTGTCTGTAAGTGGCGTAATTTGCAGCAAAATGACGAAAAAAAGCCCTCCGTCAGGAGGGCCGGGGGCTTATCGGGCAATAAACTGATATTCCGTCAGACTGACGTACTCCTCGCCCGGGCGCAATATGCAGTCGGGCTGGGGCCATTCCGGGTGATTTGGTGAGTCCGGCAGAAATTCACTCTCCAGCGCCAGACCCTGCCAGTCGGCGTACGGCTGTTCCGTACGCGACGGTGTACCGCCCAGGTAGTTACCAGAATAAAACTGCAGGGCAGGGGCGGAGGTATACACCGCCATCTGCAGTTGACCATCCTGAGACCAGACATGGGCCGCCGCCTTGCGGGCATCGCCTTTTGCCTGTAGCAGGAAAGCATGATCATACCCTTTTACTTTCTGCTGATCGGCATCGCGAAGAAAATCGACCGCTACGGTTTTCGGCGTGCGGAAATCGAAGCTGGTCCGGGTGACGTCCTGTAATTCGCCGCCCGGAATACCGTCGCTCTCCACCGGCAGGTAGCTGTCGGCGAAAATTTGCAGCTGGTGGTTGCGGACGTCCGTCTGCCCACCGTCCAGGTTGAAGTAGACGTGGTTGGTCAGGTTGACCGGACAGGGCCTGTCAACCGTCGCACGATACTCGATAGCGATGCGGTTATCTTCAGTAAGACGGTAGTGCGCCGTGGCTTTCAGGTTGCCGGGAAACCCCTGGTCGCCGTCATCGGAAGCGAGGGCAAACAGCGCCTGATGTTCGTCGGCGCTAACTATCTGCCAGCGACGTTTGTCGAAACCGTCTGGCCCGCCGTGCAGCTGATGACCGGCTTCGTTAGAAGGGGTCAGTTGGACCGTCTGGCCATCCAGAGTAAACCGGCTGTTGGCGATACGGTTGGCATAGCGGCCTACGGAGGCGCCGAGATAGGCCGCCTGACGGGTATAGTTTTCCGGCGCCGCGCAACCGAGCAGCGCTTCGCGTACTTCGCCGTTAGCCAGCGGGACCTGAGCAGATAATAACGTCGCGCCCCAGTCCATCAGTGTAACCACCATCCCGGCATTATTCCGCAGGGTGATCAGGTTCCACGGCTGGCCGTCCGGCGCCAGGTCTGTCGTTTGGTTTAGCACTGGCCGGCCCCCTGTGACGGTTTGCAAACGTAGAAGGTCTCTTTAATGCCGGTTTTCGCTTCATACTGCTGCGCGACGGCTTGCTTAACGGGATCTACGCACTCTTCCGGCACCAGCGCCACGACGCAGCCGCCAAATCCGCCGCCGGTCATGCGTACGCCGCCTTTATCGCCGATGGTGGCTTTGACGATCTCCACCAGCGTGTCAATTTGCGGAACGGTAATTTCAAAATCATCGCGCATCGAGGCATGGGATTCCGCCATCAGTTCACCCATACGCTTCAGGTCGCCTTTTTCCAGCGCGGTGGCGGCTTCGAGGGTACGCGCATTTTCGGTCAGGACATGGCGGACGCGTTTCGCAACCACCGGATCCAGCTCATGGGCAACGGCATTGAACTCGGCGATTTTGACATCGCGCAGCGCAGGCTGCTGGAAGAAACGTGCGCCGGTCTCGCACTGTTCGCGACGGGTGTTGTATTCGCTGCCGACCAGAGTACGTTTAAAATTACTGTTGATGATCACCACCGCGACGCCTTTTGGCATGGAGACGGCCTTGGTTCCTAATGTGCGGCAGTCAAGCAGCAGCGCGTGATCTTTCTTACCCAGCGCTGAGATAAGCTGGTCCATGATTCCGCAGTTACAGCCGACGAACTGGTTCTCCGCTTCCTGGCCATTAAGGGCAATTTGCGCCCCGTCCAGCGGCAGATGGTACAGCTGCTGGAACACGGTTCCGACGGCCACTTCCAGCGAAGCGGAAGAGCTTAAACCCGCCCCCTGCGGTACGTTACCGCTGATCACCAGATCGGCGCCGCCAAAATGGTTATTGCGCTTCTGCAGGTGTTTCACCACGCCGCGAACGTAGTTTGACCACTGCTGGGTCTCGTGGCTGACAATCGGCTTATCAAGGGAGAACTCGTCGCTCTGATTGTCATAATCGGCGGCAATCACCCGGACAATACGGTCCGTGCGCGGCGCGCAGCTGATCACCGTTTGATAATCAATTGCGCAGGGCAGCACGAAGCCGTCGTTATAGTCGGTGTGTTCGCCGATCAGATTGACGCGGCCCGGTGCCTGAATAACGTGGGTGGCAGGGTAGCCGAACTTTTCAGCAAACAGGGTTTGGGTTTTCTCTTTCAGACTCATTGTTATTCTCCGGATTCGCGAAAATGGACGTCGCTCACTGCCCGCAGGCGTTCGGCGGCTTGTTCGGCCGTCAAATCGCGCTGAGTTTCAGCCAGCATTTCGTAGCCGACCATAAATTTACGCACCGTCGCCGAGCGCAGCAGCGGCGGATAAAAGTGAGCGTGTAGCTGCCAGTGATTATTCTCGTGGTTATTAAACGGTGCCCCGTGCCAGCCCATGGAATAAGGGAATGAGCACTGGAACAGGTTGTCGTAACGGCTGGTCAGCTTTTTCAGCGCCAGCGCAAGGTCGCTACGCTGGGCTGCGGTTAAATCGGTAAGGCGCTGAATGTGTGCTTTCGGCAGCAGCAGCGTCTCAAAAGGCCAGGCCGCCCAGTAAGGTACGACGGCCAGCCAATGTTCAGTCTCGACGACCGTCCGGCTACCGTCGGCTAATTCGCGCTGAACGTAATCCACCAGCATCGGCGAACCCTCAGCGGCGAAATACTCTTTTTGCAAACGATCTTCGCGTTCCGCCTCATTCGGCAGGAAGCTGTTGGCCCAGACCTGGCCGTGCGGGTGCGGGTTGGAGCAGCCCATCGCCGCGCCTTTATTCTCAAACACCTGCACCCACGGATACGTTTGGCCCAGCTCCGCCGTCTGTTCCTGCCACGTATTAACCACGCCTTCCAGCGCTTCAACGCTCAGCTCAGGCAGCGTTTTGCTGTGATCCGGCGAGAAGCAGATGACCCGGCTGGTGCCGCGCGCGCTTTGACAGCGCATCAGCGGATCGTCGCTATTCGGGGCATCGGGGGTGTCGGTCATCAATGCCGCAAAGTCATTGGTAAACACGTAGGTACCGGTGTAATTCGGGTTCGTGTCGCCGGTGACGCGGGTGTTACCCGGACACAGAAAACAATCCGCATCGTGCGCCGGCAAGGTTGATTTTGCCGGCGTTTCCTGCGCCCCCTGCCAGGGGCGCTTGGCGCGATGCGGTGATACCAGAATCCACTGCCCGGTTAACGGGTTATAACGACGATGCGGATGGTCGACGGGGTTAAATACGGTCATGACGGTTCCTTAGTCTGGGTAACCCTGCGGATGACGGGACTGCCAGTGCCAGGTGTCCTGCGCCATCTCGTCAAGGTCGCGCGTAACGCGCCAGTTCAGCTCGCGGTCGGCCTTTTCGGCATCCGCCCAGTAGGCCGGGAGGTCGCCATCGCGGCGCGGCGCGAAGTGGTAATTAACAGGTTTGCCGCAGGCTTTACTGAAGGCATTGATCACGTCGAGGACGCTGCTGCCGACGCCTGCGCCGAGGTTATAAATGTGTACGCCTTCGCGGCCCGCCAGTTTTTCCATCGCCGCAACGTGGCCATCGGCGAGGTCCATGACGTGGATATAGTCGCGTACGCCGGTACCGTCAGGGGTCGGATAATCATTGCCGAAAACGGCCAGCGATTCGCGACGACCCACGGCCACCTGCGCGATATAAGGCATCAGGTTGTTCGGGATACCCTGCGGATCTTCGCCCATGTCGCCTGATGGATGCGCGCCGACCGGGTTGAAGTAACGCAGCAGCGCAATGCTCCAGTCCGGCTGGGCTTTTTGCAGGTCAGTCAGGATTTGCTCGACCATCAGCTTGCTTTTGCCATACGGGCTCTGCGGCGTGCCGGTCGGGAAGCTTTCGACATAAGGGATCTTCGGCTGATCGCCGTAGACGGTCGCGGAGGAGCTAAAAATAAAGTTCTTCACGCCAGCGGCGCGCATGGCGGAAACTAATTTAAGTGTACCGGTGACGTTATTGTCGTAGTATTCCAGCGGCCTGGCGACGGATTCGCCGACGGCTTTCAGGCCGGCAAAGTGGATCACCGCCTCAATAGCGTGATCGTGCAGAATTTCCGTCATCAGCGCTTCATTACGAATATCGCCTTCAACAAAGGTGGCCGTTTTCCCGCCGAGACGTTCAATGACCGGCAATACGCTGCGCTTACTGTTGCAGAGATTGTCGAGAATAATCACTTCATGTCCCTGCAGCAGCAGTTGAACGCAGGTATGACTTCCAATGTAACCGCTACCACCTGTAACCAGTACTTTCATGATTCGCTCCAATAGGCTTATCGTGTGTGATGAAGATAGCATATCAAAGAAGTGTAAAGTGTGACACAGGCCAAATTGGTGGAATCGCTTACACTAAAAGACATAATGCGATATTTTTCCATTTTTATGTTTAAAAACAGATTGTTGATGGTCTTTCTGGTTATTTCTCTGAAAAAAAACAGGGGGGCGTGGCCCCCTGTTTTGGCTCAGTCCGTGAGTGGACCGACCTGATAAGTGTAACCGTCTCCACTGCGCACAAACTCCAGACGATGGGTAATGCAGTCCGGCGCATCTTCGGCGTGATGGGAGACAAACAGCAGCTGAGTGGCGCCTTCGCTAATCAAAACATCCACGAAGCGCCGCACCAGCTGACGGTTAAGCGGATCCAGTCCCTGCAGGGGCTCGTCAAGAATCAGCAGCGTCGGATGCTTCACCAGCGCCCGAACGATCAGCGCCAGCCGTTGTTGTCCCCAGGAGAGACTGTGGAACGGCGCATCGGCGGTACGCTTGTCGATTCCCAGAATATCCAGCCAGTTCTGCACCAGATGGCGTTGCTTATCAGAAACGGCCTGATAAATGCCGATAGAGTCGAAATAGCCCGACAGAATCACGTTGCGTACCGTGGTGCTGACGCGGTATTCAAGGTGCAGGCTACTGCTGACGTAGCCAATATGCTTTTTGATATCCCAGATGGTTTCACCGCTGCCGCGACGGCGGCCAAACAGGGTAAGATCGTTACTATAACCCTGCGGATGATCGCCGGTGACCAGGCTAAGCAGGGTCGATTTTCCGGCGCCGTTGGGACCGACTATCTGCCAGTGTTCACCGGGGTTAACGGTCCAGCTCAGGTGCTCGATGATCGGCCGGTCGTTGTATGACACCACGCCCTCACGCAGGATGATGCGCGGGGCCCCGGCGTCGAGAGCATGGCGGGCGGCGGGGGCATCCGGTTCCGGTAAGCTCATGCCAGCCAGTTTTTCGCTGTGCGCCAGTTGAGCAATCAGCGCCTGTTGCAGCAGCGCCTGCTTTTCTCCGGTTTCGCTCAGAGTACAGTCGGCCAGCACGCCGGCAAACTGGACAAACGACGGGATTTCGTCGAAGCGGTTGAGTACCAGTACCAGCGTGAGCCCTTCGAGGTGCAGTCTCTCCAGCAGCCCGGCAAGCTGCTGACGGGAAGCGACGTCCAGGCCATCAAAAGGCTCGTCAAGAATCAACAGATCCGGCTGCGTCATCAGCGCCTGACAGAGCAGCGTTTTACGCGTTTCTCCGGTAGAGAGATATTTAAAGCGGCGCTGGAGCAGAGAAGTAATACCGAACAATTCTGCCAGGCGCGCACAGCGAGCGGCATCTTTGGACTCTTCCTGGATAATCTCTTCCGTCGTGCGGCCGGTGTCCTCTTCGCCTGGGCTAAGTAGGTCCGTATTGTTTCGTTGCCATTCATCGCTGACCAGCTTCTGCAGCTGTTCGAAGGAGAGGCGGGTTACCCGGGAAAAGCGATTTTCATACTGGCCGGACAGCAGGGTAAGCTCACCGGACAGCGCGCGAGCCAGCGCCGACTTCCCGCTGCCGTTGCTGCCGACGAAGGCCCAGCTTTCGCCAGCGCCAACGGTGAGGTGCTCGATTTTTAACGTTTTTGTGTCGCTCAGGCGAAACATGCCTTGCGAAATTTGCAATGATGACATTGTGTATCCCACTTTTTGCAGCGATTTGCCACAGGGATACGACGTCACGCGCGCAATGTCAATGCCGTCAGCATAACGTGGCGAGAATGATTCGATCAGCATTAAAATATGCTATCGCCTCAGCACCTTCTGCCAGTTTTCGGGTCTGTTCCAGCGGGAGGGTCGCGCACAAACTCTGGCCGTCAGGCAGCGCCATCAGCACTTCACACTGCTCCGGGCCGTATTCGATATGGCTGATTCGCCCGGCGAGTTGGTTATCGGCCTCTTTGGCAACCGCCGGATCCTGAGTCATCCCCACCCAGGGGGCCTTCAGTAGTACCAGCACTTCCTGGCCCTCATCCAGGCCAAGGCGCTCTGCGCTCTGCGCGGTGATAGCGACTTTTAAGCGGGTCTGGCGATCGGCAAGCAACACCTCGACATGCTGCTGTACCTGCTGGTGGTCGCGACCGGTGATGGTGCCAAACCACTGGTTACGTGCGCTGGTCTGCAGCGAGAAACGCGAAATAGCGGCCAGCAGGCTGTCGAGAGGCAGGGCATCGTCGTCGCTCAGCACATCGAAGGCTTTTTGCTGAATTTGCGCCAGCAGATCGTACAGCTGGATCAGCCGCTGACCGTAGCGGGTCAGTACGGCGCCGCCGCCGCCTTTACCGCCGGTAGCCCTGTCCACCAGCGTCTGTTCGCTGAGCTGGTTCATCTCATTGATGGCGTCCCATGCGCTTTTATAGCTAATACCCGCGTTTTTTGCCCCCTGGCTAATCGAACCGGTGGAATCGATCTGTTTTAACAGGGCAATACGACGAGGATCGGCGAACAGGCGCTGCTGTAGCTTGAGGGTCAGAAGAATTTCAGCCTGCATAATGATATCCTGGCAAAAAAGAGTATTGTGACCGATAGCGGTCATCTTGCAAGATGCATCTGTCGCCGTTATCGGCCAGCCACCGCACAAATGGGGCGTGTTTTTCCAGCTGAAGCGGTTACAATAAAGCATTCGTACTTTCTGGAGCCAACCATGTTAGAGCTATTGAAAAGTCTGGTTTTTGCCGTTGTCATGGTCCCGGTGGTGATGGCCATCATCCTCGGTCTGATTTACGGTCTGGGCGAAGTGTTTAACATCTTCTCCGGCGTAGGTCACAAAGATCGCGGCCAGCAGAACAACTGATTTCTCAACGCCCGGCTTTCCGGGCGTTTTCATTTCCTCTTTCTTTTTCACTTTTCCATCCTCTTTTCCTCTCTCTTTTGATCCTCCTCTACCTACCACCAATTCGCGCTGGGAAAACCCTGACCTTATCGTTATATTGTCATCTACATAACGCAACTACAGGAGTTTCAGATGGCACGTCAATGGTTACGCTTGTTTGCCGGAGCGACGCTAACACTTTCCGTCGCGGGTCACGCGCTGGCAGAAGAAGGGAAGATTACGGTGTTTGCCGCGGCGTCGTTAACGAATGCGATGCAGGATATTGCGAAGGCCTATAAGAAAGAGAAAAACGTCGATGTGGTCTCCTCGTTTGCCTCTTCATCAACGCTGGCACGGCAAATCGAAGCGGGCGCGCCTGCGGACCTGTTTATCTCTGCCGACCAGAAATGGATGGATTACGCGGTCGAGAAAAAAGCGATTGATACCGCCTCGCGCGCAACGCTGCTTGGCAACAGCCTGGTCGTTGTCGCGCCTAAAGCCAGCGCGCAGGGCGACATTGCGATTAACAACAAAACCGACTGGACCAGCCTGCTGAAAGGCGGCCGCCTGGCCGTTGGCGACCCGGAGCACGTACCGGCAGGGATCTACGCGAAAGAAGCGCTGCAAAAACTGGGGGCCTGGGAGACGCTGGCGCCGAAACTGGCGCCGGCTGAAGACGTGCGCGGAGCGCTGGCGCTGGTCGAACGTAACGAAGCCCCGCTGGGTATCGTCTACGGTTCCGACGCGGTGGCGAGCAAAGGTGTGAAGGTGGTCGGGACGTTCCCGGAAGATTCGCACAAGAAAGTTGAATACCCGCTGGCTATCGTCGACGGGCATAAAAATGCCACCGTCACCGGATTTTACGACTACCTGAAAGGACCGCAGGCGGCCGCCATCTTCAAACAATACGGATTTACCACCCGCTAATGATTTTAAGCGATCCCGAATGGCAGGCGGTACTGCTGAGCCTGAAAGTCTCATCCCTGGCGGTGGTGTTAAGCTTACCTTTTGGGATTTTTATCTCATGGCTGCTGGTGCGGCGCAATTTCCCCGGAAAGGCGCTGCTCGACAGTATTATTCACCTGCCGCTGGTACTGCCGCCGGTGGTGGTGGGGTACCTGCTGTTGATTGCCATGGGGCGGCGTGGTTTTATCGGCAGCTGGCTATATGACTGGTTCGGTTTGACCTTTGCCTTCAGTTGGCGCGGGGCGGTGCTGGCGGCGGCGGTCATGTCCTTTCCGCTGATGGTGCGGGCCATTCGTCTGGCGCTGGAAGGGGTGGACGTGAAGCTGGAACAGGCGGCGCGAACCCTGGGGGCTGGCCGTTGGCGGGTGTTTTTTACGATAACGCTGCCGCTGACGCTGCCGGGCATTATCGTCGGTACCGTTCTGGCCTTCGCCCGTTCACTAGGGGAGTTTGGCGCCACCATTACCTTTGTCTCCAATATCCCGGGGGAGACGCGCACTATTCCTTCGGCGATGTATACCCTGATTCAAACCCCTGGCGGCGAAGGGGCTGCCGCGCGCTTATGTTTGATTTCCATCGTGCTGGCGCTGGTTTCGCTGCTGATTTCTGAATGGCTGGCGCGCCTTAGCCGCGTGCGGACAGGGAAATAACAATGCTTGAACTCCATTTTACCCAGACGCTGGGCAACCACTGCCTGAGTATCAATGAAACGCTGCCTGCCAGCGGCATCACCGCCGTTTTTGGCGTCTCCGGCGCGGGAAAAACCTCCCTGATTAATGCGATCAGCGGCCTGACCCGGCCGCAGAAAGGGCGCATTGTGCTCAACGGCAGGGTCTTAAATGACACGGAAAAACGCATCTGCCTGGCCCCGGAAAAGCGGCGGGTGGGCTATGTATTTCAGGACGCGCGCCTGTTTCCGCACTATAAGGTACGCGGCAATCTGAAGTACGGCATGGCGAAAAGTATGGCGGGGCAGTTTGATAAGCTGGTGGCGTTGCTCGGTATTGAACCGCTGCTGGATCGCCTGCCGGGCGGCCTGTCCGGTGGAGAAAAGCAGCGTGTGGCGATTGGCAGAGCGCTGCTCACCGCGCCTGAACTTTTGCTGCTTGATGAACCGCTGGCCTCGCTGGATATTCCTCGTAAACGTGAGCTTCTGCCGTACCTGCAGCGGCTGGCGCGCGAAATACATATTCCGATGCTCTACGTCAGCCACTCGCTTGATGAGATTCAACATCTGGCGGATAAGGTGCTGGTGCTGGAGGAGGGGAGCGTCAAAGCCTTTGGCTGCCTGGAGGAGGTATGGAGCAGCAGCGTGATGCATCCGTGGCTGCCGCCGGATCAGCAGAGCACAATACTCAACGTGTCGGTCGCCGCACAGCATCCCCGTTATGCCATGACCGCGCTGGCGCTGGGCGAGCAGCAGATCTGGGTGAACTATCTCGACCGGCCAGTCGGCGAGGCGACGCGAATTCGCATCCAGGCCTCCGACGTATCGCTGGTGCTTGAGCCGCCGCAGCAGACCAGTATTCGCAATGTTTTGCCGGCCCAGGTGGTGCAGTGTCTTGAAACACACGGACAGATTGAAGTGCAGCTGAACGTCAGCGGCCGCACGCTGTGGGCGCGCATCAGCCCGTGGGCCAGAGATGACCTGGGGATCACGCCAGGTCAATGGCTGTATGCGCAGATTAAAAGCGTATCGATTGCCGCCTGATTACAGCAGGTTGCGGTTGATGAAGTCGGCAATACTGTTGCTTTCGTTTTCGCCAATGACCACGTTGGCGCGCGCTTTGACTTCCTCAACCGCATTGCCCATCGCCACGCCGGTTCCGGCGGCTTCCAGCATGCTGAGGTCATTATAGTTATCGCCAAAGGCCACCACGTCCTGCATGGACAGGCCCTGTGCTTCCACCCACTGCGTCAGGCGCTTGCCTTTGCTGTTGCCCGCGCGGGCAATATCGACCTGATCGTGCCACGACCATTCGCACTCCAGTCCCAGCGTCTGGCCCACATCAAGGGCAAACTGCTGCAGCTTAGGAATATCTTCATCGGTGAGGGCAAACTTCCACACCGACTGGACGTCGCGGGCGGCCTGCGCCAGCGAATCGACCTGGGTGAACACCGGACGCTGCTCGACGGGCAGCGACTGTGCCCAGCGGCTAGTACGGATAACGTGCCCGGTCGGGCGTTCATAGAGCATGGCGTCGTCAACATACATCAGACCGTGAATATCGTGCGCGGCGAGCATATCGGTCAGGCTCAACGCTTTATCAACCGGCATCGGATCGGACTGCAGAACCTTTTTTGCCTGATAATCATACAAATAAGTGCCATTACAACAAATTGCAGGTGTATCCAGAGCCAGTGCCTGATAAAAAGGATGGATAGCGACGTGATGTCGGCCAGTGACGACGATCACCTGGAACCCAGCCGCTCTGGCGCGGGCCAGGGCTTCCAGCGAGGCGGGCAGGATAGTTTTGTTGGAGGTGAGCAGGGTGCCGTCTAAATCCAGTGCAATCACGCGTGATGTCATGTGTTGTTTCCGGTTAATGATGAAAAAATTGCCTGACATGATGGTACACCGCTATGCCAGCGGGGCAAATTTTTCAGCATCTACCGTTAAAAGAGTCTATACATTGCATCAGCTCAGCAGCTTGATGAATGAAATGTATACGTTTTCCCTGTGCAGTGAGGAAAGGAGCAGTCATGAAACAAACCGTTTATACCGCCAGCCCGGAAAGCCAGCAGATTCATGTCTGGAGTCTCGATCTTGAGGGTAACCTGAAGCTTGTTCAGGTTGTGGATGCCCCGGGTCAGGTTCAGCCGATGGTGGTGAGCCCGAATAAAGAGTATCTCTACGTTGGCGTACGTCCGGAGTTTCGCGTCCTGGCTTACCGCATTGCGCCCGATAACGGCGCGCTGACTTTCGCCGGCGAAGCGGCGCTGCCGGGCAGCCCGACGCATATTTCGACCGACCATCAGGGCCGTTTTGTCTTCAGCGCGTCCTATAACGCCGGCTGCGTGAGCGTGACTCCGTTGATCGATGGCCTGCCGGGTGAAACGGTGGCCGTTGTGGAAGGACTGGAAGGGTGCCACTCGGCCAATATTTCTCCCGACAACCGCACCCTGTGGGTCCCGGCGCTGAAACAGGATCGTATTTGCCTGTTTACCCTCAGCGATGATGGATTCCTCGCCGCGCAAGAACCGGCGGAAGTGACCACCGTTGAAGGGGCCGGTCCGCGTCACATGGTGTTCCATCCGAATCAACAATACGGCTACTGCGTGAATGAACTGAACAGCTCCGTTGACGTCTGGGCGCTGAAAGATCCGCATGGCAAAATTGAGTGCGTCCAGACGCTGGATATGATGCCTGCCGATTTTACCGGCGTACGTTGGGCGGCGGATATTCATCTGACGCCGGATGGCCGTCATCTGTACGCCTGTGACCGCACCGCCAGCCTTATCACCATTTTCAGCGTATCCGAAGATGGCAGCGTGCTGTCGATTGAAGGGTATCAGCCGACGGAGGCGCAGCCGCGCGGTTTCAATCTCGATCACAGCGGTAAATATCTGATCGCTGCGGGGCAGAAATCACACCATATTGCGGTCTATGAGATCGCCGGTGAGCAGGGGCTGCTGACCGAGAAAGGGCGCTACGCCGTCGGTCAGGGGCCAATGTGGGTGGTGGTTAACGCTTACTAAGTTGCTGAGAAAAAAACCTCGCTGCGGCGAGGTTTTTTTTATCGGTTAGCGCAGCCTGAGGCGCTGGCAAACAAAGAGCCATCAACCTGACGGATGCCCCGTCCCGATCGGTAGCGGAGAACGCCCGTTAATCCAGCGCCACCCAGCGTCTGCCAACCAACACCGTCAGCGCCACGATCGTGACTATCGCCGCCAGATGCATGACAAAATCTATCGCGTGCAGATGTACCGGATGGCAAAACGCCAGCAGACTGACCGCCATGCTGGCAATGCCCAGTCCTGCCATCCCCAGGCTGCGCACCGGATGCAGCGTTCGGGTGCGGCGCAGGCTGGCAATCATCAGTACCATCATTGGCGTGCTGACCACCAGCAAAAAGGTAAAGCAGGGCGTGCTGTCGCTCTCCGGCACCCGCAGCGCCGGATAGGGAATGCTGCTGATACTCAGCCCCAGCCACATCAGGCCAATCGGCAGCAGGGCTTTCCAGCTGAGAGAACGCCGACCGGCAATACTCATCGTGAAGGCGCTACGAATCGCCAGCGCGCCGAGCACAAAAGCCAGCAGCAGCTGCACCACCGCCAGAGAGGCGCCAGGCTGTGACCAGTCGGTCGGGCTGCGTTGCACAAGGAAACTGGCGGCCGCCGCGCACGGCAGAGCCGCTGCCAGCCAGCTCAGAACCCGCCTGCCGGTCGATGGCAGGCGTTTCACCGGCCGCATGTCGCGCCCCAGCTTGTCTATTAACAGGTCATGATTCGTCATGATGAGCTCCAAAACGGCGCAGGTTTTTCAGCGCCCGATGCAGCAGCGATTTCACTGCGGCGACACTCAGATTATTATGTGCAGCGGCTTCCGTCAGGCTCATTTCGCGTAGATGGACATGCTCCACAATGGCTCGTTGGCGGGAGGGGAGCTGGCGCAAATAGCCTGCCAGCTCCTCCCGGCTATCCCGTTTTTGCGGATCCGCTAACGTTGCCGCTTCCGGCAACGTCTCTTCGGGGATCTCCCACTGCTGATAGCGACCGCGACGGCGCAACGCATCAACGGCCCGCGCCGAGATAATCGCCATCAGCCAGGGCAAAAAAGGGTAGGTCGGATCGTAGGTATGGCGTACCCGATGCACCGTCAGCAGCACATCCTGAATGACATCTTCGACTAACGCGTCGTCGGCGATTCGCTTACGTATCTGCGAACGAATGACCGGGACCAGCGCTTTTAACAGCCGGGTGTAGGCGAGCCGATCGCCCGCCTGCGCCTGCGCCATTAGCGCGGGCCAGCTTTCGCGCGCGCTATCGTTTATTTCCATAATCCGCCTTGTTGCGTTTATGCTTTTTTGCCGGTGGCCTGGTTCAGCGCGTTCACGACGATGCCCGGCGTCAGGAGCTGCGGCAGTACTTTTGGCGGCCCGCCATCGGCAGGATAGACCACGTACAGCGGCAGACCGCCCTGGCCAAACTGATTCAGCGCATCATCGACATCCGGATTAAATTTAGTCGAGTCTGCCACCATATACAGCGTCCCGGTTTTTGCCAGCGCGTCTTTTACGGCCTGGGTTGAAAGCGATGTCTTTTCGTTAACCTGGCAAGTGATACACCAGGAGGCGGTGAAGTTAACAAAGATCGCTTTGCCGTGGCCGCGCTGCGCCTCGACGGCCTGCGGTGTCCATTTTTCCGCAGCGCTCCCGGCGGTCGCGACAGTCTGTGCGCCGGGCGGCACGGAATCGGCCTGAATCAGACCGGCCAGCGGAGCAATAACCGCGACGGCGAGCACCCCGGTGACGGCGAACAGGCTCCTGTGCCCTTTGCCCTGAAAGCGGCGCTGCTGGGCTATACCATAGAGCCAGGCAGCAAAGCCCAGCACCACCGAGACCGCCAGTAGCGTCGCCAGCGCGCTGCTACCGGCCTGCTGCGCCAGTACCCATACCAGCCAGGCGTAAGCGCCGAACATCGGAAAGGCCAGCGCACGTTTAAGCATATCCATCCACCTGCCAGGCCGGGGGAGGAGAGAAGCCAGCGCCGGAAACAGCGAAACGAGGGTGAATGGCGCGGAAAAACCGAGCGCGAGGGCAAAAAACACGGCCAGCGCGCTGGCCGGCGGCTGCACCAGCGCATAGCCAATCGCACTGGCCATAAACGGCGCCGCGCACGGGGTTGCAACGACGATCGCCAGCGCCCCGGTCATCGCCGAGCGTACAAAGGCGCCGCGACCAATATCCAGAGCGCCGACGCGCTGCGCCGATAGCCCGACCTCAAACACCCCCAGCAGGTTCAGCGCGGCGGCGAGCATCACCAGCGAAAGCAGGGCAATCACCAGCGGCGATTGCAGCTGGAACCCCCAGCCGACAGCGACGCCGCCGGCGCGGGCGGCCAGCAGAACGGCGGCCAGCAGCATCATGGTGACCATCACACCAAGTAAAAAAGCCAGCCCTTCGCGACGAGCGCCCACGGCGTTATCCGCATGGCGCAGAAGCCCGAGCGCTTTCAGGGAGATAACCGGAAAAACGCAGGGCATAAAGTTGAGTATGATGCCGCCAATAAAGGCGGCCAGCATGGCGGTGAGCATCGCTGGCCTCTTTGTTTAGTGGGTTTGCGGGTGGGCGGCGTCGTACTGCTTGACGGCGGCCAGGGTTTTCTCAATATGGGCATCCGGATTTCGATCGGTGTAGCTGAGCAGAATCGTGTTGTCCGGCGCAATGACAAATGAAGTCCGGTCGGAAACGGTCTTGCCCTTCATCTCCATCAGCGTTTGATACTGCGCGGCCACTTTGGCCCCCGGATCCGCGGCGACGGCGAACTTATCGCGGCACTCCAGTTTAGAGAAATCGCTAACCTGATCGGTGTTACCGGCGGTGACGCCGATGACGGTGGCACCCATTTTGTTAAATTCATCGCTGGCTTCGGCGAAGTCGTGGGCCTCAATGGTGCAGCCAGCGGTAAATGCCGCCGGGAAGAAATAGAGCACCACCGGCCCCTTTTGCAAAGCCTGCTGCAGGGAGAAGGCGATCGGTTTACCGGCTAAGGCGCCCTGCAGTTCGAAAGCAGGGGCTTTCGCGCCGACGGGCAGCGCCGCGCCGGCGTTAAACGCGGTGGCGGACAGGCCAAGCGCGACGGTCAGGGTCAAAGAACGAGCAAGGTTTTTCATCAGTTTCATTATTAGCTCCAGCGATGTCAGGGCGTTCTGGTCAGGTGACTCTGCTATACAGTTCGCCGGAGTGAGAAAGAAAGTTTCGCCGGGTGAAAAATATTTAGCGGCCGGATGCGATGGCCGGCGGCAATTCTCAGCGAAACATCGCCGGCGATCGCTGGTCATCGCCCCGAACGGCGACGTTGGCTATGACAGTAAGTCCTGCAACTGGCGGGCGTTATCGTGCAATTGCGCGCCAGGATTGCGACCAATCAGCACAAACTGATACCCGTTAGCGCGCCACCAGGCGAGATTCATGCCGTGTCGCCGTTCCGCGGCTATCCTGGTATCGTTTTGCGGGCTGTCCGGAGAGATGCACAGCGCCATCGGCCCATACGCCGCGTGAATCCAGGCGATCTGCGCAATGGTGGTGCGCTCATAGCGCAGAATACGCACCATTTTTAGCTCGGCGCCCGGTAGCGCGAGCTGCTGCGGCTTGAGCGCTAAACCGATATCCTCGGCGGTACGCGCCAGGCCGCGCTGTAATATCGCCGGTGAACTGTCCATATCGAGCAGGGTTTCCGCGCTGTAGAGCGACATGTAACGGGCTTCAAGATCGCGAATGTTTTCGCTCTCATCAGGTTCACCGGCATCGGGACGGGCCAGATAGCCTAAGCCGCTGCCGATGAGTAAAAAAGTGAGCGAGGCGGCAATCATGGCGCGGCGACTAAAGGCCGGGAGAGGTGCAGAGCTCTTCGGCGCGGGCATTGCTGCCAGATGGGCATCAAGCCGGCTCCGCATGCGCGCGACGGGAGCCTGCTCCAGCAGCGGGGCAAACGCCTGCTGATAATTCTGCGCGATGCTCTTCAGTTCGGCGGTGCGTGCGGCCAGCTGCCGATCCTCTCTGAAGGCGGCTTCAAAGCGGAGGGCGTCGGGAGCGCTCATTTCGCCATCCAGCCAGGCAATAATGGCCTCATCGCCATAGGGGGGAGTAAAAAAGGATGATTTCACAAGCGTTTCTCCCTGGCTGCAGCGGCGGTAGCGGGGGCTTTTGCCAGCGTCGATCGCGCTGCCGCCAGCCGGCTCATCACCGTACCGATGGGGACCGATAGCGTGTCTGCCGCCTCTTGATAGGTAAAACCTTCAACATACACTAAAAACACCGCGTTGCGCTGGGCTTCCGGCAGGGCGCTGACCTGACGCATAAGTTGCTGATACTGGCGATGATCTTCATTCATTTCGCGATCGTCTGTGGCGAGCTGCGGGTCGTTTTCGACGAAGCCTTGCCCCCTTCGGACGTGACGAGCCCGCAGCTCGGAAATCCAGATGGAGTGGAGAATAGTGAACAGCCACCGGTCGATACGGGTGCCCGGCGTAAACTGCGCGCTCCGTTCGAGCGCGCGAACACAGGTTGACTGAACCAGCTCTTCGGCAATATCGCGATTGTGCGACAGAATTAGCCCGTAGCGCCAAAGACGGGCCAGATGTGCGGCAAGCTGTGAGCGAACGTCGCTGGTAGTAATTTTTTTACCCTCGCGATGAGCTTCAGGATTCCGGATGTCCGTTAATGGCGGCCTGCAAATCGCGATACTCCTCGCAGCTTTGACCGCAAATCCCGGAAATCACTTTGAGCTGTTCCTGCGCCAAATCCCGGCGGCCTTTTACCATCCACGCTTCGCCAAGATACTCACGCGCTTTGGCGTAGTTGGGCTCAAGCGCCAGCGCGCGCTGATAATAGCCAATCCCTTCATCCGTACGTCCGAGCTTACGGGTGGCATAGCCGCGATAGTTCCAGGCTTCGGCGGTATTACCGTTTTTCAGCGAATCCAGCAGGTTCAGTGCCGCCTGATATTCCCCTTTTTTCGCCAGATGATAGGCGTAGTTGGTTTTATCCTGGTCGCTAAGACTGCTGGTTTTATCCGGGACGCACCGTTTGCTGACGCTGTCATACACCTGTCCGCTGGGGCAGTCCGGCGTTTTGCTCTGGGTGCTGTTATCGCCCATGGCGAATGACGGCGATGCATATAACAAACATAGCAGTGCCGGAACCATTAAGCGGCGTGAAGCCGGCACAATCGATGAGATAAGAGTGTTCATTTTTCGTCTCCAGGGGCAACGATGCGGGTAACCCGGCGGTATCCCTTTCGCGGGGAAGCGTGCCGGAAGGCCGTTGTGTTGTTACAGAGAGTAAACGCATCAGCGCAGATATTTATTCGCCAGAAAACGCTATTTTTTGCACGCGCAAGAGAAGCGGCTGCGGTAGCGATCAATTGAGGGGGCGCAGCGGAGGAAAAAAGCAGAAGAGAAAGTCGCGAAAGAGCACGGCGCTAAGAAAAAGAGGGGGAAAAGAGAGGAAAAAGGGGGAGACGCGCTCCCCCTCGCGAAGATTTACTGCTTCGGCTCTGCGACAACCACGCTGCCCACGCCGCGGTTATTGTATTCCCACATGCGGTTGAAGCTGCTGTCGTTGAGATTACGCTGCGGCACGCCTTTCGCATCCGCGGCGCCGGTGTTGCCGCTGAACGCGCGGTTGGAAATTGCCGCGTCGGCCCACGGTTTCGCCACGTTGAAGCCTTCATTGATGGCGCTGTCGCGGATCACCACCTGGCCACTGGTGGCGCTGTCGACATCAAGAGAGCGTCCCAGTTGCGCCACGCCGTCGCCGGAGGCGGTAAAGCGGCTGTTCACGGCCAGGAAGCCGTAGGTGACGCTTTTCAGCGTTGCCGGTGCAAAGACGTAGGCTTCTTTCTGAGTGCGTGAATTCACGACGCGGAAATCGGTGTTATCAAACACCACGGCACCGCGGCCGGAAACGATATCAACATCGCCTTCAATGTAGCTGTTGCTCACCAGAGTACGGGTCTGGCGATCGTTTTGCAGACGGTTCTGCACGCCGCTGTTGGTGACGAAGAAGGTGTTCTGGCGACCCAGAATGTTGACGTTGTTAATCTGGACCTGGTCGCCATCGCTGCGCAGCGCAACGGCCTGGTGAGTCCCGGCATCCACGCTGTCGCCGAGGTTGTTGGCGATGGTCAGGTTTTGCAGCTGCAGGCCATTGTTCTGCGACCAGAATACCGCTGAACACATCACCCCGACGGTGGCGGCGCGTTTGCTCTGGCAGCTGTCAAACATATACCACGCCGGTTTACCTGGCATATATTTGCCGGCCGGGTTGACCAGGTGGCGCCAGGTGTTCACGTCCATCTCCGAGTCAATGGCCTGGCTGATTTTCACATCCAGCGGCTTCTCGCCGGTACCGTACAGCGTCAGCGCACCGGGTGCCGCAGGGACATAAACGGTACCTGTATATTCACCCGGCATAATCGCAATAAACTGACGACGATCGGAGTGGCGGGCGATAGCCGCATCAACCGCAGCCTGAATAGTGGTATGGGTTACGCCCTGAGCGCCCGCCGGGCCGACGACGAAGTCAGGCTGAGACGGTATGCTGATGGCCGCCGGGGTCCACGCCGCGGCGTTTGGATCCAGGGACTGGAAATAGCTTGCCGGAGTGAAGTTTTTCGCTTCATCAGCGGTTAACACAGGGCGAGAGGCGGTGCCCGGCGCAATCTGCGTCGAGGGCTGTTGATCGGCAGGGGTTGAGCTACAGGCGGATAACGTCACGCCAAAAGCCAGTGCCAGCGTCAGGCGGGAAACTGAGAATGTGTTCATGTTGCTCCGGGCAAGAATCAATTAACAAGACCTGTCATTCTTCAGGCTGCCTCTCTGTTGGCGTATTTGTTGATTTCCGCCGCAAAGCAACCCGAATGATTTGGGCAGGGCATTATACAAAAAACATGCAAGCGGCGTCAGGCCGGCAAGGTATGAATTACGCGTATAACGTCCTTTAAAACCTGCTTTTTATACTAAGTTGAGCGAAACGGGAAGACGCTGCGCGAAAAAGTTCGCCTGAACAGGTCAGATGGCCGTAGCGTCGGTCGCGTCCGGTCACAAAAAAATAACAATTACCTCTGCTTTTATTGACATTCCGCGTGGAATGAAAATAAATGTCTATACAACCCATGACAAGTTGACTGGTATGACTGAAGCCACCTCCGATCGCGTTATCTGGCGAAATGCCCGCCTCGCCACTCTGAACCCTGATGATTCGCAACCTTATGGCCTGCGGGAGGGTCATGCGCTGCTGGTGCGCAATGGCCGGATTGAAGCCATTGTGCCTGAAAACGATGCCCCTGCCGGGCGGAGCATTGACCTTGGCGGCAGGCTGCTGACGCCGGGACTGATTGATTGCCACACCCATCTGGTCTTCGGCGGCAGCCGGGCGCAGGAGTGGGAGCAGCGTCTGAACGGCGTCTCCTACCAGACGATCAGCGCCAACGGCGGCGGCATCAACTCCACGGTGCGCGCCACCCGTGAAAGCAGCGAAGCGCAGTTGTTAGCGCTGGCCCAGCAGCGACTGGACCGTCTGCTTCGCGAGGGAGTGACTACGCTGGAAATTAAATCCGGCTACGGGCTGGATCTGGAAAACGAACGCAAAATGCTGCGCGTGGCGCGCCAGCTTGCGCAGAACAATGCGGTCGAGCTGTCGCCGACGCTGCTCTCCGCTCACGCCACGCCGCCGGAATATAAAGACCGCCCGGATGCCTATATTACGCTGGTGTGTGAAACCCTGCTGCCGACGCTGTGGGAAGAGGGGCTGTTTGAAAGCGTCGATGTTTTCTGCGAAAACGTCGGCTTCAGCCCGCAGCAGACTGAACGCGTATTCCAGGCCGCGCAGGCCCGCGGTATTCCGGTCAGAGGGCACGTTGAACAGCTCTCTTCGCTGGGAGGCGCGCAGCTGGTGAGCCGTTATCAGGGGCTCTCGGCCGATCATATCGAATATTTAACGGAAGAGGGGGTTGCGGCGATGAGCCGCAGCGCGACGGTGGCGGTGCTGCTGCCCGGCGCGTTCTATTTCCTCAATGAAACCCGCAAACCGCCGGTCGGGCTGCTGCGTCAGTATCAGGTGCCGATGGCGGTGGCGACGGATTACAATCCGGGCACCAGCCCCTTTGCCAGCCTGCATCTGGCGATGAACATGGCCTGCGTCAAGTTTGGCTTGACCCCGGAGGAGGCGTGGGCGGGCGTAACGCGTCATGCCGCGCAGGCGCTGGGACGCCAGAATAGCCACGGCCAGCTGGCGGCGGGGTTTGTTGCCGATTTTGCTATCTGGGATGCTGAACATCCGGTTGAAATGGTCTATGAACCGGGGCGTAGTCCGCTCTGGCATCGCGTGGTGCGAGGAGAAATGCAATGACATTGTGGCAACCGACCCCCGCCGACATCTGGCAAGGGCGTGACGACAGCGCGGAAGCCGCCAATGCGCTGCGCCTGTTTCAGACTATCGTGCGGGCCGAACGCTTTGCGCCACAGGCGCTGCCTGGGGATATTGCCCTGCTGGGGTTCGCCTGCGATGAAGGCGTTCGCCGCAACCGCGGACGCACCGGGGCCGAAAAGGGGCCGGAAACCCTACGTCGGGCGCTGGCGAACATGGCCAGCCACAGCGGTCACGAGCGCTGTGTCGATATGGGCACCATCAGCGTCGCCGGTGAAGGGCTGGAGGCAGCCCAGCAGGCGCTGCGCGAAGCGGTGGCAGCCTGCCAGCGCGCAGGCAAACGCACGCTGGTTCTCGGCGGCGGGCATGAGACGGCATTCGGTCATGGCGCGGGTGTGCTCGATGCTTTCCCCGGTGAAAAGGTCGGGATCATTAACCTCGATGCGCACCTGGATTTGCGGATAGCTGACCAGGCCAGCTCCGGTACGCCGTTCCGCCAGCTGGCGCTGGAGTGCGACGCGCAGCAGCGCGGCTTTCACTATACCTGTATCGGCGCCAGCCGTGCGGCGAACACCCTGGCGCTGTGGGATGAGGCCGCGCGTCGTCAGGTGCGGGTTATCGAAGATCTGGAGGTGCTGGACGCCTTTGAATTACGCGTTGCGCCGGAAATCGCGCGTCATATTGCCCTCTACGACAGGCTCTATTTGACCATCGACCTGGATGTGCTGCCGGCGCGCGAAATGCCGGCGGTCTCGGCGCCTGCCGCGCTGGGCATTACGCTGGCGACCCTGTTGCGCATCGTTGAACCATTATGCCGCAGCGGAAAACTGCAGGCGGTGGATCTGGTGGAGTTTAATCCGCGGTTTGACATTGACAGTCAGGGGGCCCGTGCGGCGGCCCGACTGGCATGGCAAATCGCCCATTGGTGGCGCTGACGATTCAGTATATTCTGACCGTTTCGCCGCCCATTGCGTATAAGGAAAGACAGGCTATGTTTTCACAGCAACCTCGAACCGCGCCTGCCCCGTTTTATGAAAAGGTGAAGCAGGCGATCAGCGAAAAGATTCAGCGCGGCGTCTGGCGTCCCCACGACCGCATTCCTTCCGAGGCGGAACTAGTAGCCCAGTTTGGTTTCAGTCGCATGACCATCAATCGGGCGCTGCGTGAACTCACGGATGAAGGTTTACTGGTACGTTTGCAGGGCGTCGGTACCTTTGTGGCGGAGCCGAAAGGGCAGTCGGCGCTGTTCGAAGTGCGTAGCATCGCCGACGAGATTATCTCCCGTCGCCATCAGCACCGCTGCGAGGTGCTGCTGCTGGAAGAGACCGAAGCCGATCTTATTCAGTCGGCGGCGCTGAATGTCGCTGAAGGGACGCGGATTTTTCACTCTCTGATGGTGCATTTTGAAAACGACATTCCGGTACAGATCGAAGACCGCTGCGTCAATGCGGCGGTGGTGCCGGCGTATTTACATCAGGACTATACCGTCACCACGCCGCATGATTATCTGTCGCTGATTGCGCCGTTAACCGAAGGCGAGCATATCGTCGAAGCGGTACAGGCCAGCGCCAAAGAGTGCGAACTGCTGCATATCTATGCCCACGATCCTTGCCTGCTAATCCGGCGCCGTACCTGGTCTACCACGCATATTGTTTCCCACGCCCGTCTTCTGTTCCCGGGTAGCCGCTACCGGCTGCAGGGCCACTTCACTTCCTGACGATCGCTTGCGTCGGCAAAAGCGTGATTGCTGACGCAATATAACAAAATTGTATCATTTCTGTTAAATCCTGGCTTGCGTAGAGTTGTATAGACAAGTATATGTATCTACGTAAACAACGTTAATTGTCAGGAGAAACCCCGATGTCGCAAAGCAAATATCGCCAGCAAGACGTACGTGCACCGCGAGGCACGACGTTGAATGCCAAGAGCTGGTTGACCGAAGCCCCGCTGCGTATGTTAATGAACAACCTCGATCCCGATGTTGCCGAGAACCCACATGAGCTGGTGGTCTACGGCGGGATTGGACGCGCGGCGCGTACCTGGGAATGCTATGACGCTATCGTGAAGGCGCTGAAAAACCTGGAAAGCGACGAGACGCTGCTGGTGCAGTCCGGTAAACCGGTCGGCGTATTTAAAACCCACGAAAATTCACCGCGCGTACTGATTGCCAACTCCAACCTGGTCCCGCACTGGGCGACCTGGGAACATTTCAACGAGCTGGACGCAAAAGGTCTGGCGATGTACGGCCAGATGACCGCGGGCAGCTGGATCTATATCGGTAGCCAGGGCATCGTGCAGGGTACCTACGAAACGTTCGTCGAAGCCGGACGTCAGCACTATCAGGGCAGCCTGAAGGGGCGCTGGGTGTTAACCGCCGGTCTGGGCGGTATGGGCGGCGCACAGCCGCTGGCGGCGACGCTGGCAGGCGCCTGCTCGCTGAATATCGAATGTCAGCAGAGCCGGATCGATTTTCGTCTGCGTACCCGCTACGTTGACGAGCAGGCCACCTCGCTGGACGACGCGCTGGCGCGGATCAAGAAATACACTGCGGAAGGCCGGGCTATCTCTATCGCTCTGTGCGGCAATGCCGCCGATATCGTGCCGGAGATGGTGAAACGCGGCGTGCGCCCGGATATGGTCACCGACCAGACCAGCGCCCACGATCCGCTGCATGGCTATCTGCCGAAAGGCTGGAGCTGGGAAGAGTACCAGGCGAAAGCCGAATCTGACCCGCAGGGGACGATTCTGGCGGCCAAGCGTTCGATGGCCGACCATGTTCAGGCGATGCTGGCCTTCAACGAAATGGGCGTACCGACCTTCGACTACGGCAACAATATCCGCCAGATGGCGCAGGAGATGGGCGTCGACAACGCATTCGACTTCCCGGGTTTTGTCCCGGCCTATATTCGTCCGCTGTTCTGCCGCGGCATCGGTCCGTTCCGCTGGGTGGCCCTCTCCGGCGATCCGCAGGATATCTACAAAACCGACGCCAAAGTGAAAGAGATCATCAAAGATGATAAGCACCTGCACCACTGGCTGGATATGGCGCGTGAGCGCATTAGCTTCCAGGGGCTGCCGGCGCGTATTTGCTGGGTAGGGCTGGAGTGGCGCCAGAAGCTGGGGCTGGCCTTTAACGAAATGGTCCGCAGCGGTGAAGTGTCTGCGCCGATCGTCATTGGTCGTGACCACCTTGATTCTGGCTCGGTCGCCAGCCCGAATCGCGAAACGGAATCCATGCGTGACGGCTCCGATGCGGTGTCCGACTGGCCGCTGCTGAACGCCTTGCTGAATACCGCCAGCGGCGCGACCTGGGTGTCGCTGCATCACGGCGGCGGCGTCGGGATGGGCTTCTCGCAGCACTCCGGGATGGTTATCGTCTGTGACGGTACCGACGAAGCGGCCGCGCGTATAGCCCGCGTGCTGCATAACGATCCGGCGACCGGGGTGATGCGTCACGCCGATGCGGGTTACGACATCGCGATTGAGTGCGCGGCGGAACAAGGACTGAATCTTCCTATGGTGGCAGCAACGCAGGGGCAACGCTGAGATGAAAAACTTAACTCTGATTCCAGGTCAGCTGAGTCTGGCGCAGCTACGCGAGGTGTTCCAACAGCCGCTGACCATCACTCTCGACGAGCAGGCTTTTGCCGCCATTAACGAGAGCGTCGCCTGCGTTAACGCCATTCTGGCCGAAGGACGCACCGCCTACGGCATTAACACCGGTTTTGGCCTGCTGGCGTCAACGCGCATCTCTACGGACGATCTGGAAAACCTGCAGCGTTCTCTGGTGCTGTCTCATGCGGCGGGTATTGGTGAGCCGCTGGATGATGCCATGGCGCGTCTGATCATGGTGCTGAAGATTAACAGCCTTTCCCGCGGCTTCTCCGGGATTCGTCTGAGCGTCATTCAGGCGCTGATTCAACTGGTGAATAAAGGCGTCACGCCGTGGATCCCGGCCAAAGGTTCCGTCGGCGCATCCGGTGATCTGGCGCCGCTGGCGCACATGTCCCTGACGTTGCTGGGTGAGGGCAAAGCCCGCGTTGACGGCGAATGGATGCCGGCGCTGCAGGCGTTGAAAAAAGTCGGCCTCGAGCCGATTACCCTGGCGGCGAAAGAGGGGCTGGCGCTGCTGAACGGCACGCAGGCATCGACGGCGTTTGCGCTGCGCGGCCTGTTTGACGCGGAAGATCTGTTTGCTTCCGCGGTGGTATGCGGCGCGCTTACCACTGAAGCCGCGCTGGGATCGCGTCGTCCGTTTGATTCGCGTATTCACGAAGCGCGCGGCCAGCGCGGGCAGATTGACGCTGCGGCGCTGTACCGTCATGTGCTGACCGACAGCAGCGAGATTTCGCAGTCGCATCACAACTGTAGCAAAGTGCAGGACCCGTACTCTCTGCGCTGTCAGCCGCAGGTGATGGGCGCCTGTCTGACCCAGATTCGCCAGGCCGCTGAGGTCCTGCTGATTGAGGCCAATGCGGTGTCGGATAACCCGCTGGTCTTCGCCGCCGAGAACGAGGTGATTTCCGGTGGTAACTTCCACGCCGAACCGGTGGCGATGGCGGCGGATAATATTGCGCTGGCGATTGCCGAAATCGGTTCGCTGTCCGAGCGTCGTATTGCGCTGATGATGGACAGTCATATGTCGCAGCTGCCGCCTTTCCTCGTGAAAAACGGCGGCGTCAACTCCGGCTTCATGATTGCGCAGGTGACCGCGGCGGCGTTAGCCAGCGAGAACAAAGCGCTGGCGCACCCGCACAGCGTTGACAGCCTGCCGACGTCGGCAAACCAGGAGGATCACGTCTCAATGGCGCCGGCTGCCGGTCGTCGTCTGTGGGCGATGGCGGAAAACACCCGCGGCGTACTGGCCGTGGAGTGGCTGGCCGCCGTCCAGGGGCTGGATATGCGCGAAGGGCTGGCCAGCAGTCCGCTGCTGGAAGAGGCGCGTCATCTGCTGCGCGAGCGGGTTTCGCATTACACCCAGGATCGCTTCTTTGCCCCGGATATCGATAACGCTATTGAGCTTCTGGCAGCGCGCCATCTGACGCGACTGCTCCCTGCCGTCTTGCCTGGTCAGATCTGACCCTCGTTGTTTTCTGTACCCGTGTCGGGGGGATAACCTCCCCCCGGCCGTCCTACACGCATATTTGTCGTCATACAAAAATTATCAGGACACTTGCATATGCAACAACAACCACAATCGCCACAAAAGCCCCACCTGCTGCGCGGGCTGAATGCCCGACATATTCGCTTCATCGCGCTCGGTTCCGCCATCGGTACCGGGCTGTTTTATGGTTCTGCCGCCGCCATTAAGGCCGCGGGACCGGCGGTTCTGCTGGCCTATCTGATCGGCGGCGCGGCGGTATTTATCGTCATGCGCGCGCTGGGCGAAATGGCGGTACGCAACCCGGTTTCCGGCTCCTTCGGCAGCTATGCCCGCCAGTATCTCGGGCCGCTGGCCGGGTTTATCACCGGCTGGACCTACACCTTTGAGATGGTGATTGTCGCCCTGGCGGATGTCACCGCGTTTGGTATCTATATGGGGCTCTGGTACCCCGATGTACCGCGCTGGATTTGGGTACTGAGTATTATCTTCTTCATCGGCGCGATGAACCTGTGCCACGTGCGCATTTTCGGCGAAATGGAGTTCTGGCTGTCGCTGATTAAAGTGGTGGCGATTATTGCGATGATCGTCGCCGGCGGCAGCATTATTTTCTTCGGCTTTGGTCATGCCTTCCCGGCGACGGGGCTGGAAAACCTGTGGAGCCACGGCGGATTCGCGCCGAACGGCTGGCAGGGAATTATTGCGTCGCTGGGTATTGTGATGTTTGCCTTTGGCGGGGTCGAAATTATCGGCGTTACCGCAGCGGAAGCGCAGAATCCGAAGAAAGTGATTCCGCAGGCGATTAATACCATCCCGCTGCGCATCGTGCTGTTCTATGTCTGCACGCTGGCGATCCTGATGGCCATTTTCCCGTGGAACAGTTTTGGCGAGCAGGGCAGTCCGTTCGTCCTTATTTTTAGCGGTCTGGGGATTCCGGCGGCGGCGACAATCCTCAATATTATCGTGATCAGCGCCAGTATTTCGGCCATCAATAGCGATATTTTTGGCGCCGGTCGCATGATGTACGGCATGGCAAAAGAGGGGATGGCGCCTAAAAGCTTCCAGCGCATTGCCAGCAACGGCGTGCCGTGGATGACGGTCGTGGTGATGGGCGTGGCGCTGCTGGTGGCGGTGGTGCTGAACTATCTGATGCCGGAACAGGTCTTTGTGCTGATTGCCTCCCTGGCGGCATTTGCCACGGTGTGGGTGTGGCTGATGATCCTGCTGGCCCATTTCGCCATGCGTCGCGGTTTGTCGGCGGAAGAGCGTCGCCAGATTGCGTTCCCGGTGCCGTTCTGGCCGGTTGCGCCGCTGTTGACCCTGCTGTTTATGGGACTGGTGATTGCGGTGCTCGGGATGGTAGAAGAGACGCGAATTGCGCTGATTGCCGGTCTGGTCTGGCTCGGGCTGCTGACGATTATCTGGTATGCGAAAGTCAAAAAAACCGTGCGGATGCCGGTGGCTGAGCAGTCATCTTCGAGCTAATGAATCCCCGGTGGCGCTGCGCTTACCGGGGCTACAGAGGTGCTGTCGGGTCGCCTGGGTAAGACGTAAGCCGCGACCCGGGATGTTCCCCGGTGGCGCTGCGCTTACCGGGGCTACAAAGGTGCTGTCGGGTCGCTTGGGTAAGCCGCGACCCGGAGAGGGACTGACGAGAGAAAGTCAGATAAACAGGGCGGTGATGGATGCGCTGCCCAACGAATGAAAATGGACGTTAAAGCCTACCATCGCACCGCTTGCCCCTTCATCGACCTCGATCTTCTCGACATCCAGCGCATGCACCGTAAAGATGTAGCGATGGCTTTCCCCTTTTGGCGGCGCCGCGCCGCCGTAGCCGGGCAGGCCGAAATCGGTGCGGGTCTGGACTGCGCTGGCCGGCAGCGGGGCCAGACCGGACCCGGCTCCCTGCGGCAGTTCGCGCGTTTCCGCCGGCAGATTGGCGACCAGCCAGTGCCACCAGCCGGAGCCCGTGGGCGCGTCGGGATCGTAACAGGTCACCACAAAGCTTTTAGTCCCCTCGGGCACCTCGTCCCACGCCAGATGCGGCGAGATATTGTCGCCATCGTAGCCCATGCCGTTAAATACATGGCGGTGGGGCAATTTCCCGCCATCCTGCAGATCGTGACTGATTACGTTCATGCCGTCTCGTCTCCTCTGGGATAATCGACTGATTAACAAAGAAGTATAGTCCTGTTGACGATCGGTTTCCGCTGCTTATTGGCGAAAAAATGTTTCGTTCAGCACCGCCGCGTTAACCGCCTGGGTCAGGCGCGTCAGCTGCTGCGGGGTAATCACATACGGTGGCATCAGGTAAATCAGGCGGCCGAACGGGCGAATCCATACGCCTTGTTCGACGAAGAAGCGCTGCAGCGCGGCCATATTGACCGGGCGGCAAGTTTCCACCACGCCGATGGCGCCCAGCACGCGGACATCGGCGACCAGCGGGGATTCCCGTGCCGGAGCCAGCTCCACATTAAGCTGCGCTTCAATCGCGGCGACCTGGCCTTGCCATTCGCCGCTTTCCAGCAGCCGCAGGCTTTCTGTCGCCACCGCGCAGGCCAGCGGGTTGCCCATAAAGGTCGGACCGTGCATAAAGCAGCCGGCTTCGCCGTTGCTGATGGTCTCTGCCACCGGCCGGGTGGTGAGGGTGGCCGACAGCGTCATCGTTCCGCCGGTCAGCGCTTTACCGAGACACAAAATATCCGGGGCGATATCCGCGTGTTCGCAGGCAAACAGCTTGCCGGTCCGGCCAAATCCGGTGGCAATCTCATCGGCAATCAGCAGAATGCCTTCCCGGTCGCACATCTTGCGGATGCGCTTCAGCCATTCAGGATGATACATCCTCATGCCGCCGGCGCCCTGCACGACGGGCTCGAGAATGACCGCTGCGATCTCATCCCGATGGGCTGCCATCAGGCGGGCAAACGGCACCATATCCCGTTCATCCCACTCGCCGCCAAAGCGGCTTTGCGGCGCCGGGGCGAACAGATTATCCGGCAAATAGCCTTGCCACAGGCTGTGCATGGAGTTATCCGGATCGCAGACCGACATCGCGCCAAAGGTATCTCCGTGGTAGCCATTGCGGAAGGTGAGAAAACGCCGCCGCGGTTCGCTTTTTGCCTGCCAGTACTGCAGGGCCATCTTCATGGCCACTTCCACCGCGACCGAACCGGAGTCGGCGAGGAATACGCACTCCAGCGACGCCGGGGTCATCGCCACCAGCTGGCGGCACAACGCCACCGCCGAAGGGTGGGTGATACCGCCAAACATCACGTGCGACATCTGGTCAATCTGCGCTTTCATCGCGGCGTTCAGGCGAGGGTGATTGTAACCGTGGATTGCCGCCCACCATGAAGACATCCCGTCAATCAACTGCTCGCCGCTGGCGAGGGACAGCTCGCAGCCGTGGGCGGCAACCACCGGATAGACCGGCAGAGGGGAGGTCATGGAGGTGTAGGGGTGCCAAATGTGGCGCCGATCGAAGGCGAGATCGTCCGTTGTCATAAGTGACTTGTAAACCATTTTGAAAACATTTAGGTTTACGAGTATAAACCGAACCGACAATTAACAAAACCCTTTGGAGAGGCCAATGGCTCACCACGCACGCTGGACAATGTCGCAATTTACTGAGTTGTTTAATAAACCATTGTTAGATCTGCTGTTTGAAGCGCAGCAGACCCACCGCCAGCACTTTGATCCGCGCCAGGTCCAGGTCAGCACGCTGCTGTCGATTAAAACCGGCGCCTGCCCGGAAGACTGTAAATACTGCCCGCAAAGCGCGCGCTATAAAACCGGTCTGGAATCGGAGCGCCTGATGGAAGTGGAACAGGTGCTGGAGTCCGCGCGGCAGGCAAAAAATGCCGGATCAACGCGCTTCTGCATGGGGGCCGCCTGGAAGAACCCCAACGATCGCGATATGCCGTATCTGGAGCAAATGGTCAAAGGCGTCAAAGCGTTGGGGCTCGAATCCTGCATGACGCTCGGTACCTTGACCGACAGCCAGGCGCAGCGTCTCGCGGGAGCCGGGCTGGACTACTACAACCATAACCTGGACACCTCGCCGGAATTCTACGGCAATATCATCACCACCCGCACCTACCAGGAGCGGCTGGATACCCTCGACAAAGTGCGTGACGCCGGGATTAAGGTCTGTTCCGGCGGGATAGTCGGCTTAGGCGAAACCGAGAAAGATCGCGCCGGCCTGCTGCTACAGTTGGCTAACCTGCCGACGCCGCCGGAGAGCGTGCCTATCAACATGCTGGTCAAAGTGAAAGGCACGCCGCTGGCCGATAACGACGATGTCGATGCTTTCGATTTTATCCGCACCATTGCCGTGGCGCGCATCATGATGCCGACCTCGTACGTGCGTCTTTCCGCCGGCCGCGAGCAGATGAACGAACAGACCCAGGCGATGTGCTTTATGGCCGGGGCGAACTCGATTTTCTACGGCTGCAAGCTGCTGACCACGCCGAACCCGGAAGAGGACAAAGACCTGCAGCTGTTCCGCAAGCTGGGCCTTAACCCGCAGCAGACGGCGGTGCTGGAAGGGGATAACGAACAGCAGCAGCGTCTGGAACAGGCGCTGCTCAACCCGGATACCGAGGAATATTACAACGCGGCGGCGCTATGAGCTGGTCGCAACGCATCGACCAGGCGCTGAACGAGCGGCGGGAGGCGGATGCATTCCGCCGCCGTCAGCCGGTGGCGCAGGGGGCCGGGCGTTGGCTTATCCGTGAAGATCGGCGCTGGCTGAATTTCTCCAGCAATGATTATCTCGGGCTGAGCCAGCATCCGCGGATTATCGCCGCCTGGCAGCAGGGGGCGGCGCGTTATGGCGTGGGCTCCGGCGGCTCCGGTCACGTCAGCGGTTACAGCGAGGCGCATCGTGAACTGGAAGAGAGCCTGGCGGACTGGTTGGGGTATCCGAGCGCGCTGCTGTTTATTTCCGGGTTCGCTGCCAACCAGGCGCTGATTGCCGCGCTGCTCGCCGGGGACGATCGCATCGTCGCGGATCGCCTGAGCCACGCTTCGCTGCTCGAGGCGGCCAGCCTGAGTCCGGCGCAGCTCAGACGCTTTGCGCACAATGATGTGCAGCAGTTGGACGCCCTGCTGGGCAAACCGCTGGTGGGTCAGCAACTGGTGGTGACGGAAGGGGTCTTCAGCATGGATGGCGACAGCGCCCCGCTCGGCGCCATCTCCCGAACCACCCGGGCTGCCGGCGGCTGGCTGCTGGTGGATGATGCGCACGGCATTGGCGTGGTGGGCGAAGAGGGGCGCGGCAGCTGCTACGCGCAGCATGTCCGTCCTGAGCTGCTGGTGGTGACCTTTGGTAAAGCCTTTGGCGTCAGCGGCGCGGCAGTCCTGTGCGACGAGGCGCTGGCGGACTATCTGCTGCAGTTTGCCCGCCATCTGATTTACAGCACCGCCATGCCGCCGGCCCAGGCGGTAGCGCTGAGCGCCGCACTGGCGGTGATCCGCAGCGACGACGGCCAGCAGCGGCGGGAAAAACTGGCCAGCCGCGTGGCGCAATTTCGCGCCGGTATGGCCGGTTTTCCGGGGGAACTGAGCGCCTCGACCAGCGCGATTCAGCCGCTGATCGTTGGCGACAATACGCGGGCATTGCAGCTGGCGGCGCGCCTGCGTGAGCAGGGCTGCTGGGCAACGGCCATTCGTCCGCCGACGGTGCCGGCAGGCAGCGCGCGGCTGCGCCTGACGCTGACCGCAGCCCATGAGTCGACTGATATTACCCGTCTGCTGGAGGTGCTGCATGGCGGCGGTGAATAAACGGGCGGTGGCTGCGGCCTTTGGCCGGGCGGCCAGCCACTATTCGCAACACGATGCGCTGCAGCGTTACAGCGCCGAACTGCTGCTGCGTCAGCTCCATGGCCGCGCCTTTTCAGCGGTGCTCGACGCCGGCTGCGGACCCGGCAGCATGAGTCGCTACTGGCGTGAGGCCGGCAGTCATGTGACGGCGCTCGATCTCTCGGTTGAGATGCTGGCGCAGGCCCAGCGCGACGAGTGCGCGCATCGTTATCTTGCAGGGGATATTGAGTCGCTGCCGCTGGCCGATGCCTGCGTCGATCTGGCGTGGAGCAATCTGGCGGTGCAGTGGTGCGAGAGTCTGGCCGGCGCGCTCGACGAGCTGTGCCGGGTGGTGCGCCCCGGCGGTCGGGTGGCGTTCAGCACCTTGCTGGCCGATTCGCTTCCCGAGCTGAATCAGGCCTGGTGCGCCATCGACAGACATCCCCACGCCAACCGTTTTCTCAGCGAACAGGCGGTGCGCGAGGCGCTGGCCGGGCGGCGATCCGTTGGCGAGGTTCACGCCGTCAGCCTGCCCTTTGCCGATGCCCTGAGCGCGATGCGTTCGCTCAAAGGGATTGGGGCAACACACTTGCATCAGGGGCGCAGCGCGGCGCCGTTGAGCCGGGGAAAACTGCGTCAGCTGCAGCTGGCCTGGCCAAAACAGCAGGGCCAGTGCCCGCTGACGTACCATCTTTTTACAGGAGTCATTGCACGTGACTAAACGTTTTTTCGTCACCGGAACCGACACTGAAGTCGGTAAGACGGTCACTAGCTGCGCCCTGTTGCAGGCGGCAAGGCTGTCAGGCCTGAAGTGCGCGGGCTATAAACCGGTCGCTTCCGGAAGTGAGTTGACGGCGCTCGGGCTGCGTAACGATGATGCGCTGGCACTCCAGCGTAATAGCGGGGTGGCGCTGAGCTATGCGCAGGTTAACCCCTTTACCTTCGCCGAACCGACCTCACCGCATATCGTGAGCGCGGAGGAGGGGCGGCCGATTACGGGCGATGCGCTTTCTGCCGGGCTTCGTGAACTGGAGACGCTGGCGGAATGGGTGCTGGTGGAGGGGGCGGGGGGCTGGTTTACGCCGCTTTCCGCGACGCTGAGTTTTGCCGACTGGGTTCGCGACGAACAGCTGCCGGTCATTCTGGTGGTCGGCATTAAACTCGGCTGCATCAACCACGCGCTGCTGACGGCCCAGGCGGTACGTCAGGCCGGGCTGCCGCTGGTGGGCTGGATTGCAAACGACATCCAGCCGCCGGGTAAACGCCATGCAGAATATCTGGCGACCCTCAACGATCGACTTGCGGCTCCGTTGCTGGGTGAGATCCCATGGCTGGCGGACGCGTCGCGGCGTGAGGATCTCGGCCAGTACCTGGATCTCAGCGCGCTGGATCGGGCGTCATCCACTGTGCCAGCAGCGGTTCATCCAGCTGGATAACGCGGCCTTGCGCCACGTTACGCCCGCGATGCAGCAGGCAAAAACGGTCCGCTACCCGGCGAATAAACGGCAGGTGCTGTTCGGCAAGCAGCACCGTTAAGCCGATGTCGCGGTTCAGGCGCACCAGCAGGTCACCCAGCTTATGCACGAAGTGCTGTCCGCTGCCGCGCGAAGGCTCATCAAGAATCAGCAGACGCGGCCGGACAACCAGCGCTCTCGCCAGCGCCAGCTGGTACTGGTCATCTTCTGACAACATGGCGGCTTTATGCTGACGTCGTCCGTAGAGATCCGGAAAAAAATCGTAAATCTCCCCCTTGACGGCGACGCCCGGGTTTCCTCCGGCGGCCAGCGCAATATGCAGATTCTCCTCGACGCTCAGTTGAGAAAAGATCCGCCTGTCCTGCGGGACATAGCCGATGCCAATAATCGAACGGGAATGGGCGGAGAGCGGCGTGATATCGCAGGGCGGCGAACCGACGTCATGCCAGGTCATACTGCCGCTGGCGACCGGAAGATGCCCGGTAATGCAGTTCACCAGCGTGGTTTTGCCCATCCCCTGGAGTCCCATCACACAGGTGCACTCCCCCGGCTGAAGTTCAAGGTCGACATTCCATAGCGTGTGCTGATTTCCGTAGTACTGATTGACTGCGCGTAGACTCAACATAGACGTTTTCTCCTGTTTGGGGATAGCGGGCGACATGAAGATTCTGCAAATCTCTTGCCAGGAAAAAGAAGTTTCGGTTTTTTCCCGTATGGGCAGCTGCGGCGGGGCGGGGTGAAGGCGGGCCAGCGAGGCGGTTGCACTCTCCCGGTGCTAACGGGTATGAAAAATGGTGCAGAAAGCAACAAAAAGGCAGGCACCCTTAGCTGATAAATATCAAAAATAATTCGATAATTTTTTTTAGGCGGTCGATTTTCACCGCCGGTCGATTTCTGCGGGGTGGCAGAAGCCATGGCCTGCAGACACTTATCCACTATTCCTGTGGATAACCTTGTGTATTAGAGTTAGAGAACTTGCGGTAAGCTAGAGATTACGCGGCCTGCGGCTGAATTGGCGCGAAACCCATCTTTTGTTTAATATCATTAAATATCAATTAGTTGAATAAAAGCAATGGCTGTAAGGAAAGTGTCACCTGATGCCATAAAAGATTCACCACCTTGCTTGACAAATGTTAAATGATAAATTTTTTTGGGGATAACCCTACTGTCTGGCGGATTATTCTGCAGGATGGTCTTTTTTTACCCCAAAACGACGCGCATGCCGACGATTTCAGGAACAAACGATAATCGAATACTGTTTTTATATCCAGTATTATTTATTGGCAAAAATGAGCGTGAAGGGTAGAATTAAACACCTGCCGCATATCACCAGGCGCTTCATCCTTCTTCAGGGCCAGACATATGAGTAAAACGTTCACGCTGCATTCCGCATTCCGTCCTTCTGGCGACCAGCCGGAAGCTATCCGACGCCTGGAAGAGGGGCTGGAAGATGGTCTGGCGCACCAAACGCTGCTGGGGGTGACCGGGTCGGGTAAGACGTTCACCATTGCTAACGTTATCGCCGATCTCCAGCGTCCGACGATGGTGTTGGCGCCCAATAAGACCCTGGCGGCGCAGCTGTACGGCGAAATGAAAGAGTTCTTCCCGGACAATGCGGTGGAATATTTCGTCTCCTACTACGATTACTATCAGCCTGAAGCCTACGTGCCGAGCTCAGACACCTTCATCGAGAAGGATGCGTCGGTGAACGAGCATATCGAGCAGATGCGTCTGTCGGCGACCAAAGCGCTGCTTGAGCGGCGCGATGTGGTGGTGGTGGCTTCAGTATCGGCTATCTACGGTCTGGGCGACCCGGATCTCTACCTGAAGATGATGCTGCATCTGACCACCGGCATGCTGATCGACCAGCGGGCGATTTTGCGCCGCCTGGCGGAGCTGCAGTATACCCGTAACGATCAGGCCTTCCAGCGCGGCACCTTCCGCGTGCGCGGTGAAGTGATCGACGTCTTCCCGGCGGAATCCGACGATATTGCGCTGCGTATCGAGCTGTTCGATGAAGAGGTTGAGCGGCTGTCGCTGTTCGATCCGCTTACCGGTCAGGTTGAATCGACGATTCCGCGCTATACCATCTACCCGAAAACGCACTACGTGACGCCACGCGAGCGCATCGTGCAGGCGATGGAAGAGATTAAAGTCGAGCTCGCCGACAGGCGGAAGGTGCTGCTGGAGAACAACAAGCTGCTGGAAGAGCAGCGTCTGAGCCAGCGTACTCAGTTCGACCTCGAAATGATGAACGAGCTCGGCTACTGCTCCGGTATCGAAAACTACTCGCGCTATCTTTCCGGGCGCGGGCCGGGCGAGCCGCCGCCGACGCTGTTTGACTACCTGCCGGCGGATGGACTGCTGGTGATCGACGAATCCCACGTCACCATTCCGCAAATCGGCGGCATGTACCGCGGCGACCGGGCGCGTAAAGAGACGCTGGTGGAGTACGGCTTCCGTCTGCCGTCGGCGCTGGATAACCGCCCGCTGAAGTTCGAAGAGTTTGAGGCGCTGGCGCCGCAGACCATTTACGTCTCAGCGACGCCGGGTCCTTATGAGCTGGATAAATCCGGCGATGAGGTGGTCGATCAGGTGGTACGTCCGACCGGGCTGCTTGACCCGCTGATCGAAGTGCGTCCGGTGGCGACTCAGGTCGATGACCTGCTGTCGGAAATTCGCATCCGCGTCGCCATCAACGAGCGGGTGCTGGTCACCACTCTGACCAAACGCATGGCGGAAGATTTAACTGAGTATCTGGAAGAGCACGGCGAACGCGTGCGCTACCTGCACTCCGATATCGATACCGTGGAGCGCATGGAGATCATCCGCGACCTGCGGCTGGGCGAGTTCGATGTTCTGGTCGGTATCAACCTGCTGCGTGAAGGGCTGGATATGCCGGAAGTGTCGCTGGTGGCAATTCTGGATGCCGATAAAGAGGGCTTCCTGCGTTCCGAACGCTCGCTGATTCAGACCATCGGCCGCGCCGCGCGTAATATCAACGGTAAAGCGATTCTGTATGGCGATAAAATTACGGCTTCGATGGCGAAAGCCATCAGCGAGACCGAGCGTCGCCGTGAGAAGCAGCAGCGCTATAACGAAGAGCACGGCATCACCCCGCAGGGGCTGAATAAAAAAGTGGTCGACATTCTGCAGCTGGGCAGCAATCTGGCGAAGACGAAAACCAAGGGCCGCGGAAAATCACGTTCGCCGGTTGAGGCGGATACGCCTGAGGTAGTGCTGACGCCAAAAGCGCTGCAGCAGAGAATTCACGAGCTGGAAGGGCAGATGATGCAGCATGCGCAGAATCTGGAGTTTGAAGAAGCCGCGCAAATTCGTGACCAGCTGCATCAGCTGCGCGAGCTGTTTATTGCGGCGTCCTGATCCCGCAGGAGGCGATGCGCCGCGCGTGGAGCCAGGCAGTGTGACGGGACGCCGATTTTTTGTTATTCCGCGGCGTTTTCCGCTTGGCTTAATGTCTGCTTAATCTTGCCAGGCGACACTATCTTCATTCTGATGAGGATAGTGTCATGCAAAAATTAACCTTCCGTGAGTCTCTGGCCGTTACCTGCGCTGTTGTTGTGGTTGTCGCTTTTGTCCATCAGTGGGTGCTGACTTTCTAACGCGAAGGCTTAGGAAACAGAATCCAGCCGCGAACGCCGGGGCCAGGCTGGCGGTTATGTAAGAAGAACTGGGCATCGTGCAGCTGAACGATGCGCGTCACAATACTTAATCCCAGACCGATTCCTCCGTAGCGGCTGTCCATACGGACAAACGCTTTGCTCAGTTCGCCGCTTTTCGCTTCATCAATCCCCGGACCTTCATCTTCCACGGCCATAACCGGCGTTGTACCGGCCTGTATGGCGATTTTTATCTTTGACCCTGCCGGGCTATAGCGATGCGCATTCTCCACCAGATTACGCAGCACAACGCGCAGCAGCGTGGCATCGCCGGAGACGACAACATCTTTGGCATCATCTCCGTCGGGGAGGGCGAGCTCCAGCGTCTGCTGGCGCTGTTCCAGCATGCTCTCCAGCTCACCGCGAATCGGTTCGACCACATCCTCTTGCAGCAGCACGCGCTGGTAGCTCCCGGCGGAAAATGACTGCCCGACGCGCGCCAGCTGCAGCAGCTGTGAGATGCTGTTGGTCATCTGATCCAGACGCTGGATCAGCGGACCCACCTCCACATGGTGCACTTTCGCCATCAGCTCCAGATGCAGGCGCAGTCCCGCCAGCGGGGTACGCAGCTCGTGCGCGACGTCAGCGGTGAACAGACGTTCGCGATCGAGGGTTAAGTTAAGGCGAGAAACCAGCTGATTAATCGCTGTCGTCACCGCCGTCACTTCCGGAACGGACTCCGTCAGCGTAATCGGCTGCAGGTTATCCGGCGTGCGGCTCTCCAGCTCAGTTTGCAGATTCGACAGCGGTCGGGTGATTTTTCTCACCGCCACCAGACTGATATACAGCGCCAGGCCGACGATCAGCAGGCTGGGTATTAACAGACTGGCGACCGCCTCGCGCACTTCGTGTTCAACGTGCTTTTGGTTGTTATGTCCTTCGATGGCGCTCGCCACCAGCAGCTGAATCTGCTCTTTGCTTTCATGCCATAACCAGAAAACGCTGATCAGCTGACAGACCACCAGAATGGAGCCGATCGTCAGCAGCAGGCGGTGACGCATGGTCCAGGTTTCACTTGCGAACAGTGCCATGGCGTTATTCCGTTCCTGAATTATTCACCAGCATATAGCCAAACCCCCTGACGGTACGAATGCGGGCTTTGCCCACTTTTTCGCGCAGGTTATGGATATGAACCTCCAGCGTATTGGTGGCGGGTTCATTGTCCCAGCTGTAGATATCGTTGTAGAGAATTTCACGGTGTACCGGGCTGCCTGCTTTCATCATCAGGCGAGAGAGCAAGGCGTACTCTTTCGGCGTCAGGTCCAGCGCCTCGCCGCCCAGCCATACCAGGCGACGGGTAATGTTCAGCCGCAGGTTGCCCACGGCCATTTCGTTGTCGCCCTGGTTATTATGACGGCGGAGCAGCGCGCGGATGCGGGCGTTCAGCTCTTCCAGCGCGAAAGGTTTCACCAGATAATCATCCGCGCCGGTGTCGAGACCGCTGATGCGATCTTCAACGGTATCGCGGGCGGTCAGGATCAGAACCGGCTGGCTGAATTTTTCCCGGCGCATGCGCGTCAGGAAGTGCAGACCATCTTCATCCGGCAGGCCGAGGTCGAGTACGATCAGGCTGTAATGGTTGCTGGCGAGGGACAGGGCGGCCTCGTGAGCAGTGGCGACGCCATCACAGACATATCCCTCGCTTTGCATTGCCAGGATCAGGCCTTGTAACAGGAGTGCGTCGTCTTCAATGACTAAGATTTTCATCTGGCGGTCTCGCTTCTGCACGGCGTTAAAATATCATCGGTTGCCTGGTATTCGTGGGTATCAACCCCAAGAAGCCCGAGCAAGGTAGAAAACAGATTATCCTGAGAATAAGGGTCTGTTTTAGCTCTTTGTTGCAGACACTGGCTGGAAACGCCATAGCGCTGCTGGTAATCCTGGGACAACCACAGCAGCATCGGTACGTGCTTTTGCGTTTCCGGGGCGATTGACCACGGCAGCCCGTGTAAATAGACGCCATCTTCGCCCAGCGACTCGCCATGATCGGAGAGGTAAACCAGGCTGGTGGTGAATTTATCCTGCTTTGACTGCAGTAATTTTATCGCCTTATCAACTACATAGTCGATATACAGAATTGTATTATCGTAGGTGTTGGTCAACTGCTGCTGGCTGCAGCTCTGGATTTCGTTGGTATCGCAGGTTGGGGTGAATTTTCTGAATTCAGCAGGGTAGCGATTGTAATACGTCGGACCGTGGCTGCCGATGGTGTGCAGCACGATAATTCCGTCCTGTTGCAGATTGTCGATGTAGCTCTCCAGATTATGGAACAGCACTTCATCGTAACATTCCCCCTCGATGCACTGACCGGTCAGGTTCAGGTCGGTCACGTTCTGATGCGGGACGCGATCGCAAGCGCCCTTACACCCTCCGTCGTTGTCGTTCCACAACACCCGAATGCCGGCGCGTTGCAGGATATCGAGAACGCCTTCCTGATGGTGGGCCAGTTCTTCATCATAGTGCGCACGCGGCATGTTAGAGAACATGCAGGGTACCGACACCGCAGTGGCCGTGCCGCACGAGGTGGTGTTCGCAAAGTAGATGACATCATCTTGTTTGAGTCGCGGATTGGTCTCGCGTTGGTAGCCGCCCAGCGAGAAATTCTGCGCGCGCGATGTCTCTCCCAGCACCAGAATGGTCAGGTTTTTGCGCGGACCGCTGTGCATTTCGGGTTTTTGCACGGCATCTTCGCCAATTTTTACCAGCGGCAGGTTGTCCATCTTGCTGTGCGCATACCACGAGTTGATGGCGACGATGCTGTTGGAGGGGCTCAGGGATTTCACCAGCTCTTTATTGTTGCGAAAGACCGAGGCGTAATCTTTATAAAACAGCGCAGCGACCAGAACGATCAGCAGGGCCGATACGAGGATATTCAGCAGACGTACCGCGATGCTGCGCCACACCGTTTTGGCTTTACTGATTTTTATCCACCAGGCGAAAGCGACCATCAGAACACCGGACAGTCCCAGCGTCAGCACCATCTTACCGGACATCAGGGCGAAGCTTTCCGCCGGCGTGGTATCCAGAATGTTGGTAATCATGGCGCGGTCGATGACGACGCCGAAGCTCCAGATAAAATACTGGGCCGAGGCGCTCAGCAGAATAAACAGGCTAATAACGAGGCGGTCGAGCTTGAGGAACGAGGCGAGCGTGGTGAGAATATTCATTACGCTGAAGGCAACCACCGGCATGCTGAGGAACACCAGCCAGTTGTGCAGGCTGTTTACCGGCAGCAGGGTGAACACCTGACGATAGAACGCGAGATTGAGCAGCAGCCCGACATAGAGGGCAAAAATTATCAGATAAACCGTACGGCTCATGACCGGCCGACGTAAAGTGAATAACGACATAGCAACAATCCTGGGACTAAGATAGTTGCCATGGTGCCACTTTTATTTTAAGACAACCTTAATATTTTAATATAAAGGTCTGGCGCGTCGTTACCCGCGCCTTCTCGTCTCCCGCGAGCTAACCTAAAGCCTGGATCGCTTTTTCCAGCGCGTTACGTAACAGCACCCGGTCGTGGCGATAGGGAACATCTGCGGCATCCAGCGGCGTTTGCACAATCGCCCGGTTTTCCAGACCGGTAGTATCGGTTTTCGGCCCAACAACGATGGCATCGATCACTCGCTTGCCAACATAGTGCTCCATAATCCCGACCCTGTCCGCCAGCGTCAGATTCGCGGCCGGGCTGTGTTCTTTGCCGAGATTGTCGATAAAGACCATGGTCGCCGGCGTTCGGCGCAGCGCCTGCGCCATCTCATCGAGCAGCAGAATCGGCAGCAGGCTGGTATAGAAACTTCCGGGGCCAATCAGGATTAAATCGGCTTCTGCGATAGCCTCTACCGCTTCGCGGGTCGCCGGCACCGGTGGGGAGAGCATCAGCTCCTTCGGGACGCAGGGCAACTGGTCGATATTGACTTCGCCGTAGACTTCATGGCCTTCGTGGTCAATGGCCATCAGATCCACAGGTTGTTCCGACATCGGAATCAGGAATGCGTCCACTTTTAGCAGATTTCTGATTAAATTGATCGCCTCTAAAGGCCGTACGCTCAGGTGATCCAGAGCCTTTAACATCAGATTTCCGAGGTTATGCCCGGAAAGTTCGCCATTACCGGAGAAACGGTACTCAAACATCGCCGAAGCAATGCTGGGTTCGGCGATCAGCTGGTTAAGGCAGTTGCGCATATCGCCCCAGGCGATGCCGCCTTCGGAACGGCGAATTCGCCCCGTCGAGCCGCCGTTATCGGTAGTCGTGACGATCCCGGTAAGACGTGAGCCGAGCGATGAGAGTGACGACATCACCCGGCCCAGACCGTGTCCTCCGCCAAGTGCCACTACGCGATCCAGATCGGCGAACGTACGAGTGCGCATACACATTCCTTATCTCAATTAAACGGGCTCACAGTAACCGATCTACCCCTAAAAGACGATGCCCGGATCCTGACAAAATGACCGATATCAATGCAAAAGCCTGGTTTTTGGCTATTCTGTACCGAAAATGCACGATTGTGTCGATATATACATGATTATATAACGAAAGTGAGAATGGCGAAACTGTCGTTTCCGCGCTACTATCGGCATAAACCAGTTAACACTCTAGCCTCTGTGCCTGTGTCGCAAGATATGGTGCTTTGGCCGTGACAGCCTCGCTTGTCACCAGGGCGTGGGAAGAAATGACCGCGTCTCCCGTACTTGGAAAGGTGTATATGGCTTCACAGCTTACCGATGCATTTGCGCGTAAGTTTTATTACTTGCGCCTGTCAATTACCGATGTGTGTAACTTTCGTTGCACCTACTGCCTGCCGGATGGTTACAAACCCGGCGCGGTCACCAACAAAGGCTTTCTCAGCGTTGATGAAGTACGCCGCGTCACGCGCGCTTTCTCTGCCCTCGGCACCGAGAAGGTGCGGCTGACCGGCGGCGAACCCTCTTTACGCCGCGACTTTGCCGATATCATCGCCGCCGTACGTGAAAACAGCGCGATTCGCCAGATAGCGGTCACCACCAATGGCTATCGTCTGGCCCGCGACGTCAGCCAGTGGCGTGATGCCGGACTGACGGCGATTAACGTCAGCGTTGACAGCCTCGACGCGCGCCAGTTTCACGCCATTACCGGGCAGGATAAATTTCACCAGGTCATGGACGGCATTGATGCCGCCTTTGCCGCCGGTTTTGAGAAGGTGAAGGTCAATACCGTGCTGATGCGCGATGTGAACCATCATCAGCTCGACACCTTCCTCGCGTGGATCCAACCCCGACGCATTCAGCTGCGTTTCATCGAGCTGATGGAAACCGGCGAGGGCAGCGACCTGTTCCGGCGTCACCATATTTCCGGCATGGTGCTGCGCGACGAGCTACTGCGTCGCGGCTGGATCCACCAGATCAGCCAGCGCAGCGACGGCCCGGCCCAGGTCTTTTGTCACCCGGATTACGCCGGGGAAATTGGCTTAATCATGCCGTACGAGAAAGATTTCTGCGCCAGCTGCAACCGTCTCCGCGTCTCCTCCGTGGGCAAACTGCATCTGTGTCTGTTCGGCGACGGCGGCGTGGATCTGCGCGACCTGCTTGTCGAGGACCAGCAGCAGGCGGCGCTGGAAGCGCGCATCTCCGAAGCATTAACCCATAAAAAACAAACCCATTTCCTGCATCAGGGCAACACCGGTATTACGCAAAACCTGTCGTATATTGGCGGATAATTGATTCTAAAGGAGCGAACAGATGAGTCAGGCCAGCGCTGAGTTTAACCCGACCCGTATTGCTATTCTCACCGTCTCCAGCCGGCGTGGCGAAGAGGATGATACCTCAGGCCACTGGCTGCGTGATGCGGCGCAGGAAGCGGGCCACCGTATTGTTGATAAGGCGATTGTTAAAGAGAACCGCTATGACATCCGCGCCCGGGTCTCGGCGTGGATAGCCAGCGATGATGTGCAGGTGGTGCTGATCACCGGTGGAACCGGGTTTACCGACGGGGATCAGGCCCCGGAGGCGCTGCGGCCGCTGTTTGACCGTGAAGTCGAAGGGTTTGGCGAAGTTTTCCGCATGCTTTCCTTTGAAGAAATCGGCACCTCGACGCTGCAGTCCCGGGCCATTGCCGGCATGGCGAATCGCACGCTGATTTTTGCCATGCCGGGCTCAACCAAAGCCTGTCGCACCGCGTGGGAAAATATCATTGCTCCGCAGCTGGATGCCCGTACGCGCCCATGTAACTTTATCTCTCATCTTAAGAAATAAGCGATGTCACAACTCACCCATATTAACGCCGCCGGCGAGGCGCACATGGTCGATGTTTCTGCCAAGGCCGAGACGGTACGCGAAGCCCGGGCTGAAGCCTATGTTGAAATGCGGCCGGAGACGCTGGCGATGATCATCGACGGCAGCCACCATAAAGGCGATGTCTTCGCCACCGCCCGCATTGCCGGTATCCAGGCGGCAAAACGCACCTGGGAGCTGATCCCGCTGTGTCACCCGCTGATGCTGAGTAAAGTCGAGGTCAATTTGCAGGCCCAGCCGGAACACAACCGGGTACGCATCGAATCGCTGTGCCGTCTGACCGGCAAAACCGGCGTGGAGATGGAAGCGCTGACCGCTGCTTCCGTGGCGGCGCTGACGATTTACGATATGTGCAAAGCGGTGCAAAAAGATATGGTGATTGGCCCGGTGCGTCTGCTGGCGAAAAGCGGCGGCAAATCCGGGGATTTCAAGGCGGACGAGACTCATGATTAAGGTTCTGTTTTTTGCCCAGGTGCGTGAACTGGTTGGCACTGAATCCCTGACCCTTGAGGTCGATGCGCTGTCGACGGTCGAAACCGTACGGCGTCAGCTTGCCGGCCGCAGCGAACGTTGGGCGCTGGCGCTGGAAGAGGGCAAACTGCTGGCGGCGGTAAACCAGACGCTGGCCCCCTTTGACCATCCGCTGGTGGCCGGCGACGAAGTGGCGTTCTTTCCGCCGGTTACGGGAGGTTAAATGACGCAGACTCGCATTATCGTCAGCCACGATCGTTTTTGCGTCGGCGACGAATATCCGTGGCTGGCCGAACGCGATGAAGACGGCGCGGTGGTCACTTTTACCGGAAAAGTACGTAATCACAATCTCGGGGACAGCGTTAAGGCGCTGACCCTCGAACACTACCCGGGAATGACGGAAAAATCGCTGGCGGAAATCGTTGAGCTGGCGCGCGAACGTTGGCCGCTCGGCCGGGTGACGGTGATTCACCGCATCGGCGAAATGTGGCCAGGCGAAGAGATTGTGTTCGTTGGCGTGACCAGCGCGCACCGCAGCAGCGCTTTTGCCGCCGGAGAGTTCATTATGGATTACCTGAAAACCCGCGCGCCGTTCTGGAAGCGGGAAGCGACACCGGAAGGCGAACGCTGGGTGGATGCACGCGATAGCGATCGCCAGGCGGCAGAGCGCTGGTAGTGTGGTACGCTTACTAAGAGAAAACGTGTTAATCAGGAGACAGTCATGGACAGATTCCCTCGTTCAGATTCCATTATTCAGGCGCGCAGCGGCCTGCAAACCTATATGGCCCAGGTTTACGGCTGGATGACGGTCGGGCTGCTGTTGACGGCATTCATTGCATGGTTTGCCGCCAATACGCCGGCGGTCATGATGTTTGTCTTTTCCAGCAAAATAACCTTTTTTGGTTTGATTATCGCCCAGCTGGCGCTGGTATTCGTGCTTTCCGGGATGGTGCAGCGCCTGAGCGCAGGGATGGCGACCACGCTGTTTATGTTCTATTCGGCGCTGACCGGACTGACCCTATCCAGTATCTTCCTTGTCTATACCTATTCGTCGATTGCCAGCACCTTTGTGGTCAGCGGCGGGATGTTTGGGATAATGAGCCTCTATGGCTATACCACGAAGCGCGATCTCAGCGGTTTCGGCAACATGCTGTTTATGGCCTTAATTGGTATTGTCCTGGCTTCGCTGGTCAACTTCTGGCTGAAGAGTGAAGCGCTGATGTGGGCGATTACCTATATCGGGGTGATCGTGTTTGTCGGCCTGACCGCTTATGACACGCAGAAACTGAAAAACATCGGCGAGCAGATCGATACGCGAGACACCTCCACGCTGCGTAAGTACTCCATTCTCGGCGCGCTGACGCTGTATCTGGACTTTATCAACCTGTTCCTGATGCTGCTGCGTATTTTCGGCAACCGCCGTTAACGCCTTTGATCCCCGGGCCGCGCCTGGCCCGGGGAGCGCGGATTATCCCCGGCCCTCTCTCTTATCCGTCCGCCAGCTTACGCTGATTCTTTTCGCGTAATGTTTTCGCCCGACTCTCCAGCAGCAGATAGCCGACGGTAGCGATAAGCAGCGGCAAAAAGTAATACAGCGCGCGCCAGGCCAGCAGGGCGGCAATAATCGCCCCGCGGCTAATCGACTCGGCGGAAAGCATGGCGATAAAAACGGCTTCCAGCACGCCGATCCCGGCAGGAATATGCACAATGACGCCGGCAATACTGCTGACCAGCAGCACGCCCAGTACGAGGAAATAATCGACCTGCTGCGCCATCAGCAGCCAGATAATCGCGCCCATCACCATCCAGTTTGCCACCGAAAGCGCCATCTGCAGCAGAGCGAACCGCCATGACGGCAGCACCAGCCGTTGGCCTTTAATCGTCAGATGGCGCCGACGGGCGAAGGCGCAGGCCCACAGATAAACTGCGGACATCGCCAGCAGTCCGCCCCCGATGAGCCGCAGCGTGTCCTGGCTGATATACCAGTGCGCCGGTAACGCCACCAGATTGGCACTGAAAATCACGCCGCCCAGCAGAATAAAGCCCAGCCAGTTGGTGGTGATGCTCAAGGAGAAAATGCGCGTAATGGTCCCGCCGCTCAAACCGAGACGCGAATAGAGGCGGTAGCGCATACCGATACCGCCGACCCAGGTACTGAGGGTCAGATTAAAGGCGTAGCAGATAAACGACACCAGCATCACCTGCCGTTTAGCCAGTTTATGTCCGCACCAGGCGCGCCCCAGCAGATCGTAGCAGCCATAAATCAGGTAGCTCGCTATCGTCAGCCCCACCGCGCCGAGCAGAGCGGTGCGATCGTAGTGACGAATCACCTTCCAGACCGCCGGCCAGTCTACTTTTTGCGCATAAACCACCAGCAGGGCCGTCACGGCGAGGAAGAAAATGACGGTAAAGATCTTTTTCGCCATCCGCCTGCGAGGGTGTGATTTTGCCATCAGGGTTTTACCTCCTGATTGGTCGCATCCAGCCGATCCTGGGTTTCAATTTCTGGCTGCACCGGCGGTCGGACCCGCGCCAGATGCGGCGTGTGGGCAGGCAACCAGCCTATCCACGCCGGGAAGTGGCGCAGAAAGTGGAAGGCCAGTACGCTGGTACCCACATTCCACCAGCTGCGCTTTGGCAACATCGACTTGTCCACTTGCATGCAGTCCTCGGCGATCAGTCCGTTGAGGTTATCGCGCAAGGTCTGGTTAAACTGACGATCGTGGATAATCAGGTTAGCTTCCAGATTTAATGAGAGGCTCAGCGGGTCGAGATTGCTCGAGCCGACGGTGGCCCAATGGTCGTCGGCGAGGGCAACTTTGCCGTGCAGCGGCCGGCGGCGATACTCAAATATCTGTACGCCCCCGTTGACCAGATAGCGATACAGCAGGCGGGCGCCGACTTTAACGATTGGGATATCCGGCTCGCCCTGCACGATCAGCTTAACCCGTACGCCGCGGCGGGCGGCGTTACGCATCGCATGCAGCAGCCGGTAGCCGGGGAAAAAGTAGGCGTTGGCAATGATCACTTCCCGGCGGGCGTTAGCCAGCATCTTGAGATAATGGCGTTCAATATCATCGCGATGTTCTTGATTATCCCGCCAGACAAACAGCGCCTGCGCTTCTCCGGGGCTGCGGTTGATCGCCGGCTGGTGTCGACGCCGGAGCCACCAGCGGCGCGTCTCTTCGCTGGCCGGGAGATTTTCCAGCTCAAATTGCAGGATATCCTGCACCACCGGTCCCTCCACCTGAACAGCATAATCCTGCTTTGCCTCCGGGCCGTAGTCGGTCATGTGCTCGGCGGAGTAATTGATGCCCCCGACGAAGGCCGTCGTCTCATCGATCACCACGATTTTGCGGTGCATGCGGCGGAACAGATTGGTGCGCATGCCGAACAGGCGCGGGCGCGGATCGTAGTAGCGAAAAATCACGCCGGCGGCACTCAGCTCATTGACGAAACGCTCACTCAGGTCGGGAGAACCGTAGCCGTCGAGCAGTACTTCGACCCGTATCCCGCGGCGTGCGGCTTTTAACAGCACGGCGTGCAGCTGCCAGCCCACGTCATCTTCAAACCAGATAAACGTTTCGAGGATCACTTTGCGCTGCGCGCGGGCGATGGCGGCAAACAGTGCCGGATAGTAGTTATCGCCGTTCTCCAGGAGCTGGATGCGGTTTCCTTCCTGCCAGCTGCATTTCATAGATGAATCTCCACGCTCAGCGGGGCATGATCAGAGAGGTGACGCCAGGCCCGAAGTGGCAACGCCGTCGGGTGGCTGGCATGGGCATTTTTCACGTAGATCCGGTCAAGGCGCAGGAGCGGAAGACGCGCCGGGAAGGTTCTCGCCGGGCGGCCATGGGCGCGGGTAAAGATCTCCTCCAGCCCGGCCTGCGACTTTAGCACCCGGTTGGCCTGCTGGCGCCAGTCGTTAAAATCGCCGGCCACCACCACCGGCTGCCGGGCGGGCAGGTCGTTGACCCGCCTGGCGAGCATTGCCAGCTGGGCCGATCGTTGCCGCGCACTCAGGCCGAGGTGCACACAAATCAGGTGTAGCGCCGCGCTTTGCGGCGGAACGATTCGGCAGTAGAGCAGACCGCGCTTTTCGCTGTTGCCAACGGAGATATCAATATTTTCATTATATTCAATAGGAAAGCGGGAGAGCACGGCATTACCGTGATGGCCTTCGGGGTAGACCGCGTTGCGTCCGTAGGCGTATTCGCTCCATAGGGTATCGGCAAGAAACTCATAATGGCTGCTGTCGGGCCAGTTTTCGATCTGCAGCGAATGAATCTCATGCGCCCCGGTAACCTCCTGCAGACAGACGATGTCGGCGCTGACGCTGCGGATGGCGTCGCGCAGTGCCGGCAACATGAAGCGTCGATTAAACGTCGTAAAGCCTTTATGGATGTTAATTGTCAGCACGTTTAACGAAAATCTGCACGTTTGCTCAGCCATATTTCCCCGGTCAATGTCACTTTCCTGAATGAAATAGTGTAGTAGGTGTCACAAAAAGATGCGGTGTTCCGGAATTTTCCGTAAAGTGCGGTACTCTGAGTTACAGATAAAGATCCTTCAGGAGAGAAGCCATGAAGTGGCAACAACGTGTACGCGTCGCAACTGGCCTCAGTTGCTGGCAGATTATGTTGCATCTACTGGTCGTGGCAGTACTGGTGATGGGTTGGATGGGTGGCGCGCTGGTTCGCGTCGGATTAGGGCTGTGCGTACTGTACGGCGTCACGTTACTGTCGATGCTGTTTTTACAGCGTCACCACGAAGCACGCTGGCGCGATGTCGGTGACTTCCTTGAGGAACTCACCACCACCTGGTACTTTGGCGTAGCGGTTATCGTGCTGTGGCTGCTGTCGCGCGTGCTGCACAATAATCTGCTGCTGGCTGTCGCCGGGGTGGCGATTCTGGCAGGCCCGGCCGTGGTCTCCTTGCTGGCGAAAGATAAGCACCGAGCGTTCGGGCTGCAGCAAGGCGGTAACGCTGCCAATCCCCAGAAGCACAGGTAGCTGTGCGAACGGGGCCGTTCAAATCCGCCGGCAGCAGATTTGAACGATAGCGGCGATTAGGCGATCTTTCTGCGGAACATCGCATACGCCGCTGAACCCGTCGTGGCCGCTATGACCAGTAGCGGCCACAAACTTCCCCAAACAATCTCCAGACTCGCATCCTTCAAATAAATCTGCTTGGTGATGTCAGTAAAGTGACGAATCGGGTTTATCCATGTCACGTCCTGCAGCCACTGCGGCATATTCTCAACCGGCGAGACGTAGCCGGAGAGCAGGATCGCCGGCATCATAAAGACGAAAACGCCGATGAAAGCCTGCTGCTGGGTTGAGCACAAAGACGAAATCAGCAGACCGAATCCCACCAGCGACAAACCGTAAATGACCATCGTAAAGTAAAACAGCAGCAGCGAACCGGCGAAGGGGATTTGATACGCCCAGATGCCGATAGCCAGCACGATGCTCGCCTGCAGCGTGGCGACAATCAGCGCCGGGACCGCTTTGCCAACGAAAATTTGCCAGGTGGCCAGCGGCGAAACCAGTAGCTGATCGAGCGTGCCTTGCTCCCGCTCGCGGGCCACCGAGAGAGACGTGACGATCATCACCCCGATGGTGGTGATCATCGCGATCAGCGACGGGACCACAAACCATTTGTAATCGAGATTCGGGTTATACCAGTTGCGCACGATCAGCTCGCTGTTGTTCGGCTTCGCTTTCCCTTCCAGCAGCTCCTGCTGATAGTTTTTGACGATCTGCTGGAGATAGTTGGCGGCGATTTGCGCGCTGTTCGAGTTGCGTCCGTCCAGTAAGAGCTGGAGCGGTGCGGGCTGGTTGGTGTCGAGATTGCGCGAGAAGTCCGCCGGGAAGCGGATGAGCAACAGCGCTTTTTGCTCATCAATCGTCGGGCGGATCTCCTGCGGGCTCTTGAGGAGCATCACATGGGTAAAGGCCTTAGCCCGGGCGAAACGCTGGGTCAGTTCTACCGCGTGACGGCCGTTGTCTTCGTTGTAGATGGCAATGGTGGCGTTGGTCACTTCCAGCGTTGCGGCGAAGGGAAACAGCAGCACCTGAATCAGAACCGGCATAATCAAAATGGCGCGCGTTTGCGGTTCGCGCAGCAGCGATTGCAGCTCTTTACGAATCAAGGTCCATAAGCGATGAAACATAGTACTTTCCTCATGTCGGGTGGCGCAGCGCTTACCCGACCAACATCATTACCGAAACTGCGCCCTGGTAGCCCGGGCAAGACGTTCACGCCGCAACCCGGGGAAAGCGCGCAGGGGAATTAATCCAGACGCCGTTTGGTTTTCAGCCAGGTCAGGCCGATAAACATCACCGCCGAGGCGATTAAAAACAGCGTGTTCACCAGCAGCACCAGCGGAATATTACCGGCGAGAAACAGGCTTTGCAGCGTGCTGACGAAATAGCGCGCCGGGATGATGTAGGTCACCGCACGGATCACCGCCGGCATACTGTCAATCTGGAAAATAAACCCGGAGAGCATAATTGAGGGCAGAAAGGCGGCGTTCAGAGCGACCTGCGCGGCGTTAAACTGATTGCGGGTGATGGTCGAAATGAGCAGCCCCATCCCGAGGGTGCTGAGCAAAAACAGGCTGGTTATCAAGAACAGAATCACCAGCGAACCGCGAAACGGCACGCCGAGGATGAACACCGCCACCAGCATGCACAGCAGCATCGCCAGCATGCCGAGGAAATAGTAGGGAATCAGCTTACACAGCAGCAGCTCCGCGCGGGTGATTTCCGTCGACAGCAGCGCCTCCATGGTCCCGCGCTCCCATTCGCGGGCCACCACCAGCGAGGTCAGAATCGCGCCGACCACCGTCATAATGATGGTAATGGCGCCGGGAATAATAAAGTGCTGGCTGATGGCCGCGGGGTTAAACCAGTAGCGCATCTGTACATCAATCAGCGGTTCGAAGGTTTCCCCGCGATCTTCCGCGCGCTGCTGCTGCCAGATTTGCCAGATGCCCTCCACGTAGCCCTGGGCAAAGTTGGCGGTATTGGGTTCGCTGCCGTCGGTAATCAGCTGGATGGGAGCATTATCGCCGGGGCGCGCCATCTTCTGATCGAAGTCTACCGGGATGACCACCAGCCCACGAATGCGCCCGGCCTGCATCATCTCAATCAGCTGCTGGCGATTGTCGCTGACCGTGGCGTCAATATAGGGTGAGCCGGTCATGGCGTGGACGAAATCCAGCGCCTCTTCGCTTTGTTGCTCCAGCAGTACGCCGACTTTGAGCTTGCTGGAGTCGAGATTGATCCCGTAGCCGAAGATAAACAGCAGCAGCAGCGGAATGACCACCGCAATCAGCCAGCTGCTGGGGTCACGGACGATCTGCCGCGTCTCTTTGACGCACAGGGCGCGCACGCGTCGCCATGAGAGGATTTTAGCGCTCACCGGCATTCTCCTTATCCCAGTCGTGGATCAGGGTGATAAAGGCCTGCTCCATCGTGGGATCGGGCTGTTGATCATTTGCCGCCAGCGCTTTTAGCGCATCCGGCGTGCCGCTGGCGATCAGCTTGCCGTGATACACCAGACCAATACGATCGCAATATTCGGCTTCATCCATAAAGTGGGTCGTCACCATCACCGTCACCCCTTTATCCACCATGCTATTAATATGCAGCCAGAACTCGCGGCGGGTAATGGGGTCGACGCCTGACGTCGGCTCATCGAGAAACAGAATATCGGGTTCATGCATCAGCGAGCAGGCCAGCGCCAGACGCTGCTTATACCCCAGCGGCAGCTCATCGGCCGCATGGCTGGCGATGCTTTTCAGACCAAAAGCGTCGCTCATCCGGGAGATTTTCTCGTTCTGGACCCGACCACGCAGGCCATAAACGCCCGAGAAGAAGCGCAGGTTTTGCTCAACGGTCAGGTTACCGTACAGCGAAAACTTCTGCGCCATATAGCCGAGATGCTGGCGCGCTTTCCCGGAACTGACTTTCAGATCCATTCCCAGAACCAGCGCCTTGCCGGAGGTCGGCACCAGCAGGCCGCACATCATTTTAAAGGTCGTGGATTTGCCGGCGCCGTTGGGGCCAAGCAGGCCGAAAATTTCCCCACGTTTGACGCGAAAATCTACGTGGTCGGTGGCGGCGAAGTCGCCGAATTTTTTGGTCAGGCTCTGCGCTTCAATCACCGTCTCATCGGCCGTGCCCTCTACGCGATGGATAATTTCGCCCAGCGGCGATTCCGCGGTCGCGGCGCCGCCCAGCAGATCGATGAATGCATCTTCAAAGCGCGGTGCGGTTTCGGCAATCTCCAGCGTCGGCATGCTAGCGTTGCGCTGCACCTCTTCAACGGTGGCCTCTTTTTTCAGGATCAGGCGTACCGATTTCCCCTGAATGACGCCATCGCTGATCTGCGGCAGCTTCAGCGCTCGTTGCAGGAGGCGACGGTTATTTTCCTGGCGGCTGGAGACGAGGAAACTGCGACCGGCCATGGTTTGGGTCAACGCTTTCGGCTCGCCCTGATAAAGCAGCTGGCCTTCATTCATCAGCAGGACGTCGCGGCACTGTTCTGCTTCATCAAGGTAGGAGGTGCTCCAGAGGATCAGCATCCCGTCACCGGCCAGTTCGTGCACCATTTGCCACAGTTCACGGCGGGAGATAGGATCAACCCCGACCCCTGGCTCATCAAGCAGCAGGACTTTTGGCTCACCCACCAGGGTGCAGGCGAGCCCCAGTTTCTGCTTCATCCCGCCGGAAAGTTTCCCCGCCAGGCGATCGGTAAAGGGGCCGAGGGAGGTAAATTCCAGCAGGCGAGCGAAGGTGTTCCTGCGCGTTTCGCCGGTAACGCTGCGCAGGTCGGCATACAGCGAGAGGTTTTCCATGACCGTCAGGTCTTCGTACAGGCCGAATTTTTGCGGCATATAGCCGAGCACCGCGTGCAGCGCGCTATCGTCGGCAATCGGGTCGAAACCGATCACCCTGGCGGTGCCGTCATCGGCCTTCAGAAGCCCGGCGAGCATGCGCATCAAGGTGGTTTTCCCGGCGCCGTCAGGGCCGACCAGACCAGTAACATAGCCGGCGCGGATAGTGCAGTTGAGCGGCGCAACGGCGGGCCGATCCATGCCGGCGAAGCGGCGGGTTAGCCCGCTGAGCGTGATAACGTCCTCACTCATGTCCGTTCCCGCTGCTGAAGGTGACGGTCACCGGCATCCCCTGGCGCAGCGAATCATCCGCATCGGTGACGACAATACGCAGGCGATAGACGAGGTCAGTACGTAAATCTGGCGTCTCAACGGTCTTCGGCGTGAATTCGGCGACTGGCGACACAAAGCCAATCTTGCCGTGCCAGGGCTGATTCGGGCGACTATCGGTATAGAGCAGCACTTCTCGTCCGGGCACCGCCTGGCCGAGATTTTTTTCATCAATGTAGGCCCGGACCCATACCGGGTGAGTCAGCGACAGCGTCATGACCGTGCCGCCGGCGCTGAGCATGCTACCCGGTTCGACGGCGCGGGTCATCAGCGTGCCGTCGGAAGGGGCGATAAGCGTGGTATCGTGCAGGTCGAGTTTAGCCTGCGCCAGGGCCGCCTGCGCCTGTTCAAGGCTGGCTTTGGCCTGGGCGATTTCCTGCGGCCGGTTGCCGGCGCGATACTGGCGCAGCTTGTCCTGCGCGGACTTTAGCGTCGCCTGAGCCTGGTCGCGGGAGGAGCGCGCGTTTTCCAAATCGTTCACCGAGATGGCGCTGTTCTGACGCAGCCCCAGCTGGCGCTGGTAAAAGTTCTGCGCGTAATCGTACGCGGCCTGCGCCTGTTTGACGGCGGCGGCGGCCTGGGCTATCTCTTCTGCCCGGTAGCCAGCCATCATCAGATCATACTGCGCCTGAGCGGTGGAGACATTCGCCTGAGCCTGCTGTAAGGCGTTCTCATACGGGGCGCGATCCAGCTGGCCGAGTATTTGCCCGGCCTGAATCTTATCGCCCTCATCAACGTTCAGCGATGCCAGTCGTCCGCCGACGCGGAAGCTCATGTTCACGGTACGAATATCGACGTTGCCATACAGAGTCAGCTCCCTTTGCTGGCTGCTTTGATACCACCACCAGCCGCCGCCGAATGCGGCAATCAGCAGCAGTATGAACAAAACGATGATGACGGGTTTTTTCATGATCCCTGGCTCCTTTGCAATAACCCTTGCAGAACGAAATCAATATGGCAGGCGATAACCTGATAAATTTGCTCAGTTTTTTCTTCGTCGAACTGCGTCCATCCGGTGCGCAGCAAAATGGTTTCCCGCCCAAGGCGGAAGGCCAGAATCTCTCCCAGCAGCGCGTGGGTGTGCAGAATCATTGCCGTGTCATCGGCATCGAGGCCGGTAAAGGCGCCGATTAAACGGGTCAGGTAGCGATGGAGCGGCGCAATCACCTGCCCGTGGATGAGCTGGTAGGCCGGGGTAGGAGAAAGCTGCTCGCGGGAGATGAATTTGCTCAAATTGACCGTGTCATCCTGGGTCAGCAGCAAAATCATATTCTGACAGGCGCGCAGAATCAGAACCCGAATCGCCGCCTTATCCGGAGAAGCTGTCGCCAGCAGTGTTTCCGCCGCTTCGGCATGCGGACGAAAATTATGGCTGATAAAATCGGCAATCCACTGGGCGCAGGCGAGATAGAGATCGTCCTTGGAACCAAAATAGTAGGGGATCGCCGCGATATTTTGCCCGGCCTGCGCGGCAATATCGCGGGTGGTGGCGTGCAGGCCGTATTCGCCGAACTGGGCGATGGCTGCGGCAATGAGCTGGCTTTTGGCTTGTTCGCCTTTGGTTGTCACAGGAGTTGTCGTCATCGCACGATAAAAATTAATCAATCGATTGATTAAGAGTATGACCAATTCGCGTCACTGTCCAGAATAGTGGATACTCTCTTTTGCGTATTTCGCATCACTCTTTGCAAGCGGCGCGTGACGAGGATTAGCCGGCGCAGCGGCCCTGAGGGGATATTTATGCGCTGTGTCACAAAATCTGCTAGACTGCGCCACTTCATGGCATTGTGGTTTTTGCCATCTCTATTCGCAATAATCTCCCCGAAAACTACGCCTGTCACGGGCCGGGGTGGTTTGGAGTTGTTATGTCTTTTGATTCCCTTGGCCTGAACCCTGATATCCTGCGCGCTGTCGCCGAGCAGGGTTACCTTGAGCCAACCCCAATTCAGCAGCAGGCTATCCCTGCGGTGTTGCAGGGACGCGATCTGATGGCCAGCGCCCAGACCGGCACCGGCAAAACGGCAGGCTTTACCCTGCCGCTCCTGCAGCATCTGATTCAGAAAGAGCCGCATGCTAAAGGCCGTCGTCCGGTGCGCGCGCTGATACTCACGCCAACGCGTGAACTGGCGGCACAAATCGGCGAAAACGTTCGCGATTACAGCAAATACCTGAATATTCGCTCGCTGGTGGTCTTCGGCGGGGTGAGCATTAACCCGCAGATGATGAAGCTGCGCAGCGGCGTCGATGTTCTGGTGGCCACCCCTGGGCGCCTGCTGGATCTTGAACATCAGAATGCCGTCAGCCTGGACAAGGTTGAAATCCTGGTGCTTGATGAAGCCGACCGCATGCTGGATATGGGCTTTATTCATGATATTCGCCGCGTGCTGGCGAAGCTTCCGGCGAAGCGCCAGAACCTGCTGTTCTCCGCGACCTTCTCCGACGACATTAAAGCGCTGGCGGAAAAGCTGCTGCATAACCCGCTGGAAATCGAAGTGGCTCGCCGCAATACCGCTTCCGAGCAGGTGACGCAACACGTCCATTTCGTTGATAAGAAACGTAAGCGGGAACTGCTGTCGCAGATGATCGGTGAAGGTAACTGGCAGCAGGTGCTGGTCTTTACCCGCACCAAACATGGCGCCAACCACCTGGCCGAGCAGCTGAATAAAGACGGCATCCGTAGCGCGGCTATCCATGGCAACAAGAGCCAGGGGGCGCGTACCCGGGCATTAGCCGACTTTAAATCCGGCGGTATTCGCGTGCTGGTGGCGACGGATATCGCCGCGCGTGGTCTGGATATCGAAGAACTGCCGCACGTCGTCAACTACGAGCTGCCTAACGTACCGGAAGATTACGTTCACCGGATCGGCCGTACCGGTCGCGCAGCCGCCACCGGTGAAGCGCTGTCGCTGGTCTGCGTGGACGAGCATAAACTGCTGCATGATATCGAACGTCTGCTGAAAAAAGAGATTCCACGCATCGCCGTCGATGGCTATGCGCCGGATCCGTCTATCAGAGCGGAGCCGATTCAAAACGGTCGTCAGCAGCGTAGCGGTGGCGGCGGTCGCGGCCAAAGCCAGGGCCGCAGCGGTCAGGGACAAGGACGTAACGCCCAGGGGCAGGGGCGCAGCCAGCAGTCGGCGCCGCGGCGTAACGACGGCGAAGCGCCGAAAGCCGGGGCAAAGCCTTCACGCCGTATCGGCGAGGCGAAACCGGCCGGCGAGCAACAGCGCCGCCGTCGTCCGCGTAAACCTGCGGCCGCTGAGTAACCGCCTCCCGCCATATATGCGTCATCCGGGCAAGACGTTTTGCCCGGATGACGCAATGATACCCGGAAGCAGCAAGCATGCTGTCTCCGGCTTCTTCCCTCGCGTGCCCTGTGATTCCCGGCCGGTACATTGATAAATCCCGAGCATCATTCCACATTGCTCAGAAAGTAATTCCTCCTGCCAGGCAAAAAGTGTCACAATAGTGGCTGTTTATACAGTATTCAGGTTTTCTCATGGCTTTGACCGCTGCGCTAAAAGCGCAAATCGCCGCCTGGTATAAGGCGCTTCAGGAACAGATTCCGGATTTCATTCCCCGTCCGCCACAGCGGCAGATGATTGCCGATGTGGCAAAAACGCTTGCCGGGGAAGAAGGCCGACACCTGGCCATTGAGGCGCCCACCGGCGTCGGGAAGACGCTGTCATACCTGATTCCCGGCATCGCCATCGCCCGTGAGCAGCAGAAAACCCTGGTGGTGAGCACCGCCAACGTTGCGCTACAGGATCAGATCTACAGCAAGGATCTGCCGCTGCTGCGCAAAATTATTCCCGATCTGCGTTTTACCGCCGCGTTTGGCCGCGGGCGCTACGTTTGCCCACGCAACCTTACGGCGCTGGCCAGCACCGAACCGACGCAGCAGGATCTGCTGGCGTTTCTCGATGACGATCTCACGCCGAATAATCAGGCTGAACAGAAGCTGTGCGCGACGCTGAAAACCGACCTCGACAGCTACCGCTGGGACGGTCTGCGCGATCACACCGATAAACCTGTCGATGATGCGCTCTGGAGCCGCCTGAGCACCGACAAAGCCAGCTGCCTCAACCGCAACTGCCACTACTATCGCGAATGTCCGTTCTTCGTTGCCCGGCGAGAAATTCAGGAGGCGGAAGTGGTGGTGGCGAACCATGCGCTGGTGATGGCGGCGATGGAGAGCGAAGCCGTGTTGCCCGAGCCGAAAAACCTGCTGCTGGTGCTCGATGAAGGCCATCATCTGCCGGACGTGGCCCGCGATGCGCTGGAAATGAGCGCGGAAATGACCGCCCCATGGTACCGGCTACAGCTGGATCTGTTCAGTAAGCTGGTGGCGACCTGTATGGAGCAGTTTCGGCCGAAAACCACGCCGCCGCTGGCCAATCCCGAGCGCCTGAGTGGCCACTGTGAGGAGCTGTATGAGCTGATCGCCTCGCTGAACGCTATCCTTAATCTCTATATGCCGGCCGGCCAGGAAGCCGAGCATCGTTTCCCGATGGGCGAGTTGCCGCAGGAGGTGATGGATATCTGCCAGCGTCTGGCGAAACTGACCGAGATGCTGCGCGGGCTGGCGGAGCTCTTTCTTAACGACCTCGGGGAAAAAACCGGTAGCCACGACGTGGTACGTCTGCATCGGGTTCTGCTGCAAATGAACCGTGCGCTGGGGATGTTTGAAAGCCAGAGCAAGCTGTGGCGGCTGGCATCACTGGCGCAGTCATCCGGCGCGCCGGTCACCAAATGGGTGACGCGCGATATGCGCGACGGTCAAACGCATATCTGGTTTCACTGCGTCGGCATTCGCGTCAGCGACCAGCTGGAAAGGCTGCTGTGGCGCAGCGTGCCGCATATTGTCGTCACCTCCGCCACCCTGCGATCATTGAACAGCTTTTCACGCCTGCAGGAGATGAGCGGGTTGAAAGAAAAGGCCGGCGATCGTTTCGTGGCGCTGGATTCCCCCTTTAACCATGTTGAGCAGGGCAAAATCGTTATTCCGCAGATGCACTATGAACCGCTAATCGATAACGAAGAGCAGCATATTGCTGAAATGGCGGCTTATTTCCGCGAGCAGGTTGAAAGTAAAAAGCACCTCGGGATGCTGGTGCTGTTCGCCAGCGGGCGGGCGATGCAGCGTTTCCTGGAACATGTTCCCGATCTGCGACTGTTATTGCTGGTACAGGGCGATAAGCCGCGCTACCGGCTGGTGGAACTGCACCGCAAGCGCGTCGAAGGAGGGGAGCGTAGCGTACTGGTGGGGCTACAATCCTTTGCCGAAGGGCTGGATCTCAAAGGTGAGCTGCTCAGCCAGGTACATATTCATAAAATCGCCTTCCCGCCAATCGACAGTCCGGTGGTGATTACCGAAGGCGAATGGCTCAAGAGCCTGAATCGCTATCCGTTTGAAGTGCAGAGCCTGCCAAGCGCCTCCTTTAACCTGATTCAGCAGGTCGGACGCCTGATTCGCAGCCACAGCTGCTGGGGCGAAGTGGTGATTTATGATAAGCGTTTGTTGACCAAAAATTATGGTAAGCGTCTACTGAATGCATTGCCCGTTTTTCCAATAGAACAGCCTGCCGTCCCTGAGGTTATCGTCAAAACGAAAGCAAAACAGGCGCGTCGTAAACGGCGTTAACGGTGTAATGTCGACGATGTGAGCAGCTAACAGGAGTCTTCGATGGACTACAGCAAGATCATTAAAGAAGTCGGGCGCGGGAAAAATCACGCGCGTGACCTGGATGTGGATACGGCCCGCGCGCTTTACTCGCGGATGCTTGACGGCGAGGTGGCTGAGCTGGAGCTGGGCGGGATTTTAATTGCCCTGCGTATTAAGGGCGAAGGCGAAGCGGAAATGAAAGGTTTCTATGAAGCCATGCAGCAGAAGACTCTGCGTCTGACGCCGCCTGTCGCCAGACCAATGCCGATTGTGATCCCCAGCTATAACGGCGCGCGTAAGCAGGCTAATTTGACCCCTCTGCTGGCCGTTTTGCTGCATAAGCTCGGTTTTCCGGTGGTGGTGCATGGTGTCAGTCACGATCCGACCCGGGTGCTGACGGAAACGATTTTTGAGCTGATGGGGATCCCCGCCACCCGACATGCGGGCCAGGCTCAGGCGCGGCTCGACGGCCACGAGCCGGTGTATATTCCGGTTGGCGTACTCTGTCCGCCGTTGGAAAAACAGCTTGCCCTGCGCTGGCGTATGGGCGTACGCAACAGCGCACATACACTGGCAAAGCTGGCGACGCCATTTTCTGAAGATGCGGCGCTACGTTTATCGAGCGTTTCTCACCCGGAATATGTGGGCAAGGTTGCAAAATTCTTTGTCGAGATCGGCGGACGGGCGCTGTTAATGCACGGGACGGAAGGTGAAGTGTATGCCAATCCGCAGCGATGCCCGCAAATTAGCCTGATTGACGCTTCAGGGACGCGGGTAGTGCATGAACGCCAGAGCGAGTTGCCGGAGGAGGGGGCTGTACTGCCGGAGTCAAAAGATCCTCAGGTCACCGCCCGCTGGATTGAGCGCTGCGTAGCGGGGAGTGAACCGCTGCCGACCTCGCTGAGAATTCAGCTGGCCTGCTGCCTGGTGGCGACCGGTGAGGTTGCGACCCTGGAGCAGGGGCTAAGCCGGGTTGCTGAACACTGGTAGCCACCCGTTTCCCCTGAAAAAAGCTCACGTCAGACAGTGACGTATAAAAAAAAGCCCGTCCGGTGGCACGGACGGGCAAAACAAGGGTATTAAAGGGTCGTTCAGGGTTAATACAGGTCGTGCAGCGGTTATTTATAGATAACCGCGGTACCGCTAATTTTGTTGTTGGTGTTGGCGGAGGTGATGCTGTAACCAGTCGCACCAGCGGCTTGCGCTTTTTCAGCCAGTTTGGCTTCCAGACCATCCAGAGTCGTTGCGCCTTCAGCAGAGACCACGCCAATTTTGTTCATGCTTTCAGCCTGAGACGGGCTAACCGGCTGAGCGGCGAAAGCGCCAAAGGACAGAGTAGTAAGGGCAATAGCAGCGGCAGCATATTTAATGGTTTTCATAGTTAATCTCTCGCAGGTTATTTTGTTAAGAGGACGATGTTCCGTCGATGTGATAAGTATCACGCTTTTTTGCGAGAGATAAAATCGAAGGAAATTAACAGTCTTCATCGATTTTTTTGAATGATTATTAATTTATTGAATATTAATAAATTATTTCGTGGTGGGATGGCCGAAGAGACTCCAGCGGGGTGCAGAACGTATTCAGGGCACATTTTGCCACTTTTTTGGCCGAAAAACGTGCGCGAAAAGATAATGCTTTCTGTGGTAATGAACGGTAAAGGAAGGTCAGCGTAGCTGGCTGTCCTTGGAGCCACGGCGATTATATCCTGAAAATGTATTGTTATGTAAATCTTTCTCCTGTTGGCACTTCACGCAGTATCTGACCCCCGGGATCGCCTTTCTTCGGGCTTCGGGAATCGGCTCTCCGCATTCATCACAAAATTTGTGGCTCTCTCCGCTGGGGAGGGCGTTTCTCGCCCGTGCGACCGCATCGTCAACGGTGCTGTCGATCTGATCCTGAACTGCGCCATCATTTGCCCAACCTGATGCCATGATGCACCTCCTCACTGTTGTTACTGTCATTATATACCCTGACTTATGCGAGTTGCAGAAAGGCGACGCCGCCGAGCCCTCCGGGCGCTTACTTTGCTAAATGGCTGGGGCGAGCGGCCAATCTGTCCGGAACAGATTTGAACGCTGCTCTGCGGCGGCTCGTATGGGTGAGGCTTATTGGGGAGTCGAGTCACGAAGCCAACGTGCAGGCAACTTGAGTATGACGGGTAGAGTGAAGATGGGGGCAAAAATGAGTCTGGCAAGGGCTCAGATTTCCGACCAGTCCCGCAGCAAGTTATGGTACAGATTAAGTAGCGATAGCACCTCGTCACTCTCGCCGTGGCGGCTCTTCAGAGTCTGAATATTCCGATCCAGCTCGAACAGCATGCTGCGGCGTTTGTCATCGCGGATCATCGACTGGACCCACAGGAAAGAAGCCACGCGCACGCCCTGGGTCACCGGCGTCACGCAGTGCAGGCTGCTTGACGGGTAGAGTACCAGGTCGCCCGCCGGCAGCTTGACCGTATGCTGACCATAGGTGTCGTTTACCACCAGCTCACCGCCTTCATAACTCTCAGGCGCGCTGAGGAACAGGGTGGCAGAAAGGTCGGTACGCATCCAGCCGCCCTGGGCCTGACTGCGCACCGCGCCGTCAACGTGAAAACCGTAGGTCTCACTCTGCTGATAGCGGTTAAACAGCGGGCTGGAGAGGGTTTTAGGCAGTGCGGCGGCGAAGAACAGTGAACTGCGGTTGAGCGCCGCGAGGACTCTGTTCTGCAGTTCGCCGTACAGCGGACTGCGGGTATCGACCTGCTGATTTTTTTTCACCAGCGCGCCCTGATCGCCGGTGGTGGCTCGCCCGTCAACCCAGTCGGCCTGCTGCAGCTGCGCGCGAAAATCGTCAACTTCCTGCGGGCTGAGAACGGTGGGGATATGGTACATCATCGTTGTTTCTCCTCAAGAAACGGGGCGTTGCCGCCCCGCTGTGGATTAGAAATGCACGTTGGCAGTCAGCAGGAAAGTACGCGGTTCGCCTGGATGATAACGGTAGCCGCTCTTGTTGATTGAGGCGACATAATGGGTATCGAACAGGTTATAGACGTTCAGCTGCAGATCGACGTTACGGTTGATACGATAGCCCACTTTCGCATCAGCCACCCAGTAGCCTTCGGTGGAGGACGGCGTACCGACGGCGCCGTCGCTGCCGCGATGCATGCTGCCGATATAGCGAGCGCCTGCGCCAAGGGCGATAGCATCGGTTGCCTGGTACTGGCTCCAGAGGGTAAAGGCGTGTTCCGGCGTGTACGGCAGCGCGCTGGTGCCGTCCTGGGCGATGTTGCTGCCTTCACGGACGCTGGCGTGCTGCTGGGTATATCCGCCGATGACCTGCCAGTCCGGGGTGATATTACCGGCCAGAGACAGCTCATAACCTTCAACGCGTTTTTTACCGTACTGCGAATAGGTGCCGTCGTCGTTTTGCTCGACTTCGTTCTCAATATCGGTACGGAAAAGCGCTGCCGTCAGCAGCAGACGTTTATCCATCAGCTCCCACTTGGTACCGACTTCGCTGGTCTTCGCTTTCTGCGGTTTAAAATCGGTACGGTTGGCGCTATTCCCGGTACCGCTTTGGGCCAGGGCAAAGTTATTGCCGCCCGGAGGCTGCTGGGAGATCGCATAGTTGACGTAAACGTTGCCGCTGTCGGTCAGGTGGTACAGCGCCCCGGCTTTCCAGTTCACCAGATTGCCGCTGGTGGAGGTATCAACCGTGGTGACCGGGCTGTTTTTCACCACGCCGTCCGGGCAGGCAACCGCACCGCGGCCGGTGCCGCCGCACAGGCTGGCGCTGTCATATTTTGTCTGGTAGTTATCCAGACGGATGCCGCCGTTCAGCTCGAAATCATGGGTAATCTGCAGAGTATCGAAGGCATAAACGCCGAAGGTATCCGTCTGCCCGTTGGCGTTGGCGCCGCTGCGGTCCAGACCGCCAATAGAGATGTTGCTATTGGGATGGTAAATATTGACCGCCGGAGGCGTAATGGGATAAACGCCGTAGTTGGTCTGCGTTTCCCGGGTCAGCTCGAAACCGGTGCTGATGTCATGCCCGATCGAACCGGTATAGAACTTTGAGGTCAGGTTGGTCTGGTTGGTCAGAATTTTATTACTGACGTCTTTGGTGTTCGCCAGACGCGACCAGGTCCAGGTGCCGACATCGTTCGGGTCCGGCTGGGTGATGTTGGTTGCGCCGCCCATCACTGCGGTTAGCAGATAATCCTGTTTCACGCGCGACCAGCGGGTGGTGTTGCGAAGGGTGGTGTTATCGCTCAGGTCGTGCTCGAAGCGCATGGTCACCGTATCGGTGGTGGAGTCGTCGTAGTCGGAATCCGTCCCGTAGAAGTTGCTGGTGGCGACCTTACCCGAGTGATTGAGCGCCGCGGTGCCAGGAGTTGGCGCGGAGTACCCCGGCAGACCAATGGTCGGGATACCTCCGTCCGGCGTGTTGTGCTGGGTCACATGCAGATAGTTCAGGTACAGACGGTTCTCAGTACCGAGACCAAACGCGGCCGATGGCGCGATACCGTAACGCTCATTTTTGACGTTATCGCGGCCGGCATCATGGGTTTTTTCGCCCATCAGGTTCAGACGCACGGCGCTGGTTTCGCCGATGGCTTCATTGATATCGAGCGTACCGCGACGGAACCAGGCGCTGCCAGCGCTGACGGAGGCATCGATACCGGAGTCCAGACGCGGCTGTTTGCTGATCATATTGATTGAGCCGGTTGGAGCGCTACGGCCGTAGTCAGAACCCGACGGGCCTTTAATCACTTCCACTTGTTCGGTGTTAAAGGTATCGCGGGTCACGCTGCCGATATCGCGGACACCATCGACATAGATGCTGTTAGAGGTATCGGCTCCACGCATATAAATGGTGTCGCCGGTCGACGAGCTGCCGTTTTCCCCGGCATAGAAGGCTCCGACGCCGGGAACGTTTTTCAACGCATCGGTCAAATTAGTCACGCCCTGATCTTCCATCACCTGCTCGGAGACCACGGTGACCGTGCGGGTGGTATCGGCAATCGGGCGGGAAAATTTGGGGTCGGCAGATTGCGTAGGGGCATACAGAGAGGGAGCCTGCGCTTCCACCACCAGCGTTTCACCGCCATTTTGTTCAGTGCCGTCTGCGGCCAGAGCCAGGCCTGTCGGCGACAGACTCAGACACATGCCGGTAAAGATCGTCAGCGAGCTAAAACTGCTGAACGGTAAATTTTGTTTTTTGTCCATTTCAATAAGCAACTTATAGTTTTAATTAAAGCCATCACAACCGCAGGCACAGCGATGCCGGGCCCCGACCGCTGCAGGTGATTTGTTAAAATAGCAATGCGTTTGATAATGATTTTGATAACTATTATCAAATGACGGCAAATTTTTATCACTCGTTGATAAAAAAATAAATACATTTCTTTACGTGAACTGCATTTTTTCTACATAAACGGCAGCCGTCGGGCCATAGGGGCGGGACCCTGATGGGTTCCGACCCGTGCAGAGCGGTGGATTATTTATAGATAATGGCGGTACCGGACATTTTATTCGCGCTGCTGGCGGAGTTGATTCGCCAGGCTATCGCCCCTTTTTGGTGGGCTTTTTCCGCCAGTTTCGCCTGCAGATCATCCAGATTGCTGGCGCCGGAGGCGGAGACGGTGCCTGCCGGGCGTAGCGGACCGCTCTCGGCGATAGACGGCGGAGGTGAGATCCCGGCCTGGGCAATAAAAGAGGTGGCGGCAATCGTGATTGCGGTGAGTAACAGCAGCGTTCTTTTCATGAGCATATCCTCATTAACTGCATGGGACATACTTTAAGTTTAGGCCTTTACGGCAGGATAGACAGGGTAAAAAACTGAAGACAAACAACATCTTTTTTGAATAAACGGCGGCCCGACCAGGCGCGCGCCGTGGGCCGGGCAGAAGAACAAACGGCTTAGCGAGCGTCCGGGCGGATCAGGTCGAAACGCAGATTTTCATCGATAGTGTAATAGGCGCTCGGCCCACCGGCGCGGAGAATCGGCCTGGCCTTAGCGGTCTGATAGACGCCATTTTCCAGTAACGACTCATCGATATGGACTGCGACCACTTCACCCAGCACCAGCCAGCTATCGACAGGCTCACCATCGGCACGGGTCAGGCGAATACATTGGGAGAGCCGACATTCGAAGTTCACCGGGCTTTCCGCGACCCGCGGGGCGGCGACCATCCGGCTGGCGGCGGGAGTCAGCCCGGCACGGGCAAATTCATCTTCGTCGCGAGGGATGCTGGCGGAGGTTTCGTTCATCGCTTCAGCCAAAGGGCGGGTGGCCAGATTCCAGACAAACTCTTTGGTTTCGATAATATTCTGTACACTGTCTTTCCAGCCGCTGCTGGCAAAACCGATAATCGGCGGCCGATAGTTAAAACAGTTAAAGAAGCTATAGGGGGCAAGATTGCGATGACCTGCGGCGTCCAGAGAGGCGATCCAGCCGATCGGGCGTGGGCCGATAATCGCGTTAAGCGGGTCGTGCGGCAGGCCATGTCCCTGTGAAGGTTGATAGAAATACATAGAGCACCCGTAACCGAATGAGAGATATCCAGACTCCCTTATTTACCGCGCCGCCGTCAACGGGTATCTTACGCGGCTGTTCAAAGGAGATTGCCATGAAAGCCCAGAAACCGGGGTTACACCCGCGTAACCGTCATCATCAACGTTATGATTTGCCCGCGCTATGCCAGGCTCACCCTGAGCTGCAAGGCTTTATCACCCTTAATCCGGTGGGCGAGCAGACCATCGATTTTGCTAACCCGCTGGCGGTGAAGGCGCTGAATAAGGCGCTGCTGGCGCATTTTTACGCGGTGAAACACTGGGATATTCCGGACGGCTTCTTATGCCCGCCGGTACCGGGAAGAGCGGATTATATTCACCACCTGGCCGACCTGCTGGCGCTGGATACCGGCACCATTCCTGAAAATGCCAGCATTCTGGATGTCGGCACCGGCGCAAACTTAATCTATCCGCTGATTGGTGCGCATGAGTACGGCTGGCGTTTTACCGGCAGCGAAATTAGCCCGGAAGCGATCGCCAGCGCCCAGGCGATCATCAACGCTAACCCGGGACTCAGCCGCCAGATTCGCCTGCGTCGACAGAAAGAGAGTGGGGCTATCTTTAGCGGCATTATTCATAAAAATGAGTGTTTTGATGCGACGTTATGCAACCCGCCATTCCACGACTCTGCTGCCAGCGCGCAGGCCGGCGGCGAGCGTAAGCGTCGGAACCTGGGGCTGGGGGCGGACAGCGTGATGAACTTCGGCGGCCAACAGCAGGAGCTGTGGTGCGAAGGCGGTGAAGTGGCGTTCATTACGCAGATGATCCGCGAAAGCCAGCAGTTTGGTCGCCAGGTGAAATGGTTCACCTCACTGGTGTCGCGCGGCGATAATCTGCCGCCGCTTTATCGTGCGCTGACCGAAGCCGGCGCGGTGAAGGTGGTGAAAAAAGAGATGGCCCAGGGACAGAAGCAGAGTCGCTTTATCGCCTGGACCTTCATGGATGAGGCTAAACGCCGCCGTCCGCTGGCACGCTAAGAATGATGCGTCCGGGCGGTCTGGCCCGCCCGGAATGTGCTCTGCGCCGTGGCTATAGCGTCGGTTCTGCGGGCGCCGCTGGTGGTGCGGCGATGGGCGCAGGAGCCGGCAGAACCTGGTAGGTTTGCACGGGCGCCCGTACTCCGGCGAGATCGAAATGTTTCTTCACCTGCGTATCGAGCGCAAAGCGTACCGTCCACTGCTTCAGCGGCAGAGTGGTGAAGGTGACTCGCAGGGTAAATGCCGTATTGCTCAGGCCGACCAGCCCGGCAAATGACGGCTCGCCAATCACCAGCCCGCGAATCTCCTCCTGATCCATCACGTCGGCAACCGCGTTTTTCAGCGCCTGACCGGCTTTATCCAGATCCTCCTGTCTGTCGACATCGTAATTGGCAACCACTGAACCGATGCCGCGCACGAAGTTGGCGAAGGTGGTAATCGAGGACCACGGGATAATATGGTAAGCGCCGGTGTCCTGGCGCACGCCCACGGAACGGATCGACATCCGTTCCACCGTGCCGGTTAACGGGCCGATGGTCACCAGATCACCGGTATTCATCCCGTTCTCAAACTGGATAAAAATACCGGTGATAATATCTTTTACCAGCGTCTGGGCGCCGAACGAAATGGCCAGCCCCAGCGCACCGGCGCCGGCCAGCAGCGGCGCAATGTTCACCCCCACTTCGGAGAGCAGGATCATCGCCGTGATGGTGCTGATAATGACCGCCAGCGCGTTACGGAATAACGTCAGCAGCGTACGGGCACGAGCGCCCGGTAGCGGGCGGCCGTGAATGTCTGAGGCCAGGCGGTTTTCTATCAGGCTGGCGAGCAGCGTCCAGCCGATGGCGGAGAAGAACAGAATCAGCGCGATGCGAATCAGCACATCCACCGCTTTTTGCCCGGCGCCGTGTTGCATCCAGTTCCAGAAATCAAACAGTCCCCAGGCGCTTAGCAGCAGCATAATCGCCACGCAGACCACTAAAATTCGCGCCACTTTGAGCGCGACGGAGATCCAGCCGTTTAGCCGCTTCTGCAGCTCGGGATAGTTACGCTGGGTCTGCGGCGACAGGGTAATGGTTTTCGCTATCCAGCGTGACAAGATGCCGGAGAGCAGCGCGGCGGCGCCGATAATCGCCAGACTGCGTACCGTGGCCCCCATCATAAACTTCAGGCTGTTGCCGGGGTCGAAAAGGGAAAAGAAAAACAGCACGATAAAGTAGAGGCAGGCCAGCCAGTGCCAGATAAGCGCAAAGGCGCGGATAAACAGACTGAAGAAGGCCAGCGAACGGTCTGCCAGGTGCAGCAGTCCCTGAGTAATCCGCGTTTTATTACGGAAGATCAGATACAGCGCCCAGAGGGTGATACACAGCATAATGACCACATTCGCCAGTGCGCCGACCTGAACGTTGACCTGATTGGAGATAATCGGCACTGCGACGATCAGGCCGTAGCCAATCAGGCTGCTCAGCGCGCTCAGGCGCAGGTTCCAGTACTTCGCGCTCTCATCGCTGAGGTTAAACGGCCTCAGCTCCGTTACCCGCGGACAGAAAATCAGCCGCAGAATCGCTTTAAAAAACTCAATCAAGGCGAAGGCATTCAGAAACAGGCTTTGCTGAAAGGCGATAGTCCGGCTTCCGCCATTAAACCGATCGCTGAGCATCTGGCCAACAAACAGCGTCAACGCCAGCAGGAGAAGATCGAAGATAAACGCGCCGGCGATGGTGGCCGGGAGCTGCAGCCAGTTACCGCGATCGTGATTTTTGCGCCGTCCCCACTGACCCATTTTGCGATACAGCGGCAGCGCGGCGAGGCGGACCAGCCACCAGAAGGCGAATACCAGCACGGCCAGCAGCAGGAAATGGCCGGCGGCGTTGCGAAAGGTTTCGGCATGAAACGGCTTATGCGCAGAGGCGGTAATATTGCGCCACAGCTGAGAAAAACGCGCAGCAAAGCGTTCACCGTACTCGCGGCTCACCTGGGTGACGTTTTCCAGTACCGTCCGTTCATCTTTCTCTTCCGGCGGCGTCAGCTTTGGCGCGCTGGCCGGCGGCGGCGTGGCGGCGGCAGAACGCAGCTGGTCGATTAATTCCTTACGGGCGGCCTCGTTATCCAGCACGTCAGCCAGCGCCGCATAGGCGGCCTTTTTTTTCTCGAGGTCTGGTTCACTGCTGGCGGGTTGTTCAGCGGTCGCGGCCGGGACACCGGGCAGTGTGGCGGCCGAAAGCGGGGCGGTAAACAGCGTAGCAAGCAGTAACAGGATCCACGGCACGGGCGCCTCCATCTCATTCCAAAACCATTAAGTATAGAGGCTGATAGCGAGAGAAGCGGCGTGGGATGTGTCTGGAAAGCGAAAGCGGCTCCCCGTATACGGGGAGCCTGGAGGGATATCAGGCGACGTGCTGCAGGAATTCGCGTAGACGCGGGCTCGGTGGATTTTTCACCAGTACCTGCGGATCGCCATCTTCGGCGATACGCCCTTTGTCGATAAAGATCAGCCGCGATGCCACTTTCTCAGCAAAGCCGATCTCATGGGTAACGATGACCATCGTCATCCCTTCTTCCGCCAGATCCTGCATCACTTTCAGCACTTCGTGGCGCAGTTCCGGATCCAGCGCTGAAGTCGGTTCGTCAAACAGCATCATTTTGGGTTTTACCGCCAGGGCGCGAGCGATTGCCACGCGCTGCTGCTGGCCGCCGGAGAGCTCGGAAGGGTAGTGGTGCGCGCGTTCGGCGAGCCCCACTTTTTCCAGCAGATCTTTCGCCAGTTTTTCGGCGGCCTCTTTTTTAGCACCGCGCACGCGTAGCGGCCCGAACATGACGTTCTCCAGCGCCGTCAGATGCGGGAACAGATAGAACTGTTGGAACACCATCCCGGCTTCCTGACGGATCAGGCGCTCGTCGACTTTCGGGTCATTAACCTTCAGACCATCGACGATCAGCTCGCCGCTGGTTATCTCTTCCAGTTTGTTAATACAGCGCAGCAGCGTCGATTTCCCGGAGCCGGACGGCCCGATAATCACCACCACTTCGCCTTTATTGATCTTCAGATCGATATCGTGCAGCACCTTGGTCGGGCCAAAGTGCTTGGAAACATTTTTAAATTCAATCACAGGATTTTCATCCTTCTTTCAAGACGACGCAGAACAAAGCTCAACACCAGGGTGATGATCAGGTAAATCACGGCCACGGCGCTCCAGATTTCCAGCGCGCGGAAGTTACCGGCAATAATCTCCTGACCCTGACGGGTCAGCTCGGCGACGCCGATGACGATAAAGAGTGAGGTATCTTTGATGCTAATGATCCACTGGTTACCCAGCGGCGGCAGCATGCGACGCAGCGCCAGCGGCAGAATCACGTGGCGGATGGTTTCACGACGGGACAGGCCAAGCGCCAGGCCAGCTTCACGGAAGCCCTTGTGAATTGAGAGTACCGCCCCGCGGGTAATTTCTGCGATATAGGCGCCGGAGTTGATCATGATGGTCACGACCGCCGCCGAGAAGGGATCAATGCGAAGATCATTGAACGCCATCGGCAGGGCGAAGTAGATAAACATGACCTGAACCACAATCGGGGTTCCGCGAATGATCTCGATAAAGACTAACGCAATGTGGTTAGCAATCCAGCCGCCAAAGCAGCGGGCGAAACCGGCGACGAGGCCGATTATCAGGCCGCCAGCCAGGCCGAGGACGGAAATCCACAGCGTCATTTTGGCGCCTTCCAGCAAAATTGGAATGGCAGGCCAGATGGCACTCCAGTCAAACTGCATAGTTCGTTCCTGTTACCGTGTCGAAAAACAGAGGCGTGCCTCTGAGAAAAAATGACTCAGGTCTGCGGCAAAGTGATACCCGGATAGTGGCCAGGGGCCCTGTCCGGGCGATCGGCATTCAGCAGACCTGTAAGCGATCAAGGCTGATTATTATTTTGGCTCAGTACCGAACCATTTTTTATAAATTTCGTTGTAGGTGCCGTTTTCACGCAGCGTTTTCAGCGCGCCGTTCACTTTCTCGCGCAGCTCGTCGCTGCCTTTCGGGAAGGCGATACCGTAGTTTTGCGCTTCCAGCGATTCCCCTACCGCCTTGAACTGACCGTGACCGGCCGTTTTGATGAAGTACAGGATGTTTGGCGTGTCGTGCAGAACGGCATCGGCGCGGCCGGTACCCAGCTCCATATAGGCGTTATCGATATTCGGGAACTGACGCAGGTCTTTGGTTTTGATATTGGCTTTCGCGTAGTCAACTGAGCCGGTACCGCCTTTCACCGCCACGACTTTACCATTCAGGTCCTTCACATCTTTGATGTCGTTGTTATTGGCTTTCACCATCACCAGCAGACCGCTCTTATAGTAGCCATCGGAGAACTCGATCGCTTTCTTGCGTTCTTCAGTAATGGTAATCCCCGCCAGCGCGAGGTCGATGTTTTTGGTTTGCAGCGCAGGAATGATGCCGCTGAAATCCATCGGCTTCAGGGTATAGTTCAGTTTCAGCTCTTTCGCGATGGCGTCCCACAGGTCGACATCAAAACCGACATACTTATCACCTTGCTTAAATTCAAACGGAACAAACGCCGTATCGGTCGCAACAATCAGTTGTTTTTCAGCGGCCTGAGAAGAAACCGCAAAAGCCAGGGTCAGTGCAGCCAGTGAAACTTTAAATACAGACTTCATAGCATTTCCTTTTTTATCCACGGGACGATCCCCTGCGAGAACGTGTAACCATATGAAAAAATCGTGCCAGTTTTACAACTTGTTGTTTTATAACAAACGAAGTCTATCCTGTTGCACGGTTTCGGTTATAGGTCACGGCAAATGCACCGCAATGGGGCGTCATTTTGGTGCGTCATAAACACGCCGAATAACAAGTGCATTTTTAACGCAAACACTGATGGTAAAACAATCTTGCTGTAACGATTGTGTGAGGTGATTATTACAATTGTTTTACTTTTGTACGTATTTTGCCCATTGTCGCGCACTGAAATGGTGCGGATGAAGATCAGGGAAAAAATCAGGCGGCAGAGGTCAGGATAATCTGAAAAAAAACCGCCAGCCAGGCTGACGGTGATTGTGCAGGATTATGCGATGTTGGCTTCGATGAACCACAGGAATTTATCGAGGTCGCGGGAGGCGGCGGTAAAGATATCGGCCGTGTCTTCATCTTTTGCTTCGCCGATCGCTTTACGCACATCGTTGGCCACAATCGCGTAGCGGTCAGCCAGCTCTTTCAGGTGATCCTGAACGCTATGAATATCCAGCGGGTAGCTTTTCAGCGGGGTTTTGCTGTTGATCACCTGAGTGGTGCCCAGCGCGACGCCGCCCAGCTGTACGGCGCGTTCAGCCATCGTGTCGAGATGGTCGGTCAGGGCGGTGCGGAAGCCATCCAGCATTTCATGAACGGCAATAAAATTGGCACCGCGCATATTCCAGTGAGCCTGCTTGGTAATCAGCGACAGGTCAATGAACTGGATCACCTGACGATTCAGCAGCTCGACGGTTGCCTTCTTCTCATTGTCTGCAACATCGTTGCGGGTATAGAGCAGATCGGATGCTTTCGTTTTAACCAGTTTTGCGGTACTCATAGTTTCATATCCTCTTGATATTTATACTCGTCATACATCAAATTTGAATCAAATGGAGCGCTTGTCCCCGGTAACTAATGGGACTAAGTATAGCAACGGATCGCAGTATGGGCAGGGCGGTTGTCCCTATTGGTTCGATAGTGCGGGGGGGTTGGCTATTTTGAAAAGGGCATGAAATTGCGTAAAAAGTCAGCGTGAGAGCGCGGTTCTGCACGATGCGATTGCCTCGTGCAGAACGGGTTACGTTGGCTAGCTGATATCCACTTTTTCGATTTTACTTTCCCGGCGCATTGTCAGCGTAGAGCCCATCGAGGCGAGGATAATCGCCCCGAGCGCCAGGGTTTGCGTAAAGGTCAGCGTCTCGCCCAGAAATATCATGCCCGATAGCGCGGCGAGCGCCGGCTCCATGCTCATCAGCGTGCCGAATGTGCGGGTGGGCATACGGGTGAGGGCAATCATTTCCAGCGAGTAAGGTAGCGCCGTAGAGAGGACGGCGATGGCCAGTCCCAGCGGCAGCAGCGACCACTGGAACAGCGTGTCGGTTGCCTGCAGCATGCCCAGCGGAACAAAGACCACGGCGGCAATAAGCGACCCCATTGCCACCGTTGCCGGACCGTGTTCTTCTCCGGCACGCTGGCCGGTCAGAATATAGACGGCCCAGCAGGCCCCGGCGCCCAGCGCCAGCAGCGCACCGGTCAGATCGACCTGCGCGACGTCTTGCCCCAGCGGCAGCAGAAACCACAGCCCGAGTACGGCGAGGATCACCCAGACGAAATCGAGCGGACGCCGCGAACCAAACAGCGCCACCGCCAGCGGCCCGGTGAACTCCAGCGCCACCGCAATCCCCAGCGGAATGCGCTGAATCGATAAGTAAAAGAGATAGTTCATTGCCCCCAACGCCAGACCATACAAGAGGAGCGGCAGGCGCTGCTCAGCGGTAAAGCGCAGGCGCCAGGGCTTGAAGATGATCACCAGAATCAAGGTGCCTAACGCCAGGCGCAGCGCGGTCACCCCGGGGGCGCCGACCAACGGGAACAGCGATTTCGCCAGCGAAGCGCCGCTCTGGATAGAGACCATGGCGATTAAAATGACCAGTATCGGCAGCCATGCCGGTATTTTGCGGGACGAGCCGGGCATCCTTTCTCCTGTCAGGGTTTGTCAAATGCGGTAAAGGTTCCAGTGTAAATGAATTACCTGGCTACGGTTTATCTATTGTTGAAAAAAACGCGTTCGGGAGGCGTACAATGGGGCGAGACGCGAAGAGAAATTAACCTGTTGATTAGGATTAATCTGGATGCACGTGCGGGGCCTTATCGGCCTTAATAGTAGGGTATTCACCAAAAACGGTTGTTTTCCAGTTTGTTATAGAATTATGGAAACTTTTGGTTACATGAAAAGCTATGTTAGACAGTGTAAAGTCAAAAGAGTTTCCTGAAAGTTTTTGATATATTTAAGACTTAGGACTTATTAGAAACACATTTGAGGTGGTTATGAATAAAATTGCACGTTTTTCAGCACTGGCCGTTGTTCTGGCTGCATCCGTAGGTACCGCTTTCGCTGCAACTTCTACCGTTACCGGTGGTTATGCTCAGAGCGACATGCAGGGTGAAGCTAACAAAGCTGGCGGTTTCAACCTGAAGTACCGTTACGAGCAAGACAATAGCCCGCTGGGTGTTATCGGTTCTTTCACCTACACCGAAAAAGACCGTACTGAATCTGGCGTATACCAGAAAGGCCAGTACTACGGCATCACCGCAGGTCCGGCTTACCGTCTGAACGACTGGGCTAGCATCTACGGCGTAGTGGGTGTCGGTCACGGCAAATTCCAGGACAACAGCTACCCGAACAAGCACGACATGAGCGACTACGGTTTCTCTTACGGTGCAGGTATGCAGTTCAACCCGATCGAAAACGTTGCTCTGGACTTCTCCTACGAGCAGTCTCGTATTCGTAACGTTGACGTTGGCACCTGGATCGCTGGCGTTGGTTACAGCTTCTAATCGCTTCGGTGATATAAAAAATCCGCCTCACTGGGGCGGATTTTTTTTTGCCTGTAACGCGCGGCGTTCGCCCGGGTTAGCCGCCGCGGTTTCCCGGCGGCGGGCCCTGTTAGTGGGTGGTGAACAGATCGGTACCCAGATGGGTATAGTCCACTTTCTGTAGCTGGAAGTTGGTGATATAGGCCGGCCCGGCGGCTTGTTCAGAGATGAAACGGTAGCGAGGCGTAATCTCGGCGGCGCGGATCCCGGTCCACTGGGAGAAGAACCCGAGGAAATCGTTGGCAGAACGCCGTGCTTTAATCACTTTATGCGCTTTATCATCACTGGACAGCACCATAAACGGCACCTGGAAATTCTGCTGGTACTTATCGTCGTGCGCCAGGTACTGCACCTCTTTACCGCGCTCTTTAAAGGCCAGACCGTGATCGGAAAAATAGGTCATCGAGAAGCTTTCGCCGGAATTCTGCAGCTGATGATAGAGCTTGCCGAGCAGCGTATCGGTTTGCGTCATGCTGTAGAGGTAGCAGGACGTCTCTTTCGATTGTACAAAGACAGTATATTTTCCCTTGGTACGATCGCAGGCCTGCGGGTGAGATCCCATCAGATGCAGGACGATCAGCTGCGGCTGGGTCCGCTGCACGGAGAGCACCTGCTCGGTTAGCTTCAACAGCTGCTCATCCTGAGTATTTTTGTTGGCCTCAAAGTCGCCATTTTTGAGAAACTGCACCTCATCCGCACGCTTTGCGATGCTGGCTATCGCCGTATCGTATTCGCCGATTTGCCCTTGATTGGAAAACCACCATGTCTGGAAGCCGGCACGGTTCGCCAGCGTGACGAAGTTATCCTGGTATTGCGGCTTGCCGTCCACCACCCGGTTGAGCGTTAAGCCGAGAGATTTTTGCGTTGAACCGCTGGCGGAAATGTAGTCATTAAACAGATAGCCGTTGACTGAGCTGGCGAACGGCGTGTTGTCCCAGTGGCCGCCAAAAGCTCCAAGCGCATCGCGGCGCGCGCTCTCTCCGATGACCACGACGTAAAGCTGATATTTGGGTTTGACCGCCAGCACATGCCAGCTGTCTTTCATATTGGCCAGCTGAGCCATCCGCGCCTGCTCGTCGAGCACTTCATTATTGTTGACCACCACGTCTTTCACGAAACGGAAGGCGGGATAGCCGGTATCAATCACTTTGAAGACGCCGCCCCAGGCCAGATTCTGCACCGGCTGCAGGAAGAAGATGCCGATGCTGAACAACAGCCCCAGCAGCTCCATTTTGCTCCACGGCTTACGCTGTTCCCTTTTACGACGTACGGCAATCACGCCCAGCGCAAAAATAAAGACCGCCAGCAGGTAGTTGTACCAGGGAAAGATGGTCAGAATTTCCGTGGACTCTTCGACGTTAGTGGCATGCAGCGCCAGCAGAGTGTTGAAGTTGGGGGCGCCATACGCCTGGCCAAACGGGTAATAGAAGGCGGCAAGCAGCGAGTAGCCTCCCGCCACGACTTTTTGCATCCGCGGGGCATGACGCCACAGCAGATGTAACACGCATGTAAATGCGACGGTGTAGAGCAGGCTAAATTCATAGCCGAGTGCGAGGTTAATCAGCAGAGACTGGAGAAAATAAAATCCTGTCCACGGGTTAGGGACTAATCCGCGAGCGACCAGCGTTTCTTTCAGGGTGACATTCATAGTAATTAATCAAAAAGACGCCATGTGCATCCCCTGGCATCAAGGGGTAAAACCTGCTGGACAGTGCCTGAAGAGGGTCTCTGCGAGCCGCAGTAGTGGCAGGGCTGACAAAAGATAGGGCTTGCAAATGATAAGGTCAACCGGACATAACGGATTGTTTTGAGAGAAAGCTTACAAAACTTGAAAAAAGCGGCGAGAACGTGGCGAAACGGGTCAGTTTGACAGGGTATTGTGACGGAAAAATGAAGCGGCGTACCGCGACGCCGCATTTAGTGATGGGGTTTTTCCTGGCGATTCTTGCCGTTCATCATGTCGCACAGCATGTTAATCAGCATTAAGCGGACTTTAAAAGGAGAATGAGTAAACACGCGTAAGCACCTCTTGAATTCGTTCATGGGACCTCCTGTAATTTCGCCCTTCGCTCCTTGAAGGATGTCTGTATTACATACAGATATAGCACAGGCTATATTTTATAGCTATGGCTAAAACGTTAATTTTTTGTGCTACGGGCCCAATCATTTACAATGGGGATCTTTTGAGATGATGCTTGATGCGTCACACGTATGAGGAAGCACAATGAACCGTCGCGCCGGAAGACCTATAACAAAAAAAGTGACGCAGCTTGTTAATGTTGAAGAACACGTTGAGGGGTTTCGCCAGGTACGCGAAGCCCACCGCCGGGAGCTGATTGACGACTACGTCGAATTGATTTCAGATCTGATTCGCGAAGTGGGAGAGGCGCGTCAGGTTGATATGGCCGCGCGTCTGGGGGTCTCCCAGCCAACGGTGGCCAAAATGTTAAAACGCCTGGCCAGCGTCGGACTGATTGAGCAGATCCCATGGCGCGGGGTCTTTTTAACTCCGGAAGGCGAGAAGCTGGCGCATGAGAGCCGCGAACGCCACCAGATCGTCGAGAATTTCTTACTGGTTCTGGGCGTGAGTCCGGAGATAGCCCGTCGTGACGCGGAGGGGATGGAACATCACGTCAGTGAAGAGACGCTGGCGGCATTTAATCAGTTCACCCTTAAATACGGGCAGCAAGGAGAATGAATCTTCCCTTTGTTCACTCCCTGGCTCGCGATCGTTTTCTGCATTTACTGTTGATCATCGCCTGCGGGTTAAGTTTCTTTGTCCCGTTTGCGCCCAAAAGCTGGCCCCAGGCTATCGACTGGCACACGATCATCACCCTGAGCGGCTTGATGCTGCTGACGAAAGGGATTGAACTGAGCGGCTACTTTGATGTGCTTGGCCGCAAAATGGCGCGTCGGTTTGCCACCGAGCGTCAGCTGGCCATTTTTATGGTCCTTGCGGCGGCGCTGCTCTCGACGTTTCTGACCAATGATGTGGCGCTGTTTATCGTCGTACCGCTCACGCTGACGTTGAAAAAATGGTGCGCGATACCGGTTAACCGGCTGATTATTTTCGAGGCGCTGGCGGTCAACGCCGGATCCTTGTTAACACCTATCGGTAATCCACAAAATATCCTGCTGTGGGGGCGATCCGGCCTCAGCTTCCTTGGGTTTATCGGGCAAATGCTGCCGCTGGCGGCGGCGATGATGTTGACGCTGCTGGTACTGTGCTGGTGCTGTTTCTCCGCCACCCGCCTGCACTTTCAAAGCGCGGACCGGGCGCCATCGTGGCAGCCGAAGCTGGTGTGGGGCTGTCTGGCGTTTTATCTGATCTTCCTGACGGCTTTAGAAATGAAGCTTGAACTGTGGGGGCTGGGGCTGATTATTCTCGGCTTTCTGCTGCTGGCGCGGGCGGTGATTATCCATGTGGACTGGTCGCTGCTGCTGGTGTTTATGGTGATGTTTATTGACGTTCATCTGTTGACGCAACTTCCCGCGCTGCATCAGGTTTTAAGCGGGGTGGGCCAGCTTTCTGCCGGCGGCTTGTGGCTGTCGACGATTGGCCTGTCGCAGTTCATCAGTAACGTACCGGCCACCATTCTACTGCTCAACTATGTTCCTCCTTCGACGCTGCTGGCCTGGGCGGTCAACGTCGGCGGCTTTGGCCTGCTTCCCGGCTCGCTGGCTAATTTAATTGCCCTGCGTATGGCATCAGATCGCCGCATCTGGTGGCGCTTCCATCTTTACTCTCTGCCGCTGCTGCTGTGGGCGGCGCTGGTCGGCTACGCCTTGCTGCTATTCATCGCCTGATTTTCAGAGGATTGGGCAAGAAACAGACAGAATCACCCCATTCGCCGGTTCCGTCGCGGGCGTATAACGTTAACGCTGAGGTTTAATATCCTGATGAGGAGAGTCCAATGCGTTATCAAAAACTCGGAAACACCGGTCTGTTTGTCTCCCGACTGTGCCTGGGCACCATGACCTTTGGCGGCGAAGGCGGCATGTGGGGCAAAATTGGTCAGTTGCGCCAGGCTGAGGCCGAACAGCTGGTGGGCAGTGCGCTGGATGCGGGCATTAACTTTATCGACACCGCAGATGTCTATTCTGAAGGCCGTTCGGAAATGTTAACCGGCCAGGCGCTAAAAAACCTGAAGGTTCCGCGCGAGAACGTGGTGGTGGCTACCAAAGTCTTTGGCGAAACCGGTACGGCCGGCGTCAATTCCCGCGGCAGTTCGCGTTTTCATATCATGGAGAGCGTCAAAGAGAGTCTGCGACGGCTGCAGCTCGATCACATCGATCTTTATCAGCTCCACGGTTTCGATCCGGCAACGCCCATCGAGGAGACGCTTTACGCGCTGGATAATCTGGTGCAGCAGGGACATGTTCGCTACATCGGTGTGTCAAACTGGGCGGCCTGGCAAATCGTGAAAGCGCTGGGGATTTCCGCGCGTCTGGGGCTGTCGCGCTTCGCTTCCCTACAGGCTTACTACACGATCGCCGGGCGCGATCTGGAGCGAGAGCTGATTCCGATGATGCAGAGTGAAGGGGTCGGTTTGATGGTCTGGAGTCCGCTGGCCGGCGGTCTGCTGAGCGGGAAATACGATCGTGAGGGTCAGACTGCCGAGGGCGGCCGCCGGCAGGCGTTTGATTTCCCGCCGGTAAATAAAGATCGCGCTTTCGACTGCATCGATGTCATGCGCGTCATTGCGGAGGCCAAAGGTGTTTCGGTCGCGCAGATTGCTCTTGCCTGGCTGCTGCATCAGTCTGCGGTCAGCAGCGTGATTATCGGCGCCAAACGTCCCGAGCAGCTGGCGGACAACCTCGCCGCCGTCGATATTCAACTGAGCGAGGTGGAGCTGGCCCAGCTGGATGCCGTCAGCGCACTGCCACGCGAATACCCCGGCTGGATGCTGGAGCGTCAGGGCGAATATCGCCGCGATCAGCTCGCACAGCAATAAATACAGGTCGCTCTGTCTGGCCGGATCGGTGCCCCCGATCCGGCTTTTTTTATTTGCAGCGCTCACAAAAAACGATCCTTTGTTTTGCCTGGGCGATGAATATCGTTTATATGACTAGTCATGAAATTTAAATGACTAGTCATATAGGGGCGTGAGATGAACAATAGACTACCGGCGGACTTTTTGTGGGGTAATTCGGTCTCCAGCATGCAAACGGAAGGGGCCTGGAATGAAGGGGGAAAGGGGATGTCGGTGTACGACATTCGCGAGCCTGCGGAATTCGCCTCCGACTGGAAAGTCGCCACGGACTCTTACCATCGTTACCGGGAAGATTTCGATCTGATGCAGGATCTGGGGATGAACTGCTATCGCTTCCAGATTGCCTGGAGTCGGGTGTGTCCGCTGGGCGACGGCGAATTTAATGAAGAGGGGATCGCCTTCTACCACCAGTTTATTGATGAACTGATCGCCCGCGGTATTGAGCCGATGATCTGCCTGTATCATTTCGATATGCCGCTTTCACTGGCGGAACGCTATAACGGTTTCACCGACCGTCGTGTGATGGAGGCCTTTATTCGTTACGGCCAGAAGATGATCGCCTGCTACGGCGATAAGGTGAAGTACTGGCTGACCTTCAACGAGCAGAATCTCTACCATATGCCGGAGGCGTTCCTCATTACGGGCTATCTGCGCGGTGAGAAAACCCTGCGCGAGCTGTACCAGATCCAGCACCACGTGATGATGGCCCATGTTCACCTGACCGACTATCTGCATCGGGAGAAACCGCACTGCCTGATGGGCGGCATGCTGGCGCACGCGCTGGTCTATCCGGCGACCTGTAAGCCGCGCGATATTCTCTGCGCCCAGCAGCTTGATGAGTTCTTTAACCAGAATCTGCTCCGCGCCTTTGCCGGTGAAGGCTACAGCCCGGAAGTCATGCACTTCGTGGCGCGGGAAGGTTTTAGCGAGATCTATCGGCAAGAGGATCTGGCGCTGATGGCGACGGTAAAAGTCGACTATCTGGCCTTCAGCTACTATGCCAGCCGGACTCTGGACAGCGATCCCGTTCCTCCCGGTACGCCGGTGAACAACTATATGCTGTTCGGTGATAAACCGAATAGCTGGCTGAAAGCGACGGAATGGAACTGGCAGATTGACCCGCTCGGTTTCCGCATGATCATCACGCGCTACTACAACGACTGGCGTTTGCCGGTATTCCCGATTGAAAACGGCATTGGCGTCATTGAGTCATGGGATGGTGAGACGCCGGTGGCCGATGATTACCGTATTGCCTATCATCGCGATCATATCAACGCCATGAAAGAGGCGATATTTGAAGATGGTGCGCAGGTGATGGGCTACCTCGGCTGGGGACTGATTGATATCCTCAGTTCTCAGGGCGATATGCGTAAGCGCTACGGCGTGGTGTATGTGAATCGCGAAAACCACGATCTGAAAGACCTTAAGCGCGTGCCGAAGAAAAGCTACGCCTGGTTAAAGCAGGCTATTCGCAGCAATGGTGCACAGATGTAGCGGAGCGAGCGGCGGGCGTTTGGTGTATTCTTAGGCCCGCCAGCACTGGTGCAACAGAGTACATCCAGAGACAACCATCATAAAAAGGACGGGGAATGACGGCGAAGTATCTTTCGATCGCGCGGGAAATAAAAAAACGCATTATCAGCCAGCAGTACCCCGCCAGCGCCCCGTTACCCGACCAGTTTGCGCTGGCGGCGGAATTTAACACCAGCAGGATGACCATCCAGCAGGCGATGCGCCAGCTTATTGTCGAGGGGCTTATTTATACCCGCAAAGGGCAGGGTACCTTCGTGCGTAAGAACTTTCTGCAGCTCTCGCAGTGGGAACTGCCGGGTAGCGATTACTTCGGCGCCACCAAAACCTGGGAGCATCTGGGAGAAGTGACCAGTCAGGTTATCCGCTTTGAACTGCGCTTTGCCACGGAAAAAGAGCAAACCTCGCTGCTTATCGACGCCGATGCCCCAGTCTATGATTTTGTCCGCCTGCGGGTGCTCAATGGCGAACCGATCTCGCTGGATATGACGGTGATGCCCGTGGCGCTGGTGCCGGGGCTGAATAAAACGCATCTGGAAAGTTCGGTGTTTCGCTACGTGCAGGAGACGCTGGGGCTGAAGCTGATGGGCTCGTATCGCGTGGTGCGGGCGATGAAGCCGGATGCGCTGGACCAGCTGCACCTCAACTGCGGCGAGAGTGACCCGGTGCTGGAAGTCGAGCAGGTTATCTATCTGGAAGACGGGACGCCGCTGGAGTATGCCCGCTGCCACTATCGCTACGATCATGGCGGCATTATCCTGGTCAATAACGGATAAAAAAAGGCGGGCACCGGGCCCGCCTTTTTCATACTGTTACGTCAGAAGATTAGTTCAGACGAACCGGCATACCGGAACGGTTCTGGACAGCCTGCTCGACCACGGTCTGATCGACGTCGGACTGGCTGGTGACCGCCTGGACTTCTTTGGTCAGCGTAATCGGCACGATTTCACCGCCCTGGAACTGGGCTTCGGTGGTGGACAGCGGGTTATGTACTTCGACATAACGGCTACCGTCCGGCTCGGTGGTGGCTTTCACCGGCTCATCGATAAACTCGACGCGGGTGCCGACCGGCACATTCTCAAACAGGAATTTGATGTCTTCGTTACGCAGACGGACGCAGCCGTGGCTGACGCGCAGTCCGATACCGAAGTTAGCGTTGGTGCCGTGGATCGCGTACAGACGACCAATATACAGCGCATACAGACCCATCGGGTTGTCAGGACCCGCCGGTACGACGGCCGGCAGCGGGTTACCCGCCGCGATATATTCCGCGTGCATTTTCGCCGTCGGCGTCCAGGTCGGACCCGCTTTCTTACGTTCTACCTTAGTGACCCATTTGATCGGCGTATCTTTGCCCAGCTGGCCGATACCAATTGGCAGCACGATAACGGTGTTGGTGCCTTTCGGGTAGTAGTAAAGACGCATTTCCGCGCTATTGATAACGATACCTTCATGCACGGTGTCCGGCAGAATCAGCTGCTGCGGGATATTCAGCACGGTGCCGCTCTTCGGCAGATAAGTATCCACGCCCGGGTTGGCTTCCAGCATGTTGGACAACCCCATCTGGTATTTAGCTGCGAAATATTCCAGCGGTTGCTTGTTGTTATCAGGAACCGTAATCACCTGGTTCTGACCAATCAGTCGGCTACCGTCGGTCGGCAGCGGATAAGTGACAGCGGATGCAGTGTTGCAAAAGCCGACGAGGGCGAAGGCTGCCGCTAAGAGTGTCGATATTTTCATATTCTTCATGTCGTGTGCAGTGGCAAAGCCACAAAGGCCTTTGTCAGATGATTCAGCTAATAGATGGGAGCGCATTATATGTGCATTCCATCCAACAGGGAAATCAGATGTGTACGAAATCACACTTTTTTGCCAGTTGTTTCAAGTGTAGTTCGCCGTTTTTCATTTCTGCGGTAAATCGTGGCAGGAAAAAACGGCATTTACCCCTCGAGAAAGCGTGAGCGCAGCGCTTCACGCGCGTCGGGCGTCAGCTGATATTCCTGTTCCAGCCATCCATCCACGCTGGTATAGCGCTCGTGAATTGCCGATAGCGCCGCCGCGAGGTACGACTCATGTACCGTCAGGATTTCTGCCAGATTCTGCCGTCCGCGGGGGGTCAGTTGATCGCCGAGCAGGCCAAGGAGCCCGCTTTCGACCTGGTTCAGCATACCGTGGGTGAGGAGATACTCCTCCATCACCATCGGCGTGTCGCAGCCAAGGGCGAACAGCGTCAGCGCGCAGCCCACGCCGGTACGATCTTTACCCACCGCACAGTGCTGCAACAGCGCACCGTCAGCAGGCTGCATCAACCAGCCGGCAAGCTGGCGATAGGCGGCGTTGTTAAAGGGTAACTGACGATAAAGCTGCAGCATAAATTTCTCGCCGCTCATGGCATTGAGCGTCGCGGCGTTAAGTTCCGTGACTTTGGCATCGACCTCTGGCGTCAGAGGATTGGCGGGCGCATTGAGATAACGCATCCGTCCATTCAACCTGTCGGGGCTGCGCTGGACCTCATGCGGATCGCGGTAATCAATGACCCGGGTCACCGGCAGATTGTCCAGGCGGCTCAGATCCTCGTCGGTTATCTGGTGTAACGAGCCGGAGCGCAGGAGTTTCCCCTGGCGCACGCGGCGGCCGTCGGCGGTGTGCAGGCCGCCGAGGTCACGAAAGTTGATGCCGCCCTGAAGCGATAAGAATGCCGGATGGCGGGAGTAGGTGGTCATAGGTTCCTTCCAGATTAAGGGAAAAAATCATGTATCGGTTAAATGAATCGCGCAATATGAGAGAGACCGTACCACAGGCGCTGCCTGCGATTTTATTGCAAACCGTGAAAAGTGATGGCTTTGCTGGCATAATGCCCGATGTATCACACTTCTCATTCTCTTTTTTCAGGATAACCCCGTGCTAGTATCCAGCAACGTCACCATGCAGTTTGGCAGTAAGCCGCTGTTCGAAAACATCTCCGTCAAATTTGGCGGCGGCAACCGTTACGGCCTGATTGGCGCCAACGGTAGCGGTAAATCCACCTTTATGAAGATCCTCGGCGGCGATCTTGAGCCGACGTTGGGTAACGTCTCTCTCGATCCGAACGAACGTATCGGTAAACTGCGTCAGGATCAGTTCGCCTTTGAAGAATTCACCGTGCTGGATACGGTCATTATGGGCCACGGCGAGCTGTGGGAAGTAAAACAGGAGCGCGATCGCATCTATTCCCTGGCGGAAATGAGCGAAGAAGACGGCTACAAAGTGGCCGACCTGGAAGTCACTTACGGTGAAATGGACGGCTATTCTGCCGAAGCGCGCGCCGGCGAACTGCTGCTCGGCGTCGGGATCCCGGTTGAACAGCATTACGGCCCGATGAGCGAAGTGGCGCCAGGCTGGAAGCTGCGTGTACTGCTGGCGCAGGCGCTGTTTTCGAACCCGGATATCCTGCTGCTCGATGAACCGACGAACAACCTGGACATCGACACCATTCGCTGGCTGGAGCAGGTGCTGAACGAACGTGACAGCACCATGATTATCATTTCGCACGACCGTCACTTCCTGAACATGGTCTGCACCCATATGGCCGATCTCGACTACGGCGAACTGCGCGTTTATGCCGGCAACTACGACGAGTATATGACCGCCGCGACCCAGGCTCGCGAACGCCTGCTGGCCGACAACGCCAAGAAAAAGGCGCAAATTGCCGACCTGCAATCCTTCGTCAGCCGCTTTAGCGCCAACGCCTCAAAATCTCGCCAGGCGACCTCCCGCGCCCGCCAGATTGACAAAATTAAGCTGGATGAAGTGAAAGCGTCCAGCCGTCAGAACCCGTTCATCCGTTTTGAACAGGATAAGAAGCTGTTCCGTAATGCGCTGGAAGTGGAAGCGCTGGCGAAAGGTTTTGACAATGGTCCGCTGTTCAAAGGGGTCAATCTTCTGCTGGAAGTCGGTGAGAAGCTCGCCGTGCTCGGGACCAACGGCGTGGGTAAATCCACGTTGCTGAAAACCCTGGTTGGTGAACTGGAACCGACCAGCGGCAGCGTGAAATGGTCTGAAAACGCGCAGATTGGCTACTACGCGCAGGATCACGAATACGAGTTTGAAAACGATCTGACCGTCTTCGACTGGATGAGCCAGTGGAAGCAGGACGGTGATGACGAGCAGCCGGTGCGCAGCATCCTCGGTCGTCTGCTGTTCAGCCAGGACGATATCAAAAAGCCGGCTAAAGTGCTGTCCGGTGGTGAAAAAGGTCGCATGCTGTTCGGTAAGCTGATGATGCAAAAGCCGAACATCCTGGTCATGGACGAACCGACTAACCACCTGGATATGGAATCGATCGAATCGCTGAACATGGCGCTGGAGATGTATCAGGGGACCCTGATCTTCGTTTCTCACGACCGCGAGTTCGTCAGCTCGCTGGCAACCCGCGTGATCGAAATTACGCCGGAGCGCGTGATCGACTTCAGCGGTAACTACGAAGATTACCTGCGTAGCAAAGGTATCGATAACTAAGTGCCTGCGATCCCGGCGCGCCTGCGTGCCGGGATAACCTTGTTCAGAGCAGCCCTGCTCTGAAGCTCTCTGCTACCATCCGCCATGCATTCAGACCCCTTAATTTACTCATCTTTCCTGCACAATACTGTGAATAAATAGCCGCTGAATTATCTGTTGCAGGAGGGGGCCATGAGCGCGTTTTCGCTGAGTGATTGCGTGGCTGAACCCCGTCTTCTCTGAATCTGAACGGGGTAGCGTGCAATGATTATTGTTCTGACTTTACTGAGCCTGGTGCTGTACTGCGTGCTGATTGGTTTTCTGATCGCTGCGGTTTGAGGGAGCGCGGCCGCCCGACGGCACGGCCTGATGAGCCGGGCAGCTATGCGACAGCTGCCGCCCGGCACGAACCGAAGAGGCAGGGCAACTTAGTGGTGATGCGCGGCGGCGGCAGGGGCCGGGAAACCGCGGTAGGTTGGCGCGGCGCTGGTAAATGTCCCTGGGCTATAGGCCTGGGCGATTGCCGCATCGTTTTCATCAGCGGCAAAGCGGCTGATGGCCGTGGTTTTGGCCGCGGCCGAGGGCAGCGGCATTTCAGGAGAGGGTTTTTCCTGAAATGCCAGGGCGCTGGTGGAACATAACGTCAGCCAAACAATAAGAGCGCTCAGTACTTTCATCGTCAGAGGTCCGGATCCGGGGAAGGGGCACTCTTACGGTATAACCGGCGCATCGAAAACGCCACGCGTTCTTACCGTTGTGGCGTAGTTAGTTACAGCTGGACATCAATTCGCTGCCCCTCCCGCCAGGGAAGGGCGCCGGGACTACCTCAGACGCCATTCACCGGCTTCTTTACCATTGATCAGCAGCTTGCGCTTTTCACCGGCGGGTAAAGTCACTTTCAGCGTATCCCAGGCCGGGCAATAACGGCCGCGAGGGGTCAGTTGCAGGCTGATGGTGCTGGCGTCGCAGACCATCTCCCACGTCAGCCACAGCGCATTATCCTCTTTATAGCCCCAGCTTTCGCCATCGTCCTCAAACAGCAGACCCTGCGACGACCCCACGCCTTTCAGCGGGAACAGCTTCAGCTCGCGCCGATCGTCTTTTGTCGCGCTGACGTGGGTGATGCGTTCGCTGAGCGGCAGGCCGGCTCCGGCGCGGACCAGCAGCGGCAGATGTTCCAGCGGCGCATCTCGCGTTATCCACTGGCCAGCGGAGAACCACTCCCCGCTATAAAAATCGTACCAGCCGGAGCCGTTTTCCGGCAACCACACCCGGCGCTGACGCTGGTCCGGTTCGACGACGCTGGCGACCAGCAGATCGCGCCCCAGCAGGAAATCATCACACTCTTCAAAGGTTTGCGGATCGTGTTCATGATCGAGGAACGTTGGTCGCAGCATCGGCTCATCGTCGGCGTGGGCCTGCCACAGGAGCGTATACAGATAGGGCAGCAGGCGATAGCGCAGTTCAATCGCGCTGCGAATCGCCGGAGTCACGCCCGGATACATCCACGCCTCGTTGACCGTCTGGTCATCGTTCCATGAATGGATGGTAAAGCGCGGGTGCATCACGCCATTCTGTACCCAACGTACGAACAGCTCGGCATCCGGTTTATCACCGGAAAAACCGCCGACGTCGTGGCCCACGTTATATAAGCCGGATAAACTCATCCCCAGCCCCATGCGGGTGTTATAGCGCAGGGTCTCCCAGCTGGTGCGGTTGTCGCCGCTCCAGGTCTGGACATAGCGCTGCATTCCGGCACAGCCGGAACGGGAGATCAGATACGGTCGCTTTTGTGGCGCGAAACGTTGCTGGGCTTCCATTGAGGCGCGCATCATCAGCAGCGGCATCACCGGGCGAATATGCTTGATGGCGATGCTCTGGCCAAAGCCGTGACAGCGGGCTTCGCCATCCCAGACTTCAAATTCGTTATTATCATTCCAGGTGGAATCGATGCCCATCTCCAGCAGTTGGTGGGTAACGCCGTCCTGCCACCAGGCGACGGTGTGGGGATTTGTGAAGTCAAGGTGCGACCCTTCGTCATCCCAGAAGCTGGAGCGTTCCGGCGCGTCGGTCTCCGAGTCGCGAATGAATAACCCTTTTTCCGCCACTTCGCTATAGCGCGGATGGTCCTGCAACAGACAGGGTTTAATATTGGCCGCCAGCTTAATGCCGGCGTCATGGAAGCGCTGAGTCATCACTTTTGGCTGCGGCACCTTGTCGTAGTTCCAGTTAAACACGTAGCGCTTACCGTTGATCGAGGTATAGCCGGAAGAGAGCTGGAAAGAGTCGCAGGGAATCGCATGCGCTTCACACAGACGGATAAAGTTCATCAGCTGATTTTGCGCATCCGGCGCGTCGGTGTAATGCATGGTGGAGCCGCTGTAGCCGAGACTCCATTTTGGCCCGAACAGCGTTTTACCGGTCAGGCGAACAAATGCTTTGGTGACATCCAGCGCCCGTCGGCCGGTGAACAGGTAGTAATCGATATCGCCCGCTTCCGCCTGCCAGCGGCGATAGGCGGTGTGGTAGTTATCAATTTCATTGCCCAGATCCAGCCAGCAACTGCTCAGATTATCGTAGAACAGGCCATAGCTGATGTCGCTACGCTGGGTGAGGGTAAAGGGGATATGCTTGTACAACGGGTCGGTACTGACGGCGTTATAGCCCATCGCGTCGAGATTACGCATTTCATAGCGTTTACCGTTGCGCTGAAGATCGCCGGCCTTCTCGCCAAGACCATAAAATCGTTCGTCCTTGCGGCGGCTCAGATAGTGCGCCGCGCCGTCGCCGTGGGCGTTGAGCAGATAGGCGCTGGTGGGGCGGTCATTGACCAGCGGGAGCCATTCGCCGTCGTCATGACGATAGCTCCACTCCAGCCACAGCGGTTGGTGGACGGTGACACGCAGCTGCCCGGTGGCGACCGTCAGGCTATCAGCGTGTTGTTCAAGCGTCCACGCGGGCAGGCTAAAGCCGCTCAGATCCTCACGAGGGCGGCCTTCCCACGGCACGTCCTGCTGCGGTGCAATGCTCCAGGTACGGTCCAGCGCCAGCTGACCTTTGCGCTTAAGCAGGACGCGGAACAGGTTCTCTTCCAGTACATACAGGCACAGCGTGTGCTGCCCGTCGATAGTTAACTCAACGTGATGAGCCAAGCGTTGGTGCAATGTCCAGTGTTTCAGCGTTTTCATCTTTGTATCCACTCTCAGGCGCGTTTGGCGCGACGTTCAGCAATAAATGCCACCAGGAAGATGGCGCCAATCAGGTCAAAGAACCCCATGGCGATAAACAGCGGGTTGAAGCCAATTTTGTCGGCGGTCACCCCGATTAATAGCGAGAACAGGAAGCTGGCAATCCAGGCTGCGGAACCGCGCATCCCGTTGACCGTTGCCATCTGGCCTTTATCAAACGACTCCACCACCAGCGCGCTCAGCATGCAGGAGATGATCTGGTGGCCGAAGCCGCCGATGGAGATCAGCACGATGGTGATATAGGGGTCGCGGGTGATGGCAACGAGGGCCAGCGAAATCATCAAAAAGGCGCCGGTCACCGAACTGGCGACGACGGCGTTAACCCGGGTATAGCCGAACCAGCGGGTATACAGTCTGGTCAGATAGCCGCTGACGACGCTGCCGAGGTCGGCGGCAAGAAACGGCAGCCAGGCGAACATGGCAATTTGTTTCAGATCCATGCCGTGCTCTTTAGCGAGGTACAGCGGGACCCAAAAGCTCAGCACCGCCCAGGCCGGTTCAGCCATGAACGCCGGAATCGCGATACCGTAAAAGCGCTTGTTTTTCGAGACGGTTTTTAAGGCGGTGAAGAACGGTAGCTTAACGGCCGGCGGCTCGTTGTCCTGGCGAATGAACGCCAGCTCGCTTTTGTCGAGGTTCGGGTGTTTTTCAGGGTTGTGATAAAGCGCCCACCACAGCACGACCCACAGCAACGCCAGCACGCCGGTGAACATAAACGCGCCCTGCCAGCCGAAAGAGGCGTGGGCGAAGTAGATAATCGGCGGCGCCAGCATCGCGCCAATCGAGAAGCCGACGCCGGCCCAACCGGCGGCGATTGGACGTTCCGATTTCGGGAACCATTCACCGATGGTTTTGGCGTTTGCCGGCGTGGCGGCGGCTTCCGCACCGCCCATGAAGAAGCGCAGGATGGCCAGGTGCAGCCAGCTACCGGCACCGGCGTGAGCGATACAGGCAATGGCCCACAGCGTGGCGCAAATCATAAAGCCGAGCTTCAGGCCGATGACGTCGATAAGCCAGCCGCACAGCGGCTGGAAAAGGGTGTAGGCCAACTGAAAAGCGCCGACAATCCACGAATACTGTTCGGTGGTAATGCCGAGCGAGACCTTCAGCTCCGGGGCGATAATCCCCAGAGAGTTACGTGTGATGTAGTTGACGGTGACGCCGAGTAAAAAAAGGACCAGCATCCACCAGCGTAAATTCTTTATCACCCGCCGGGATTTGCTGGCGGCGATATCGTTGTTGAGGCCTTGACTCATAGAACTCTCCACAAGATTTTTAATGTAGGGTAATGACCGGCTCGCACCACGAGTTGTCATACCGGTTCCTGTAATGGTTTGAATAATATTGTTTTATTTGTTCTTATATCCGGGTAACTAGTATGGAAGTTATCGGACCAATTCAGGTTAGGCGAGAAAAAAGGCGGGCAGTAGCGTTATTTATGAAAGTTTTTTCATAAGATGACGAAATGCTCACTGAAGAGGCAAACATTTACTTGATAATCTGGCTTTGTCGGTGATGAAAATTCTTTCATTTTGAAGGTGGAGCTGGATCACAAAATGGACAAAAAGCTCAAAATAGCCGAGATCGCCAGCCGGACGGGGATGTCGGCGAGCACGGTTTCCAGAGTGCTGGCAGGAAAAGCGAACACCAGTGAGAAGGCCCGGCGGGCCGTGCTGGCGTGTGCGCGCGACATGGGGGTGCTGGAGGGCATCGCCGCCGGGCGTATGCTGCTCAACAGCCTGGTCGTCTTTGCGCCGCAGCGGGCGTTTGATGAGCGTTCTGATATCTATTACTACCGGGTTATTCAAAGTATCCACCATGCGCTGGCCGCTCATGAGGTACGCCTGCGAACCTGCGCGCTGGAAGAGAATGACAGCGATGCCAATCAGTTCCTGGCCCGCATGAACGAACCGGAAACCGAAGCGGCGATCCTGCTGGGAATTGACGATCCGCATATTCACGATCTGGCGGTAGATCTGGCGAAACCCTGCGTGCTGATCAACTGCCGCGACGAAGCGATGCGCCTCTCCTCCATTGCGCCGGATCACCGGCTGATTGGCCAGTTTGCCGCGCAGTATCTGTTTGATATGGGGCATCGGGCGGTGCTGAATGTGATGTGCCTGCGGCGTTACACGATGGACCTGCGGCTGGCCGGTATCAAAGAGGCCTGGCGGATGCGCAACCTGCATTTTACCGATGGGCGTGATCTGCTTACGGTCGCCAGCTTTAGCGCCAGGGACAGCGAGGAGCGGGTGGGCGAATGGCTTGACGCGCGGGCGGGTAAATCGCTGCCAACGGCATTTTTGGTTGGCGGAGATTTTATGGTTGCCGGGACGGTGAGCGCGCTGCAAAAGCGCGGGCTGCGGGTGCCGCAGGATATTTCGGTGATGAGTATCGACGGTTTCAACCTCGCCGCCATTCAGGATGTGCCGCTGACCGCTGTTCACGTCCCGCGCGACGAGCTGGGCACGGAAGCGGTACATCTGCTTCAGCAGCGGTTGATTCGCCCGGATGCGCCGCGCGGCTCGCTGCTGCTGCACGGCACGCTGGTGGTACGGGATTCGGTAAGGCGGATCCGTTCCGGTAACCGCCTTACCACGGTTGTGCAGGCAGGGCTCTACGACGACTAGACGGCGATACCCAGCGCCCGTTTACCATGAATATTGAGATCGTCCAGGGTAAAGCGCTCCTGCCAGTCGGCCTCATAGTCTTCACGGGGGAAGTCCCCCGGCGAAGCGCCGTTTTCCAACGCTAGCTTGACCTTCTGCGCGTAGGCGAGGTTTTTCTCGCACATTGGCGCAGCGGGAATGTACATCACATTGCCCCAGCCCTGCTGGTTTTCCACCGGCGCCACCGAATGAATCACATCGCAGTGCCACCACACCGAATCGCCGGCATTGAGCGCCGGGATTGAACTGAGCGCTTTGATCAGCAGCGGATGCCATTTCTCGGAAACCGGCAGCACTTTCCCCGGCGCCACGCCGCACAGCTCATCGTCCGGCACATCGTCCAGCAGCGGGCGCAGCAGGATATACGCCATCGCCTCCGGAATCGGCACCACGTGCAGCAGCCCCTGATCGGGAATCATATCCGAGAGCGCGGTCCAGCCCTGGAAAGTACGGAAGACCGAGCACTTGGTCGTGTTGTCGACGGTGTACTCTTCGACTTCGGTACGGTGCGCCGCATTCCACGGGTCATAGGCATCAATATTGCCGTTGAAGACGTTGGCGAAGACGCGCTGATAGGCCGGCAGCAGCCAGCGCTCCAGCGCGCCGGAATCGGTGTGCGCTCCCAACCCTTTCGAGGTGGTTCCCGGCGGGCGACGGCGGATGCGATCCGGATAGATAACGCTCACGTCCGGGTCGAACCACTGCTTGCCGTCATGGTTAAAGGTCCACAGGCGGTTGAGGAAGGACTGCACGGCCGCCATCTCATCGCTCTGACGCGCCTGCATCTGCGCCTGTGACCAGTAAATCGGGTAAATCTCCGGGCGCGAAGCGTCAAGCGAGCCGAAGAAGGTGTCGCCAGGGCCTTTGTAGACATCGTCGAAATGGTTACGGTCGAGATATTCAAGCATCGCGTTATCCCAGGCCAGCGCCCGTTCGCGCGAGAAGTGACCTTTGATTACCGCGCAGCCGCGGCGCTTAATGGCCTCGCGCTGGGCCTCGCTGACTTTCCCTTGCGCGATATCGCTGAACGGGATCACCGGCCAGACATCCTCGCCGCGGGCTTTCAGCGCCTCAATCTCTTCCAGGCGAGCGGTAATCTTTGCGGTGAGGCGATCGAATACCGCCTGCACATCGCCGATTTGTGCGCGCAGATGCTGTTTCATTTGGCGGATCGCCGCTTTGTGGTCGGCGGGTAATGTTTCGTGGGTGTAGATAGCAGCCATGGTGACCTCATTCAGCTTTTAGCTTTCATTCGAAAGTATTAACTCTTACAAACGTTAATTTAAGTTAAATTTGCGTTAATGCAAGTTTAAAACTTAGAGGAGGCGCACAAAATGGAAAAACCGGGGCAGGGCGCCCCGGTCAGCGGTCAGCAGGAGAAGGGCGGCGTCTTATCGAGAACGGCCTGAATGACCTTCAGCGCGCCGTGATGGTTGTTGTCGTCAGTCGTGTAATCGGCGATAGCTTTGATGCTTTCGGCGGCGTTACCCATGGCGAAGGCGTATTTCACCAGCTTCAGCATTTCCGCATCGTTGCCGCTGTCGCCGATGGCGACGCACTCCTGCGGCGAGAGCTGCCAGCGTTTGAGCAGGCGGCTGATGCCGTTCGCTTTATGCAGGCCGGGAATGATTAAATCAACGAAGCCGAAACCGCTGGTCACCGGCTTCATGATGCCATCGAGTGAAACGTGCAGTTTATCGATAAGCTGCGGGATATCGCTATCCGGCAGATTTAGCGAGAATTTGAACAGGGTGTCGTTAATGTTCTGATAATCGCTGATTCGCTGCAGGCGATGATAGTGTTTTGCCATCAGGGCGACGAAAGCGTCGGGCGCGTTGTCGCTGACGTAGGCGCTCTCCAGGCCACAGGCGACGAAGTTCAGCTGGCTGTCTTTCAGCAGCTCGCCAATCACCACCTGGGATTCATGACGGGTCAGCTCGCCGTGGAACAGCTGTTGGCCGTGTTCGTACACCAGCGCACCGTTCTCGGCGACAAAAGAGATCTGCTCGCGAATTTCCGGGAAAAAAGAGATCAGCTGATAGTACTGGTTGCCGCTGGCGACAACAAATTCAATACCCTGCTGCTGAAGTTGCGCGAACTGCGCGAGAAAACGCGGGCGATCGTACTGCTTGGCGTCATTGAGAAAAGTTCCGTCCATATCGGTGACGATAACTTTAACGGTCATAACAAATGCTCCTGGCTAACTTCGACCAGTAACATTCTAATTACAATGTGACCTGAAGCACAAATTTATTTCGAATGAAAGTTTGCGTTCCCTTATGTGCAGGAGAAAATCCCCGGGTGGCGGCGTAAACGCCTTACCCGGGCTACCGTCACACAGCGAGCTGTGAACCCGTAGCCCGGCTAAGCGCAGCGCCAGCCGGGGGTTTTACTTACAGCGTATGCCCGGTACGGGCGATGCTCTCGTCCCCGGGTGGCGGCGTAAACGCCTTACCCGGGCTAGCGTCACACAGCGAGCTGTGAATCCGTAGCCCGGCTAAGCGCAGCGCCAGCCGGGGGGTTTTACTTACAGCGTATACCCGGTACGGGCGATGCTCTCGTCCCCGGGTGGCGGCGTAAACGCCTTACCCGGGCTACCGTCACACAGAGAGCTGTGAACCCGTAGCCCGGCTAAGCGCAGCGCCAGCCGGGGGGTTTTACTTACAGCGTATGCCCGGTACGGGCGATGCTCTCGTCCCCGGGTGGCGGCGTAAACGCCTTACCCGGGCTAGCGTCACACAGCGAGCTGTGAGCCCGTAGCCCGGCTAAGCGCAGCGCCAGCCGGGGGTTTTACTTACAGCGTATGCTCGGTACGGGCGATGATATCGTCCTGGGCATCCGGCGACAGGGCGGTAAAGAACGCCGAGTATCCCGCCACGCGGACCACTAAATCACGATACTGGTCAGGGTGCTTTTTCGCTTCCAGCAGCGTCTCCCGCGACACGATGTTGTACTGGATATGCCAGCCTTTATGCACTTCGAAGAAGGTACGCAGTAGCACCATCAGTTTCTGCTTATCGGACTCGTTCTCCAGCGTCGCCGGGTTGAGCTTCTGGTTAAGCAGCACGCCCCCGAGAATCGAACCGGTCGGCAGTTTGCCGACGGAGCTGATGACCGCCGTCGGCCCCAGATGGTCAGTCCCGGAAGCCGGGCTGGCACCTTCCGCCAGCGGCGAGTGCGCCTTACGTCCGTCCGGCGTGGCCATCGTCTGGGCGCCAAACGGCACGTTAGCAGAGATGGACGACGTGCCGGCGTAGTAGTTGCCGCCGATTGGACCGCGGCCATAGCGCGGGTTGTGGTACTGCTTCAGCTCATCGATATAGGTCTGGTACGCGCGCGCCAGCAGGGTATCCACGCTGTCATCATCATTACCGTACTTCGGTGCGCCGTTGATTAAGCGCTGACGCAGCTGCTCGTGGGTCAGGCCAGCAAAGTCTTCCGCCAGCGCTTTTGCCAGCTGCTGCTGACCGATTGCCCCTTGCTCAAACACCAGCTTTTTCACGGCGACCAGGCTGTTGCCGAGGTTGGCAATACCGACCTGCAGTCCGGAAACCCAATCGTATTTGGCGCCGCCTTGTTTGATGCTCTTCGCCCGCTCGATGCAATCATCCACCAGCGCCGAGCACAGAATGTCGTGGACGTTCTCTTCCAGCATGGTATCGACGACGTACTCAATCTCTATCGATTTGCGCGTGTAGTAGCGAATCTGGGTATCCCAGTCTTCCAGCACCTGCTCGAAGCGGGTGAAATTGCCTTTCGACAGCGCATGTTCTTGCGGCAGGAACACCTGACCGCTGGTAGCATCGCGACCGCCTTCCAGGGCGGCGAGCATCACGCGGGCGAAGTTGATAAAGCTCATCCCGGTGCAGCGATAGCCCCACTTGCCGCCGACGGCGGTTTCGATGCAGCCGATGGCCGCGTAGTCGTAGGCATCCTGTGGTTCGATGCCGAGTTTGATGAATTCCGGAATAACGATTTCGTCGTTATTGAACGCCGGCATCCCGAAGCCGCAGCGAATGACCTGTACGCAGGCGTCAAGGAAGTCATTACTCATGCCGGCGTGGTAGCGCACGCTGAGGTTCGGCTGGGTGGAGCGCAGACGGCCGCAGGATTCGAGAATCGCATAGGAGAGCGGGTTCACCGCATCCTGCGCGTGGCCGTCGACCAGGTTCTGGCCGCCGATGGTCACGTTCTGGTACAGCGGGCTGCCCGCGGAGGCTTTCGAGTGCGAGCCGGAGCGGATTTTGTTCACTTCCAGCAGCTTCAGCCAGCAGCTGTGCAGCAGCTCAATCGCTTGTTCGCGCGCCAGCGATTGCTGCAGCTCGACGTCGCGACGGTAGTACGGATAGAGGTACTGATCCATACGCCCGAAGGAAACCGAGTGGCCGTTGGATTCAATTTGCAAAATCAACTGGATGAAGTAGCACAGCTGCAGCGCCTGCCAGAACGTTTTTGGCGGTTCATGGGCGATGAGGTCGCAGTTTTCGGCGATGGCCAGCAGCTCGTCGCGGCGCGTTTCGCGTGTCTCGGCGGCAGCCATGGTACGGGCCAGTTCGGCAAAGCGTTGGCAGTGTGCGCTCACCGCTTCCAGCACGATATCAATGGCTTTCAGGAACTGCTCGCCGTGCAAATCTTCCAGCACCGTAAGGTTGATGCGTGAACGGCGCTCGGCCACTTTGGCGCGCATGCCGTCGAGCCCTTTTTCCAGCAGCAGCGGATAGTTGACCGCAAGGTGGGCGTCGCCGGAGGTCATATTGCCTTCCGCTTTAATAATGCCGGTGGCCAGCAGCGCTTTTTGTTCATCGGTAAACATCCCGTAGCAGCGATCCTGAACGGTCTGTCCACGCCACCACGGGCAGATCTCGTGCAGCACCCGCTTGTTCTCTTCGCTGACGGCGAAACCGGCCCCCGGACGATCGGCCAGATCATCGATCTCTTTTTCAATCCAGCTTACGGTATATTCCGGGAAGATCGGCGCGGCGCGGACTTCGCTTGCCTGGTTGCCGACGATCAGCTCGTCGTGTTTGATCCAGATAGTCCGCTCCGCCAGGTGATGGGCCAGCGCCAGCGCGCGACGTACCGGGATCGGCTTATCCAGATGCTGCTGATAAGCTGCGGTATAATGCTGTGCGCGCTCGGTGCATACCGGCGGCTTAACGATATGTACCAGCGCCATTTTATGCGCCTGAATGCGAGCGCTCAGCGTATCCAGTTTCAGGGTAGTCATGAGTTTATCCTCGTAAAGTAGCCGTTAAACCTTTGCTCTGAGCATAGTGCTGCGCGAAGGCGAGCAGCTCGGGTGCAGCAAGCGGTTTGTCCGGAGCGGTATAGGGCTGACTGAGTAACTGATATTTGTTCATTCCCAGCGTGTGGTACGGCAGGAAGTGAATCTCCTCGACCTTCAGACGGTCGGCGGCAAAATCGGTGATGGCGGTGATGGCGGTTTCATCGGCATTAAATCCCTGAATCAGCGGGACGCGGATGATGATTTTTTTGCCGGCCTGCGCAACGCGTTGCAGGTTATCCAGCACCCGGCGGGCGCTGCCATCCGTCCACTGGTTGAAAATCGCTTCGTTCACATGCTTAAGATCGGCGAGAAACAGATCTACCCACGGCAGCGATGGCGCCACGTATTTCCACGGCACGTGCAGACAGGTTTCGACGGCGGTGTGAATACCGGCTTCATGACAGGCCTGAAACAGCTGCTGCGCCAGCTCAGGATTCATAAACGGCTCACCGCCTGAGAGGGTAACCCCGCCGCCGCTGCGCTCGTAGAACGGTTTATCGCGCAGTACCGTCGCCATAATCTCCTCCACGGGCTGCTCTTCGCCGCAGACGGTGAGTGCGGTGGTCGGGCAGCATTCGCGCAGCCGCGCATAGTGGTCATCGGTGAGCTTTTCACGATGGATAATCAGGCCATCCAGCTTGCGGGTTATCACCTCCGGCGCCGCCTGCTGACACAGATCGCAGCCGTCGAGACACAGCCGGGCGTCATACAGCAGATCCGCCGTGCGGGAGCGACTTTCCGGATTCTGACACCAGCGGCAACCCAGTGAGCAGCCTTTAAGGAATACGACGGTACGAATCCCCGGGCCGTCGTGGGTTGAATAGCGCTGAATGTTGAAGATCATGTTGAGCCCTCTTTTGCATATGAAGATTAAATTACTTTCGAATGAAAGCTGCCTTGATGCAAATCAACAAGCAGAACGGATACGCTCGGGGAGAGGAGGGAAAGGTGTAGCGGGTCACAGATTAGCCGGCGACGGGCGCCGCCGGTGGGGGGTTAGCGGCTGGCGCACACCTCGCACTGCGGATTACGCGGCAGCTTCATTTCACGAAATTGACAGGTCATCGCGTCGTACATGACGATTTTGCCTGCCGCCGGCGCGCCGTAGCGGCTGAGCACTTTAATCGCTTCCATCGCCTGTAACGCGCCGATGACACCCACCAGCGGCGCCATCACGCCCGCCTCCACGCAGGTGAGGGCGTTGTCGCCGAACAGACGGCTCAGACAGCGATAGCATGGCTCACCCTCCTGCCAGGTAAAAACGCTGATCTGGCCTTCCATGCGAATTGCCGCACCGGAAACCAGTGGCGTTTTATGCCGGAAACAGCCCGCGTTAAGCTGGTTGCGGATTGCGACGTTATCGGTGCAGTCGAGCACCAGATCGTGGGCGGCGATCTGCGCCCACAAGGCCTGCTCTTCCAGCAAAGCATTCAGCGTCGCGAGCTGCACGTGCGGGTTGATACGCGCCAGCGCGTCGCGCGCGGAGTCGACCTTCGGTTGGCCGAGGGTCGCATCGCTGTGCAGCGTCTGACGCTGCAGATTGGAGAGCGACACGGTGTCAAAATCCAGCAGCGTGAGCTGACCGACGCCCGCCGCCGCCAGATACTGCGCAGCCGCGCAGCCGAGCCCACCCAGGCCAACCACCAGCACCCGCGAGGCTTTCAGCTGCTCCTGACCATCAAAGTCGAAACCGCGCAGGATGATTTGCCGGTTGTAGCGCAGCATCTCCTCATCGCTGAGTTCAACCGCCATTACAGCCCCCCGAACAGATGGTTAAAGGGCTCGACTTCAACCCATTCACCCGCTTCAACGGCGCCGCGTTCACGTTCGAGGACGATAAAACAGTTGCCGAGACTGAACGAACTGAAGATGTGCGACCCCTGATGACCGGTCGATTCAACCACCAGCTCACCGTCCGGATTGCGTCGCAGCACGCCGCGCTGGAAGTCGAGACGGCCCGGTGATTTCTTCAGCCGCGTCGCGGCGCGAACGCGCAGGCGCATCGGCTGCGCCTGGCCGCCGTTGCCCCCCAGTTTTGCCAGCAGCGGCTGCACCAGCTGATAGAAGGTGAGGGTGGCGGAAACCGGATTACCCGGCAGGCCGCAGAACCAGCTGTTAGTCAGTTTTCCGAAGGCAAAAGGTTTGCCCGGCTTGATGGCCAGCTTCCAGAAGCCGATTTCGCCCAGCTCTTCGAGTATCTCTTTGGTGTAGTCCGCTTCCCCGACGGAGACGCCGCCGGAGCTGATGACCACGTCGGCCTGCCGGTCGGCCTCGATAAACGCCTCGCGCAGTCGATCCGGATCGTCAGGAATAATGCCAAGGTTAATCACCTCGCAGCCCAGTTGCTCAAGCATCAGGTGAACGGCGAGGCGGTTGGTATCGTAAATTTGCCCGTCGCCCAGCGGCTGGCCCGGCAGCTGCAGTTCATCCCCGGTCGAGAAGACCGCGACGCGCACTTTGCGCACCACTGCCACCTGGGCAATCCCCAGCGAGGCGAGCACCGGTAGTTCGGCGACGGTCAGCGGGGTGCCTGCCGGAAAGACGACGGCGCCATCGGCGATATCTTCCCCACGGCGGCGAATGTTCTGCCCGGCGTTGACCGGCGCGACGAAGCGGATGCCCTCTGCGGTCTGCTCGGTCTCTTCCTGCATCACCACCGCGTCGCAGCCTGGCGGAACTGGCGCTCCGGTCATGATGCGAATACAGCTTCCCGCAGGCCAGGCATCGTGGAACGGCTGTCCGGCGAACGCTTTACCCGCAACCGGCAGCGCCGCGCCGTCGGCGAGGTCGGCCAGACGTACGGCATAACCGTCCATCGCCGAGTTATCAAAACCCGGGACGTCCAGCGGTGAAATGAGATCATGGGCGGTTACGCGCGAAAAGGCCTGCAACAGCGGGACGGTTTCCACCGCGCTGAGCGGTGTAATTCGATTGAGCATCTGAGTCAGGGCTGTGTCGAGCGGCATCAGTCCGGCGGTAAAATCCATGAGGTTCTCCTGCGGGCAAAACATCGAAAACACCTATTATGACAGAAAAGCGCTGACGGCTATATGCCTCCACGGTACAGGGTTTACACCGCACTCCGCGCTTTCTATATTCAAAAATTGTATAGGACAGTCAGCACGATAATGATATTTATACATAAAATCATCCTGAATACATCGAAGCCGCAGGGCAATACACCTGGAAAAGAGCGGGTTATCCGTCGCCAGTCAGGAGCGGTTTGCAGGATGTATCAAGACACTTTATCGGTAAAGGATCGCTGAATGGGCAAGGCGGTGATAGCAATTCATGGCGGGGCGGGTGCGATTACGCGCTCTGCCCTGACGCCGGAACGTGAACGACAGTACGTGGCGGCGCTTTCGGCGATCGTCGATAGCGGGCAAAAAATGCTGGCGGCAGGCGCCAGCGCGCTGGATACGGTGACGGAAGCGGTGCGACTGCTCGAGGAGTGCCCGCTGTTTAACGCGGGGATCGGATCGGTCTTTACCCGCGATGCAACCCATGAACTGGATGCCTGCGTCATGGACGGCAACCGGCTGCAGGCCGGGGCGGTTGCCGGGGTCAAACATGTTCGTAATCCGGTATTGGCCGCGCGCCTGGTGCTGGAACAAAGCCCACACGTGCTGCTGATCGGCGAGGGGGCCGAAGCGTTTGCCGTCTCCCATGGCATGGAACGGGTCGAGAACCATCTGTTTTCGACCACTGAACGTTTACTTCAGCTCCAACAGGCCCAGGCCGACAATGAGATTGTGCTCGATCATCGCGCCGCGCCGCTCGATGAGCGCCATAAGATGGGGACCGTCGGGGCGGTGGCGCTGGATTTGGCCGGTAATCTGGCGGCGGCGACCTCGACCGGCGGCATGACCAATAAGCTCCCCGGGCGCGTCGGCGACAGCCCGTTACCGGGGGCCGGCTGCTATGCCAATAACGCCAGCGTCGCGGTCTCCTGCACCGGAACCGGCGAAGTGTTTATGCGCACGCTCGCGGCCTACGATATTGCGGCGTTGATGGAGTATGGCAATCTCAGCCTGTATGAGGCCTGTGAGCGGGTGGTGATGGAAAAACTGCCGGCGCTCGGCGGCAGCGGCGGCCTGATCGCCATCGACAGAGAAGGCAACGTGGTTCTGCCGTTTAACAGCGAAGGCATGTATCGGGCCTGGTGTTACGCCGGGGATACGCCGACGATTGGTATTTATCGGGAATAAGGGGAAGCAGGTTGCCGCAGAGTCAAGAAATCGACGCCGATGATGTTCTGGTGGTTCGCGATCTGAACGTGGCGTTTCGCCAGGAGCAGGAGACGTTTTCCGCAGTGCGGCAGCTGTCGTTTACCCTGCGACGGGGCGAAACGTTAGCCATCGTCGGTGAATCGGGTTCGGGAAAATCCGTGACCGCACTGGCGCTGATGCGCCTGCTCGATCGGGCGGTAAGCGAGGTCAGCAGCGAAGCGCTGTGGCTGCGCCGCCGCAACCGTCAGGTGGTCTCCCTGAGCGAACAGTCAGCAGCGGGGATGCGCAGCGTACGCGGGGCGGACATGGCGATGATTTTCCAGGAGCCGATGACCTCGCTAAACCCGGTGTTTACCATCGGAGAGCAGATTGCCGAATCTATTCGTTTGCACCAGGGGCTGGGGCATGATGCGGCGCTGCGCGAAGCGAAGAAAATGCTCGATCAGGTCAGGATCCCCGAGGCGGAAACGATGCTTTCGCGCTATCCCCATCAGCTCTCCGGCGGGATGCGTCAGCGGGTAATGATCGCGATGGCGCTGTCCTGCCGTCCTGCGGTGCTGATTGCCGATGAGCCCACCACGGCGCTGGATGTGACGATTCAGGCTCAGATTCTTCAGCTCATTGCCGTGCTGCAAAAAGAGATGGCGATGGGGGTGATTTTTATTACTCACGATATGGGGGTGGTCGCCGATATCGCCGATCGGGTACTGGTGATGTACCGCGGAGAAGCGGTGGAAAGCGGCACGGTGGAGGAGATCTTCCGTGCGCCGCAGCATCCCTATACCCGGGCGCTGCTGGCCGCGGTTCCGCGGCTCGGGTCGATGCGCGGCAGCGATCTGCCGCGCCATTTTCCGTTACCAGAGCAAGCTGTCCCCGATGAGGAGGAACAGAAGACCGTCATCGCCGGCGAGCCGATTCTTAAAGTGCGTGACCTGGTGGCGCGCTTCCCGCTGCGCAGCGGCATTCTGAATCGCGTCACCCGCGAAGTCCATGCGGTGGAGAAGGTGAGCTTCGATTTGTGGCCAGGGGAGACGCTCTCTTTGGTCGGCGAGTCCGGTTGCGGGAAGTCAACGACCGGCCGGGCCTTGCTCCGGCTGGTGGCGACGCAGGGCGGAACCATCGTTTTTAACGGCGAGCGGATTGATACGCTGGCAAACAGCAAACTCCAGGCGCTGCGCCGCGATATTCAGTTTATTTTCCAGGATCCGTTTGCGTCGCTCGACCCGCGACAAACCGTGGGCTATTCGATTATGGAGCCGCTGCGCGTACACGGCATGCCGGAGGGCGATGCCGCCCGCGCGCGCGTCGCCTGGCTGCTGGAGAGGGTCGGTTTGCAACCGGAGCATGCCTGGCGCTATCCGCATGAGTTTTCCGGCGGCCAGCGCCAGCGTATTTGTATCGCCCGCGCGCTGGCGCTCAATCCGAAAGTGGTGATTGCCGACGAGGCCGTGTCAGCGCTGGATGTTTCAATCCGCGCGCAGATTATTAATCTGCTGCTCGATTTACAGCGCGAAATGGGCATCGCATTCCTGTTTATTTCACACGATATGGCGGTGGTTGAACGCATCAGCCATCGCGTGGCGGTGATGTATCGTGGGCGAATTGTCGAGATAGGCCCGCGGCGCGCCGTGTTTGAAAACCCGCAGCACCCTTACACCCGCAAATTGATGGCCGCCGTACCGGTTGCCGACCCGACGCATCGTCATCCGCAGCGCGTACTGCTCTCTGACGAACTGCCGGGCAATATCTATAAGCGGGGCGCCGAGGTTAGCAGCATGCCGTTACAACAGGTGGGGCCGGGCCATTTTGTCGCCAGGGAACCCGTCGCCGACGTGCTGGGAAGATAACAACGACACCAACAATACAGCCTTTCAGGAGAACAACATGACACAACGTGTATTACGCAAAGGGTTGCTGGCGCTGGTCGTCACGTCAGCGCTGGCGGCAAGCCCGGCTTTTGCCGCGAAAGATGTGGTCGTGGCGGTCGGTTCTAACTTTACGACCCTCGACCCGTATGATGCTAATGACACTCTGTCCCAGGCCGTCGCCAAATCGTTCTATCAAGGGCTGTTTGGCCTGGATAAAGAGATGAAGCTGCAAAACGTGCTGGCGGAGAGCTATACCATCTCGCCGGACGGACTGGTTTACACCATCAAACTCCATTCCGGGGTGAAGTTCCAGGACGGCAGCGACTTTAACGCCGAGGCGGTGAAGGTCAACCTCGACCGCGCCAGCAATCCTGATAATCATCTCAAGCGCTACAACCTGTATAAAAATATCGCCAGTACCGAAGCGCTCGATCCGACGACGGTCAAAATTACTCTGAAGCAGCCGTTCTCCGCGTTCATCAATATCCTGGCCCACCCGGCCACGGCGATGATCTCTCCGGCGGCGCTGAAAAAGTACGGCAAAGAGATCGGCTTCCATCCGGTGGGAACCGGGCCGTATAAGCTGGACACCTGGAATCAAACCGATTTCGTGAAGGTGACGAAGTTTGCCGGTTACTGGCAGCCGGGTCTACCGAAGCTGGACTCGATCACCTGGCGTCCGGTGGTGGATAACAACACTCGTGCGGCGATGCTGCAAACCGGAGAAGCGCAGTTCGCTTTCCCCATCCCGTATGAGCAGGCGCCGCTGCTGGAGAAAAACAGCAAGCTGGAGCTGGTGGCCAGCCCGTCTATCATGCAGCGTTACATCAGCATGAACGTGACGCAAAAACCGTTCGATAACCCGAAAGTACGTGAAGCGATCAACTACGCGATCAACCGCCAGGCGCTGGTCAAAGTGGCGTTCGCCGGCTATGCGACACCGGCCACCGGCGTCGTACCGCCGTCTATTGCCTATGCCGAAAGCTTTAAACCGTGGCCGTATGACCCGGCGAAAGCCCGCGAGCTGCTGAAAGAGGCCGGTTTCCCTAACGGTTTCAGCACCACGCTGTGGTCGTCGCATAACCACAGTACCGCGCAGAAAGTGCTGCAGTTCACCCAGCAGCAGCTGGCGCAGGTGGGGATTAAGGCCCAGCTGACGGCCATGGATGCCGGGCAGCGTGCGGCTGAAGTCGAGGGTAAAGGACAGAAAGAGAGCGGGGTGCGGATGTTCTACACCGGCTGGTCGGCTTCAACCGGCGAAGCTGACTGGGCGCTGTCACCGCTGTTTGCTTCGCAAAACTGGCCGCCGACCCTGTTCAACACCGCGTTTTATGGTAATCCGCAGGTGGATAAAGATCTGACGGATGCGCTGAAAACCACCGACGTGAAGGAAAAAACGCGGCTCTATAAAGAGGCGCAGGAGACTATCTGGAAAGAGTCCCCGTGGGTACCGCTGGTAGTGGAAAAACTGGTCTCGGCGCACAGCAAAAATCTGACCGGTTTCTATATCCAGCCGGATACCGGGTTCAGCTTCGAGCAGGCGGATTTAACCCAGTGATGGAGGATACTCTGCTCCTCTCCCGCAGCGGGAGAGGAAGATGGCGCGAGCGGCTCCGCTTTTCATTCGCGCCTCCGGGCGAGGGGGGACGATGCTCAATTATGTGATTAAGCGTCTGCTGGGGCTGATTCCCACGCTGCTGATTGTGGCCGTGCTGGTGTTCCTGTTCGTGCATATGTTGCCTGGCGATCCGGCGCGGCTGATTGCCGGGCCAGAGGCCGATGCGCAGGTGGTGGCGATGGTACGCCAGCAGCTGGGGCTCGACCAGCCGCTGCATGTGCAGTTCTGGCACTATATCACCAGCGTATTGCAGGGCGATTTCGGCACCTCGATGGCGTCGCGCCGTCCGGTCAGCAGCGAAATAGCCAGCCGCTTTATGCCGACGTTGTGGCTGACCCTCGCCAGCATGAGCTGGGCGGTGATCTTCGGCATGGCGGCGGGCATTGTGGCGGCCGTGTGGCGCAATCGCTGGCCTGACCGCCTGGGGATGGCGCTGGCGGTGACCGGTATTTCGTTTCCGGCTTTCGCGCTCGGTATGCTGCTGATGCAGGTCTTCTCGGTGGAACTGGGCTGGCTGCCGACGGTGGGTGCCGACAGCTGGCGGCACTATATTTTGCCCTCCCTGACGCTGGGGGCCGCCGTTGCCGCGGTGATGGCTCGTTTTACCCGCGCCTCATTTGTTGATGTTCTGCACGAAGATTATATGCGCACGGCGCGCGCCAAAGGGGTCAGTGAGACCCGGGTGGTGCTGAAACACGGTCTGCGCAACGCCATGATCCCGGTGGTGACCATGATGGGACTGCAGTTCGGTTTTTTGCTCGGTGGGTCGATCGTGGTCGAGAAGGTCTTTAACTGGCCAGGTCTTGGACGGCTGCTGGTGGATTCGGTGGAGATGCGCGACTATCCGGTTATTCAGGCGGAAGTCCTCCTCTTTTCGCTGGAATTTATTCTTATCAATTTAGTGGTGGATGTTCTGTACGCCGCCATTAACCCGGCTATCAGGTACAAGTAAGGTGCGATTGCTCAACTGGAGAAGAGAGGCGGTTATTAACGCCATGCCGGGAGTTAAGCCCGGACAAATACGCACGCCGTGGCGTGAGTTCTGGCGGCGATTTCGTCGTCAGCCGGTGGCGATGGGCGCCGGTGTATTTGTCCTGCTGCTGATTGCAGTTGCTCTCGCGGCACCGTGGATAGCGCCGTTCGATGCGGAAAACTATTTTGATTATGACCGGCTCAACGACGGCCCGTCGATGATGCACTGGTTCGGGGTGGATTCGCTCGGGCGCGATATTTTTAGCCGGGTGTTGGTGGGAGCGCAGATTTCGCTGGCCGCCGGCGTGCTGGCGGTGCTGATCGGCGCGGCGATCGGTACCGTGCTCGGTCTGCTGGCCGGGTATTATGAAGGCTGGTGGGATCGCATCATTATGCGCATCTGCGATGTGCTGTTCGCCTTCCCGGGGATCCTGCTGGCGATTGCCGTGGTGGCGGTGATGGGCAGCGGCATGTCGAATGTGATCATTGCGGTGGCGATCTTTTCGATCCCGGCGTTTGCCCGCCTGGTGCGCGGTAACACTCTGGTACTCAAGCAGCAGACCTTTATTGAATCGGCGCGCAGCATCGGCGCCAGCGATATGACGATCCTGTTCAGTCATATTTTGCCCGGTACGGTATCGTCGATCGTGGTCTATTTCACCATGCGTATCGGGGTGTCGATTATCTCCGCCGCCAGTCTCTCTTTCCTGGGGCTCGGGGCGCAGCCGCCGACTCCGGAATGGGGAGCAATGCTCAATGAAGCGCGGGCGGATATGGTGATGGCGCCGCACGTGGCGCTGTTCCCGGCGATTGCGATTTTCCTGACGGTGCTGGCGTTTAACCTGTTGGGAGACGGTCTGCGTGATGCGCTGGATCCGAAGCTAAAGGGATAACGTGCTATTCCCCGGTGGCGCTGTCGCTTACCGGGGCTACGGATTAGTGCGGTTTTGTCGCCCGGGCTGGTGCGTTAGCACCACATCCGGGAACCCGCTCCGCACGTTAATCCTCTGCGGCTTATTCTCCCGGTAGCGCTGTCGCTTACCGGGGCTACGGATTAGTGCGGTTTTGTCGCCCGGATTAAGGCGCGTTAGCGCCGCCATCCGGGATACGATCAGAGGGTGGAATTAAACCCGGCTGCCCCACAGGTCGTATTCGTCGGCGTGTTCGACTTTCACACGGACTACGTCGCCAGGTTTGACCTTCGTTTCGCCATTCAGGTAGACCGCACCGTCGATTTCCGGAGCATCGGCCATACTGCGGCCAATGGCGCCTTCTTCGTCCACTTCATCGATCAGCACCGTGATCTCGCGGCCGACCTTCTCCTGCAGGCGTTCGGCGGAGATCTGCTGCTGCAGCTGCATAAAGCGGTTCCAGCGCTCTTCTTTCACCTCTTCAGGCACCTGATCCGCCAGCTCGTTAGCGGTCGCCCCTTCGACCGGGCTGTACTTAAAGCAGCCAACGCGGTCAAGGCGAGCCTCTTTCAGGAAGTCGAGCAGCATCTGGAAATCTTCTTCCGTTTCGCCCGGGAAGCCAACGATGAAGGTCGAACGCAGGGTCAGGTCAGGGCAGATTTCACGCCACTGCTTAATGCGCGCCAGCTGACGGTCGGCAGAACCCGGGCGTTTCATCAGTTTCAGAATGCGCGGGCTGGCATGCTGCAGCGGGATATCCAGATACGGCAGAATTTTACCTTCCGCCATCAGTGGAATGACGTCATCGACGTGCGGGTACGGGTAGACGTAGTGCAGACGGACCCAGATACCTAGTTTAGCCAGCTCTTCGCACAGGCTGACCATGCTGGTTTTAACCGGCGCGCCGTCGTGGAAGCCGGTACGGTGCTTCACATCGACACCGTAGGCGGAGGTATCCTGAGAGATGACCAGCAGCTCTTTGACGCCGGCATCGGCCAGACGTTTGGCCTCGGACAGCACTTCACCAATTGGACGGCTGACGAGATCGCCACGCATCGACGGGATAATGCAGAAGGTGCAGCGATGGTTACAGCCTTCGGAAATTTTCAGGTAGGCGTAATGACGCGGCGTGAGCTTCACGCCCTGTTCCGGCACCAGGCTCAGGAACGGGTTGTGTTTAGGCTTCGGCGTATAGTGGTGGACATGTTGCAGAACCTGTTCATAGCTGTGCGGCCCGGTTATCTCCAGTACTTTCGGATGCACTTCGCGAATCTGGTCTTCTTTCGCGCCCAGGCAGCCGGTCACAATTACTTTGCCATTTTCTTTTAACGCTTCGCCAATGGCTTCCAGAGACTCCTGAACGGCGCTGTCGATAAAGCCGCAGGTGTTGACGATAACCATATCGGCATTGTCGTAGGTGGGGACCACGTCATAACCTTCGGTACGCAGTTCGGTCAGGATGCGTTCTGAGTCCACGAGGTTTTTCGGGCAGCCCAGAGAGACAAAGCCGATCTTCGGCTGATGCGTTACATTGCTCATAGTTTAAAAAGTGTTCGATTATTGGAATGGTCAGGGCAGGAATTTTACAGATCTTTATGAAAAAGAGTATAGCCACGGTGTGACAGATGATGAAAAAGCCCGGGAGATCCTCCCGGGCGGCTGGTTCGTTATGGCTGCGCGACGCCTCCTGCCGGTGCCGCGCCAGGGGCGGTGGGTTCTCGCTTATCGCGGAGGGTGAAAATCGATATCAGGGTGAAGAGTCCGGCGATGCCGCCGAGAATATAATAAGTATGCGCGAAACCGATGGTGTCATACAGGTAGCCGGCCAGCGGCGAGTAAATCGCAGTGGCGATGGAGGCTACAAACAGCACCAGCAAATAGACCGTTGATGACAACTTATGGTCGAAGTTGGCGGCGATGAATTTAAATACTGAAACCAGGATGAGTGGTTTTTCCAGCGCGTGCATCATTTTCACCGCGCCAATCCACACCGGACCAAGCGGGATGGCGGAACCCACGATGCGTACCGACATAATCAATCCGGCAATAATCAGCGCCCACTTGGCCCCGGTACGGTTAACAAACCACGGCATCAGGCACAGAAAGAGCGTTTCACCGCAGACCTGGATGGAGGCCAGAATTCCGTACCAGCGGTTGCCTTCTTCCGGAGTAGGGAACTGCAATGAGAAGTACTGCGCAAACTGCTGATCGTAGGTGTCATAAATCTGCGTAACGAATAAGGTAAAGATCAGCAGCATCCAGAACTGCCCGTTTTTTGCCAGCTCCAGCGCATGGGAAACCTTCAGCGCGCTGGTTTTTTCCATCTCGGCTTCGGTGAGTTCAATTTTAGTCAGCATGAAGCAGAAGGCGGCAATCACAATGGCAATACTGGCCAGCCAGAAGGCAAGATTGGGGTTGCTGTCGATGTATTTTCCCACAATCCACGCGGCGGCGGCCCAACCTAACGAGCCCCACATCCGCACCCGACCATACTCAAAGTGATAGCGACGCGAAATTTTGTCGATATACGAATCGATCACTCCGCAGCCGGAGTTAAAAATCATCCCCAGGTAGATACCGCCCAACAAGGCCCCCAGCCAGAAGCTGTGGACCAGCAGCGGGGCATAGAGATAAATAAAGAACGGACCGACCGGCAGCAGCATGGCCAGCAGGATCCAGATAAGCCGTTTTTTCAGACCAAATTTATCGGCAATGAAGCCAAAAAAGGGCTGCATCAACAGCGCAATGAAGGCGTTGACGGAGTACAGCAGACCGGTTTTGGTGGCGCTGATGCCGAGATGCTGAGTCGTCCAGATGACAAAGAACGCCATGGTGGATGACCAGGCGAATAGATAGAGGAAATCGAAAAGACTCAACAATATGTAGTTTCTTTTGCCGGGCGTAATCATTTCAGTTCCTTCAGGCGGATCGGAGTTAGTGCTGCGGGCAATGGCCGCAGATTGTGTTTTTATTAAATGTTATACGTATTACATTAATGTCGCTGATATGACACCCGCTGGAAATTTTGATCAATTGAAATGATGGTTATTTGTGATCTTAGCGGCAAAAAAGAGTTATTTATCGACATTCACACGTTCATGTTGACGGATTATTTTGTGAGAGCGTATAACATTTTCTTTGGTTTTGTTCATGGGCATGAAAGAGAGGGGCGGTCGCGAGTTTGAACATAAATGTAACATTGTAAATGATGTTAATTAACCAGAAATTATTGACCTCGCGCATCCTTTTGTACGAAAAATAACCATATTCTAATAATGGTAATGGATGACAGAGGAGGAACCATGATGAGCGTTGACAGACTGTATCGTAACCTTCTGAATAAGCTGATTAATGCCAATATTGATCTTGACGCTTATTTGCAGTTACGCAAAGCGAAAGGCTATATGTCAGTCAGCGAAAATGAGCATCTGCGTGATAACTTGTTCGAACTGTGTGGTGAAATGCGTGAGTACGGGCTGCAGTTGCAGCACGTTCTTGCACCGGAAGAAAAGGACGCTCTCCGTCTTGCAGGTGGAGCCATCGCGTCTGCGGCGGTTTGCCTGATGAGCGGGCATCATGATTGCCCGTCGTATATTGCGGTTAACGTAGAGACGCTAGAACGCTGTCTGGCAGAGCTGACGATGAATATTCATAAACTGAATAAACAGGCGTCAGTGACCCACGTCTGAATTCAGGGGGAGGCGAGCTCCCCCTGCTTAATGTTATGTAAAAATCCCCTCCTGATGTTCCCCGCTGGCTACCCTTAGCGCATTGCCGAAACTATTGCCGATGAAAGGAGAATGCTATGCGCCAGGTTGCCATTTCGCTGATGCTCGCCACCCTGCTGTTTCCCGCCGTGACCCTCGCCGGGAAGGTGCGCGTTGAGGTATTACAAAATCAGCTTGCCCATCCGTGGGCGCTGGCCTTTCTGCCCGATGACCAGGGAATCCTGATTACCCTGCGTTCGGGCGAACTGAAGCGCTGGCGGCAGGGGGAAGGTCTTTCGGCCGCGATAACCGGCGTCCCGCCGGTCTGGGCCAGCGGCCAGGGAGGATTGCTTGACGTGGCGCTGGCGCCGGATTTCGCCCACTCCCGCCGGGTCTGGCTGAGTTTTGCTGAAGTCGGCGATGACGGCAAAGCCGGTACCGCCGTAGGTTATGGCCGCCTGAGCGACAACCTTCAGCAGCTGGAACATTTTCAGGTAGTCTTCCGCCAACAGCCGAAGCTCTCCACCGGCAACCATTTCGGCGGGCGCCTGGTTTTTGATGGCAAAGGATATTTATTCATCGGCCTGGGCGAAAATAACCAACGTCCCACGGCGCAGGATCTGGATAAACTGCAGGGAAAAGTGGTGCGTCTGACCCAGGACGGCAAAGTGCCTGCCGATAATCCTTTTGTTCATCGCGCGGGGGCGAGGCCGGAGATCTGGTCTTATGGCATCCGCAATCCGCAGGGAATGGCGATGAATCCGTGGACCGATACGCTGTGGCTCAACGAACACGGGCCGCGCGGCGGCGACGAGATCAATATTCCGCAGAAGGGCAAGAACTACGGCTGGCCGCTGGCGACGCACGGCGTCAACTACAGCGGTCTGGCGATTCCCGAAGCGCAGGGCACGGCGGTCGCCGGAACTGAAGCGCCGCTTTTCGTCTGGAAGCGGTCTCCGGCGGTAAGCGGGATGGCTTTCTACGCAGCGTCGACCTTCCCGCAGTGGCAGCACAAGCTGTTTATCGGGGCGCTGAAGGACCAGTCGCTGATTGTTCTGAAGGTGGATGGCGATAAAGTGAGCGAAGAGGCGCGTATTCTGGGCGATCGCGGCAAGCGGATCCGCGATGTGCGCGTCGGACCCGACGGCTATCTGTATGTGTTAACCGACGAGTCCAACGGCGAACTGCTGAAGGTCAGTCCGGCCGACTAGCATCAGGTGACCGGAATCATCACCACATCGCGCCACGCCTGGCGTTGGTTAAGCTGCTGGTACCAACGCTGCAGGTGCGGGCGCGGCTGCCAGTTGTCAACAATCGTCATCAGGTTATAAACGAACGGTGCTACGGCGATGTCGCCAAGGCCAAAGGCCTCTCCGGATAGCCAGGGAGAGGTTGCCAGCTCATCATCAAGAATCGCCAAAAGCGCTTCACAGGCGGCAATACCGGCGGCGATGGACGCCGGGTCACGCTTATCCGCCGGCGTTCTGACCAGCCCCATTAATACCGGACGGTGGGCGGGAGACAGCGAACCGTTTGCCCAGTCCATCCATTTATCGCTCTGCGCGCGCTTGCGCGGCGAAGTGACCCATAAACGATCCTGGCCATACTCGGCGGCCAGATAGCGAATAATGGCATTCGATTCCCAAAGGACGAGATCACTGGCATCATCTTTCAACAGCGGCACCAGACCATTCGGGTTCATCGCCAGATACTCCGGGTCATGATTTAAGCCAAACTCCAGCCCTGCCATAATATGCTGATAGGGAAGACCCAGCTCCGCCAGCACCCAGCGTACTTTCTTCACATTCGTCGAGTTATTTCTGCCCCATAGCGTAATCATATTGGTTCCTGCCTGTTATTGAGCCGCCGTTGCAGCATGGTGAGCAATCATGTTGGAATAAAGATAATATTTAGGCAATCATGATCAAAAAAATTGCTCTGTTTTCAGCAGGGGGCGAGGTTATTGCGTAAACTTTAAAAACTTTACCAACTCGCTGTTTCTTTAAGGTCATTTGTACGCTTTACTCACCGGCTGCTGTTGCGCCGATAGAGTGCTGCGGCATATTTTGTTTGGAAAGGATACTTGGGTGGCTCTTATGACGCATGACGCTTTTTCCCTTCGCGGCCTCGTGGCAGGCTGCGCTCTTCTCGTTCTTGTGGCACCTGCGGTGCAGGCTGCGGAACAACTCCCCGATGCCCCATCGATCGATGCCCGAGCCTGGATCCTGATGGATTACGCCAGCGGTAAAGTGCTGAGCGAGGGCAATGCCGATGAAAAACTCGACCCGGCAAGTCTGACCAAGATCATGACCAGCTATGTCGTCGGGCAGGCGCTGAAGGCGGGCAAGATTAAGTCCACCGATATGGTCACCGTCGGTCGCGATGCCTGGGCTACCGGTAACCCGGCGCTGCGCGGGTCATCGGTGATGTTCCTTAAACCGGGGATGCAGGTTTCGGTCGAAGACCTGAATAAAGGCGTGATTATCCAGTCCGGCAACGATGCCAGTATCGCGATCGCCGACTACGTGGCGGGGAGCCAGGATGCATTCGTGAGCCTGATGAACGGCTATGCGCAAAAAATGGGGCTGACCAATACCACCTTTATGACCGTGCACGGCCTGGATGCGCCAGGCCAGTTTAGTACCGCGCGTGACATGGCGCTGCTGACCAAAGCGATGATTCATGACGTCCCTGAAGAGTACGCCATTCATAAAGAGAAAGAGTTCACCTTCAATAAGATTCGTCAGCCGAACCGTAACCGCCTGCTGTGGAGCTCAAACCTGAACGCGGATGGCGTCAAAACAGGGACCACCGCCGGCGCTGGCTACAACCTGGTCTCCTCGGCTACCCAGGGAGACATGCGTCTGATTGCCGTGGTGCTCGGTACCAAGACCGACCGTATTCGTTTTAATGAATCCGAAAAGCTGCTGACCTGGGGCTTCCGTTTCTATGAGACCGTGACGCCGATTAAGCCGGATGCCACCTTTATCACCCAGCGCGTCTGGTTTGGCGACAGCAACGAAGCCAAACTCGGGGCCGGCGAAGCCGGTTCGATTACCCTGCCGCGCGGGCAGCTGAAAAACCTGAAAGCCAGCTATACCCTGACGGATACGCAGCTGACCGCGCCGCTTAGCAAAGGACAGGTGGTCGGCACCATCGACTTTAAGCTCAATGATAAAACCATCGAGCAGCGCCCGCTTATCGTCATGGAAGCGGTCAATGAAGGCGGTTTCTTTAGCCGGATGATGGACTTCGTGCTGATGAAACTGCACGGCTGGTTCGGTAGCTGGTTCTCGTAACCGACAGGCCGCGCCCTGCGGGGCGCGGTCAGTAGAGCAGTGAAATCTGCTTTTCTTTCGCCAGCGCAAGCAGATCCTCATCCGGACAGACATCGCTGGCAATCACATCAAAACGCGATAAATCGCCCATCCGCGCCGGTCTGACTTTGCCAAATTTACTGTGATCGACAACCAGCACGTGATAGCGCGCGCTGCTCATCGCCCAGTGTTTAACCGGCAGCTCCTCGAGGTTATAGCAGGTGGCGCCCTGCGCACAGTCGATGCCGGCCGCTGAATAAAAGGCGATGTCCGGGCACAGATGGCTGAGCGTATCCTGCAGACTGAGCGGTTTAAAAATGGCATTGCTGGCATGGAACTCGCCGCCGCAGAGAATGGCCCGACACTGGGGTTTTTCCTGCAGCGCCAGAAAGGTGTTCAGCGAATAGCAGACGCCGGTAAAGGGCAGGGCGTTATCGATCGCGTCAATGATCCAGGGCGTGGTTGTCCCACAGTCGAAAAAAGCCATCTGATGGGCTTCAAGCAGCGCGGCAGCGTGACGAGCGGCACGGCGTTTTTCATCCACCAGACGGGTTTTCTGGTCGCTGAGCAGGTAATGGGTTGCGCTGCGCGGTTCGAGAACGATATAGCCGCCTAACAACACCACCGGGCCATTATGGCCGTTCAGGTCGCGACGAATGGTCATTTCTGATACGCCAAGGAGCGCGGCGGCCTCTTTTAAATGAAGCTTATCGCTGCGCTTGAGCGCCTGAATGAGCTGGCTGATACGTTCATCACGACGTGTTTCCATATTCCCTCTACGCTGAAATCGCCCTGCATTGGCAGGGCGTCAGTGGGCAATTTTACCTGCCGGAAGAGGGTTAGTCACGCACCCAGCCTTTGCGAATCGGCAGGGAAAAGCAAACCCGATACAGCTGCTGCAGGTATCGATACAGCGGTTGACCGCCGGCCTGCCACAGTAATCCGGCGGCCAGGCAGCCGCACATCCCGGTAAGCAGGCCGCCCAGCATATCCAGCGGCCAGTGAACGCCAAGATAGACCCGGGACCAGGCGATCGCCACGGCAGTTGCCAGCAGCGCGATCCCGGACCACAGGCGATGCCAGAACAAGAAAGCCAGCGCAAAGGTAAAGCTGATGGTGCCGTGATTGCTGGGGAAGGAGTTATTCGGCGCGTGATGCAGGAACTGATAGCCGATGCCTGCGGCAAACGGCCGCTCATGGGGGAAGAGCAGGCCAAAAATCCATGACAGACTCAGGCTAATCGCCAGCGCCAGGAGTACTTTAAACACCAGCTGCCGCTGGTTTGGTCCCCAGAGCCACAGCGCCGCGGCCAGCAGAGGCACAATCAGAATCACGTCTTTGGCAATGAATGTCGCCAGTGCGATGACCCATGAGGGCGAGGCGGGGGTGGCGTTGATGAAGGCAAACAGCGCGTCGTTGATATTTTCCAGCATAGATTCAGGCTCTTGGTATCCGATAGCAATCAGCCGCCCACCTTAAAAAACGGTGGCGATAAGGTAAAGCAGTATTGTCTTAATTATCAGCTTGTTAAGAAGCCGTAGCGCGGCATGTGGTGGTGAATATGCCGCAGAGGATGAGTATATCGCCTGTAACCTAATTGAAATATAAACGAAATATAGACAGATTTAATTAAAATGGCGGCGATATCCGCCGGCTGAGGGCGGATTGCGCTATTTTTAATTGTCACTCACAATTCACTATCTCCTCCGCAAGACTTTCATTAAACTTTGCGCGATTTTTGTTTAACTAAGAGATTGCATGCAGAACTATTCGCTTTCAGGCAAACGCCTCGGACGGCAGGCGCTTCTTTTCCCGCTCTGCCTGGTGTTATACGAATTCTCCACTTATATCGGCAACGACATGATCCAGCCGGGAATGCTCTCGGTGGTGGAAGAGTTTCAGGTCGGTAATGAATGGGTACCGACCTCGATGACCGCCTATCTCGCCGGCGGTATGTTTTTGCAGTGGCTGCTGGGGCCGCTGTCGGATCGTATCGGCCGTCGACCGGTGATGCTCACCGGGGTGGTGTGGTTTATCGTCACCTGTCTGGCCACGCTGCTGGCGCAGACGATTGAGCAGTTCACGCTGCTGCGCTTTTTGCAGGGGATTAGTCTGTGCTTTATCGGCGCGGTGGGATATGCCGCCATTCAGGAGTCGTTTGAGGAGGCGATGTGCATCAAAATCACCGCCCTGATGGCGAACGTTGCGCTGATTGCTCCGCTGCTGGGGCCGCTGGTGGGGGCGGCCTGGGTCCACATCCTGCCGTGGGAAATGATGTTCGTGCTGTTTGCCGTGCTGGCCGCTATTGCCTTTGTGGGCCTGCAGCGCGCGATGCCGGAAACCGCGACGCGGATGGGCGAGAAGCTGTCGATGAAAGAGCTGGGCCGCGATTATGGCCTGGTGCTGAAGAATCTGCGCTTTGTCGCCGGCGCGCTGGCGACCGGTTTTGTCAGCCTGCCGCTGCTGGCGTGGATTGCCCAGTCACCGGTGATTATCATCAGTGGCGAAAAGGCCACCAGCTATGAGTATGGCCTGCTGCAGGTGCCGATTTTCGGCGCGCTGATTGCCGGTAACCTGGTGCTGGCGCGACTGACCTCGCGACGGACGGTGCGCTCGCTGATTATTCTCGGCGGCTGGCCGATTATGTTCGGGCTGCTGCTCTCTGCGGTGGCGACGGTGGTATCGACCCATGCTTATTTGTGGATGACCGCCGGGCTGAGCGTCTACGCCTTCGGGATTGGTCTGGCGAACGCCGGGTTAGTCCGCCTGACGCTGTTTGCCAGTGACATGAGTAAAGGCACGGTTTCGGCCGCGATGGGGATGCTGCAGATGCTGATATTTACCGTCGGCATAGAGGTCAGTAAGCATGCCTATGAGCTGGGCGGTAGCGGGGTATTCAGCCTGTTTAACTTGCTCAGCGGCGTGATGTGGCTGGCGATGATTGTCTATTTCCTCAAAGACAAGAGCGTCGGCAATTCCAACGACCCGCAGGCTTAGCGGCGAAGCGTTCCGGGTGGGGCACGGCTGCCGCACCCGGACAACGATCAGGCGAACGGCGCTTCGCGATTCAGCACTTTGTCGATGATGTGCAGCACACCTTCTTCATTGTTGTGCGGCGCATCGAAGCCGGCGACGGCTTTCACCGGTGCTGCCGCGTTGGCCATCGCAAAGCCAAATCCGGCATGTTGCAGCATTTCAATATCGTTTCCGCTGTCGCCAAAAGCGACGACTTCATGATTATCAATGCCCCAGCGCTGTTGCAAAATACGCAGACCGTTGGCTTTGTGCACGCCGGGAATAATCAGATCGATGCTGCCGTAGCCGGTTGCCACGGCGGTCACCATATCGCCCAACGCCGCGTGTAGCTGCGGCTGGATTTGTGGAATCAGCTGGTCAGGCACGTTGAGGCCGAATTTCAGGATCACGTCATCGATATGGTTGAAGTCATCCACCAACTGCAGGCGATGGTAATATTTCGCGGCGACCGTCTTTAACTCATCGTTATAGCCATTCAGGGTATACGCGCTGCGTTTACCGCAGGCGATAATTTCAATATCGGACAGCGTCTGCAGATAGTCGATGACGGTGTGGAAATGATCTTTTGGCAACTGACAGTTAAAAACGTCATCGCCAGCGCTGACCACCCAGCCGCCGTTTTCAGCAACAAAGGCTATCTCGTGGGCGATGTCCGGGAAAAATGAAATCAGCTGGTAATACTGGTTGCCGCTGGCGACGACAAAGCGAATATTCTGTTCGCGCATACGCTGATACTGGTTCAGGAAACGCGGTCGATTGTAGGTTTTGGCATCGCTTAAAAAGGTGCCATCCATGTCTACCGCAATCAGTTTGATGCTCATTAACTGTTCTCCATGACAGGTTCATTGTGTGGTTTTGCCACCGCTCTGGCGACCAACGCCGCTACCATGACCAGACCCAGCACCACCATCATGGCGCTGCGCAGGCCGAAGTGTTCGCCAAGGAAGCCCAGCAGCGGCGGCCCGACCAGGAAGGCAAGATAGCCGGTTATCGCCACCACGCTGACGCGCTTCGGCGCATCGGGGCCGGTGTCGCTGGCGGCGGAAATGGTCAGCGGGAAACCGAGCGAGGCGCCAAGGCCCCACAGCAGTACCGAGACGCCGGCCACCCACGGGTTGTCGACGAAGATGATCAGGCCGATGCCCAGCGCGCCCATAAGGGCGCTGGCGCGTACTACCGTGACCCGGCTGTAGCGATCGATAAACCAGCCGCCGGTAAAGCGACCGATTGTCATCCCGAGGGTGAAGCCGGCGTAAATCAAGGAGCCAGAGGTGGGGCTGAAGCCGTGACCGTCCACCATCAGCAGCGGCAGCCAGTCGTTGGCAGACCCTTCAGCAAAGGCCATCGCCAGCACCACGACGCCAATCAGCAACAGCTGAACATCACGCCATACCGGCAGACCTTTTTCTTCATGATGCGCGCTTTCTGCCGCATTTTTTCCGGTCCCGTCCGGGATGGCGCGAATCGCAATGGCAATCGGGGCAATCGCCACCAGCGCAGCCAGCAGAATATGCGGTGCGGCGGGCAGACCAAAACCGGTCACCGCCATCCCCACGCCGGCGCCGAACAGCGTACCGAAGCTGTAAAATCCATGCATCATCGGCAGGACGGTTTTATTCATTTCGCGCTCGACGGCGGCGCCTTCGACGTTAATAGCCACCTCCGCCGAACCGAAGCTGGCGCCGAAAATGGCCAGCCCGATGGCAAACAGGACCGCCGAGGTGAGCCACAGCGCCACGCTGAGCACTATCATGCCGACCACGGCGCACGACATGGTGGTGCGAATCACCTTGCGGGTGCCAAACCGTTTGACCAGCCACGCCGAGCAGAGAATCCCGCTCATCGAACCAATCGACAGGCCAAATAAAACGATGCCCATTTCCGCCGTTGACAGCGTCAGCAGGTCACGGATCGCCGGAGTACGGGTAGCCCATGAGGCCATCAGCAATCCAGGGATAAAGAAGAACATGAAGAGGGCCCAGAGTCGGAGCTGTAAGGCCCGGCGGGAGGTTTGCGCTGTCATCCGTAAACGCCTGTGAATGAGAAGATGGAGACAACAGTAGCAAGACTGTGTACATTTGTACATATTCTTCAGAATGCGTATTCGGACAAGAACCGGGCGCCTGGGAGCGCGACAATGCTGCCGATAGCATGCGCATGACAGCGACTAAGAGGAAAGATATGGCCCGTCGACCGAACGATCCGCAGCGCCGGGAGCGCATTTTACAGGCCACGCTGGATACCATTGCCACCCACGGGATTCACGCGGTCACCCATCGTAAAATTGCCAGCTGCGCGGAGGTTCCGCTAGGCTCGCTGACCTACTATTTCAGCGGTATTGAAGCGTTGATAGAAGAGGCGTTTCGCATTTTTACCCGCGATATGTCCGTACAGTACCAGCAGTTTTTTACCTCGGTCAGCAGCCGTGAAGAGGCCTGCGATGCGATTGCCGAGCTGATCTTCAGCGCCCAGGTGACGACCGCGCGAAATATGGAGTTGATGTATCAGCTGTATGCGTTTTGCAGCAGCCAGCCGGCGCTGAAGGCGGTGATGCAGCACTGGATGCGGCGCAGTCAGCAAACGCTGGAGCAGTGGTTTGAGCCGGCTACGGCTCGCGGGCTGGATGCGTTTATCGAGGGAATGACCCTGCATTTTGTCACCGATAGCGCGCCGCTCTCAAAGCAGGCTATCCGCCTGATGGTCGGACGCCTGGCCGGAGAGGGGGAGTAGCCCGCTAAAGCGCTGCGCGCAGAGATATTGCCCTGCCCGAGGATTATCCGCCGGTCGTGGCGCCGGCCGTCATATTAACCACCGTTGCCGTCATGGCGTCGGCACGATCGGATGCCAGAAAGGTGATGACATCGGCCACCTGCGTCAGCGTCGGCAAGCGTTTGAGCATAGTGCTGTGTGCTGCGCCGCCAACCCACTGTTCGACCGTTAATCCCATCGCCTGCGCTTTTGCAGCAAAGACTTCCGCAGTGTAAGAGCCGGCCTCCACCGCGCCGGTAATGGCGTGCGAGCGTACGCCGAGGACGCGGATGTTCTTCGGCCCCAGTTCGCTGGCGAGCGCTTTGATAAAAGCTTCGCTACCCGCACAGCCGACGATATGGCCCAGGTGGCCCGGAATGGCCATTGTTGCCGCCGGAGCTACGACGGTGATAATGACGCCCGGGCGAGCGCCGCCCATATAGGGGGTAACGGCTTTCGCCAGGTTGAACTGGGCCGCCAGGAACGGGGTGATGCCCTGCATAAACTCGGCGAGGGATAGCGTCGTGATTTCCTTGCCCTGATTATGGACGAAGCCGGTGGCATTGACGACGATGTCGAGCCCGCCGCTCTGCTGCGTCAGCTGCGCTATCCGCTCGGCGGTCGATCGTTCGTCGAGGAGATCAACGATAAAGGTCTCGGCCCTGCCGCCCGCCGCCCGAATTTCACCTGCCACCCGATCCAGCTTCTGCCGATCACGCGCGCCGAGGTAGACTCGCGCCCCCTCGCGCGCCATAGCATGCGCCACGGCGGAGCCTATCGCACCGCTGCCGCCGAAGATGGCGGCAACTTTATCTTTTACCAGCATCGCCTTTCCCTCTCACCGGACTGAACTCGTCAAAGTATGCGCAATAACCGGGAGGATGCCAATGCGACGGAGAATGCCGTTACCGCCGGGGCCTGCGAGCGTCCCTCTCCGCCAGCTCCTGATAGATGGCGTAAATACCTGTCGGTGCGAAGTTGCCCTGGACGCAATGAATCGCTTTTTGTTGTTCAAGCAAAATAAAGCGCCTGACTTTATTGGTGTAGTGAATCATTAACCAGAATCCCGACATCAGCCATAGCAGCATAAATTCAATAATAAAAATGAATGAGTAAGTGATCATTATTTCTTTATTGAAGTTTTTTATTGATTCTTCTAAATACTCCTTGCCTTCGGCTGTTGTCAGCAAGCGGCAAAGATCATGACGGTATTCGCGGTCCAGGACGCTGGCGGTATTTTTCGGCGGGGCTGTATTGGCTTGACAGTCGTTTGCTGAGATGGTCCATCGAGGTGCCGCCAGCACCGTGGCCTCCGTTGCGGTTGTTTTAGAAACATAAAAGCGATCGCCTGACTTTTTCCAAATCAACAGTGCCGTGTCTGGCGGGGCGGTAATCGTTTGTATAAGCGGTGGGACAAAATACCACAAAGACCATCCAAAAATAGCTGAGAACAAGAGGGTGATTAATTTCTCGGGCCTGCCTGTCGAGGGCAGTTTTTTCAATGGGATGGAGATGGCAAAGAAGTTCAAAATGAAGGGGGGCACCCCTGCATTCTTTAACACGATGCTGTGGCCTTTTTTATATTTGAAAATCCCATTGACTGCTTTTCGCAATGGCTGGAACAGAAAGGCGAGAACGGTCAGGGCAGCGACAGTCGTGCTCAGCGGTGCGCCGGAGAACTCAGAAACAAACATCGTAAAGTCAGAGGGGAAAGCGGGCATCAACATCTCCTGTGGTAAACATTCCCTATTGGTATGATTTGACCTGTGGGGCAAGCGGGAGGAGTCGCGAACGGATCGCCCTGTTCCTGGCTGATGACGCGTGCAACTCTGGCGCTTCACCCGGCGTACCAGTGTACATCACCTGGCGGTTAAGGGGAGGGCAACGCATTCGTGAGGCCTGGCACAGCAGAAATGGTGGGGTGAGGAGCACGGTCCCGGGAGGATGCCCGGATGATGTGGCGGTGGTCGCCGTGCTATCGCCAATGGCAGCACCCGGCGGTTGTCACTGAATAATTTTAAAGATGATAAAATTCAGGCAACAAAAAACCCATCAACCTTGAACCAAAATGGCGGGGTTGATGGGCTCCACAAAATGGGGACATCAAAGAAAAGCAGTGGCACTACTTATGACTGATGCCCAAGAGAAAAGTTCTGCCTCTATCCATTTTTTTCTTAAATATTTACTGTAGCCCTGGCCAGATGATGACAATCAGCGTCCCCGCCAGGGTCAGCAGCACATTGGCAATCGCATAGGTGCCCGCGTAGCCCAGCGCCGGAATGTTGCTGCGCGCGGTGTCGCTGATAATTTCCATCGCCGGAGCGCAGGTGCGCGCCCCCATCATGGCGCCAAACAACATCGCGCGGTTCATACGCAGTACATAGGCGCCAAACAAGAAGCAAATTACCACCGGCACCAGGCTGACGATAAGACCCGCCGCCAGCATCTGGCCGCCGATGGCGCCCAGGCCGTGACCAATCCCGGCGCCGGCGCTCAGACCGACCCCGGCCATAAAGACCATCAGGCCGAACTCTTTCACCATATTCAGCGCGCCCTGCGGAATATAGCCGAAGGTCGGGTGGTTGGCGCGCAGGAAACCGAGCATAATCCCGGCAAACAGCAGCCCCGCCGCGTTACCGATGCCAAAGCTGAAAGAGCTGAACTGGAAGGTGATCATGCCGATCATCAGCCCGACGATAAAGAAGGCGCAGAAGGCAAGCAGGTCGGTCACCTGGCTGTGAATGGAGATAAAGCCGATGCGGTCGGCAACGGTTTTGACGCGTCGCGCATCGCCGCTGACCTGTAACACGTCGCCTTTGTTGAGCACCACGTTATCGTCGATCGGCATTTCAATCTGGCTGCGGATGACGCGGTTTAAGAAGCAGCCGTGATCGGTCAGCTTCAGCTGCGCCAGACGGCGGCCTACGGCGTTGTGGTTTTTCACCACGATCTCTTCGGTGACGATGCGCATATCCAGCAGATCGCGGTCGAAGACCTCTTTGCCGTTACGGAAGCTGGGATCAAGGCGGGCATGGGCGTCCGGGTAACCCACCAGCGCGATATCATCGCCCATCTGCAGGACGGCATCGCCATCCGGGTTCGCCAGAATACCGTTACGGCGAATACGCTCAATGTAGCAGCCGGTTTGCCGGTAAATCCCCAGCTCGCGCAGATTTTTACCGTCAGCCCAGGCGACCAGCTCCGGGCCGACGCGATAGGCCCGGATCACCGGCAGGTAGACTTTACGTTTGGAGTCGGTATCGAGCCCGCGTTCACGCGCAATCTGCTGGGCGCTGGTTTGCAGATCCTGATGCTGCAGCTTCGGCATATAGCGCGCGCCGACGATCAGACTGACGAGACCAATCAGATAGGTCAGGGCGTAGCCCAGACTCAGGTGGTCGAGGGAGAGCGCCAGCCGATCGCTGGGCAGGCCAAAGTGCCGTAGCGTATCCCCCGCACCGACCAGCACCGGCGTTGATGTCATCGCACCTGCGAGCATCCCGGCGGTCAGACCGATGTCCCAGCCGAACAGTTTTCCCAGTCCCATCGCCAGCAACATCGCGCTGCCGACCATCACCAGGGCGAGCATCAGATAGTTTTTTCCGTCGCGGAAAAAAATAGAAAAAAAGTTGGGACCCGCTTCCACGCCAACGCAAAAAATAAACAGCATAAAGCCCAGATTTAGCGCATCAGTGTTAATACTGAAATGCTGCTGACCTAATAATAATGAAACCACTAAAACGCCAATAGAATTACCAAGTTGTACTGACCCGAGACGAAGTTTCCCGAGACAAAGCCCCAGGGCAAGTACAACGAATAATAACAGGATGTAATTCCCGTTTAACAAATCTGCGACGTTTATATTCACGAAAGCCAACTTCTCATTTACTAGTAAGTTGTTGAAGGAAATGGTTATTTGGTCTAAGGTTGGTCCAGTGTTCGCGTTGTCCCGAACCCTGTTCTGGCATCCCGTTATAACCAGTAAAAACAGAGCCGGTAGTTTAATCCTTCCTGGATGCTGCGGCTAGTCACAATCGTTTTTACGCCGATGGGGAGCTAAATTGGCATGGATTGCCGGAATGCTTTATCTGACTGGACGAAGTGAAGTGGGTTAGAAGCAGAATCAGGAGGATATTGTGAAATCTGAGCGTGCCTGGGTGGGTATTACCTGTGGGTTCTTTCTGTTTATCGTAGTGTGTTTATTGTTGTTACTGCATATGAAAGGCGTCTTTCGGGCTACCGGTAATCCTGAGGTTGGACTGCTCTACTTTTTGCTGCCCGGTGCGGCCGCCAGCTGCCTCTCTCCGGGGCGACGCGTCATCCAGCCGCTGGTGGGGGCGATTCTGGCGACTCCCGTCTGTCTGCTGATCATGCGGATTTTTTTTGCGGCTCAGCGTACCTTCTGGCAACAGCTGGCGTGGCTGTTTAGCGCGGTATTCTGGTGTGCGCTGGGTGCGCTGTGCTTTCTGTTTATCTGCGCCTGGCTGGATACCAGACGCAATCATTCGTCAGAGGAATGAGTCGGCTCAGGCAAACAGACCGAGATTCTCTTTCGCCCAGGCTTCAAAATCGGTGCAGCCGCCGATATGTTTTTGATCGACAAAAATCTGCGGAACGGTCTCAACCGGTTTGCCTACGGTCTTTTCCAGGTCGCTCTTGCTGATGCCTTCGGCGTGAATATCAACGTAGCGGTAGTTGAAGTCATCGCGTTCATTGGTCAGTTTCTCTGCCAGTTCTTTAGCGCGAACACAATACGGGCAACCAGGGCGACCAAAAATAACGGTAAACATACTTTCTCTCCTTAAATCTCAGCCGGATGGCGAATGGCAGCTATGATGACGCGTTATGCCGGCGAGGAAAAGAAGGTTCTGCCTTTTTCTTCGATGGTTTAAGGCTATGTTTGATAAATGTCTTCGTGGTTAAATCATTATACTGTGTCGGTCGCGCGCGATTAGCCTGCGGAGCGCGCGAATAATATTGACTGGAGGAGAGCAGAGCTATGCGATCGCCTGCCGTTTTGCCAAAAAGCGTTCTGCTGGTAGAGATCATCGGGATTGTGCTGTTGACCCTCGCCTGGCTCTCGCTCAATCAGTACCTGCAGCTGCCGGCGCCGTTTTCCAGCCCGACGGCGGCGATGCTGATGATTTTTTCCGGGATCCTGCTGATGCTCCCGGCAGCGATAGCATTAATGTGGCGAATGGCCAGGATCGTCGCGCCACAGCTGACTCACACTCCAAAACCAACTTCTTCACCAGACAGAGAAAAACAAGATGACGCCGACCATTGATCTGCTGCGTAGCCACCGTTCCATCCGCCACTTTACCGATGCGCCGATCGGCGACGAACAGCGCGAAGCTATCATCGCCAGTGCGCAGGGGGCCTCAAGCTCGAGCTTTTTACAATGCAGCTCCATTATTCGCGTCACCGATCCTCAGCTTCGTGAGCAGCTGGTCACGATGAGCGGCGGCCAGCAGCACGTTGCGCGCGCGGCGGAGTTCTGGGTATTTTGCGCCGACTTTAACCGCCTCCTGCAAATCTGTCCGGACGCCCGGCTGGGGCTGGCCGAACAGCTGCTGCTGGGGGCGGTGGATACCGCAATGATGGCGCAAAATGCGCTGGTTGCCGCCGAATCCCTGGGCCTCGGCGGCGTCTATATCGGCGGGATCCGCAATAGTATTGAAGGGGTGACCGAACTGCTGAAGCTGCCGCAGCACGTCCTGCCGCTGTTTGGCTTGTGCCTGGGATGGCCCGCCGATAACCCGGGGGTGAAGCCGCGCATGCCTGCGGCGCTGCTGGTGCATGAAAATGCGTACCAGCCGGTGGATGAGGCGGTGCTGGCACAATATGATGAGCAGATGGCGCAGTACTACCTGTCGCGCGGCAGCAACACCCGCCGTGATACCTGGAGCGACCATATTCGGCGCACTATCATTAAAGAAAGTCGCCCGTTTATTCTCGACTATCTGCATAAGCAGGGGTGGGCAACGCGCTGATTGCGTGTACACTGCTGCCTGCTTTCCGCCCCGCCATTTGGTGCACCGGGCGGTCGTGGCGCAATTAACATATTGCAGGCCCGCCGGAGCGGGCCTTGTTGCAGAGGTGCAGGGTGAAAATTGCTATATTATCCCGGGATGGAACGCTTTATTCATGTCGTCGCCTGCGCGAAGCCGCGCAAAAACGCGGCCACCAGGTGGAAATTCTCGATCCGCTTTCCTGCTATATGAACGTGAGTCCGGTGGCCTCATCGATTCACTATAAGGGACGCCAGCTCCCGCATTTCGATGCCGTGATCCCGCGTATTGGTTCCGCAATTACCTATTACGGGACCGCCGCCCTTCGTCAGTTTGAACTGCTCGGCAGCTATCCGCTCAATGAATCGGTGGCGATAACCCGCGCCCGTGACAAGCTGCGCTCGTTGCAGCTGCTGGCGCGGCAGGGGATCGATCTGCCGCTGACCGGTATTGCGCACTCTCCGGACGATACCAGCGACCTGATTGCCATGGTCGGCGGCGCGCCGCTGGTGGTCAAACTGGTGGAAGGGACGCAGGGCATCGGCGTGGTGCTGGCGGAGACCCGCCAGGCGGCAGAGAGCGTGATCGACGCTTTCCGCGGCCTGAACGCGCATATTCTGGTTCAGGAGTATATCGCCGAGGCGAAAGGGCGGGATGTACGCTGCCTGGTCGTGGGTAATGAAGTGGTGGCGGCGATCGAGCGGCGGGCGAAAGAGGGCGATTTCCGCTCTAACCTGCACCGCGGCGGTGTGGCGACGGTGGCCACGATCAGCGATCAGGAACGTGAGATGGCCATCAGGGCGGCGCAAACCCTGGGGCTGGATGTCGCCGGGGTGGATATCCTTCGCGCGACCCGTGGGCCGCTGGTCATGGAGGTGAACGCCTCTCCGGGTCTGGAAGGCATTGAAACGACCACCGGAATTGATATTGCCGGGCGCATGATCGCCTGGATTGAGCGTCAGGCCACGCCAGAATTTTGTCTGAAAATGGGCGGATAACCGGCGCGGGCGACACTTTCATGGTATGCGCGGCGTTTTTTGCGTAAGCTATGGCGTCGTTTTTCTATAGTAAGAGGTCACAGGTCATATGGATTCACTGGTCGTTCCGGGTCTGGATACGCTACGTCACTGGCTCGATGAGTTAGGTATCAACTTCTTTGAGTGTGATTCCTGCCAGGCCTTGCATCTGCCGCATATGCAGAATTTCGACGGCATTTTTGATGCGAAGCTCGATCTGGTGGATAACGTCGTGCTCTTTTCCGCCCTGGCTGAAGTGAAGCCTTCGGCGCTGCTCGGACTTTCCGCGGATCTTTCGGCAATTAACGCCAGTTCGTTGACCGTCAAAGCCTTCCTCGATATTCAGGATGACAATCTGCCCAAACTGGTGGTGTGTCAGGCGCTTTCCGTCGGCGTCGGCATTACCGTCGAACAGTTTGGCTGGTTCTTCCGCCAGAGCGAAGAGCAGATTTCTATGGTTATCCTCGAAGCTGCAGCCAACCAGGTGCTCTATAAAGCCGAAGAAGAAGAGTACGTCGCTGAAGATATTCAGCACCATTTTCTTCACTAAACCTGCCGATGAATAGCGCAGCCACTGCCATAGCGGCTGCGTATTACGTGCTTTTATTCTGCATTTAACCTTTCCTTCAAGAATTTTTCACCGCCATTCAGCCGCTTTTGGCTTATCACGTAGACCGTTATTGCATAAAAAATTGATAAAAGGCGTTATTTTACCTGGGCTATAGCCTCTTATTCTGGCTACAGTTATTCTGACGATGCTTCCAGTTGCGGGCAACCATTCCGGGAGAGGTCCTCTCTCCTTTTCTTAGGCAATGAGAAAATATGCATGATTATTGCATGCAGACAAGTGCGTATATTAAGCCCGCTTGTTAACGGGCATTGAGAAGGAAAAAGAGATATGACCGCCTTTGGTAAAAAATGGTTAACAGGTCTGGTTACGGGTGCGTTGATGGCCGTCTCTGCCGGTTCACTCGCCGCTGAACAAAAAACCCTGCATGTTTATAACTGGTCTGATTATATTGCGCCGGATACGGTGGCAAATTTTGAAAAAGAGACCGGTATTAAAGTGGTGTACGACGTTTTTGACTCCAACGAAGTACTGGAAGGCAAATTAATGGCGGGCAGCACCGGCTTTGACCTGGTGGTCCCGTCCGCCAGCTTCCTCGAACGTCAGCTGGCGGCAGGCGTCTTCCAGCCTCTGGACAAAAGCAAGCTGCCAAACTGGAAGAATCTTGACCCGGAAGTCCTCAAGCTGGTCGCCAAACACGACCCGGATAACAAGTACGCGATGCCGTACCTGTGGGCGACCACCGGCATTGGCTATAACGTCGATAAAGTGAAAGCCGTGCTCGGTAAAGATGCGCCGCTGAATAGCTGGGATCTGGTGCTTAAGCCGGAGAACCTTGAAAAACTGAAAAGCTGCGGCGTCTCCTTCCTTGATGCGCCGGAAGAGATTTTTGCCACCGTCCTGAACTATCTGGGCAAAGATCCGAACAGTACAAAAGCCGATGATTATACCGGTCCGGCGACCGACCTGCTGCTGAAACTGCGGCCGAATATCCGCTACTTCCACTCCTCGCAATATATTAACGATCTTGCTAACGGCGATATCTGCGTCGCCATCGGCTGGGCTGGCGATGTCTGGCAGGCGGCGAACCGGGCAAAAGAAGCGAAGAACGGCGTAAACGTCTCCTACTTCATTCCCAAAGAGGGGGCGCTGGCGTTCTTTGATGTCTTCGCGATGCCGGCGGATGCGAAAAACAAAGATGAGGCTTATCAGTTCCTTAACTATCTGATGCGCCCGGAAGTGATCGCCAAAATCAGCGATCAGGTGTACTACGCTAACGGCAACAAAGCCTCTACGCCGCTGGTGAGCGAAACCATCCGTAATAACCCGGCTATCTACCCGCCGGCCGATGTGTTCGCCAAACTGTTCACCCTGAAGGTGCAGGATCCGAAAATCGACCGCGTACGTACGCGGGCGTGGACGAAAGTCAAAAGCGGGAAATAAAACCTGATGGCCCGGTTCACCGGGCCTGAAAGGTCTGACCCGGCCGGGTGGTTTCTCCGCGTGGTCGGGCAACAAACGGATTAAAGTGCAGCGAATACATGCACCAGGATGGTGCACCTGCACTGTAAAGTTCAATGTATGGCAACCGGGCCATACGGTGGTAGTTTTTTGCCGGAGAGCACCTGAGTGAACGACGCAATTCCCCGCCCACAAGCGAAAACCCCCAAAGCGCTGACCCCGCTGCTGGAAATCCGTAATCTGACGAAGTCTTTCGACGGGCAGCACGCCGTCGATGACGTCAACCTCACGATTTATAAAGGTGAAATCTTCGCCCTGCTGGGCGCATCCGGCTGTGGAAAATCGACGCTGCTGCGTATGCTGGCCGGCTTTGAGGAGCCGACGGCCGGGCAAATTATGCTCGATGGCGTTGACCTGTCGCGCGTGCCGCCCTACCAGCGGCCGATCAATATGATGTTTCAGTCCTACGCCCTGTTCCCCCATATGACGGTGGAGCAGAACATTGCCTTTGGTCTGAAGCAGGACAAGCTGCCGAAAGCCGAAATCGCCAGCCGGGTGCAGGAGATGCTGGCGCTGGTGCATATGCAGGAGTTCGCTAAACGCAAACCGCATCAGCTTTCCGGCGGTCAGCGGCAGCGCGTGGCGCTGGCCCGTAGCCTGGCGAAACGACCAAAGCTGCTGCTGCTTGATGAGCCGATGGGCGCGCTGGATAAAAAGCTCCGCGATCGTATGCAGCTGGAAGTGGTGGATATCCTCGAGCGCGTGGGGGCGACCTGCGTCATGGTGACCCACGATCAGGAAGAGGCGATGACCATGGCGGGACGTATCGCCATTATGAACCGCGGGAAGTTCGTGCAAATCGGCGAGCCGGAGGAGATCTACGAGCATCCGACAACCCGCTACAGTGCGGAATTTATCGGCTCGGTCAACGTGTTTGAAGGGGTAGTAAAAGATCGTCTGGAAGATGGTCTGGTGCTGAGTTCACCGGGGCTGACGCATCCGCTGAAGGTCGATCCTGATGCCTCCGTCATTGACAATGTGCCGGTGTGGGTCGCTCTGCGCCCGGAAAAAATTATGCTCTGCGATGAGCCGCCGGCGGATGGCTACAACTTTGCGGTAGGAGAGGTGATCTATATCGCCTACCTCGGCGACCTGTCTATCTACCACGTGCGGCTGCAAAGCGGGCAGATGATCAGCGCCCAGCTACAGAACGAACACCGCCACCGTAAGGGCACGCCAACCTGGGGTGATGAAGTGCGTTTGTGCTGGGATGCCGACAGCTGCGTTGTTCTGACGGTGTAAGGAGAGGGCGATGAGTGCATTAGAACCACCGGCCGGGGTGAAAAAAACCGGCGGTTTTGCCCAATGGCTCACCCGGTTGCAGATGGCGCATGGCCGCAAGCTGGTAATCGCGCTGCCGTATCTGTGGCTGATCCTGCTGTTTCTGCTGCCGTTCCTGATCGTGTTTAAAATCAGCCTCGCGGAGATGGCGCGGGCGATCCCGCCCTACACCGATCTGTGGGAGTGGGCGGACGGCCAGCTCACGCTCACCTTGAATCTCGGCAACTTCCTGCAGCTGACCGACGATCCGCTCTATTTTGAAGCCTATCTGCAGTCGCTGCAGGTGGCGGGGATCTCAACCTTCTGCTGCCTGCTGCTGGGCTATCCGCTGGCATGGGCGGTGGCGCACAGTAAACCGTCAACGCGAAATATCCTGCTGCTGCTGGTGATCCTGCCATCGTGGACCTCATTCCTGATCCGCGTCTATGCGTGGATGGGGCTGTTGAAAAGCAATGGCGTGCTGAATAACTTCCTGATCTGGCTCGGGGTTATCGATCAGCCGCTGGAGATCCTGCATACCAATCTGGCGGTCTATATCGGTATTGTGTACGCCTATCTGCCGTTTATGGTGCTGCCGATCTATACCGCGCTGACGCGTATCGACTACTCGCTGGTCGAGGCCTCTTTAGATCTGGGCGCCCGGCCGCTGAAAACCTTCTTCCAGGTGATCGTCCCGTTGACCAAAGGCGGGATTATCGCCGGTTCAATGCTGGTTTTCATCCCGGCGGTTGGGGAGTTCGTGATCCCGGAACTGCTGGGCGGTCCGGACAGCATTATGATCGGGCGGGTCCTGTGGCAGGAGTTCTTTAATAACCGCGACTGGCCGGTCGCTTCAGCGGTGGCCATCGTGATGCTGCTCCTGCTGATCGTGCCGATTATGTGGTTCCATAAACATCAGCAAAAACAGATGGGGGATCATGGATGAACGATTTGCCGGTAGTCCGTTCGCCGTGGCGAATTTTAATCCTCGTGCTCGGCTTTACCTTTTTATATGCGCCGATGCTAATGCTGGTGATTTACTCATTCAACAGCTCGAAGCTGGTGACGGTATGGGCGGGATGGTCGACACGCTGGTACAGCGAGTTGTTCCATGATGATGCGATGATGAGCGCCGTCGGGCTGAGTCTGACCATCGCCACCTGTGCGGCGACGGCGGCGGCGATTCTGGGGACGATTGCCGCGGTGGTGATGGTGCGCTTTGGTCGCTTTCGGGGATCAAACGGCTTTGCCTTTATGATTACGGCGCCGCTGGTAATGCCGGATGTCATTACCGGGCTATCGCTGCTGCTGCTGTTTGTCGCGCTCGGGCACGCCATCGGCTGGCCGTCGGATCGCGGCATGTTGACCATCTGGCTGGCGCACGTGACTTTCTGTACCGCCTACGTGGCGGTGGTGATCTCGTCGCGACTGCGTGAACTGGACCACTCTATTGAGGAGGCGGCGATGGATTTAGGCGCGCCGCCGCTGAAGGTCTTTTTCATCATTACGCTGCCGATGATCATGCCGGCGGTGATCTCCGGCTGGCTGCTGGCGTTTACCTTATCACTGGACGATCTGGTCATCGCCAGCTTTGTTTCCGGCCCGGGAGCCACCACCTTGCCGATGCTGGTCTTCTCCAGCGTGCGTATGGGGGTGAACCCGGAAATCAACGCCCTGGCAACCTTAATCCTCGGCGTCGTGGGGATTGTTGGTTTTATCGCCTGGTATTTGATGGCGCGCGCAGAAAAGCAGCGGGTGCGCGATATCCAGCGTGCAAGACGGAGCTGAAGCCCCTAAAATCTACGGTAAAACTGGTATCGGCGTCGCGATGGTGCGACGCCGTTTTCATGGAAGACGTTTCCGTTGGGACTGTTTACAAAAACTCGTTCATCGCATGCGCGTCTTAACGTCCCTGCACTGGTGCAGGTGGCGGCGTTCGCCATTATTTTGATTCGTGCCGTGGATCTGCTGATGATCCTCAATCAGCTGGGTATCGGTGGGATAGAGGCGTTTATTCAGCGTAGCGTGCAGACATGGACCTTGACGCTGGTGTTTCTCTCCAGTCTGCTGCTGGTCTTTATTGAGATCTGGTGCGCATTTTCACTGGTGAAAGGGCGTAATCTGGCGCGCTGGATCTTTCTCCTGACGCAAATTATCGTCACCGCTTATCTCTGGGCGGCCTCGCTGGGGTATGGCTATCCGGAGCTGTTCAGTATTGCCGGCGAGTCAAAACGTGAAATTCTGCGTTCTCTGGTGATGCAAAAACTGCCCGATTTTCTGGTGCTGGCGCTGCTGTTTGTTCCGGCGTCGTGTCGACGGTTTTTCCGACTGCAATAACGGTGATACAATCCCCGCCCCTGATTTCTGGAAGGTCTTTTTATGCTCTGCCCACTCTATGACGCGGGTCGCTGTCGCTCTTGTCAGTGGCTGGAACGGCCGTTAACACAACAGCTCGCCAGTAAAATGGCCGATCTCGAAACGCTGTTGGCGGACAGCCCGGTGGCGACATGGTTAGCGCCGGTTTCCGGCCCGCAAGCCGGTTTTCGCAACAAAGCTAAAATGGTGGTCAGCGGCAGCGTTGAACGCCCGCTGCTGGGGATGTTGCACCGCGATGGCAGTCCGGAAGACCTGACCGAATGTCCGCTCTATCCGGCCAGTTTTGCGCCGGTTTTTGCCGTGCTGAAACCGTTTATCGCCCGCGCCGGATTAACGCCCTATCACGTCGCCCGCAGGCGCGGCGAGCTGAAGTATCTGCTGCTGACGGAAAGCCAGCTCGACGGCGGCATGATGCTGCGTTTTGTGCTGCGTTCCCCGACAAAACTTGCGCAGCTGCGCGCCGCGCTGCCGTGGCTGCAGGCGCAGCTGCCGCAGCTGAAGGTGATTACCGCCAATATTCAGCCGGTGCATATGGCCATTATGGAAGGCGAAGAGGAGATTCTCCTCAGCGAGCAGGCGGCGCTGGCGGAAAACTTTAACGACGTACCGCTGTGGATCCGCCCGCAGAGCTTTTTTCAAACGAATCCTGCCGTTGCCAGCCAGCTGTATGCGACCGCCCGCGATTGGGTACGCCAGCTGCCGGTCAATCATATGTGGGACCTGTTCTGCGGAGTGGGGGGCTTTGGCCTGCACTGCGCCACGCCGGAAATGCGCCTGACCGGGATTGAGATTGCGCCGGAGGCGATCGCCAGCGCGAAGCAGTCTGCCGCCGAACTGGGCCTGACCAACCTCCATTTTCAGGCGCTGGACTCGACGCAGTTTGCCACCGCTGAGGGAGAGATTCCTGACCTGGTGCTGGTCAACCCGCCACGCCGCGGTATCGGCCGCGAGCTGTGCGACTATTTAAGTCGTATGGCGCCGCCCTTTATTATCTACTCCAGCTGTAACGCGCAGACGATGGCGAAAGATATTGCGCGGCTGCCGGGCTATCGGGTTGAGCGGGTGCAGCTGTTTGATATGTTCCCCCACACCGCCCACTACGAAGTGCTGACGCTGCTGGTTCGCGAAGTTTAAACAAAATGTGAACTCTTCTGCCGACGTAAATCGGGTAAGCTTGGCTAATAACAGCGTGAAATTAGCGGAGCAATACCCATGGCAAAGAAAATCCTGTTGGTCGAAGATGACGACGATATTGCCGCATTGCTGCGTTTAAATCTGCAGGATGAGGGATATCAGATTGTGCATGAAGCGGACGGCGCGCAGGCGCTGGTGCAGCTGGAAAAGGGCGGCTGGGATGCGGCGATTCTCGACCTGATGCTGCCCAACGTCGATGGGCTGGAGATTTGCCGGCGCATTCGCCAGATGACCCGCTATCTGCCGGTGATTATTATCAGCGCCCGTTCCAGCGAGACGCACCGCGTGCTGGGACTGGAAATGGGGGCGGACGACTACCTGGCCAAACCGTTTTCGGTTATCGAACTGGTGGCGCGAGTCAAAGCGCTCTTTCGTCGCCAGGAGGCGATGGGGCTCAATTTGCTGATGGATTCCGGGCGTATCGATTGCCACGGCCTGAGCATCGACCCGCTTGCGCGTGAAATCAGACTGCGCGGTGAGCCGGTGGATTTAACGCCGCGCGAATTTGACCTGCTGTACTACTTTGCCCGCCATCCCGGCGAGGTCTTCTCCCGCCTGGCCTTACTTGACCGCGTCTGGGGCTACCAGCACGAGGGCTATGAGCACACGGTCAATACCCATATCAACCGCCTGCGCAGTAAAATTGAACGCGACCCGGCGGAGCCGGAAATCATTCTGACGGTCTGGGGCAAGGGCTATAAATTCGCGCCTGTGCGTAAAGGAGCGGAGCAATGATGCGGCGATTAAGCCTGAGCCAGCGCCTGGCGCTGGTCTTCACTTCGCTGCTACTGCTTTGTGCGGCGGCGGTGTGTGTGGTTCAGCTGTATAGCAGCGCGCAATACGGTAATGCTATGGTCCAGCGTCTTTCGGTCGGGCTGGCACAGCAGATTGTTGCCCGTGAACCGCTGCTCGATGCGCGGGGCCAGGTCAATCGCGAGGCGCTGAAACCGCTTTTCGATCGCCTGATGGTCTTCAACCCCAGCGTCGAGCTCTACTTGATCTCACCTGACGGCGAGCTGCTGGCCGATGCTGCGCCGCCGGGCCATATCAAACGCCAGCGCGTTGACATCGTGCCGATACAGACGTTTCTCTCCGGCGGCACCTGGCCGGTGTACGGTGACGATCCGCGTAGCGAGGATCAGCGCAAGGTCTTCAGCGTGGCGCCGTTGAATGTCGACGGCCAGCTGCGCGGCTATCTCTATATTATCCTGCAAGGGGAAACCTTTAATGAGCTGGCGGCCAGCGCCTGGCAGAAGACGTTGGGAAGCTTGCTTATCTGGACGCTGCTGCTGGTGGCCCTGTTTGGTCTGCTGGCCGGCGGCCTTGCCTGGTATTGGGTGACGCGCCCGGTACGCCAGCTGACTGCACAGGTGGGGGTGCCCGGAGAAGACAGCATGGGAGCGATTAAACTGCTGGCGGCGCAAGCGCCGGATCCGCATCCCGGCAATGAAGTGGCGATCCTGCATAACCGGTTTATCGACCTGGCCCGGCAGATCGCCGGGCAGTGGGATCGACTGGCCGATAGCGATCGCCAGCGGCGTGAATTTATCGCCAATATTTCTCACGATCTGCGGACTCCGCTGACTTCGCTGCTCGGTTATCTGGAGACGCTGACGCTGAAAGCCGATCGGCTGAGTGCGGAAGAGAGCAAGCGCTATCTCAATATTGCGCTGCGCCAGGGGAATAAGGTCCGCTCTCTTTCCCAGCAGCTGTTTGAGCTGGCGCGCCTGGAACATGGCGGGATCAAGCTGCAGCCGGAGAAATTTGTGCTGGCGGAGCTGGTCCAGGACGTGGCGCAGAAGTTCGACCTGGCGATTGCCACCCGCCACATCCGCTTACAGCTCTCCCTGGCCGGGGGATTGCCGCCGGTGGTGGCGGATTTATCGATGATGGAGCGGGTGTTGACCAATTTACTGGATAACGCGATTCGCCATACGCCGGATGGCGGCAGTATCAGCCTGACGGCCCGTCAGCAGGGGACGGAGATGGTGGTTGAGGTAGCCGATAGCGGCCCTGGGGTTAGCGGTGAGCTGCGGGCGACACTGTTTGAGCGGCCTTCGGTGCTTGAACCCGGTCAGAGCCCGGAATCGCGAGGCGGGTTGGGGCTGATGATTGTGCGGCGAATGCTGCAGCTGCACGGCGGTGATATTCAGCTGGTGGATGTGCCGGCAGGAGCCAGCTTCCGCTTTACCCTGCCGTTGCGTTCGTAGCGATGGCTCCCGGCCAGGCGGTGCTGGCCGGGGAACCGCCCGGGCAAGGCATTTCGCCGCGACCCGGGTCAGCCGGGGATTATTCCGGGAACCACTGGTGGCTGATTTTCTGATACGTGCCGTCCGCTTTAATCGCCTTCAGCGCGGTATTGAGTTTTTCCAGCAGCGCCTTGTTGTCCGGACGTACCGCGATGCCGAGGCCGGTGCCGAAGTATTGCGGATCGGTCACTTTCGGAGTGGCGACGCCCAGCTGCGGGTTGGTCTTCAGCCACTCATTCACCACGGCAGTATCGCCAAACACCCCGTCAATACGGCCATTTTTCAGGTCGATAATCGCATTCTGATAGCTGTCATAGGCGACGGTTTTAACTTCCGGATGTTTGTCCTGCAGGTATTTCTGGTGGGTGGTGCCGTTTTCCATACCAATACGTTTGCCTTTCAGATCGGCAAAGGAGTGGAAGGCGTCTTTTTTAGCGATAACCAGCGCCGAGTTAGCGTAGTACGGATCGGTAAATGCGACCTGTTTGCTGCGCTCCGGAGTAATGTCCATCCCGGAAATCACCGCGTCATATTTTTTAAATTTCAGCGCCGGGATCAGGCTATCGAAAGCGTGGTTGGTAAAGGTACAGTCAGCCTGCATCTGTTTGCACAGCGCTTTCGCCAGATCCAGATCGAAACCAACGATCTGATTGTTAGCATCCATGGATTCAAAAGGGGGGTAGGTTGCCGAAACGCCGAAGCTGATTTTCTCTGCCGCGGCCGCGTTAAATGCGGTAGCGGCGAACATTGCGGCTAACAGTAACTTCTTCATGCGTGTTGCTCCCGTCTGTCAATATTGTGGTCGTTCGTCGTTTCCTGACGTGGAATAACCATGCCAAAAAATGAATTTATATTCAATATAAATGTATTTTTATTTATTTTTCCGGCGGAAATATGCGCAGGAGATCGGTTAAATGGAGTAATCCGACAACCTGTTTGTCGTCGTTAATCACCGGTAGCACGGTAATGGGGGCCGGCTGGTGCTGCTCCATGATTCTGATCGCCTCATCAATCAACTGATGCTGACCAATGCAGGTCGCGAAAGGGTTCATCAGTTCCCTCACCGGAGTCTGTAAGAAGAGGTTGTTGTACATGATATAGCGGCGGATATCGCCATCGGTAATGATGCCTTCCAGTTCATTGCGGCCATTAACAATCAGCGCTGCCCCCGAAAGATAGCGGGTCATGATGAACAGCGCATCCAGAATCGTCGACTCCCGACCGATCAGGCAGGCTTTTTCGCCGCTGCGCATCGCTTTCCCGACCGTTAATAGCCGCCTCCTGCCGAGTGAACCGCCGGGATGATAGAGGGCAAACTCCTCTTTGCTGAAGTTTCGTTCTTGCATCAGGGTTACGGCAAGGGCGTCTCCGATGGCCAACGCCAGCGTGGTGCTGGTTGTCGGGGCAAGATCCAGAGGGCAGCATTCATGCTCAACCTGTGAAGAAATAACAACGTCACTGTATTTTGCCAGCGGGGAATCAGGGGCGCCACATATCGCAATAATGGGCACGCCTGTTCGCTTGAGCGCGGGGAGCATATTGATGACTTCTGTCGTCTCGCCGCTGTTGGAGATGAGGATCACCACATCTTCGCGGCTGACTCTTCCCAGATCGCCATGCAACGCTTCGGCCGGGTGCAGATAAAATGAGGGCGTGCCGGTGCTGGCGAGGGTGGCCGAAATTTTATGCGCGATATAGCCGGGTTTGCCCATGGCGCTTAGCACCACCTTGCCTGGCGCATTTAATATAATATTTATCGCTTGTGCAAAATTATCATTAATATTAGAGGTTGCGCTAATAATTGCTTTGGCCTCTTCATGCAATACGTTACGGCCTCGATTAATTATTTCCGATGTATTTCTTGTTTTATTATTCATAACGAGTTCCTTTAGGCGTTTATCGTTATTATGGTAGGTCCGATCACAGTACTCTTTTTATTCTGTGATTGAGTGAATGAGCTGTGAATTTGTGATTTTATTCACATCTCCATATTTAAAAAACGGTTAGCTTAAAAATCGAGTGAAGCTAACACTCAGCGAGATAATGTCATGACACGCTATTCAAAAACGCAAAGGGTGCGTCGTATTATTGAGATGCTTGACGTTAATCATTCCACTACTATTAACCAGTTAGCTGAATACTTTACAGTTTCACATATGACCATTCGCCGTGATATTGAGGAACTCCAGAAGAACGGGCAGGTCAAGGTTATATTCGGTGGTCAAGTTATTAAGGGATTCATTAATGAAAGTCCAGAATATAAAGATAAAGCGCAACACCATATTGCATGGAAAAAGGAGATAGCGCTCCAGGCCTATAAACTCTTGCGTCCTGGAGAGATCGTCTTTATGGACGGTGGCACCACGGTGAAACAGCTGGCCTGGCTAATAGATATTCCACTAACGGTGATCACTAATGATATTTCTACTGCCTATATTCTGAATGACCGCCCCAACATTAAATTGCTTATTTGCCCAGGTGAGTTAGTCAGAGAAAGTCGCTCAGCCTATTGTACTGAGACGCTGCGTTACCTGAGCGAGCATTATACCGACCTCGCTTTTATCGGCGCGGATGGTTTTGATGAGAATTATGGCGCAATGACCACCACGCAAAGTAAAGCGGACTGTAAGTGGATGGCAATGAGCCGTGCCGCACAGTCAGTTCTGCTGGTGGATAAGAGTAAACGCAATGTCTTCTGCCATTACAAAATAACCGATTTGGCGGAATTCAGTCAGGTCATCGTCAATAGCGATTCGCTGATGAGGTGACATCAACCCGATACGGAGAGGGAAGCACTGTGAAAATTGCAATAATTGCGGACGATTTAACCGGCGCAAATGCGACCGCCGCGCTGTTAAGTACCAAAGGGTTTACGACCATGACCTGTCTGGATAACGACGCGAAAGAGGCGGAGCGCTTTGACGTGGTTTCATTTTCTACAGATTCCCGCTCTGTTTCTTCTGCCGAAGCCTACAGGCGGGTAGCGGAATGCGTCGCGCGGATTAACCCGGAGCAGACGCTGATCAGTAAGCGCATTGATTCAACGCTGCGCGGTAATTTAGGCGCTGAAGTTGATGCGGTCATCGATAGCTTTCCCCATCTGATGGCTATCGTCGTCCCCGTTTATCCCTCCAGCGGGCGTATTTGCGTGGGAGGATCGCTGCTGGTGGACGGCATTCCGCTACAGAATACCGCAATGCGCAACGATCCTAAAAACCCAATGCTGGAATCGTCGGTGGTGGAGTTGTTCCGCCAGCAGACCAATAAAAATGTCAGTTATATTTGTCTGCGCGATGTGCTGCGTGGCGAAATCACGCTGACTAAAAAACTGAAGGAGTTGTATTGTGGCAACGTCCGGATTGTCATCATTGATGCGACAACCGGTGATGATATTCAGCAGATAGCGCAGGCGGTACAGAAAGCAAAAATTCCCTGTTTTTGCGTCGACCCCGGTCTGTTCACCGCGCAGCTGGCATGGTTAAAATTTTCATCCGGGCGCAGACGGACCAATAAAGTTTTTCTGGCCATTGGCAGTGTTTCTGATTTAACCCAGCGGCAAATAAAGAAATTACGCTACGAGCGCGAAGTCTATATTGAGACGCTGTCGGCAGAGGAGTTAATCAATTTTTCCCTTAACCCGGAAAGTGCCGCCCAGGTCGTTGATCGGTTAATTGATAAAACCCGGACCTTTGATGTTATAGGCATTGATTCTGTCGAGGCTCCTGAGCATATTTTCAGGCTGGATACTCTTGCTAAAAAATTCGCAGTCGACAATCATCAGGTCAGTTGCATGATTAATAGTGGTATCGCCGAAGTCGTCGCTCAGGTGTTGAAGAAAGAAAAATCGCCGATCAGCGGACTCTACGGCAGCGGCGGCGATGTGATGGTCAGTATTACCAGACGATTAAAAGGTAGCGGCGTAGTATTAAAAGACGAAGTTGAACCGCTGGCCGTCTATGGAAAGTTAGTCGGGGGATTGGCTGATGGGCTGCCGTTAATTACCAAAGGTGGATTTATCGGTAATGATAACACCCTGGTGCACTGTATTGATTATTTAGTGACTAAAGTATCGGGCAATACCGCCATTACCGAAACTGTGTAAATATAAAAGGAGTTAATTATGAGACCGTTGGTGGTTATTCCAATGGGGGATGCTGCTGGCATCGGCCCGGAGATTACCGTAAAAACCCTGGCCTCTGAGCACGCGCAACAATATGCCAGAATGGTCGTTGTCGGAAATAAACATATTCTTGAACAGGCGCTGAAGTTTTCCGGCGTGTCGTTAGCTATTAACGTCATTACTGGTGTGAATGAGTATCTCGATCGGCCGGGATTAATGAATCTCATTGAGTGCGGGGATCTTAATATTGATGTGTTCCAACCGGGTGAGATTCAGGGGCAGTGCGGCAGGGCGGCCTATGACTGTATTGAGAAAGCGGTAAAGATGACGCTACGCGGCGACGTTGACGCGGTGGCGACGACCCCGATTAATAAAGAGTCACTGCGGGCCGGAGGCGTTGATTTTATTGGCCACACCGAGATATTTGCTCATCTCACGGATACCCGCGATCCGCTGACTTTGTTTCAGGTGCGCACGCTGCGGGTTTTCTTCCTGACGCGTCATCTCTCTCTGGTGGAGGCGATCCGCAGCCTGACGCCGGAGAAAGTGTGCGATTACGCGGTGCGCTGTACCCGCGCGCTGCAGCAGCTTGGCGTGCCGCAGCCCAAACTAGTGGTGGCTGCGATTAATCCCCACGGCGGCGAACACGGTCTGTTTGGCCATGAGGATGATGAAGTCCTGTTGCCGGGTATTGAGCTTGCGCGCGAACAAGGTATCGCGATTGAGGGGCCAAAACCGGCCGACAGCGTGTTCCATTTTGCTCTGCTGGGGGCATGGGATGCCGTACTGTCGCCGTACCATGACCAGGGGCATATCGCCACCAAAATGGTGGACTTCCACCGCACCATTTCTATCACCAGCGGCATGCCTGTCCTGCGAACCTCCGTTGATCACGGTACGGCAAATGATATTGCGGGTAAGGGGATTGCCGATCCGGTTAGCCTGATTGAAGCGGTCAGGCTGGCTGCACTCTACGCGCCCTATTACAAAAAATAATAACCTGCGGCGGGCGTGACGCCCGCCGCTCAATAATCCGAGGTGAGTATGTCTGATAAACCAGTGGAAGCCGCCGCGGCGGGAATGAGTCCGGCATTGAAGGGGGTATTAGTTCTTGGCATTGGGTTAATCATTTTTAATCCTGGAAGTACCAGCGGGGAGGAGCTCGACAGTTTCCGCGTGATTGGTGGGCTGCTGGTCGCAATAGCGGCACTGCTCTTTATGATCCTTAAAACGCGCATTCCGGCATTTCCCGCCTTGATCATTGCCGCGGTGATTACCGGTTCGTTAGGCGGGATGAAAAGCGAAATGATGATCGCTTCTGTTACCCGGGGCTTTGGTGGGACGCTAGGGAATATCGGTATCGTGATTGGCTTTGGCGTGATGATGGGATCGCTGTTGCAGATGAGCGGGGCCTCAAAGCGCATGGCGATTTCGTTTATCAACCTGCTGGGCAAGGGGCGCGAGGAGCTGGCGCTGGTGATGATCGGTCTAATCGTCTCAATGGCCGTATTCTGTGATTCGGCATTTATCGTTCTGGTACCGTTGGTTAAGGCGATCTCCCGTTCAACGGGGAAATCGGTGGTAGGGTTAGGAGCAACGCTTGCGGCCGGACTGGTGATCAGTCATAGCATGATCCCGCCTGCCGTTGGTCCGTTTGGCGTGGTATCACAGTTCAATATGCCTATTGGCCGCTTTATGCTCTGGAGTATGGTCGTGGCGGTACCGGTAGCGATAGCCGGATTCCTGTATACCCGACGACTTGGCAACGCTATTTTCCTGATCCCGACGGAAGACGGCAGTGGGTTTACCCGTGAACGCCCCGTTTCCGCAAAGGAAAGTGTGCAGCAGGAGGAATCTCTGCCGGGCAAAGTGATTTCGTTTGCTCCGCTGATGGTGCCGATTGTGCTTATTCTGCTGGCCACCTTCTTCAAGGAGTTCGGCTATATTGAGCCCGAGAGTCATGCGTGGCAGCAGTCGTTAGTGCAGATGGTCATCGCAATCGGTCATCCGGTGACGGCGGTGGGTACCGGGCTACTGATCGCCATTATTGGGCTGGGCAGCCGTTACGAGCGTAAAGAAGTGACCCAAAACATGGAAAATGCGATTCGTTCGGCGGGGATCATTTTTCTGGTTATCGGCGGGGGAGGGGCGCTGGGGATGGTGCTGCGTGATTCTGGTGCCGGTAATATGATCGCCGATTACATTATCCAGACAGGCGTGCCGGGCGTCTTGCTGCCGCTGACCATTTCGACGCTGGTGCGCTTAATTCAGGGGTCTGGTACGGTGGCGATGATTACCGCTGCAAGTATTACCGCCCCGATGATCGGGACGTTAGGCGTGGATCCTGTTATTGCTGGCCTGGGCTGTACGGTTGGCTCCTTCATGTTTTCCTACTTTAACGACGCCTATTTTTGGGTCGTCAACCGCTCGCTTGGCGTGACTGAAGTTCAGGAACAGATCAAGGTGTGGAGTATCACTTCAACTATCCTCTGGGCGACCGGGTCGGTCACCTTACTGCTGATTAACGCGCTGTTCTTTTAAGGAATAAAAAAAGGGATCCCAACGGGATCCCTTTTGGGGTTAGTTCCGTCGTTCAAACGCCAGCGCTTTACGCTCCACTAACCGCATCAGCAGCGTCAGAAGACCGTTGACGATGAGATAGACAATACCGGCCGCGCCAAACACCATCACGTCGTAGGTACGTCCGTACAGCAGCTGGCCGTGCCCCATGACTTCCATCAGCGTAATGGTGTAAGCCAGAGAGGTACTTTTGAACACCAGCACCACCTCGTTGGAATAAGAAGAGAGGGCGCGTTTAAAGGCGTACGGCAGCAGAATCGCCAGCGTGTCTTTCTTGCTCATGCCCAGCGCGCTGCAGGATTGCCACTGGCCGTCAGGGATGGCGCGGATCGCACCATAAAACAGCTGGGTGGTGTAGGCTGCGCTGTTGAGGGACAGGGCTATCATGGCGCACAGCCAGGGTTCAGAAATCAGATGCCACAGCACCGGGTAGTTCTGCAAAGAGGGGAACTGACCTGGACCATAGTAAATCAGGAAGATCTGCACCAGCAGCGGCGTACCGGTAAATAAGGTGATGTAAGCGCGAACAATCCACACCAGTACCGGCGTTTTCAGCGTCAGGACGATGGTGAAAACCAGCGCCAGAATCAGCGCCACGACGATCGAAGCCGCCGTCAGCGTCAGGCTGGTATGCAGCCCTTTCAGCAGTTCGGGTAAATAATCGAGCATCAGCCTGGTCTCCGTTCGAAGCGCGTCGCACGCTGGTCAATACGTTTGAGGATGTACTGACTGAGCAGGGTGATGACCAGATAGATCGCCGCCGCGATGATGTACCAGTTAAACGGCTCCTGGGTGCGCGTGGCGATGCTTTTGGTTTGCAGCATCAGATCGTTGACGCTGATTAAACTGACCAGCGCGGTATCTTTCAGCAGAACCAGCCACTGGTTGCCGAGGCCCGGCAACGCATGACGCCACATCTGCGGCATCACCAGACGGAAGAAGATCGCCCCTTTCGATAGCCCCAGCGCCTGGCCGGACTCCCACTGTCCCTGAGGTACCGCCTTAAGCGCTCCGCGCAGAGTTTGCGAGGCGTAAGCGGCGTAAAGCAGGGACAACGCGATGGCGCCGCACAGGAACGGACTGACGTCGAAGTTTTCAATCTGCATCTGTACCGGAATCTGCACAAAGCCAAGATTGATCGTAAAACCGTCGGAGAGCGTAAGCAGCAGCTGTGAGGAGCCGAAATAGATAAACAGGACCACCAGAATCTCCGGTAGTCCACGCAGAACCGTGACCACGCCGGTTGCGAGCCATGCCAGCGGGCGCCATTTCACTGACTCCAGCACGGCAAACAGCATCGCCAGCACAAGGCCGATGATGAGCGCGCAAACGGCAAGGCCGACGGTCATCCCGGCGGCACTTGCTAATGGAAAAATTTCATTCATTTAGCGTTACTTCTGAAACCATTTGCTATAGATGGTCTGGTAAGTCCCATCTTTTTTCACTTTTTCCAGCGCAGCATTAAATTTCTGCTGCAGTTCGGTATTGCCCTGACGAAGCGCAATGCCCAGACCGGTACCGAAGTAGTCTTTATCGGTGACTTTATCGCCCACCGCGGCCAGCTTCGGATTGCTTTTCAGCCACTCGGTGACGACGGCATTATCGCCAAACACGGCATCAATACGGCCATTTTGCAGATCCAGCTTCGCATTCTGGTAGCTGTCGTATGGCACGGTGGTGATTTCAGGGTGTTTGTCGTTAATAAATTTCTGGTGCGTGGTCCCGTTCTGGACGCCGACTTTTTTGCCTTTCAGCTGTTCGAGGCTGGTGTATTTACCCTGCTGGCCGACAAACAGCGCCGAGTTTTCGTAGTAAGGGGTCGTGAACAGCACCTGTTTTTCACGCTCAGGCGTGATATCCATCCCGGCCATCACCGCATCGACGCGGCGGAATTTGAGGCTGGGGATCAGGCTGTCGAAGGCCTGGTTGGTAAAGGTGCAGGTGGCATCAATTTCTTTACACAGCGCGTTGGCCAGATCGACATCAAAACCGACAATTTTATTGTTGGCATCAATCGATTCAAACGGAGGGTAGGAGGCCTCAGTGGCGAAACGAATGGTCTGGGCGGCAGTAGCTGACAGACTCATGCTGGCCAGGATCGCGGCAATCAGTACTTTTTTCATCGTCATTTCCCCGAAAACATCAATGTGAAAGATAGTTTTTAAACGCGTCGGTCTGAGGATGCGTAAAGCAGCTGGCATCCCCTTGTTCAATGATGTGACCATTTTCCATATACACCACCCGGCTTGCCGTTTTACGCGCCACTTCCACTTCGTGGGTGACGATAACCTGCGTAATGCCGGTACCGGCCAGTTCGCGGATAATGCTGACGATCTGAGCGGTGATTTCCGGGTCGAGTGCGGCGGTAGGTTCATCAAACAGCAGAACCTGAGGTTCCATCATCAGCGCCCGCGCAATGGCGACGCGCTGCTGCTGGCCACCGGAAAGATGCAGCGGATAGCGATCGCTGTAGGGCTTGAGACGAAGACGTTCCAGCAGTTTTTCGGCGCGAGCGAGCGCCATGTCTTTACTTAACCCCAGCACGCGGCAGGGGGCTTCAATCAGGTTTTGCTGCACCGTCAGGTGCGGCCACAGATTATACTGTTGGAAAACCATACCCACGTTCTGGCGCAGCTCACGAATGGCTTTGTCAGAAGGCGCTTTGGTAAAGTCGAAGTGGTTACCGGCGATATGTAATGTCCCGGAACGCGGCATTTCCAGCAGGTTGAGTACGCGAAGCAGCGAGCTTTTCCCGGCGCCACTGGGGCCGAGCAGCACCAGCGTTTCCCCCTGCGGGCAATCCAGCGTGATGTCGAACAGCGCCTGATGCGCGCCGTAGAAGCAGTTAATGCCGTTTAGTTTAATACTCATCTGGGCTGTCTGATACGAATAGCTATTGAGGCCGCAAATACTACCTTTGACAGAATAGTTATGCAATATTTATGCGTTAAAAGTTAAATGTAAACCACATTTACCTCTAAACTTAGCACAAAATATGGGTTCGTGGGGTGGGGAGGCACAAATGTCGGCATAACCTGGAGAAATACCGACATTTTACCGGGGTTATCGTTTCAGCGGCGTGGGTTCCACGCCCTTATCCGCGTTTTTCAAGACTCTGTTGCAGGGAACCGGCCGGGGCATGGGAGTTAATGCCAAGATAACGCACGTCGTCGACGGCCCAGCACTGGCCTTCCTGAATCATCAGCACTTCATCCTGCCAGCTTTGACTGCCCTGTTTTAAATCGACGCGCAGAGGGATATTGCGGGCATCGCGGTTTGGAATGGTCGAGGCGCTGGCCACGCTGGCGCTATCGGCCGGGGTTGTCGAGCTGGAGAAGAGGTTCGATTGCAGCAGCGAGCTGCGTGACGGATCCTGGCGGGCATCGTTTAACAGTTTGGCCAGATCGTCGCTGAGATAAGGACGCAGGGCCGTCAGGTCGTTGTTCCGATGCTGGATCTGATAATCGTAGAATTTCTGCGCCACCTCATCCGGCCCACCTTCGATGCAGGCCCCGCTGCGGGTGCCATTATCTTTATAGGCGGGTGTGACGGTGGTACAGGCACTCAGCGCGAGCGCGCACGGGATAATAAAAGCAACGAGTTTGTAGCGCATGATGATTTCCTTATAAGCTCACTACGTTATTAGTTTCTGTTCAAGCATAGCGTACTGGCTCCGGAATGTGCTTGACTCTTAGAGCTCAGGCAATACATTTTTCCCCAAAGTGTATTTTTGCCCATGCGTTGTCAGCGATCGCGCTATTTTTATCAGCGATCACACGCTATTTATTTTCGCCAATACAATCTGTTTTCCGTAAAATGAAAACTATATATCTGCTTAAATATTCAATAATCAGGCGCGATAGGATTTATATTTAAAATAGAGCTCCTGTCTCCTCAGGATATGGTATTTGCCATTTCAGAACCAGGCAGTGCTCACCCTCCTCACGTACTCCCTGTCGGTGTCCGGACGGGCGGCAACAATTACACCTGACGGGATAAGCTCTAAGCACAGCCCGCCGCTGCAATGGTATTATTATTTAATAGCAAATAATAAACTCCAGTGCGGGCGAAATTATTACCTCGCTTTGTGAAAAAAACGACCGGACGGTGATCCGGGATGATGATTATGCGGTATATTTTTCCGATGCCGGCAGGCAGCGCTATTGGCTCGACGGATTTAAGGGGCATGACGTCCATGTTGAGAGTCTGGCCATATCGGTGTCTGATAATATGCAAACGGGAAAATTCCTCGTTTCCCGCCGGCTCGGGATGGAAAGCCAAACTGTGCACTATAAAAATATGGCAAGATCATATCAGAATCGATTTCTTTAACGCCATTAACGATTCGCTGCATATTATTGATGGCAATACTTTGCCCTTAAAGGGAAATTGCGCTCATATTTCCCCATTCCAGGCGCGTGAACTCACCAGTCAGGAGCGCGTATTCTTATTGCGTTTAATTGTGTATGAGTTCGTAAGGCGGCGCCCGTCAAATCCTGTGGCAGGCATCACGCTGGATGAAGCGCTTGCACTTCTCTACGCCAGGCTGGCGATTCCCGCAGCGTTGGGGCGAGAGTAAAGGCATCTTGCGCCCGCGCCGTCTGGCAGACTCCCGCCAGATCGACATCTTCCGTACCGATTTCATAAAACCGAGTGCACTCGTGTGCGCACCACTGCTACAGACCAACCCAGAGAAGCTCGATATGACTTTTTTCCTTGGCCGCCTGCCAGCTGCAGGGTTGTAAATTTTAGTCTCGCTTTTATCTCCGCAAAGTATAGCCAACTCGCCGGCGCCAGAATGAACTTCGGTTGTTAAACATCATTTCGTGGCGTGGTACCACAATCATTTCGGCGGAATTTAAAATGTGTCGATCTGAATTTGAGTATGCTGGTCTTGCGCGGGGCGCTATCTGATAATGATATGCAGGGGCTGTAAATATTAAATGCTATCTAAAAATAAACCTTGTCAGGAATACACAAGGGGGATTATCGCCATTTGGCGATAATCCCCTTCAGAAAAAAAGTTAATTATTTTTTCTTATAAATATTGGCAGAAACATGAAGTTTCTTGTCGGTGTTGCCGGAAGACAGAACGACAACATCAGCACCTTTTTCTTCAGCTTTTTTCAGCAACTCTGCACGCGCATCGCCAGGAGCGGTCTGGCCTGTAGAGGAAATGGTACCCACTTTTTGATACTGGGTCTGCACTTTGGCGAAATCTTCTTTGGACAAAATTTCCGCTGAGAATGCGTTTGCGGTTAAAAACAATGCTGCACCTGCCACTAAAGCTGCATATTTCATATTTTTAATCTCCATTGTTTAACTTGCTATCATCATGCCCTTGTTTTAACTAACCAATGAGCGGTTCCAGATTGAATCAAGTGAATTTTTTTTTCAAGCTAAATACTACAAAACTATGATCGCTAACTCGTGTACTGATAAGGAAAAGATGACTCCGGGTTTATGATTTGTGGCGTCTTTTTTCAAAAGAGTAGTTAAGACTCTACTTAATCTCATTTTAAACAGTGGTTAGTATAAATTTACCTTATGTATTACGGCTGTGAAATTTGCAAAATGGCACCGGCAGACAGCGTTGAGTTCATGGTTTATCATGAGTCAAGCCGCTATCGACATTGGCGGAAGGTGATTTATATAAGGATCTGACTGATGGCCCGACTCACCGTATGTTGCGGGATGACCTCCCGATGAAACGTTCTGGACTTATCGCGCTCTTACTGCTGCTGGCCGGTTGTAGCGCAGAAAAAGGGATTATTGACCGCGACGGTTACCAGCTCGATACCCGCCATCCGGCGCAGGCAGCCTACCCGAGAGTGAAAGTCTTAGTCATTCACTATACCGCCGATGACTTTGACGTTTCCCTGGCGACCCTGACGGACAATCAGGTCAGTTCCCACTATCTGATCCCCGAGCAGCCGCCGCTGTATCAGGGCAAACCGCGGATCTGGCAACTGGTGCCGGAACAAGATTTGGCCTGGCATGCCGGGATTAGCTTCTGGCGCGGCAGTACGCGCATTAACGATACGTCTATTGGCATTGAACTGGAGAACCGCGGCTGGCAGAAGAGCGTGGGGGGGAAAAGCTTTACACCGTTCAACCCGGCACAGATTAACGCACTGATTCCGTTGGCAAAAGATATTATTTCCCGCTACCACATTGCGCCGCAAAACGTGGTTGCCCACGCCGATATTGCCCCGCAGCGTAAGGACGACCCCGGGCCGTTATTCCCATGGCGGCAGCTGGCCGGGCAAGGTATTGGCGCATGGCCGGATGCCAGTCGGGTGGCGTTTTATCTCAACGGTCGGCCATCGTATCAACCGGTTGATAGCGCTGAACTGCTGGATACGCTCTCCCGCTATGGCTATCAGGTCACGCCAGAGATGACCCCGGCGCAACAGAAACGAGTCATTATGGCCTTTCAGATGCACTTCCGCCCGGCGCGCTGGGATGGCGTCGCCGATGCTGAAACCCAGGCCATCGCCGATGCGCTGCTGGAAAAGTATGGCCAGGGATAACCTGAGGCTAGCGGTGTAATTTCCCGTGGTCCTTCAGCCAGGCGGCGGTGCGAATAATGCCGTCATCCAGCGTGACCACGGGTTGATAGCCCAGCTCTTGCTGAGCGCGGGAGATATCGAGGGTAAAATCAAAGTTCAGCTTGGAGACGCCGTAGTGGGTAAAGGCGGGTTCCCTGGCGGACTTGTTGCCAAAATGCTCCATACTGCGGGCGATAATATCCAGCATCGGGTAGGGCACTGAGCGGATCCGGCATTTAATGCCCAGTTCATCAATCAGCTTCTGCACGATGCTGTGCAGCGTGCGCGGTTCGCCGTTGGTGATATTCCAGGCGCGGCCAGAGGGCAAATGATCGCACTGTGGCTGGCTGGCGAGCCACATCGCATGTACCGCATTTTCATAATAGGTCATATCAACCAGCGCGCTGCCGCCGCGCGGAAGCAGGACGCTACCGTAGTGCTGCATCATTTGCGCCAGGCGAGGAATAAACACTTTATCATGGGGGCCGAACAGGCTTTGCGGACGCAGAATGGTAAAGCGGGTGTTGGGGTTCGCCTGGGCCAGCAGATGAATGACCTCTTCGCTGGCCGCCTTGCTGCGGGCAAATTCATTGGCGAAACGCTGCGGACGGAAATCTTCCTGCACATCGCGATGATGGTGATAATCAAAGTAGAGCGACGGGGAGGAGATATGAACGAAATTACGCACGCCCCAGGCAACGGCCCACTCTCCGAGACGGCGGGTAGCCCGCACGTTAGCGAGATCAAAAGCCTGCTGTGTACCCCAGGGAGAGGTAAAGCTTGAACAGTGCCACAGGGTATCGATACCGGCGAGCATCACTTTGGCCTGCGAAGAAACCAGTTCGGTTAAATCAGCAGGCACAAACTCGGCGCCCATTTTGCTCAGAAGCTTGCCCATCGCTTCATTACGCCCGGTGGCTCTGACGCTGATGCCTTGATGACGCAGATATTCCACCGCGTTGCGGCCTAATCCGCTGGTCGCACCGGTAACCAGTACCTTCATATCAACCTACTGTCCCAGAAAAGAATTTCGTGCGCATTTTTCCGTGATTCTCCTCATGATGCAATGAGAATGATGAAAGAATGCCACACATACTGCCTATTTGCCTGTGATTTGTTCGGCCAGCCGGGCAATGCGTCGCGCCATACCGCGAAAGATAAACAGATGCGCCGGGATCATCAGCAGCCAATAGAACAGCCCGGGCATGCCGTGAGGATGCCACCAGGCGCGGACATCCAGTTCGCGGCGATCGCCTTTATCGCTCAGCGTAAAACTCAGGCGCCCAAGACCCGGCGCTTTCATGCCGAATAATAAGGTTAGCTGCTTTTGCGGTTCGACGATAATGACCTTCCAGCTGTCCACCGTATCACCAGTCCGTAGGTTGGCACGATCGGGACGACCTTTCGCCAACCGGTGGCCGACCAACAGGTCCATCGCCCCGCGGATCCGCCACAGAATATTGCCAAAGAAGTAACCCTCTTTGCCGCCGATTTGATTGACCACCTGCCACAGCGCCGCCGCGCTGGCGTGGGTGCTCACCGTACAACCGGCCTGTTTAGGATAGTAGCCATACTCCGGCCGCCAGCGGGCAAACGCCTGGGCGTCATAGCCCCAGTCGCTGGAGTTGGCGAGCTGCTCTTCCTCTTTTAGCGTGCGGCGCACCGCTTCATCAAAGGAGAGCAGCGTCTGGGGGATCAACGCGCGCAGGGCGCGATCGTCGGCGATCAGATCGTGCTTTAACCCCTGAATCAATGCCCGGGCGATAGTCGGAGGGACCGACGTAATCACGTTGAGAAACCACACCGAAATCCAGCGGGTGGGGAAGGGGATCGGGATTAACAGGCGATGTTTGCCGCTCACTGCCATAAAGCGAGTGAACTGCTGTTGGTAGCTTAATATTTCTGGTCCGGCGGCCTCCAGTACGCGATGAGCGCTGGCCGGATGGTGTAGCAGCTGCACCAGATAATAGAGCAGGTTTTCCAGAGCGACAGGCGTCGTTCGCGAGCGAACCCAGCGCGGTGGCGTCAGGATCGGCAGGTTGTAGACCATATCGCGCATCACTTCGAAAGCGGCGGAGCCGGCGCCGATGATAATTCCCGCCCGCAGTTCGGTGACCGGTACGGCGGATTCCCGCAGAATGTCGGCGGTGATTTGCCTGGCGCGCAGATGATCCGATTGTTCGGCTTCCGGCGCCTGCAGGGAGCTGAGAAAAATCAGCTGCCGGACCGGCGTGACGCGCAGGGCATCGCGAACGTTGACCGCGACCCGACGTTCGTGCGCAATAAAATCGCCGCCTTCGCCCATCCCGTGCACCAGATAATAAACGGTATCCACCTGCGCCAGCAGGGCGGAAAGCCCCTGCGGCTGGTTAAGATCGAGCGGATGGCAGCTTACGCCCGGAAGATTGAGTTTCTGCAGCCTGTCGACATGGCGTGCCGCCGCCAGCACCGGGTAACCCTGCTCGCTTAATGCCTGCACCAGATGCTGGCCGATATAGCCGCTGGCACCGAGCACCAGAATTCGTTGCGACACGCCGGGCTCCTTAGCGCTGCAAAAATGCCTGCCAGTGGCCGACGACGTCCGCAAGCTGCTGGCGGCTGACATCCAGATGGGTGACCAGGCGCACGATCGGCGAGGCATTGATCAGCACGCCGCGCTGCTGCATAAATGCGCCCAGCGCTTCGGCGTGTTCCTCTCCTACGCGGACAAACACCATGTTGGTATCATGCCGGGTCACGTCGGCGCCCATTGCGCTGAGCTGCCCGGCCATCCACGCCGCATTGTCGTGGTCCTCTTTTAACCGTTGGACGTTGTTTTGCAGGGCATAGAGGCCTGCCGCCGCCAGAATACCGGCCTGGCGCATGCCGCCGCCGACCATTTTCCGCCAGCGGGTGGCGCGGCGAATGTACTCGTGGCTACCGATCAGCAGCGAGCCGACCGGCGTGCCCAATCCTTTAGAAAGACAGATAGTAAAAGAGTCGCAATATTGGGCGATATCCCGCAGCTCACAATCGTATTCCACGACCGCATTGAAGATACGCGCGCCGTCAACGTGCAGCGCCAGATTGCGCTCGCGGGTAAATTGCCAGGCTTCTTTGAGATAGTCACGCGGCAGAACCTTACCGTTATGGGTATTTTCGAGGCTCAGCAGGCGAGTTGGGGCAAAGTGGATATCGTCAGGTTTAATCTTCGCGGCGACTTTATCCAGCGGCAGAGTGCCGTCTGCGGCGGCGTCTATCGGCTGCGGCTGAATGCTACCCAGTACCGCCGCACCGCCCGCTTCATACAGATAGTTATGTGCGCCCTGGCCGACGATATACTCTTCGCCGCGCTGGCAGTGGCTCAGCAGGCCGACCAGATTAGCCTGGGTACCGGTGGGCAGGAACAGCGCGGCTTCTTTACCGGCCAGCTGGGCGGCGTAGCGCTGAAGTTCATTTACCGTTGGATCGTCACCATACACGTCGTCTCCGACCGGGGCGGCCATCATCGCCTCCAGCATGGCGGGTGATGGGCGGGTTACGGTATCACTGCGTAAATCTATCACGGCATTTCCTTCTGGGTGGCTCATCCCGCAGGCGGCTGTGGCGCGCCTTTTCTGACCCCGGCGACAGGCGTGGTGCTGTCGTCGGGGATTCTCGGGCGCGCCGCATCACGGCATCGGGCATGATTTCAGGTATTAACTAAAAGAATGTTTTACCTGAGCCAGTTGGTTTTCGCCAGTTCGATTACCTCATCGCCGCGTCCGCTGATAATGGCGCGCAGCATGTACAGACTAAACCCTTTGGCCTGCTCCAGTTTGATCTGTGGCGGAATGGCCAGCTCCTCTTTGGCGACGACAACATCCACCAGTACCGGACCATCGGTACTAAACGCGGTCTGTAACGCGCTATCGACCTCGCTGGCTTTTTCGACGCGGATCCCTGTGATCCCGCAGGCTTCAGCAATGCGGGCGAAATTCGTGTCGTGCAATTCGGTGCCGTCGGTCAGATAGCCTCCGGCTTTCATTTCCATTGCCACGAAGCCGAGGACGCTATTGTTAAAAATGATAATTTTTACCGGCAGCTTCATTTGCGCCAGCGAGAGGAAGTCGCCCATTAACATGCTGAAACCGCCATCGCCGCACATCGCCACCACCTGGCGATCCGGCGCTGTCGCCTTGGCGCCAATCGCCTGCGGCATGGCGTTAGCCATCGAACCGTGGTTAAACGACCCGATCAGGCGGCGTCTGCCGTTCATTTTCAGATAGCGGGCGGCCCAGACGGTTGGCGTCCCGACGTCGCAGGTGAAAATTGCGTCGTCGGCGGCAAAATGGCCGATCTGCTGCGCCAGATACTGCGGGTGAATCGCTTTGTCGCTTGGTTTCGCCAGGTCATCGAGTCCTTTACGCGCTTCGCGGTAGTGCTCAAGGGCTTTATCCAGAAACGCGCGGTCGGTTTTCTCTTCCAGATGCGGCAGCAGCGCGCCGAGCGTGGATTTAATATCGCCGACCAGCGCCATATCGACTTTGCTGTGGGCGCCGATGCTGCCGGGGTTGATATCAATCTGGATGATTTTGGCGTCGGTGGGGTAGAAGGCCCGGTAGGGGAACTGGGTTCCAAGCAGCACCAGGGTATCGGCATTCATCATGGTATGGAAACCTGAGGAGAAGCCAATCAGTCCGGTCATCCCGACATCATAGGGGTTGTCATACTCAACGTGCTCTTTGCCACGCAGGGCATGAACGACAGGGGCTTTTAATTTCGCGGCAAATTGGACCAGCTCGGCGTGCGCGCCAGCGCAGCCGCTGCCGCACAGCAGGGCGATATTGCTGGAATAGCGCAGTACCTGCGCCAGCTTTTTGATCTCCTCTTCCGGCGGCGTGACCGTCGGCAGCGGCGCAGCGTACCAGTGAGTGCTGGCGTTCTCCGGCGCGGCTTTCAGCGCCACGTCGCCGGGCAGCACGACCACCGATACGCCACGGTTAATCACCGCTTTGCGCATCGCTATTGCCAGCACCTGCGGGATTTGCTCTGGCGTGGAGACCAGCTCGCAATAGTGGCTGCATTCGCGGAACAGCTCCTGCGGATGGGTTTCCTGAAAATAGCCGCTGCCGATTTCACTGGAGGGAATATGGGCGGCGATGGCCACCACGGGAACGTGGTTGCGATGGCAGTCAAAAAGGCCGTTAATCAGATGGAGGTTACCCGGGCCGCACGAACCTGCGCAAACCGCCAGCTCACCGGTTAACTGCGCTTCGGCGCCTGCCGCAAAGGCGGCGACCTCTTCATGTCGGGTGGGCATCCAGGCAATGGTGCCCATCCGGTTCAGGCTATCGCTCAGTCCATTGAGGGAGTCGCCGGTGACGCCCCATATGCGTTTTACGCCGGCCTGTTCAAGTGTTTTTGCTATGTATGCCGCCACAGTTTGCTTCATGGTTCTCCATCTCCTTTTTGTGATAACGCTTACAAGCTTAGATGAAACTGACCGTTCCGCCCGCCAGTCCCCCTCATTTTCCGCTGGTTTTATTGTTCGCAAATCCCGCATATTGTGTCGACACACCAGACGGTAAACAGGAATCATTTCAAATGGTTAAATCGCTGTTAAATGCTGTTAATAAAATGTTTTCGCATGATGATGTCGGCAAACTCTTGTTACGACTTGCAGTGGGTGGGCTGATGCTGTTTCACGGATTGCATAAGCTTGTTGCTGGCGTGGACGGCATTAGCGGTATGCTGGTGGCCAAAGGATTGCCCGGTTTTATCGCCTATGGCGTACTGGTGGGGGAGGTGGTTGCGCCTTGTCTGCTGATTCTGGGGATCCTTACTCGTCCGGCGGCGCTGGTACTGGCGTTTACGATGATCGTGGCGTGGCTGATGGTGGGAATGGGCGAAACCGGATCGCTGGATAAAACCGGGGCCTGGGCAATTGAGAGTCTGGTCTATTTCTTTATTGGCGCGCTGGCGATTGCCTGTCTTGGGGCGGGGCGTTTCTCGGTGGTGGGAAATTCGGTCTGGCGATGAGGAATTGCCGGATGGCGCTGCGCTTATCCGGCCTACAGCGACTCTCGTAGGCCCGGTAAGCGTTAGCGCCACCGGGCATTTGTGTCGGGTGGCGCGGTGTTGACCCGACCGACAAAACGACAACGGCTCTCGTAGGTCGGACAACTCTACGATCAGGCGAGAACCAAATCCCCCTGCGGATGGCAGGAGCAGGCCAGCACGTAACCCTCAGCGATTTCCGCATCGGTTAACGTCATGGTACTGCTGACGGTATATTCACCAGAAACCACTTTGGTTTTGCAGCAGCCGCACACCCCCGCGCGGCAGGCGACGGTCACCGGCACCTGGTTGCTTTCCAGCGCCTCCAGCAGCGTGGTGCCGACCGGTGCATAAAACGCCTTCGCTGGCTGCAGTTTGGTGAACTTCAGTCCGGCGGTGGCCGCTTGTGCAACCGGCGTAAAGAACTTCTCTTTAAAGAAGCGCGTTACGCCAAGGGCGGTCACTTCCTGCTCGACCCAATCCATATAGGGCGCAGGTCCGCAGGTCATTACCGTACGGGTTGCGAGGTCCGGCACGCTTTTCAGTAACTCCGTGGTCAGACGCCCGGCGACAAAACCGTGGGTAGCGTTATTTTCCGCCACCAGCGTCACCGGGTACTGTCGCCACTCATCGGCGAAAATCACATCCTGAGGCGAGCGAACATTGTAAATCACCTGCACATCGGCCTGTGGACGATATTTTGCCAACCAGCGGCGCATCGACATAATCGGGGTCACGCCGCAGCCGGCGGCCAGCATCAGGAACTTGTCTTCCGCTTTATCTTCACAGGTGAACTCACCCATCGCGTCGGACAGCCAGAGATAATCACCGCGTTTGAGCTGACGGGTCAGCCACTGTGAGCCGGCTCCCTCGTCAATCCAGCGAACGGTCAGCGTAATGTATTCGCTGACCCCCGGCGTCGACGAAAGGGTATAAGCGCGCAGCGTCTCTGCCGAATTGCGCACGCTCACCAGCGCGTACTGCCCGGCACGGTACGGATAATAGTCGTGGCAGAGCAACGAAATCGTCCAGACATCCGGCGTCTCCTGATGGATGTGATGAACCTGCATCCGCCACGGGCACTGATGGGTTGGCATGGTCATTCTCTCGCTCCTTACGCGCTTAGCAGCTGCTGCATGTCTTCTTCTACGGTGGTCACTGAACGCAGGCCAAACTTCTCATTGAGAATCGCCAGCAGGTCCGGCGTGAAGAAGCCCGGCGCGGTTGGACCGGTCACGATGTTCTTCACCCCCAGCGAAAGCAGGGTCAGCAGAATAACAATCGCTTTTTGCTCAAACCAGGAGAGCACCAGCGAGAGCGGGAGATCGTTGACGCCGCAGCCCAGTTTCTCCGCGAGGGTGACCGCCAGAATAATCGCCGAGTAGGCGTCGTTGCACTGACCGGCATCGACCAGACGCGGCAGACCTTCGATATCGCCGAAGTCCAGTTTGTTAAAGCGGTATTTACCGCAGGCCAGGGTCAGGATCAGGCAGTCATCCGGGACGCTGGTGGCGAAATCGGTGAAGTAGTTACGTTCACCGCGCGCGCCGTCGCAGCCGCCGACCAGGAAGATATGGCGCAGTTTTTCACGGCTCACCAGGTCGATAAGGGTATCCGCGGCGCCGAGCAGCGTCTGGCGACCGAAGCCGACGGTGATCAGGTGTGGAATTTCGCTGTACGGGAAGCCCGCCATCTGCTGTGCCTGAGCGATAACCGGAGCAAAATCATCCCCCTCCAGGTGATTGACGCCCGGCCAGCCGACAATGCTGCGGGTCCAGATACGGTCATCATAGGCGCCAACGGTCGGGTCGATAATGCAGTTCGAGGTCATCACGATAGGGCCAGGGAAGCGGGCAAATTCTACCTGCTGATTTTGCCAGCCGCTACCGTAGTTACCGATCAGATGTTTGAATTTACGCAGCTCCGGATAGCCGTGCGCCGGCAGCATTTCACCGTGGGTATAGACATTGACGCCGGTGCCTTCGGTTTGTTGCAGCAGATTGTAGAGATCTTTCAGGTCGTGGCCAGAGATCAGGATGCACTTGCCTTCGGTCGCTTTGACGTTGACCTGAGTCGGGGTCGGATGGCCATATTGAGTGGTTTCACCGGCATCCAGAATGCTCATTACTTTGAAGTTCATCTGGCCGATTTCCATTGAGCACTCCAGCAGAGCGTTCAGATCGGCGGGCCAGGTGCCTAACCAGGCCATGATTTTGTGGTACTGCGCATAAATGTCATTGTCGTACTGACCGAGAACGTGCGCGTGCTCCATATAGGCCGCTGCGCCTTTCAGGCCGTACAGGCACAGCAGACGCAGGCCGAGAATGTTCTCGCCAATAGCCGCTTTGTCTTTGTTGGGGGTAAATTCCGCCGCCTGGCGCTGCAGGTCGCCGAGATCGTCGCTCGCCAGCTGCAGATCGGCCATCGGGTTATCGACGCTGGCGGTCGCATCAACGCTCAGGCATTGTGCTTTCAGCGCGTCGCGCATGGCAATCGCCTCACGCGCGTAGCCAACAATACGCGGGGAATCGAAGTTAACGTTGGTCAGCGTGGAGAAAAATGCGCGCGGGGCAAAATTATCAACATCATGATTGATGATGCCATATTCACGGGCCTTTACCGCCCATGCGGACAGACCTTGTAGGGAAGCAATCAGCAGATCCTGGAGATCGGACGTTTCTGCCGTTTTACCGCACATACCCTGCGCGTAAGAGCAGCCGTTCCCTGCCGGGGTACGGATGGTTTGTTCACATTGCACACAAAACATGGTCACACCTTTTTTAAAGTTATATTTGAGATACATGTTTAAGGTTATGCCGGTAAAAGAAGGGAGAAAAGGTATTTCTGATACAATTTAAAGGGAGATTGATTTAGCGCAAATTTGGCCGCGGTGGGCTACCGCCACGGAGGTACAGATCAAGACCAGGGCGATGTGCCCCCGGGCGCGGCGAATACCATCGCCGGGGGCAGAGTGAGGGCGCTGAATGCTTCAGGCCGAGAAGAGGGCGATCAGCACCGGCACCAGCAGGCTCAGAACAAAACCGTGGACGATGGCGGCAGGGACAATCTCGACGCCGCCGGAACGCTGTAAAACCGGCAGGGTAAAGTCCATTGAGGTGGCGCCGCATAGCCCTAATGCCGTGGAGCGACTGCGGCGAACCAGGCCCGGGATCAGCATGATGGCCAGCAGCTCGCGGGAAAGGTCGTTGAAGAATGCGGCGCTGCCGATGACCGGTCCAAAGGATTCAGTCATCAGGATCCCGGAGAGCGAATACCAGCCGAACCCGGAGGCCATGGCCAGACCGGTCTTCAGCGGCAGGTCGAGAATAAAGGCGTTAATCACCCCGCCGGCTAATGAACTCGCCGTGACGACCACCGCCACAATCATGCCGCGACGATTAAGTACTATTTGCCGTAAAGTCATTCCATTATTTCGCAGCTGAATACCAATCAGGAACAGCAGGAAGATCAGCGTATATTCGCTCGCCTCGGTGGCATGCTGTAAAAATGACAAACCGCTCAGACCAATCAGGAAACCAATAAGCACCACGCCGCACAGCTGCAGAGATTCCATGGCCATTGCGACGCGCGAAGGTAATTTCTCCTGCCGGTGCTGGTGACGCCACGGCATTTTCTGCTCGAGCCACATTAATGCGGCAATATTACACAGCAGAATAACCACCACGCTGACCACCGCATAATGAAGAATGGACAGCAGGTTGCTGGAGAGATTGTCGAGGAAGGCGAGACTAATCCCCATGAAAAAGAGGATCACGTAGACAATCCAGCTCAACAGTCGCGTAATAAGTTTTAGTACTGAAGGGTGACGCAGAGGAATAAGGTAGCCGGCAACCAATGGCAGCAGAATGATTAATAATCCCGAAAACATGAACGATCTGGTCCTTGCAGAATGAGGTGAGCGCCACTGACACTACCCAAATCAGAGAACCGAGTAAAGCTGTGCCTGAAAAGAAAGGCCCGGCATTGCCGGGCCTTGCGTGAAACCAGATAAAGGGTTAATTGCGTTTTTCCAGCAGAGTACGGTACAACACGCCGCCGAGGATACCGCCGATAACAGGCATCACCCAGAATAACCACAGCTGCTGCAGCGCCCAACCCCCCTGGAAAATCGCCACGGCGGTGCTGCGCGCCGGGTTAACCGAGGTATTGGTGACCGGGATGCTGATCAGGTGGATTAAGGTTAGCGCCAGGCCAATCGCGATGGGCGCGAAGCCGGCCGGTGCGTTTTTATCCGTTGCGCCATGAATGACCAGCAGGAAGCCGCAGGTCAGGACAATTTCAATCACAATGGCGGACAGCATGGAGTAGCCGCCAGGCGAATGTTCTCCGAAGCCGTTGGAAGCAAAGCCGCTGGCTGCGGCATCAAAACCGGCTTTACCGCTGGCCACCACATACAGAACGGCAGCGGCAATAATACCGCCAACCACCTGGGCAATAATATAGCCAATCACGTCCTTCGCCGGGAAACGACCGCCGGCCCACAGACCTAAAGTGACCGCCGGGTTGAAGTGCCCACCGGAAATATGACCGACGGCAAATGCCATGGTTAATACAGTTAAACCGAAGGCTAAAGCCACCCCGGCAAACCCAATTCCCAGCTCCGGGAAGGCTGCGGCGAGCACGGCGCTACCGCACCCACCAAACACAAGCCAGAATGTACCAAAGCATTCCGCTGCTAATTTTCTGAACATAACCACCTCAAAAGAATAATGTAAACGGGCACGGATTGTGTGCCGATCTTTATTTAACGACATAAAGGATAACGATAAAAATAAAGCGACGCTATTTTATGGACGATCGTCATCCTGCGGCTAGCTAAATAACTAGATTTAATTTGATTTAGGGCAATGTGATCTTAATCCTTGCACCATTGGTGATTGCACAAAAGTGTAGAACAAAAATAATAAAGATAACCACTTTGGTGAATGAATTATTTTCAGAATAAATAGCACGGTTAATAATCATAACCCGGGCAATGTCACTCGTCGGCTCGGGGCCGCGTTTGGGCCGGTAGTGTCATGTTTACGCATGTCTCGCTATACTGCTGATTATTGAAGGAGAAAGTGGTGACTGAGCGGAGGAGATATGCATCTTGAGCGGGTAGAAATCGTCGGTTTTCGCGGCATCAATCGTTTATCGCTGATGCTGGAGCAAAATAACGTTCTGATCGGCGAGAATGCATGGGGTAAATCCAGCCTGCTGGATGCGCTGACGCTACTGCTTTCGCCGGAATTTGAGCTCTATCACTTCGTCCGCGATGATTTCTGGTTTCCGCCGGGCGATGTTCAGGGACGTGAACATCATCTGCATATCATTTTGACCTTCCGCGAGAATGAGCCAGGCCACCATCGGGTGCGCCGTTTTCGTCCGCTGAGCGACTGCTGGGTGCCCTGCGAGGATGGCTATCAGCGCATTTTTTATCGCCTGGAAGGCGAGCTGACCGATGACAACAGCGTCATGACGCTGCGCAGCTTTATCAACAGCAGAGGCGAGGCGCTGGCGCTGGACGATATTGACGAAATGGTGCGCCACCTGGTGCGGCTGATGCCGGTTCTGCGTCTGCGCGATGCGCGCTTTATGCGGCGCATTCATAATGATGCCGTTCCGCACTCGCCGCAGATTGAGATAACCGCTCGCCAGCTGGATTTTCTCTCCCGCGAGCTGGTGAATCACCCGCAAAATTTAACCGATAGTCAGATACGCCAGGGGCTATCGGCTATGGTGCAACTGCTGGAGCACTATTTTGCCGAGCAGAGTAGCGCGCAATCTCGTCACCGCCTGATGCGTCGTCACTCGCATGACGAACAGCGTAGCTGGCGTTACCTGGATATTATTAACCGGATGATTGATAAGCCCGGCGGCCGTAGCCATCGGGTGATCCTGCTTGGTCTGTTTTCAACCCTGCTACAGGCCAAAGGGACGGTAAGGCTCGACCGCGACGCGCGGCCTCTGCTGTTGATTGAAGATCCGGAAACGCGTCTGCATCCCATTATGCTGTCGGTAGCCTGGCATTTACTGAATTTGCTGCCGCTGCAGCGCGTCACGACCACCAACTCCGGCGAACTCCTGTCGTTGACGCCGGTGGAACACGTCTGCCGACTGGTGCGCGAATCCTCGCGCGTATCGGCCTGGCGGCTTGGGCCTGGGGGGATGAATGCGGAAGACAGCCGGCGCATCGCTTTTCACATTCGCTTTAACCGCTCCTCCTCACTGTTTGCCCGCTGCTGGCTGCTGGTTGAAGGGGAGACCGAGACCTGGGTTATCAACGAACTAGCCCGGCAGTGCGGGCATCATTTTGATGCTGAAGGGGTCAAGGTCATTGAATTTGCTCAGTCGGGGCTGAAGCCGCTGATCAAGTTTGCCCGTCGGATGGGAATTCAATGGCACGTGCTGGTCGACGGCGATGAGGCGGGGAAAAAATATGCGGCGACGGTTCGTGGCCTGCTCAACGATGATCGCGATCTTGAACGCGAGCACCTGACCACGCTTCCGGCGCTGGACATGGAGCACTTTATGTATCGCCAGGGCTTTAACGATGTTTATCATCGGGTGGCGCAGCTACCGGCGAATGTGCCGATGAATATGCGACGGGTGATTACCAAGGCGATTCACCGCTCGTCAAAACCGGATCTGGCCATTGAGGTGGCGATGGAGGCCGGTCGCCGCGGCGTGGAGTCGGTGCCGACGCTGCTGAAAAAAATGTTCTCCCGCGTGCTGTGGCTGGCGCGCGGTCGGGCAGACTAAGCGTGGTGACAATAAGAATGATTCAAATTTAGCGTTATGTTTTTACCCTCTGCGGATAGAATCACCACCTGGCTCTGCGAGTGAAAACATCAGGAATTTTTATGAAGCTCAATGGAAAACGCAGGAAAGTCTGGTGGCTGCTGGTCGTTATCGTGCTGGCGCTGGCCTTCTGGGGATGGCGGATACTCAATGCGCCGCTGCCGCAGTATCAGACATTAGTGGTGCGTAAAGGCGATTTACAGCAGAGCGTGCTGGCCACCGGCAAACTGGACGCCCTGCGCAAAGTCGATGTCGGGGCGCAGGTGAGCGGACAGTTAAAAACGCTGCGCGTGAATATCGGCGACAAGGTTCAGAAGGATCAGCTGCTGGGGGTGATTGACCCTGAGCAGGCGCAAAACCAGATCAAAGAAGTCGACGCGACGTTGATGGAACTGCGCGCCCAGCTGAATCAGGCGCGCGCCGAACGTAAGCTTGCCGCGGTCACCCTGGCTCGCCAGCAGCAGCTGGCCCAACGCCAGCTGGTTTCCCGCCAGGAGCTGGATACGGCGGCGACGGATTTGGCGGTGAAAGAGGCGCAGATTGGTACCATTGAAGCGCAGATAAAGCGTAATCAGGCGACGTTGGATACCGCCAAAACCAACCTCGACTACACGCGGATTCTGGCGCCGATGTCCGGTGAAGTGACGCAAATTACCACCCTGCAGGGGCAAACGGTGATTGCCGCCCAGCAGGCGCCCAATATTCTGACCCTGGCCGATCTCAGTACGATGCTGGTCAAAGCTCAGGTATCTGAGGCGGACGTGATTCACCTTCGCCCGGGGCAAAAAGCCTGGTTTACCGTGCTCGGCGACCCGCTGACCCGCTACGAGGGGAGCCTGAAGGATATTTTACCTACCCCGGAAAAAGTCAACGACGCCATTTTCTATTACGCTCGCTTTGAAGTGCCGAACCCGCAGGGGATCCTGCGCCTGGAGATGACGGCCCAGGTACATATCCAGATGGCGGAAGTCAAAAATGTCATCACCATCCCGCTCAGCGCGCTGGGCGATGCCATCGGCGATAACCGTTACCACGTGCGGCTGCTGCGCACCGGCGAGGTGAAAGAGCGCGAAGTGACTATCGGCGCGCGCAACGATACCGATGTGGCGGTGGTGAAAGGGCTGGAAGAAGGCGATGAGGTGATCGTCGGCGAAAGTCGTAGCGGGACGGCAAAATGACGGCGTTGCTGGAACTGCGTGATATCCGCCGCAGCTACCTCTCCGGCGACGGCAGTGTTGACGTGCTCAAGGGCGTGACGCTGAGCATTGCCGCTGGTGAAATGGTGGCGATTGTCGGGGCATCGGGTTCAGGAAAATCGACGCTGATGAATATTCTCGGCTGTCTCGATAAGCCGACCAGCGGCAGCTACCGCGTTGCCGGAACCGATGTCTCCTCGCTCAGCGGTGATGCGCTGGCCCGCCTGCGACGGGAACATTTTGGTTTTATTTTCCAGCGTTACCATCTGCTCTCGCACCTGACGGCAGCGCAGAATGTTGAAGTCCCGGCGGTGTATGCCGGGGCCGAGCGACGAGAACGTCTGGCCCGGGCGCATGATTTGCTGGTGCGGCTTGGTCTGGGAGAGAGAGCGGAATATCAGCCTTCGCAGCTCTCCGGCGGCCAGCAGCAGCGGGTCAGTATCGCCCGCGCGCTGATGAATGGCGGGGAGGTGATTCTGGCCGATGAGCCGACCGGCGCATTGGACAGCCGCTCGGGTGAAGAGGTCATGGCGATTCTGCACCAGCTGAAATCGCAGGGGCATACGGTGATTATCGTCACCCATGATCCGCAGGTGGCGGCGCAGGCCGAACGGATCATTGAGATCCACGATGGGGAAATTGTGCGTAACCCGCCGGCGAAAGGTCCGGTCAGCGGCGGGGTAGCCCGGCCGTTGGGCGGTGAAGAGCCTTCCGCATGGCGCCAGTTTACCAGCGGTTTTCGTGAAGCGCTGGTGATGGCCTGGCGGGCGATGGCGGCGAATAAAATGCGCACGCTGTTGACCATGCTCGGCATCATTATTGGCATCGCGTCGGTGGTGTCGATCGTGGTGGTCGGCGATGCGGCGAAGCAGATGGTGCTGGCGGATATTCGCGCGATTGGCACCAACACGATCGATGTTTATCCCGGTAAAGATTTTGGCGATGACGACCCCCGCTATCAGCAGGCGCTGAAATATGACGATCTGCTGGCCATTCAGAAGCAGCCGTGGGTGAGTTCGGCGACGCCCGCGGTGTCGAAAAGCCTGCGTCTGCGTGCCGACAACATCGATGTTGCCGCCAGCGCGGAAGGGGTCGGGCCACAGTATTTTAATGTCTACGGCATGACCTTTAGCGAAGGCAATACGTTTAACGAGCTGCAGCTCAACAGTCGGGCGCAGGTGGTGGTGTTGGATAGCAATACGCGTCGCCAGCTGTTTCCGCACAAAACGCGAGTTGTCGGGGAGATAATCCTCGTCGGCAATATGCCGGCGACCATCGTCGGGGTAGCGGATGAGAAGCAGTCGATGTTCGGCAGCAGTAAAATCCTCCGCGTCTGGCTGCCGTACACCACCATGGCCGGGAGAGTGATGGGGCAATCGTGGCTCAATTCGATTACCGTTCGCGTGAGGGAAGGGTATGACAGCGCCGCCGCCGAACAGCAGCTGCTGCGTTTGCTTGAGTTGCGCCATGGCAAAAAAGATGTTTTTACCTGGAATATGGACAGCATCTTGAAAACGGCGGAACGGACCACACATACATTACAGCTGTTTCTGACGCTGGTTGCGGTGATTGCGCTGGTGGTGGGCGGTATCGGCGTTATGAATATCATGCTGGTGTCGGTGACCGAACGAACGCGTGAAATTGGGATTCGGATGGCGGTCGGGGCGCGGGCCAGCGACGTACTGCAGCAGTTTCTGATTGAGGCTGTTTTAGTCTGTCTGGTCGGCGGCGCGCTCGGCGTGACTTTATCGCTGATGATCGCGGTGGTTCTGCAGCTGTTTTTACCCGGCTGGGAGATCGGTTTTTCTCCGCTGGCGCTGCTGACGGCGTTTTTGTGCTCGACGCTAACCGGCGTGCTGTTTGGTTGGCTGCCGGCGCGAAATGCCGCGCGCCTCGATCCGGTAGATGCGCTGGCCCGCGAGTAGAAACAAAAAAATGCCAGTCAGAAGGACTGGCATTTTACTGGCAGGATGTACACAATGAAGCAAAAGAGTTATGCAGCCGCTTCTGCTTCCACAGGAACAATCACGCTGGCGTGATTGCCTTTCGGCCCCTGGTGAACATCAAACCGAACGGCTTGTCCGGCTTTAAGCGTTCTGTAACCATCCATCTGGATGGTGGAGTAATGGGCGAAAATGTCTTCGCCGCCGCCCTCAGGGCAAATAAAGCCGAACCCTTTGGCATTGTTGAACCACTTAACAGTACCCATTTCCATACTTCGACATCCTTCGTAAATCTTTATAAGTAAGATGGAATGAACCGGTGGTGGAGTGACGAGTTGTTCAAATGCTCGCCAACTCTCGCTAGTACAATTTAGAGAAATACGGAAATGCGTCAAGCAATTGACGGTAGTGGGAGGCGAAAAATGCGTCAAAATTTGAAGCAGTTAACGCTATTGCCGGGGAATGTGACAGACATCGCGGATGGAAGTAATAGATGATAGTTATCTATGATCTATTGTAGATTTGCGTTGTGCATAGCCTCTGGTCATCGACAGGCCGCCGCCTGTTGGCAACAGCAACCGATGATGAATACTGACGATGAGTAAGAGAGATTGGCTGGACTTCGATCAGCTGGTAGAAGACGAAGTTCGTAATGAGCTTAAACCACCATCTATGTATAAAGTGATATTGCTCAATGATGACTACACTCCAATGGAGTTTGTTATTGACGTGTTACAAAAATTCTTTTCTTATGATGTAGAACGTGCAACGCAACTGATGCTGACGGTTCACTATCAAGGTAAAGCGATTTGTGGTGTATTTACCGCAGAAGTGGCGGAGACCAAAGTCGCGATGGTGAATGAATACGCGAAGGAGAACGAGCATCCATTGCTGTGTACGCTAGAGAAAGCCTGAAGACAGGCGTGAAAATTGGGGGAGGTGCCTATGCTCAATCAAGAACTGGAACTCAGTTTAAACATGGCTTTCGCCAGAGCGCGCGAGCACCGTCATGAGTTCATGACCGTCGAGCACTTGCTGCTGGCGCTGCTCAGCAACCCCTCGGCCCGCGAGGCGCTTGAAGCGTGTTCCGTGGACCTGGTGGCGCTGCGTCAGGAACTTGAAGCCTTCATCGAACAGACCACACCCGTTCTGCCCGCCACGGAAGAAGAGCGTGACACCCAGCCGACGCTGAGTTTTCAGCGCGTGCTGCAGCGTGCCGTCTTCCACGTACAATCCTCCGGCCGCAGCGAAGTGACCGGCGCTAACGTTCTGGTCGCGATTTTCAGCGAGCAGGAATCACAGGCGGCCTATCTGCTGCGTAAACACGAAGTGAGCCGTCTTGACGTCGTCAACTTCATCTCTCACGGTACACGCAAAGACGAGCCGAGCCAGTCTTCCGATAACAGCGGAAGCCAGCCCAGCAATGAAGAGCAAGCAGGCGGGGAGGAACGTATGGAAAACTTCACCACCAATCTTAATCAGCTTGCTCGCGTCGGCGGAATTGATCCGCTGATCGGTCGCGACAAAGAGCTGGAGCGCGCGATTCAGGTGCTGTGCCGCCGCCGTAAAAATAACCCGCTGCTGGTGGGTGAGTCCGGCGTGGGTAAGACCGCGATTGCCGAGGGTCTGGCCTGGCGGATCGTTCAGGGCGACGTGCCGGAAATCATGGCCGATTGCACCATCTACTCGCTGGATATAGGCTCCCTGCTGGCGGGCACGAAATATCGCGGCGATTTTGAAAAACGTTTCAAAGCGCTGCTTAAACAGCTTGAGCAGGATACCAACAGCATTCTGTTTATTGATGAAATCCACACCATTATCGGTGCGGGCGCGGCGTCAGGCGGCCAGGTCGATGCCGCTAATCTGATTAAACCGCTGCTCTCCAGCGGCAAGATTCGGGTGATGGGTTCCACAACCTATCAGGAATTCAGCAACATCTTCGAAAAAGACCGGGCGCTGGCTCGTCGCTTCCAGAAGATAGATATTACCGAACCTTCCGTGGAAGAGACGGTGCAGATTATCAACGGCCTGAAGCCGAAGTACGAAGCGCACCACGATGTGCGCTATACCGCGAAAGCGGTGCGTGCGGCGGTGGAGCTGGCGGTGAAATACATTAACGATCGCCATTTGCCGGATAAGGCTATTGACGTCATTGATGAAGCCGGTGCGCGGGCGCGGTTAATGCCGGCCAGCAAACGGAAGAAAACCGTCAACGTTGCGGATATCGAGTCCGTGGTGGCGCGTATTGCCCGTATTCCTGAGAAGAGCGTCTCGCAGAGCGATCGCGATACGCTGAAAAATCTCGGCGACCGCCTGAAAATGCTGGTCTTCGGCCAGGGCAAAGCGATCGAAGCGTTAACCGAAGCGATTAAGATGGCGCGCGCGGGCCTCGGTCACGAGCACAAGCCCGTCGGCTCTTTCCTCTTCGCCGGGCCGACCGGAGTCGGGAAAACCGAGGTTACCGTGCAGCTGGCGAAAGCGCTGGGCATTGAGCTGCTGCGTTTTGATATGTCTGAATATATGGAACGTCATACCGTCAGCCGCTTAATTGGCGCGCCTCCGGGCTACGTTGGTTTCGATCAGGGCGGGCTGCTGACCGATGCGGTGATTAAACATCCGCATGCGGTACTGCTGCTTGATGAGATCGAAAAAGCGCATCCGGATGTCTTTAACCTGCTGCTGCAGGTGATGGATAACGGTACGCTGACCGACAATAACGGCCGCAAGGCGGACTTCCGCAACGTGGTGCTGGTGATGACGACCAACGCCGGCGTACGTGAGACCGAGCGTAAATCGATTGGTCTTATCCAGCAGGATAACAGTCCGGATGCGATGGATGAGATCAAGAAGATCTTTACCCCGGAATTCCGCAACCGTCTCGACAACATTATCTGGTTCGATCATCTGTCCACGACGGTGATCCATCAGGTGGTGGATAAGTTTATCGTCGAGCTGCAGGTTCAGCTGGATCAGAAAGGCGTTTCGCTGGAAGTGAGCCAGGAAGCGCGTGACTGGCTGGCAGAAAAAGGCTACGACCGGGCAATGGGCGCACGTCCGATGGCGCGCGTGATTCAGGATAACCTGAAGAAACCGCTGGCTAACGAACTGCTGTTCGGCTCGCTGGTGGACGGCGGACAGGTCACCGTTGCGTTGGATAAAGAGAAGGGCGCGTTGACTTATGACTTCCAGAGCGCGCAGAAGCACAAACCAGAAACGGCACATTAATGCCGCTTCGTGATAGCAAAAACCGGCCTGCGGGCCGGTTTTTTTATGTCGCTTTTAGCCGGCTGCAGATATGAAAAGACCGGGAATTATCCCGGCCTTCAGCATCTGACGCCACGAGGGCGGAAAACTATCAGCGACTACGGAAGACAATGCGGCCTTTGCTCAGGTCGTACGGGGTCAGCTCAACAGTCACTTTGTCGCCCGTCAGAATGCGGATGTAGTTTTTACGCATTTTACCGGAAATATGCGCAGTTACCACGTGACCGTTTTCCAGTTCTACGCGGAACATTGTGTTAGGCAACGTGTCAAGTACGGTGCCCTGCATTTCAATATTGTCTTCTTTGGCCATCTAGTCCTCTGGGGTATCACTACCGTAGTTTTGAACCGGCAAGATAATGCCGAAGTTCAGCGAGTAAGTAAAGGTTTACGTTTGTGCACTTTATCTTTCAGGCTGCCTTCGCTCACTCGGTTACATAGTTATTGACGCAGCCAGGCGCTTTGCGGTGCCACCTGACGCATCCAAAATTATTAAGGGTAAAATCATTGAAGTAGTTTTGGCGCATTGCCCGGAATTCACACGGATAAGCCGCATGACAGGCGCAAACGTAAAGGGGAGCGACAGAACGATGGGCGTTATCTGACTCTTATTATTCCCAAACGGCGGCGGGGCAACAGGCAGAAGCTACTCTACTGCGCAATTATACCATCACGGTAAAAAATGTGCTGAAAACATTTACACATCGCCGGTAAATAGCACCCGGGGCACCCAGAATCTTTCCGGCAGGCGACGGGCGCGCAATACCGACAGCGCATCAAGATAATCGCGGCGGGGGATTTCGATGGCGCCCAGCGATGCCGTGTGCTTATTCAGGACCTGGCAATCGATTAATTTCCCACCGTCGCGGATAAACGCCTGGCAGAATATCAGCAAGGCCGTTTTCGACGCATTTTCCGCGCGGCTGAACATTGACTCGCCGCAAAACAGCGCGCCTTGCGCTACGCCGTACATTCCTCCCACCAGCGTCTCGCCTTGCCACACTTCAATCGAGTGCGCATGGCCAAGCTCATGCAGCTGGTGATAGGCTTTGACGATGCTGGAGGTGATCCATGTCCCTTCATCGCGATTGTCGGCACAACCTTCAATCACCTGACCAAACGCGTGGTTCAGCGTCACGCGATAGGGCGATCGCTGGTGAAAACGCTTCATGCTGCGGCTGAGATGGAACTGATCGGGCCACAGCACCGCCCGCGGATCGGGGGACCACCATAAAATCGGGTCGCCCGGCGAAAACCAGGGGAAAATCCCGTGCTGATAGGCCATAAGCAGACGCGACGGACTGAGATCGCCGCCGAGCGCCAGCAGGCCATTGGGTTCGCGTAACGCTCCCTCCGGGGAAGGGAAGGCAATGGACTGACGGGAGAGCTGAACCAGACGCATTTTAACCTCAATACGCACCAGGCAATTGTTCAATATATTCGCTGTGATTCAAGCGGACGGTCCGTCGCCATACCGGCAACGCCAGGACGCAGCGGACCGCTCTTTCAGCACGCCTGAAACTCATAGAGTATATACGCAAAACGGCGTGAAACAGCCGGACTACAGACGCTGCTTAAACTGGTAGTAACGCCCTTGTTCAGCCAGCAGTTCCGCGTGACTACCTTGCTCAATAATCTTGCCGTTGTCCATGACAATTATCCGATTAAACCGCGCCAGTCCGCGCAGGCGGTGAGTTACCATCAGCACGGTTTTTTCACGCATCACTTCAGCCAGTAAATCCAGAATCTGGCTCTCCGTCGTCGCATCAAGGCCTTCGGTCGGCTCATCGAGTAACATCAGCGGCGCATCGTGCAGCAGCGCACGGGCAATGGCCAGTCTGCGCAGTTCACCGCCGGAAAGCTGGCGGCCGCCTTCGCCCAGCCAGGCGTTGAGACCGCTATCTTCCAGTAGTTTTTCCAGTCCGACACGTTCCAGGGCTTTCATCAGCTGGATATCGCTGGCGCCGGGAGCGGCCAGCAACAGGTTATCGCGCAGCGTGGCGCTAAACAGATGCACGCGCTGTGGAACCACGCTCATCGCCTGACGCAAAGTGGCCTCGTTAAGCCGGGTTAACGGCTGGTCGTTGAGTAAAATCTCGCCATCAGCCGGATCCCAGGCGCGGGTCAGGAGCTGCAGCAGCGTAGATTTACCGCAGCCGGTGCGGCCAAGAATGGCAATATGCTCCCCTGCGCCGACCTGCAATGAGATATTTTCCAGCGCCGGAGAAGGCTGCTGTGGATAGCTGAAGGTAACCAGGTTCAACGTCAATGAGACCTGCCCGAACGCCTGCCCGTTGCCGGCGGTGAAAGTGACCTCCGGCTGTTGCGCGGTAATCTGCGTAATTCGGCGGGCGGAAGCAATCACCTGCCCGAGATGCTGAAAGGCGCCGGTTACCGGCGCCAGCGCTTCAAATGCCGCCAGCGCGCAGAAGACAAAAAGGGCGATCAGCGCGCCGGGTTGGCTGTTGCCGCCTACCCCAGCAGAGGTGAGCCACAGCATCGCAACCACGGCAACGCCACCGATCAGCAGCATCAGCGCCTGCGACAGCGCCGTCAGCTCCGCCTGACGACGCTGGGCATCCTGCCAGCGCTGCTCGGTTTTCTCCAGCTGCTTGCGGTAGCGGTCGCTGGCGCTGAACAGCATCAGTTCAGCCTGTCCTTGCAGCCAGGCGGTTAGCTGTTGACGGTACTGCCCGCGCATTTGCGTGATACTCTCACCGGCGGGTTTCCCGGCGCGATAAAACAGCGGCGGCAGGACCAGTAAAGTCACCAGCATAATACCGCCTAGCGTCAGCGCTAACGTGACATCGAGAATGCTTAAGCCTGCGGTGACCACCACAATGACAACCAGTGCGCCGATCAGCGGCGAGATGACCCGCAGATAGAGATGGTCAAGGGTGTCGACGTCGGCGACCACCCGGTTGAGGAGTTCACCTTGACGAAAACGCGCCAGCCCGGCAGGGGAGAGGGGGAGCAGTTTACTAAAGGTAAACACCCGCAGATGCTGTAACACGCGGAAGGTGGCATCGTGGCTGACCAGACGTTCGAAATAGCGACCGGCGGTACGGATAATCGCCGCACCGCGAACGCCGGCTGCCGGCAGCATATAGTTGAAACTGTAAATACCGGCGACGCCAACGACGGCAGAAGCGGATAAGAACCAGCCTGATAGCGTCAGCAGGCCGATACTGGCCAGCAGGGTGACGATAGCCAGTACCACGCCGAGAGTCAGCAGCCAGATATGGCGTTTATACAACGCCAGATAAGGTAATAGTGCGCGCATTTAAATCTCCTCCTGACGGTGGGCTAACAGGGCGGCAAAAGGCCCGTTTGCCATCGCCAACTGGCTATACGTCCCTTGTTCGACTATCTGCCCATCCTGCATCACCCAGATGGCATCCCAGTCGGCGATACCTTCCAGCTGGTGGGTCACCATCAGCGTTGTTTGCTGCGAAGAGGCATTAAAGAGCGCCTGCATGACCCGCTGTTCGCTATGCGCATCAAGGCTGGCGGCCGGCTCATCCAGCAATAACAGTCGGCACGGTACCAGCAGCGCCCGCGCCACGGCGATACGCTGCGCCTGCCCGACGGACAGACGACCCGCCTGATCGCCGACCGGCGTATTAATCCCTTGCGGCAGTTGCGAGATGAATTCGCTCACCCAGGCTTTATCCAGCGCAAGCTGAAGCTGTGCTTCGCTGGCTTCCGGCCAGGCCAGCAGAACGTTTTCGCGAAGCGTGGCGGCGGGTAGCTGCGGGTTCTGCCCCACCCAACTGAGCAGACGATGCCAGCGGCTGGCGTCAAGATCGCGCAGTTCAACGCCGTTGACCAACAGCGAGCCGTCGTAAGGGAGAAAACCGGTCAATGCATTCAAAAGCGAACTTTTGCCGGAGCCGCTCTGACCGACCAGCACGACGCGTTTACCGGCAGGGAGCGTAAAGTTCAGCGGCCCCGCCAGGATTTTGCCTTCCGGCGATTTGACGATCGCATCGCGCGCTTCGAGACCGATCGGTTCGTTGTCGCTGAGGAGCTTCTCGCCGCGAGTTTCCTGCGCCAGCGGCTTTTCCATAAACGTTTTCAGACTATCCGCGGCACCGATGGCCTGTGCTTTGGCATGGTAAAAGGTGCCTAAATCACGCAGCGGCTGGAAAAACTCCGGCGCCAGGATCAGGGCCAGGAAACCTGACATCAGGGTGACGCCTACGCCATAGTGGCCAAAGTTGAGCTCTCCGAGATAGGAGAAACCGAAGTAAACCGCAACCAGAGCAATGGAAAGCGAGGTGAAAAACTCCAGTACGCCGGAGGAGAGAAAGGCGAGGCGTAACACTTCCATCGTCCGCTGGCGGAAATCCTGGGAAGCATGGCGAATATTGTCCGTCTCCGCTTCGCCACGGTGAAAGAGACGCAGCGTTTCCATCCCGCGCAGACGGTCGAGAAAGTGGCCGCTCAGGCGAGCGAGCGCCAGAAAGTTGCGGCGATTAGCCTCCGCCGCGCCCATGCCGACCAGCGCCATAAACAGCGGGATCAGCGGGGCGGTGCCGAGAAGAATCAGCGCCGCCGCCCAGTTTATCGGGAAAATGGTGATGACAATCAGCAGCGGGACGCTGGCGGCGAGGGTCATCTGCGGGAGGTAACGCGCGTAGTAGTCGTGCATATCGTCAATTTGCTCAAGCACCAACGTCGCCCAGCTTCCGGCGGGTTTCCCCTGAATCCACGCGGGACCGGCCTGCTGCAGGCGATCGAGCACCTGGCGGCGTATTTCATAGCGAATATGCTGCCCGGCATAGAAACCTACCCGCTCGCGCAGCCATACCACCCAGGCCCGCAGAACAAAAATCAGCACCAGGACGATAAACGGCAATACCAGCGCCGTCGCCGGAATATTCTCCATAATCATGCGATGAAGGATCCGCGCCAGCAGCCAGGCCTGACCGACGATCAGCAGGCCGCTAATGACGCCCAGCGCGCGGGAAATCATCAACCAGCGACGGGAGAGAATGCTTTGCTCTTTTAACCAGCGTGTTAACTCTTGTTGACGGGTTTTATTCATTGCGCACTTAGCAGGTGTAGTTATGAGGTTTTTAGGCCACGCAATGTTACAACGAGGAAAAAATAAAGGCGACTTTTCGTCGCCTTCTTTACCTTTGTTACTGACTTGTAAAGATTATTTGCACGCGTCAGCTAAACCATCAAGATAACGTTCAGCATCCAGCGCCGCCATACAGCCGGTCCCGGCAGAGGTGATGGCCTGGCGATAGATATGGTCCATCACATCACCTGCGGCGAATACGCCCGGAATGCTGGTCTGGGTGGCATTGCCGTGGATCCCGGACTGCACTTTGATATAGCCGTTTTCCAGCGCCAGCTGGCCTTCGAAAATGGCCGTGTTGGGGCTGTGGCCAATCGCCACAAACAGACCCGCGACCTCCAGAGACTCGACATTGTCGGCATTCTGCGTATCACGCAGACGCAGACCGCTGACGCCCATCTGGTCGCCCGTCACTTCTTCCAGCGTGCGATGGGTATGCAGCACGATATTTCCGTTGGCCACTTTATCCATCAGACGATTAATCAGGATTTTTTCGGCGCGGAAGGTATCACGGCGGTGAATCAGGTGGACTTCGGAGGCGATGTTAGAAAGGTACAGGGCTTCTTCCACCGCGGTATTGCCGCCGCCGATGACGGCCACTTTCTGGTTGCGATAGAAGAATCCGTCGCAGGTCGCACAGGCGGAAACGCCGCGTCCTTTGAAGGCTTCTTCTGACGGGAGCCCCAGATAGCGTGCCGAAGCGCCGGTGGCGATAATCAGCGCGTCACAGGTGTACTCGCCGCTGTCGCCGACCAGGCGGAAAGGACGGTTTTGCAGATCGACGCTATTGATATGGTCGAAAATAATTTCGGTATCGAATTTCGTCGCATGTTCGTGCATCCGTTCCATCAGCAGCGGCCCGGTCAGATCGTTGGGATCGCCCGGCCAGTTTTCCACTTCCGTGGTGGTGGTCAACTGACCGCCTTTTTCCATGCCGGTAATCAGTACCGGCTGCAGGTTTGCGCGCGCGGCGTAGACTGCAGCGGTATATCCCGCAGGTCCAGAACCAAGAATAAGCAGTTTACTGTGTTTGGTCGTGCCCATGAGATCCCCATAATTTATTGGCATACATTGGGCTGGATTGTAGGGAATTTGTTGACGTAAAAAAAGAGCGCAGCAGTTTTGTTAACGATATGTGCAATAGAGGCCGCCAATGAACTGGCGATTTTACGTGCGAAGAATATAACTAATTCTACTGTCGTCGGGACAATTATAAGAGGAAAACATGAGAATCACCGGGGGCGGATAATGAATATCTGGCATCTTGTACTAAAAATCGATGTTTTGCTTTGACAATCCCCTGTGCTTTTGCGAAAACATTCATGGAAGACAAAAAGCAGTGTTTCGCGTGCGGCGAATTTTCATGCACGCAAATGCCATTTTTATCCGGGTTAGCGAAATCTACGCATGGTGTGGACAGACGCCATGCGTGATGTCGGTGGCTGCCGTCAGGCAACGGGCTTCTCACGTACCCCTGGGGTTACTCAATGTCGTATACGGGTAAGAACAGGATGGACTCGGGCAGTGAAGGCTCTGAGTCGGAACAGGAGTAGGGAAGGAATACAGAGAGACAATAATAATGGTAGATAGCAAGAAGCGCCCTGGCAAAGATCTCGACCGCATCGATCGTAATATTTTGAATGAGCTGCAAAAAGACGGGCGTATTTCAAACGTCGAACTTTCTAAACGGGTGGGACTTTCCCCGACGCCTTGCCTTGAGCGCGTGCGTCGACTGGAAAGACAGGGTTTTATTCAGGGCTATACGGCGCTGCTCAACCCGCACTATCTGGATGCATCACTTCTGGTATTTGTTGAGATTACTCTGAATCGTGGCGCGCCGGATGTGTTTGAGCAATTTAACGCCGCTGTGCAAAAACTTGAAGAAATTCAAGAGTGTCATCTGGTATCCGGTGATTTCGACTATCTGTTGAAAACCCGCGTGCCGGATATGTCAGCGTATCGCAAATTACTGGGCGAGACCCTGCTACGTCTGCCGGGCGTGAACGACACCCGTACCTACGTGGTAATGGAAGAAGTCAAGCAAAGTAATCGTCTGGTAATTAAGACGCGCTAACACGGAACAGGTGCAAAATCGATGTAGTTTGATTACACTCCTGTTAATCCATACAGCAACAGTGCCGGGGTGACCCGGCACTGTTGTCCGTTTTAGCAGCAGGCAGGAAACAGCCTGATACCTGGAGAGCCTTTTTTGAGCCAGGAATACACCGAAGACAAAGAAGTCAAACTGACCAAGTTAAGCAGCGGGCGCCGACTCCTTGAGGCGTTACTCATCCTTTGCTCCCTGTTTGCCATCTGGCTGATGGCGGCATTACTGAGCTTTAATCCCTCGGATCCTAGCTGGTCGCAAACGGCCTGGCATGAACCTATTCATAACATAGGTGGCATTCCGGGAGCCTGGCTTGCCGATACGCTATTTTTCATTTTTGGCGTAATGGCTTACACCATTCCCGTGATTATTATCGGCGGTTGTTGGTTCGCCTGGCGTAATCAGGCCAGCGACGAGTACATCGACTACTTCGCTGTTTCGCTACGCTTAATTGGCGCACTGGCGCTGATTCTGACCTCCTGCGGCCTGGCCGCGATTAACGCTGATGATATCTGGTATTTTGCCTCCGGCGGCGTGATCGGCAGTTTACTGAGTACCACTCTGCAACCGTTGCTGCACAGCAGCGGCGGCACTATTGCGTTGCTCTGCATCTGGGCGGCCGGTTTAACGCTGTTTACCGGTTGGTCATGGGTCAGCATTGCCGAAAAACTCGGCGGTGCGATTTTGTCTGTTCTGACCTTCGCCAGCAACCGTACCCGACGGGACGATACCTGGGTGGATGAGGACGAATACGAAGACGATGAAGACGACTACGACGACGCAGTCAAACCGCAGGAATCTCGTCGTGCGCGCATTTTACGCAGCGCGCTCGCTCGCCGTCAGCGTCTGGCGGAGAAATTCTCCAATCCGATGGGGCGTAAAACCGATGCCGCGCTGTTCTCTGGCAAGCGTATGGATGATGCCGAAGAGGATGTACAGTTCAGCGCCAACGGCGCGCCCGTAGCGGCGGACGATGTACTCTTTTCGGGCTCCAGCGCCGCACGTCCTGGCGATGCTGACGATGTGTTGTTCTCTGGCGCCAGCGCCGCGCGGCCGGGGGATTTTGACCCTTACGATCCGCTATTAAATGGTCACAGCATTGCCGATCCGCTGGCAGCGGCAGCTGCTGCAACCGCAGCGCCACAGGCATGGGCTGAACCGGTAGCTGAGCACGCGCCGCAGCCGGTTTACCAGCCGGAGCCGTCCTACCCGCAGCATCAGGCGTATCAGCCTGAGCAGGCGCCGGTACAGCAGCCGGTTTACCAGCCGGAGCCGTCTTACCCGCAGCATCAGGCGTATCAGCCTGAGCAGGCGCCGGTACAGCAGCCGGTTTATCAGCCGGAGCCGTCTTACCCGCAGCATCAGGCGTACCAGACTGAGCAGGCCCCGGTACAGCAGCCGGTTTACCAGCCGGAGCCGTCCTACCCGCAGCATCAGGCGTACCAGCCTGAGCAGGCCCCGGTACAGCAGCCGGTTTACCAGCCGGAGCCGTCTTACCCGCAGCATCAGGCGTATCAGCCTGAGCAGGCCCCGGTACAGCAGCCGGTTTACCAGCCGGAGCCGTCCTACCCGCAGCATCAGGCGTATCAGCCTGAGCAGGCGCCGGTACAGCAGCCGGTTTACCAACCGGAGCCGTCCTACCCGCAGCATCAGGCGTATCAGCCTGAGCAGGCGCCGGTACAGCAGCCGGTTTACCAACCGGAGCCGTCTTACCCGCAGCATCAGGCGTATCAGCCTGAGCAGGCGCCGGTGCAGCAGCCGGTTTACCAGCCGGAGCCGCCGGCAGCGGCCCCTGCCGTAGCGCCTGAAGCGCCGCAGGAAGAGGTGAAGCCGCAGCGTCCGCCGATGTATTATTTTGAAGAAGTCGAAGAAAAACGTGCGCGCGAACGTGAGCAGCTGGCCGCCTGGTATCAGCCGATCCCTGAGCCGGCAAGCCCGGTCGCCACACGGCCTGTTACACCACCGCCAGCCTCTCCGGTCGAAGCCGCAGCGGTGACCACCCTTGCCGCCGGTGTACACCAGGCGACGAGCGCTGGTGCAACGGCGGCGACGGTTGCTTCCGCCGCATCATCTGCTGCGCCGTTATTCAGTCCGGCATCCGGTGGGCCGCGTGCGCAGGTGAAAGAGGGGATTGGTCCAAAACTGCCGCGTCCTAATCATGTCCGCGTCCCTACGCGCCGTGAGCTGGCATCGTATGGTATTAAACTGCCGTCGCAACGTATGGCTGAAGAGCGGGCGCGTAAAGCGGAGCTGAATCAGGCCTATGACGACGAGCCGTTAACGGATGAAGAAGCGGACGCGCTGGAACAGGACGAACTGGCGCGCCAGTTTGCCGCCACCCAGCAGCAGCGTTACGGCGAAGTCTACGCGCAGGATGAAGAGGATGACTCCGCAGCTGAAGCTGAACTGGCCCGTCAGTTTGCGGCGTCGCAGCAGCAGCGCTACAGCAGCGAACAGCCGCAGGGCGCAACGCCGTTCTCTCCTGCGGATTATGATTTCTCGCCGATGAAAGCGCTGGTCGATGACGGTCCGAGCGAACCGCTGTTCACGCCGATGCCGGAGACTCAGCCGCCGGTGCAGCAGTACCAGCAGCCCGTCCAACGGTATCAACAACCGGCGCAATCGTCGCCGGTACAACAACCGTATCAACAACCTGTGCAGCCGGTTCAACCTCCGCAGATGGCGCAGCAGCCTCAGCCTGCCGCACAGAGCTATCAGCCGCAGCAAGCCCATCAGGGCCACATGCCGCAGCAGGCAGCCGCAGTGCCGCCGCAGGATAGCCTGATTCACCCGCTGCTGATGCGTAACGGCAACAGCCAGCCGATGCAACGGCCGACGACGCCGCTGCCGTCGTTGGATCTGCTGACCCCGCCGCCGAGCGAGGTCGAGCCGGTGGATACCTTCGCGCTGGAGCAAATGGCGCGCCTGGTTGAGGCCCGTCTGGCTGACTTCCGTATTAAAGCCGATGTGGTGAACTACTCGCCAGGCCCGGTTATCACTCGCTTCGAACTGAATCTGGCGCCGGGCGTGAAGGCCGCGCGGATTTCAAACCTTTCGCGTGACCTGGCCCGCTCCTTGTCCACCATTGCGGTGCGCGTCGTGGAAGTGATTCCGGGTAAACCGTACGTGGGTCTGGAACTGCCGAATAAAAAACGTCAGACCGTTTATCTGCGTGAAGTGCTGGATAACACCAAATTCCGCGATAACCCATCGCCGCTCACCGTGGTGCTGGGTAAAGACATCGCCGGCGATCCGGTCGTTGCCGATCTGGCAAAAATGCCGCACCTGCTGGTTGCCGGTACCACCGGTTCCGGTAAATCGGTTGGGGTGAATGCCATGATCCTCAGCATGCTTTATAAAGCGCAGCCGGAAGATGTGCGCTTCATTATGATCGACCCGAAAATGCTTGAACTGTCGGTCTATGAAGGGATCCCGCATCTGCTGACCGAAGTCGTCACCGATATGAAAGACGCCGCTAACGCACTGCGCTGGAGCGTGAACGAAATGGAGCGTCGCTACAAGCTGATGTCGGCGCTGGGTGTGCGTAACCTGGCGGGTTACAACGAGAAAATCGCCGAAGCGGCGCGTATGGGCCGTCCGATTCCGGATCCGTACTGGAAACCGGGCGACAGTATGGACGCCGTCCATCCGGTGCTGGAAAAACTGCCGTATATCGTCGTTCTGGTGGATGAATTCGCCGACCTGATGATGACCGTCGGCAAGAAGGTCGAAGAGCTGATTGCTCGTCTGGCGCAGAAAGCGCGTGCGGCGGGTATTCACCTCGTGCTGGCAACCCAGCGTCCGTCGGTTGACGTGATTACCGGTCTTATTAAAGCGAACATTCCGACGCGTATCGCCTTCACCGTCTCGAGCAAAATTGACTCGCGTACCATCCTCGATCAGGGCGGTGCGGAATCACTGCTGGGGATGGGGGATATGCTTTATTCCGGACCGAACTCGACCATGCCGGTTCGTGTCCACGGCGCGTTTGTTCGCGACCAGGAAGTCCACGCCGTGGTTCAGGACTGGAAAGCGCGCGGGCGTCCGCAGTATGTTGACGGCATTACGTCAGATAGTGAAAGCGAAGGCGGCAGCGGCGGCTTTGACGGTGGTGAAGAGCTGGATCCGTTGTTCGATCAGGCCGTGAACTTCGTCACTGAAAAACGTAAAGCCTCGATTTCCGGCGTTCAGCGTCAGTTCCGCATCGGATATAACCGTGCGGCACGTATTATCGAACAGATGGAAGCGCAGGGTATCGTCAGCGAGCAAGGCCATAATGGTAACCGTGAAGTGCTGGCGCCGCCGCCCTTCGAGTAAGTGCAAAGTTGGGTAAATAAGCGCAAAATCAGCCTGTTCTGCTGTTCCGCCGTGCCAGGCGGCCCTAAATTAGGAGGCAGAAGAGGCTCCCGCGTCGGGAGTGACGCACATTAAGGAATAACAATGAAAAAACTCGCAATCACCTGTGCATTACTGTCTGGATTTGTCGTGAGCCAGGTTTGGGCGGATGCCGCCAGTGATTTGAAAAGCCGCCTCGATAAAGTGAGCAGCTTCCATGCCAGCTTCACCCAAAAAGTGACCGATGGCAGCGGTAACGCCGTACAGGACGGACAGGGCGACCTGTGGGTTAAACGTCCGAATCTGTTTAACTGGCATATGACCCAGCCGGATGAAAGCATTCTGGTTTCTGACGGGAAGACCCTGTGGTTCTACAACCCGTTTGTGGAGCAGGCAACCGTCACCTGGCTGAAAGACGCCACCAGCAACACGCCGTTTATGCTGATTGCCCGCAACCAGTCCAACGACTGGCAGCAGTACAACATCAAGCAAAACGGCGATGATTTTGTCCTGACGCCAAAAAGCGGCGGCGGCAACCTGAAGCAGTTTACGATTAACGTGGGCCGCGACGGGACCATCCATCAGTTCAGCGCGGTAGAGCAGGATGACCAGCGCAGCAGCTACCAGCTGAAGTCTCAGCAAAACGGTGCGGTCGATGCATCGAAGTTCACCTTTACACCGCCGAAAGGGGTGACGGTGGACGATCAACGTAAGTAGAGGCGAATGTGAGCAATCTGTCGCTCGATTTTTCCGACAATGCGTTTCAACCTCTGGCCGCCCGCATGCGGCCAGAAAATTTAGCGCAGTACATCGGCCAGCAGCATCTGCTGGCGCCGGGGAAACCTTTGCCGCGGGCGATTGAGGCCGGGCATCTGCATTCGATGATCTTATGGGGGCCGCCTGGCACCGGTAAAACTACGCTGGCTGAAGTGATTGCTCGCTATGCCAGCGCCGATGTTGAACGGATCTCGGCGGTGACCTCCGGCGTAAAAGAGATCCGCGAAGCGATCGAGCGCGCCAGACAGAACCGCAATGCCGGACGCCGCACCATTCTGTTCGTTGATGAAGTCCATCGTTTCAATAAAAGCCAGCAGGATGCGTTTTTACCGCATATTGAAGACGGCACCATCACCTTCATTGGCGCGACGACGGAAAACCCCTCTTTTGAACTCAATTCCGCGCTGCTATCCCGGGCGCGCGTGTATCTGCTGAAATCGTTGTCCAGCGAGGATATTGAGCATGTGCTCACGCAGGCGATGAACGATAAAGATCGTGGCTATGGCGGGCAAAATATCGTGCTGCCGGATGATACTCGGCAGGCTATCGCCGGGCTGGTTAACGGCGATGCGCGTCGGGCGCTGAATACGCTGGAAATGATGGCCGATATGGCAGAGACGGATGCCTCCGGCAACCGGGTGCTGAAAGCGGAACTGCTGACCGAAATTGCCGGTGAACGCAGCGCGCGGTTTGATAATAAAGGCGACCGTTTCTACGATTTGATTTCCGCGCTGCACAAGTCCGTGCGCGGCAGCGCGCCGGATGCGGCGCTGTACTGGTACGCACGTATCATCACCGCCGGCGGCGATCCGCTGTATGTGGCCCGACGCTGCCTGGCGATCGCTTCAGAAGATGTCGGAAATGCTGACCCGCGAGCTATGCAGGTCGCGCTCTCTGCCTGGGACTGTTTTACCCGAGTCGGGCCCGCGGAGGGCGAGCGCGCTATTGCGCAGGCCATCGTTTATCTCGCCTGCGCGCCGAAGAGCAACGCGGTCTACACGGCATTTAAAGCCGCCATGGCCGATGCCCGCGAGCGTCCGGATTATGATGTGCCGGTGCATCTGCGCAACGCGCCAACCCGCTTGATGAAAGAGATGGGCTATGGGCAGGAGTATCGCTATGCCCATGATGAGCCAAACGCCTATGCTGCCGGGGAAGCCTATTTCCCGCAGGAAATGGCTCAAACTCGTTATTATCGGCCAACAAATCGGGGGCTCGAAGGGAAAATTGGCGAAAAGCTCGCCTGGCTTACCGAACAGGATCAAAATAGCCCCATAAAACGCTACCGCTAACAGAGACGTTGCGGTAAGGTTATCAAGATATCCCGGTGGTCGTAGTCTGCGGCCACTTTTCTTTTATTTATTCGATAAGCACAGGATAAGCATGCTCGATCCCAATCTGCTGCGTACCGAGCCAGACGCAGTCGCTGAAAAACTGGCACGCCGGGGCTTTAAGCTGGATGTAGATAAACTGCGCGCTCTGGAAGAGCGTCGTAAAGTTCTGCAGGTTGAAACGGAAAACCTGCAGGCGGAGCGTAACTCCCGATCGAAATCCATTGGCCAGGCGAAAGCGCGCGGGGAAGATATCGAGCCATTACGCCAGGAAGTCAACAAACTTGGCGAACAGCTGGATGCGGCGAAAGCCGAACTGGACGTGTTACTGGCAGAGATCCGCGATATCGCGCTGACTATCCCGAACATTCCGCACGACGACGTTCCGGCCGGTCGCGACGAAAACGACAACGTTGAAGTCAGCCGCTGGGGTACGCCGCGCGAGTTCGATTTTGACGTCCGCGATCACGTGACGCTGGGCGAAATGCACGGCGGGCTGGACTTTGCCGCAGCCGTTAAGCTGACCGGCTCCCGTTTTGTGGTGATGAAAGGGCAACTGGCCCGTCTGCATCGTGCGCTGGCGCAGTTCATGCTGGATCTGCATACCGAACAGCACGGCTACAGTGAAAACTATGTGCCGTACCTGGTGAACCAGGAGACGCTGTACGGTACCGGTCAGCTGCCGAAATTTGCCGGCGATCTGTTCCATACGCGCCCGCTGGAAGAAGAAGCGGATAGCAGCAACTATGCGCTGATTCCCACTGCGGAAGTACCGCTGACCAACCTCGTTCGCGATGAGATCATCGACGAAGACGATCTGCCGATCAAAATGACCGCTCACACGCCGTGTTTCCGTTCTGAGGCGGGATCCTACGGCCGTGATACCCGCGGTCTGATCCGTATGCATCAGTTCGACAAAGTGGAAATGGTGCAGATCGTGCGTCCGGAAGATTCGATGGCGGCGCTGGAAGAGATGACCGGCCATGCGGAAAAAGTTCTGCAGCTGCTGGGTCTGCCATACCGCAAAGTGGCGCTCTGCACCGGCGATATGGGCTTCAGCGCATGCAAAACGTATGATCTGGAAGTCTGGGTTCCGGCACAGAACACCTATCGTGAAATCTCCTCCTGCTCTAACGTCTGGGACTTCCAGGCGCGTCGTATGCAGGCACGCTGCCGCAGCAAGTCCGACAAGAAAACCCGTCTGGTGCATACGCTGAACGGTTCCGGGCTGGCGGTAGGTCGTACCCTGGTCGCGCTAATGGAAAACTATCAGCAGGCGGATGGTCGTATCGAAATCCCGGAAATTCTGCGCCCCTATATGCGCGGCCTCGAATTTATCGGCTGATTTTTTTACCTGTTTCTCAAAAGCGCCTTCGGGCGCTTTTTTTTTATCCCCTTATTGATGCCGGGCAATAATCCCTCTGGCGATTCCCCCCATACTCCCTTGGTGTTAGCGCAGCATAAAAAACTATAAAAGATTAAATTCGTTATATATATATCTATATAACGATTGTCAGTGAATTGTGAGCAACCAAAGCGAGTATCCATGAAAATTAAAGCCCCCGATGCTTTACTGGCTGCCGAAGTAAGCCGGCGTGGTTTAATGAAAACCACGGCAATTGGCGGTCTGGCGATGGCCAGCAGCGCATTTACCCTACCGTTTACACGCATTGCCCATGCTGCAGACGCTCTGGCGCCGGTGAAGGAAACGGTCACCTGGAGTGCCTGTACCGTGAACTGCGGCAGCCGTTGTCCGCTGCGTATGCATGTGGTTGATGGCGAAATTAAATACGTTGAAACGGATAATACCGGCGACGACAACTATGACGGCCTGCATCAGGTACGCGCCTGTTTGCGCGGGCGTTCCATGCGTCGCCGTGTCTACAACCCCGATCGTCTGAAGTATCCCATGAAGCGCGTTGGCAAACGCGGGGAAGGAAAATTTGAGCGCATCAGCTGGGAAGAAGCATTCGATACTATCGCCAGCAATATGCAGCGCCTGATTAAAGATTACGGTAACGAATCTATCTATCTGAATTACGGTACCGGTACTCTTGGCGGCACCATGACCCGCTCCTGGCCACCGGGAAAAACGCTCATCGCACGTCTGATGAACTGCTGCGGCGGTTACCTTAACCACTATGGCGATTATTCATCGGCGCAAATTGCCGCGGGCCTGAATTACACCTACGGCGGCTGGGCCGACGGTAACAGCCCATCGGATATCGAAAACAGCCAACTGGTGGTGCTGTTCGGCAACAACCCCGGCGAAACGCGGATGAGCGGCGGCGGGGTAACGTACTACCTGGAGCAAGCGCGACAAAAATCCAATGCCCGGATGATCATCGTCGATCCGCGCTATACCGATACCGGCGCCGGTCGTGAAGATGAGTGGATACCGATTCGACCAGGCACCGACGCCGCGCTGGTTTCCGCGCTCGCCTGGGTGATGATCACCGAAAACCTGGTCGATCAGCCGTTCCTCGATAAATACTGCGTCGGCTATGACGAGAAAACGTTGCCTGCCGATGCGCCGGCCAACGGCCACTACAAGGCTTACATCCTCGGTCAGGGTAGCGACGGTACTGCCAAAACGCCGCAGTGGGCATCGACGATTACCGGGATTCCGGTCGAGCGTATTGTGCAGCTGGCACGCGAAATTGCGACAGCCAAACCTGCCTTTATCAGCCAGGGCTGGGGGCCGCAGCGTCATGCGAATGGGGAAATCGCCACCCGCGCTATCTCGATGCTGTCGATTCTGACCGGTAACGTTGGCATCAACGGAGGTAATACCGGCGCGCGTGAAGGTTCGTACGACCTGCCTTTTGAGCGTATGCCGACGCTGGAGAACCCCGTTGAGACCAGCATCTCGATGTTTATGTGGACCGACGCGATTGAACGTGGTCCACAGATGACGGCGCTGCGTGACGGCGTGCGCGGTAAAGATAAACTGGACGTCCCGATTAAAATGATCTGGAACTATGCCGGTAACTGTCTGATTAACCAGCACTCTGATATCAACCGCACCCATGAAATCCTGCAGGATGATAAGAAGTGCGAAATGATCGTGGTGATCGACTGCCACATGACATCGTCGGCAAAATATGCCGATATCCTGCTGCCGGACTGCACCGCTTCCGAACAGATGGACTTCGCGCTGGATGCTTCCTGCGGCAACATGTCCTACGTCATCTTCACCGACCAGGTGATTAAACCGCGTTTTGAGTGCAAAACGATTTATGACATGACCACGGAACTGGCAAAACGCATGGGCGTGGAGCAGAAGTTTACCGAAGGCCGCACTCAGGAAGGCTGGATGCGCTATCTGCACGAGCTTTCCCGCAAGGCTATTCCCGATTTGCCTGACTTCGATACCTTCCGTCAGCAGGGGATTTACAAGCAGCGCGACCCGGAAGGGCATCATGTCGCCTATAAGGCATTCCGTGACAATCCGCAGGCTAATCCGCTGGAGACCCCGTCGGGCAAAATTGAGATCTATTCCCAGGCGCTGGCGAAAATTGCCGCCACCTGGGAACTCCCCGATGGCGATGTGATCGATCCGCTGCCGATTTATACGCCAGGTTTCGAAAACTATAACGATCCGCTGACGGCGAAATTCCCGCTGCAGCTGACCGGTTTTCACTACAAGTCGCGCGTTCACTCCACCTACGGCAACGTCGATGTGCTGAAGGCCGCCTGTCGTCAGGAGATGTGGATTAACCCGCTCGACGCGAAACAACGCGGCATTGCCAACGGCGATCGCATCCGTATTTACAACGATCGCGGCGAAGTGCATATCGAAGCCAAAGTGACGCCGCGGATGATGCCTGGCGTTGTCGCGCTGGGTGAGGGCGCCTGGTATAACCCGGACGCAGGACGCGTGGATCAGGCGGGGAGCATCAACGTGCTCACCACCCAACGCCCGTCGCCTTTGGCGAAAGGTAACCCATCGCACACCAACCTGGTCCAGGTTGAGAAGCTGTAAGGAATAACCGATGACAACTCAATACGGATTTTTTATCGATTCTGCTCGTTGCACCGGTTGTAAAACCTGCGAGCTGGCCTGTAAAGACTTCAAAAACTTAACGCCGGACGTCAGCTTCCGCCGCATTTATGAATATGCGGGCGGCGACTGGCAGGAGGACAACGGCGTCTGGCATCAGAACGTCTTTGCCTATTACTTATCCATCGCCTGTAACCATTGCGAAGACCCGGCCTGCACCAAAGTGTGCCCGAGCGGCGCTATGCATAAACGCGATGACGGTTTTGTCGTGGTTGATGAAGATGTGTGCATCGGCTGTCGCTATTGTCATATGGCCTGCCCGTACGGTGCGCCGCAGTACAATGCCGCGAAAGGGCATATGACCAAGTGTGATGGCTGCTACTAGCGCGTTGCCGAGGGTAAAAAACCCATTTGCGTCGAATCCTGCCCGCTGCGCGCGCTGGACTTTGGCCCTATCGAAGAGCTGCGCAAGAAACATGGCGAACTGGCTGCGGTTGCGCCGCTGCCATCCGCGCACTTTACAAAACCCAGCATTGTCATTAAACCGAACGCCAATAGTCGTCCGTGCGGTGATACAACCGGCTATCTGGCCAACCCGAAGGAGGTGTGAGATGGGAAGTGGATGGCATGAATGGCCGCTGATGATCTTCACGGTCTTTGGACAATGTGTGGCGGGCGGTTTTATCGTCGTGGCACTGGCGCTGATGAAAGGCGGTTTGTCGAATGAGCAGCAGCAGCGCGTGGTGCTGAGCATGTTTGGCTTGTGGGTGCTGATGGGGATTGGGTTTATCGCCTCCACGATGCACCTGGGATCGCCGATGCGGGCTTTTAACTCGCTTAACCGGATTGGTGCGTCGTCGTTGAGTAACGAAATTGCCAGCGGTGCCCTCTTTTTCGCCGTCGGCGGAATTGGCTGGCTGCTGGCGGTGATGAAGAGACTGCCGGCCGGGCTGCGCAGCCTCTGGCTGGTCGCGACGATGGCGCTGGGTATTATCTTCGTCTGGATGATGGTGCGGGTGTATAACACCATTGATACCGTACCGACCTGGTATACCGTCTGGACGCCGCTGAGCTTCTTCCTGACCCTGTTTCTCGGCGGCCCGCTGCTGGGCTATCTGTTGCTGCGCGTGGCGGGAGTTGACGGTTGGGCGATGCGTCTGTTGCCGGTGGTCACGCTGCTGGCGCTGGTGGCCAGCGTGATTGTGGCCCTGATGCAAGGCAGCGAGCTGCCGACGATTCACAGCTCTATTCAGCAAGCTTCCGCGCTGGTGCCGGATTATGGCTCACTGATGGCCTGGCGTGTGGTTGCGCTGGTACTGGCTCTGGCATGCTGGGTTGTTCCGCTGCTCAAAGGCTATCAGCCCGCCGTGCCGCTGTTAAGTCTGGCATTCGTGCTGGTACTGGTGGGCGAGATGGTAGGGCGTGGCATCTTCTACGGTCTGCATATGACGGTCGGTATGGCTATCGCCAGCTGATCGTCCGTTGCGCCAGAACGTCCGGTTCTGGCGCAACAAAAAAGTGCTGTTGATTCATGAAATTTTTCTACTGATATTCCCGCCGTTTTTTTTCAATAAATTAATAAAAACAATGGAATAATATAAAGAATAATTCTGTTGTCGCTCCGCTGGATGAAAAACTTCTATCGTTGCCCGTGAAACCGCGTCCCGCCTGATTTCTGGTGGATTGACAATGTTTTTAGCGGTGGCATGATGCGCACGAAATCTAAACTTCCTCACGGTTATATCCATGTCCATCTACACCCGGCCGGTGCAAATGTTGCTCTGCGGCCTGCTTCTGTTGACGCTGGCGATTGCGGTTTTAAATACCCTCGTCCCGCTTTGGCTCGCCCATGAAAATATGCCAACCTGGCAGGTCGGAATGGTGGGCTCGTCCTATTTCACCGGTAACCTGGTGGGGACGCTGCTGGCCGGATGGGTGATTAAGCGTCTGGGATTTAACCGCAGCTATTATCTTGCGTCGCTGATCTTTGCGGTGGGCTGCGTCGGACTGGGTATTACCCTCGGTTTCTGGACCTGGTTCAGCTGGCGCTTTCTCGCTGGCGTTGGCTGCGCGATGATTTGGGTCGTGGTCGAAAGCGCCCTGGTGTGCAGCGGAACGTCGCGTAGCCGCGGTCGTCTGCTGGCCGCCTATATGATGGTTTACTATGTGGGAACCGTGCTGGGTCAACTGATGGTCAGCAAACTGCCGACGGACCTGATGAGCGTGCTGCCGTGGGTGACTGCGCTGGCGCTGGCAGCGATTCTGCCTCTGCTGTTTACCCGCGTAGTGAATCAAAGTGATGAACAGCATGAGCCGGCGCGGATCTGGCCAATGCTCAGGCTGCGTCAGGCCCGCCATGGCGTGAACGGCTGCATTATCTCCGGAATTGTTCTCGGGTCGCTGTATGGATTGATGCCGCTGTGGTTGAACCATCAGGGCGTAAGTGACTCCGGCATCGGTTTCTGGATGGCGGTTATGGTCAGCGCAGGTATTCTGGGCCAGTGGCCGATCGGCCGTATGGCCGACCGCTATGGGCGCTTGCTGGTGTTGCGCGTTCAGGTTTTTGTGGTGATTTTAGGGTGCCTGGCTATGCTTAGCGGCGCGGCAATGGCTCCGGCGCTGTTTATCCTTGGCGCATCGGGCTTCACGCTGTACCCGGTGGCAATGGCCTGGGCCTGTGAGAAAGTCGAGCGCCATCAGCTGGTCGCCATGAACCAGGCGTTACTGATGAGCTATACCGTCGGCAGTCTGCTCGGGCCAACCTTCACCGCCATGCTGATGCAGAATTTCTCCGACAATCTGCTATTTATCATGATTGCCAGCGTGTCGTTTATTTATCTGCTGACGCTGCTGCGTAAAGCGGGGCACCATCCGACGCCGGTGGCGCACGCCTGATATTGTGATCATAAAAAGGGAGCGTCTACCGCTTCCCGTCCGCTGTTTTCTCCGACAGAAAGCAAAACGGCTGCCTGAAGCGGCAGCCGTAATGTAGGGGAAGGGGCGTGGATTAGTACATCACCTTATGGCCATACTGCTCCAGAATGCCTTTGACCCGCTCCATCGTCTCTTTCTTCGGCGGGTGTACGCCATCGAGCTTGTACTCTTCACCCATCGCCACCCATTTGTGCTTGCCTAACTCGTGATAGGGCAGCAGCTCGATTTTTTCGACATTGCCCATATCGCGGGTAAACTCGCCGAGGCGGTGCGCGGAATCATCATCGTCTGACCAACCGGGAACCACCACGTAACGAATCCAGACTTTGATGTTTTTATTCGATAAGTAGCGGGCAAACTCCAGCGTACGGTGGTTAGACACGCCAACCAGATTCTGATGGATCTCATCATTCATCTGTTTGAGGTCGAGCATGACCAGATCGGTCACTTCAAGCAGCTCGTCAATCACCGGGTCGTAGCGCCGGACAAAGCCGTTGGTATCAAGGCAAGTATGAATGCCTTCTTTGCGGCAGGCGCGGAACCAGTCGCGCACGAACTCGGCCTGCAAAATTGCCTCACCGCCCGATGCCGTCACGCCGCCGCCGGAAGCGTTCATAAAGTGGCGATAGGTCACAACCTCTTTCATCAGGCTTTCGACGGTGACTTCGGTGCCGCCATGGGTATCCCAGGTGTCACGGTTGTGGCAATACAGGCAGCGCATCAGGCAGCCCTGGAAAAAGGTGATAAAGCGGATCCCTGGGCCATCGACAGTGCCGCAGGATTCAAAGGAGTGAATACGACCAATAGTTGACATTGCGGTGATATCTCCAGATTCGGCCCGTCCGGGGCCTGTGTATGCACAGCTCAAACCGGCTGTGTTAAGTCTGTTTTGGCTGTTATCCATGCAGTATAGATAGCGGGCAAAAGAGACTGTAGTACGGGAGGTGCTAAAAAGGCCCCACTTGCGTGGAGCCTTTATTGTACGCTTTTTAAATCGCGATTTCAGTCACAACCATTACATGGTCTGAGTGAAGGTACGAGTGATAACGTCCTGCTGCTGTTCTTTAGTCAGGGAGTTAAAACGTACTGCATAGCCAGATACACGGATGGTCAGCTGCGGATATTTTTCCGGGTTTTCCATCGCGTCGAGCAGCATTTCGCGGTTCATCACGTTGACGTTCAGGTGCTGACCGCCTTCGATTGACGCTTCGTGGTGGAAGTAACCATCCATCAGGCCAGCAAGGTTGGTTTTACGCACTTCGTCGTCTTTACCCAGTGCGTTCGGCACGATAGAGAAGGTGTAAGAAATACCATCTTTAGCGTAAGCAAACGGCAGTTTAGCAACGGAGGTCAGAGAGGCAACAGCACCTTTCTGGTCACGGCCGTGCATTGGGTTAGCACCTGGTCCGAACGGCGCGCCAGCACGACGACCGTCAGGGGTGTTACCGGTTTTCTTACCATAAACCACGTTAGAGGTGATGGTCAGAACGGACTGAGTCGGGATAGCGTTACGATAGGTAGTGAGTTTCTGAATTTTCTTCATGAAACGTTCTACCAGGTCAACCGCCATGTCATCAACGCGAGAGTCGTTGTTACCAAACTGCGGGTATTCACCTTCGATTTCGAAGTCAACGGCCAGGCCGTCTTCGTCACGAATCGGTTTAACTTTCGCATATTTGATAGCAGACAGGGAGTCAGCCGCAACGGACAGGCCAGCAATACCGCATGCCATGGTACGAATGACGTCACGGTCGTGCAGCGCCATCAGAGAGGCTTCGTAGCTGTACTTGTCGTGCATGTAATGGATAATGTTCAGGGCGGTGACATACTGCTTAGCCAGCCAGTCCATGAAGTGATCCATACGCTCCATAACTTCGTCGAAGTTCAGAACGTCGCCTTTGATTGGTTCAGATTTCGGACCAACCTGCATTTTCAGTTTTTCATCAACGCCGCCGTTGATAGCGTACAGCATGGTTTTCGCGAGGTTAGCGCGAGCACCGAAGAACTGCATTTGCTTACCAACAACCATCGGGCTTACGCAGCATGCGATAGCATAGTCGTCGTTGTTGAAGTCCGGACGCATCAGGTCATCGTTCTCGTACTGCAGAGAAGAGGTATCGATAGACACTTTAGCGGCGAATTTCTTGAAGTTCAGCGGCAGTTTTTCAGACCACAGAACGGTGATGTTCGGCTCCGGAGAAGGACCCATGGTGTACAGGGTGTTCAGGAAGCGGAAGCTGTTTTTGGTGACCAGAGTACGGCCGTCAACGCCCATACCACCGATGGATTCCGTTGCCCAAATCGGGTCGCCGGAGAACAGTTCATCATATTCCGGAGTACGCAGGAAGCGAACCATACGCAGTTTCATGACCAGGTGGTCAATCATTTCCTGAGCGTCTTGTTCAGTGATTTTGCCTGCTTTGATATCACGTTCGATGTAGGCATCCAGGAAGGTGGATACGCGACCGAAGGACATTGCTGCACCGTTCTGAGACTTAACGGCGGCCAGGTAGCCGAAGTAGGTCCACTGGATAGCTTCCTGTGCGTTGGTTGCCGGACCAGAGATATCGCAGCCGTATTTCGCTGCCATTTCTTTGATCTGACCCAGAGCACGGTGCTGTTCAGAGATCTCTTCACGCAGACGGATAGTCGCTTCCAGGTTTACGCCGTTTTCCAGGTCAGACTGCAGAGACAGGAACTGTGCGTATTTGTCTTTCATCAGGAAGTCGATACCGTACAGCGCAACGCGACGGTAGTCACCGATGATACGGCCACGGCCATACGCATCCGGCAGACCAGTCAGAACGCCAGACTTACGGCAGTTCAGAATGTCTTTGGTGTAGACATCGAATACACCCTGGTTATGGGTTTTACGGTATTCGGTGAAGATTTTTTTCAGCATCGGGTCCAGTTCGCGATCGTACGCTTTGCAGGAACCTTCAACCATTTTGATGCCGCCGAACGGGATAATCGCACGTTTCAGAGGCTTTTCAGTTTGCAGACCAACGATTTTCTCAAGAGCTTTGTTGATGTAGCCCGCGTCATGAGAAGTGATGGTGGATGCGAGGGAAGTGTCGAAGTCAACAGGCGCGTGAGTGCGGTTTTCCTGTTTAACACCTTCCATAACGTTGTCCCACAGCTTGGTTGTCGCTTCAGTTGCGCCAGCCAGGAAGGACTCGTCGCCTTCATACGGGGTATAGTTTTTCTGGATAAAGTCACGTACGTTGACTTCTTTCTGCCAGTCACCTTTCGCGAAACCTTCCCAGGCTGTGGCTAACTTTTCATTAAGCTCGGACATGTAACACCTACCTTCTTAAGTGGATTTTTTATTTACTGCCTGAAACGGCCCTTAGTGATGGTCGTCGCCACGCAGGTAAATGACCCAGTATGTCAACCCAACCAGCAGACCACCGCCGATAATGTTCCCGATAGTTACCGGAATCAGGTTATCAGTAATGAAGTTCATCACGGTCAGGTGAGAGAAATTTTCCGGAGCAGAACCAATAGCGGTCCAGAATTCCGGGCTTGCAAAGTCGCGGATTACGATACCCAGCGGGATCATAAACATGTTAGCGATACTGTGCTCAAAGCCGCTGGCAACAAACATAGCCACGGGTAAAACCATTATCATGGCTTTATCCATCAGGCTGCGGCCGGAGTAGCTCATCCACACCGCCAGACAGACCATCAGGTTAGCCAGGATCCCCAGACACACGGCTTCAATAAATGTATGGTGCATTTTGTGGTCGGCGGTTTGCAGGACGTTAAGGCCCCAGGCACCGTTGGCGGTCATATACTCGCCAGATAACCACATCAGCAATACAAACAGCAGTGCGCCTATCAGGTTACCAACATAGACGTTGAGCCAGTTTCTTGCCAGTTGACCCCAGGTAATTCGTCCGCTGGCTTTCGCCACGACGATAAGAACGGTGGAGGTAAACAGGTCGGCACCGCAAATGACGCAAAGAATCAGGCCGAGTGAAAAGCAGATCCCCCCAATCAGTTTAGCAATCCCGAAAGGCATCGCGGCAGTGCCGGTTGTCGCCGTAATATAGAAGACAAAAGCAATGGAAATGAAAACACCAGCGGTAATCGCCAGATAAAACGTCTTCATCGGGTGCTTTGTCGCTTTGTAGACACCTGCTTCTTCGGCGACTTTCGCCATGGCTGCAGGGAGTAAAAGATCAAAAGGGTTGTCAGCTTTCACACTAACTCTCTCTTTATAAAAGTTGGCGGTGAGATACTAACAAAGCATTATAGAAGGGAAATTGATGTAGATCATATCCCACCGGAACTATAAGCCCTGAATATGTGTGGTTTTGACTTATTATGGAAATAAATGATTGTTTTAGATGAAAAAAATAAATTTTAAAATTTACAACTTATGTTGATTTTTTTCATTTTGGGCCGCTCCGGACGGTTAATTAAAATGGGGTATTTTTTATTAAAATTAACAATCCCAAGCTGATGCGTAAAAAAAGTTTACTGTAAATTAACGTTGCAACCACAAATTAGCGCGGGTCTACTTAGCGATGAAAAACGGGGTCTTTATCGACCCCGTAAATAATGTGGCTGGCAGTAAAATGAAGCCTTATTTAGCCCAGAATGCCGTTTTTGCCCGCTGCAGTTTTTCATAGGCTTTCAGTAAAGACTGATGGGCCGGGAAAGCCTGGAGATCGCTATCTACCGCCTGCAGGCCATAGAACGGCGCTTCACCGCTCATCGCCGCGCTGGCGGCTTCAACCGCATCAGCGCCGTACATACGGATAAAGGCATTCAGGTACTGCAGAGGCTGGCGCTCTTCTTCCTGACTGAGCAGCAGCAGCGTCTGCAGGCAGCGGTAGTAATTTGCGCGTTCCGCACTGAAGATAGACGCATTGAATTCAATGGTCCATTCCGTCCAGATCAACGCCTGCTCCAGATCGCCGCCGGCCAGCGCCAGCATGGCTTTCAGTTCGCCAATACGCAGCGTATACCAACCGTTGTCTTTGCCCGTCGCCAGGCCCAGCAGCTCGCGTACGCGGGTGAAGTCATCATTCCCTTCATCGTCCAGTTGCTCGATCAGCGCCAGATAATCTTCTTTTTCCCATTCACTGCCCGGCAGGGAGAGCAGGGTTTCGCGCAGATGGCTGCCCATGCTGTTATTGGCCAGCCACAGATCTTCCGCTGGATAAATGTCTGACATTCCCGGAACGATGATGCGGCAGGCGTAGACGCTCAGGTGCTCATAATCGGCGATGTAAACTTCTTTATCTTCTTCTTTAAAGATAGCCATCAGGGTGGCGAACTCTTCTTCCGTCGTGCCGGAGAAGCTCCAGTCGACGAACGGGTAGTCGGCATCCTGTTTGAACATATCCCAGGAGATAAGACCGCTGGAATCAATAAAGTGGGTTTCAAGATTGGCGTGTTCGGCCACTTCTTCGTCATCGAAGGTAGGGGGGGTAAAGACATCGAGGTCTTTCAGGCTACGGCCTTGCAGCAGCTCGGTGACGGTACGTTCCAGGGCGACGCCGAAGTCCGGATGTGCGCCGAAAGAGGCGAAGCAGGTTCCGTTCGTCGGGTTAAACAACACCACGCAGATAACCGGATATTTGCCGCCCAGCGAGCCATCGTAAGCAAAAATCGGGAAACCTTCGGCTTCCAGCTTATTGATGGACTCCACCACACCAGGATAACGCGCCATGACCTCTGCCGGAATTTCTGGCAGGCTGATGCTCTCCGCGATGATGCGGTTTTTAATATGACGCTCGAAGACTTCCGACAGCGCCTGAACGCGCGCTTCGTTCGCCGTGTTGCCCGCTGACATACCGTTAGAGACATACAGGTTGCCGACGATATTCATCGGGATATAGACGGTTTCGCCATCGGACTGGCGGGTGAACGGCAGGCCGCAAACGCCGCGTTCGTCGTTGCCCGACTGCAGGTCGACCAGCATGCTGGCGGTCAACTGATCGTCAGGATCGTAGAATGCGCGCAGACGAGGATCCAGCAGACCTTCCGGCACTTTATCGTCTTCAGTCAGCGGGAACCATTTCTCATTGGGATAGTGGACGAACGGTCCGTTAGCGATGGTTTCGCCCAGCCAAAAGTCAGCAAAAAAGTAGTTGGTGGACAGACGCTCGAAATATTCGCCAAGAGCCGAGGCCAGCGCCGCTTTTTTGGTCGCCCCTTTGCCGTTGGTGAAACACAGCGAGCACTCTTTATCACGGATATGTACTGACCACACGTGCGGTACGGGATTCAGCCATGAGGCCTCTTCAATATTAAATCCGAGGTCGAGCAATTTCTGCTGGAAGCGAGCGATGGAATCTTCCAGGGCGGCATCTTTGCCGGGAATAAACGTTTGAGTCATGGCGATCACTTTTATCGTACGTAAAGCGCGCAATGATACGGCTTTTAGATGACCGGCGCTATCTCCATCGTCTGGCTATCCTTACTGACACCCGATAACTGTACAGGCGTTAACCATGAAGGCATTTGATTGGCATCGTATGGCGTTGGATAAAGTGCCAGTGGATTTTTTGGCTGAGGTGGCGCTCAGGAGCGTATACACCTTTGTCCTGGTATTTATCTTTCTCAAAATCACCGGCCGACGCGGCGTGCGGCAGATGTCGCTGTTTGAAGTCCTCATTATCCTGACCCTCGGTTCCGCGGCGGGGGATGTCGCTTTCTATGACGATGTCCCGATGCTGCCGGTGCTGGTGGTTTTTGTCACTCTGGCGCTGCTTTACCGGCTGATTATGTGGCTGATGGGCAAAAGCGAGACGCTGGAGAACCTGCTTGAGGGTAAACCGATCCCGGTCATCGAACAGGGGGAACTGGCCTGGAAGAATTTACAGGCGGAAAACATGACCGAATTCGAGTTTTTTATGGAACTGCGGATCAACGGCGTCGAACAGCTGGGACAGGTCCGGTTGGCTATTCTGGAAACGAACGGGCAAATTAGTCTCTACTACTATGCGGATCGGGACGTCAAAGCCGGTCTGTCTATTTTACCTCCGCCCCATAATGCAAGCTTCGCCACCATTCCGCGCGACGATGAATATGCCTGCGTACGTTGTAGCGCAGTTCTTAAGCTCCGCGCCGGGGATAAACAATTATGTCCGCGCTGCGCAAATGCAGAATGGTCGCGGGCCAGCAGGGCGAAAAGAGTCACCTGACAGCAATTATGTCGGTTTTATGACGTCAAGCCGGCAGATTCTTTTGTGTGACGGCAGCCACATTTCGTGGCTGCTTAGTTTTACTCGTTGCGGTGCGTGTCACTGAATGATAAAACCGATAGCCACAGGAATAACTTATGCCCGCGATGGTTCGCGGACAGACAACATAGCAACGTGGTGAGGGGAAATGGCTCAGGTCTATAACTTTAGTTCGGGCCCGGCAATGCTGCCGGCGGAAGTTCTCAAACTGGCACAGCAGGAGCTGTGTGACTGGCATGGTCTGGGTACGTCGGTCATGGAAATCAGTCACCGTGGTAAAGAGTTTATCCAGGTGGCCGAGGCGGCAGAACAGGATTTTCGCGATCTGCTCAATATCCCTTCCAACTACAAAGTATTATTCTGCCACGGCGGCGGTCGCGGTCAGTTCGCGGGCGTTCCGCTGAACCTGCTGGGTGATAAAACCACCGCTGACTATGTCGATGCCGGTTACTGGGCGGCAAGCGCGATTAAAGAAGCGAAAAAATATTGTTCGCCGAATTCCATTGACGCGAAAATCACGGTTGACGGCCTGCGCGGAGTTAAGCCGATGAGCGAATGGCAGCTGACGCCAGGCGCGGCCTATCTGCACTACTGTCCGAATGAAACCATCGACGGCATCGCGATTGATGAAACGCCGAATTTTGCTGACGACGTCGTGGTTGCGGCGGATTTCTCCTCCACGATTCTCTCTGCCCCGATTGATGTCAGCCGTTACGGCGTTATCTATGCGGGCGCACAGAAAAATATCGGCCCGGCGGGCCTGACGCTGGTGATTGTACGTGAAGACCTGCTGGGTAAAGCCAGCATCGCCTGTCCGTCAATCCTCGACTACACCGTACTGGATGCCAACGACTCCATGTTTAACACCCCGCCGACGTTCGCCTGGTACCTGGCCGGTCTGGTGTTCAAGTGGCTGAAAGAGCAGGGCGGCGTGGCGGCTATGGACAAAATCAACCAGCAAAAAGCCGATTTGCTCTATGGTACGATCGACCGCAGCAGCTTCTATCGTAACGATGTGGCAGCGGCTAACCGTTCCCGTATGAACGTCCCGTTCCAGCTGGCCGACAGTGCGCTGGATAAACTGTTCCTTGAAGAGTCCTTTGCCGCAGGTCTGCATGCACTGAAAGGCCACCGCGTAGTGGGCGGCATGCGTGCCTCTATCTATAACGCGATGCCGCTGGCGGGCGTGAAGGCACTGACCGACTTTATGCAGGATTTTGAACGCCGCCACGGCTAATCATCCTCCTGTTTTTCATCCCCGCGGCTGGTCTGCGGGGTTTTTATTCTGTTTGTTTGAGAGTTAAGTTTGATGGAATCCCTGACGTTACAACCCATTGCGCGAGTCGATGGGACCGTGAACCTGCCCGGGTCAAAAAGTGTCTCTAACCGTGCTTTGCTGCTGGCGGCTTTGGCCCGTGGCACCACGGTGCTGACCAACCTGCTGGACAGCGACGATGTACGCCATATGCTGAATGCCCTGAGCGCCCTGGGAGTTCATTACGTTCTGTCTTCTGACCGTACCCGCTGTGAAGTGACCGGCAACGGTGGGCCGCTGCAGGCCGGCAGTGCGCTGGAGCTGTTCCTCGGTAACGCAGGTACCGCCATGCGTCCGCTGGCCGCCGCGCTGTGTCTGGGCAGCAACGATATCGTATTGACCGGCGAGCCGCGCATGAAAGAGCGCCCGATTGGCCATCTGGTTGACGCTCTGCGCCAGGGCGGCGCGCAGATTGATTATCTGGAGCAGGAAAACTATCCGCCTCTGCGCCTGCGCGGCGGCTTTACCGGCGGCGAAGTTGAAGTGGACGGCAGCGTATCCAGCCAGTTCCTGACCGCGCTGCTGATGGCTGCGCCACTGGCGCCGCAGGATACCGTCATCGCGATTAAAGGCGAGCTGGTTTCCAGACCGTATATCGACATCACGCTGCATCTGATGAAAACATTCGGCGTTGAGGTCGAAAATCAGGCCTATCAGCGCTTTATTGTCCGCGGCAATCAGCAGTACCAGTCGCCGGGTGATTACCTGGTGGAAGGGGATGCCTCGTCGGCATCTTATTTCCTTGCTGCCGGCGCCATCAAAGGTGGAACGGTAAAAGTTACCGGTATCGGCCGCAACAGCGTGCAGGGCGATATTCGTTTTGCCGATGTCCTGGAAAAAATGGGGGCGACCGTCACCTGGGGTGAGGATTATATTGCCTGTACCCGCGGCGAGCTGAATGCTATCGATATGGATATGAACCATATTCCGGATGCGGCAATGACTATCGCCACCGCGGCGCTGTTTGCCAGGGGCACTACCACGCTACGCAACATCTATAACTGGCGCGTCAAAGAGACCGACCGTCTGTTTGCGATGGCCACCGAACTGCGTAAAGTGGGCGCCGAAGTGGAAGAGGGAGAGGATTACATTCGCATTACGCCTCCGCTGACGCTGCAGTTTGCCGAGATTGGCACCTATAACGATCACCGTATGGCAATGTGTTTCTCGCTGGTGGCGTTGTCTGATACGCCGGTGACTATTCTTGACCCGAAATGCACGGCGAAAACCTTCCCGGATTACTTCGGGCAGTTGGCGCGGATCAGCACGCTGGCGTAACGTTCGCCTTCGCAAAAGCAAAACGAAAAAGTAAAATATTGTCATCTTCCGGGCTGGCGCTCCGTCAGCCCGCTATAATTGCGCAATTCTTCTGCGTTTCATTTCTGGTAGTCCGTAATTTGCAAGCAATGCTCACTTTCCGGCGTAGAGATGCGTATAATGCGCGGCGTTTATATTCTATGCGCCTTGCTGAAGGAGAAAAAGATGACGGCAAATATTCCGGTAATCACCATTGATGGGCCTGGCGGTGCAGGTAAAGGCACATTGTGCAAGGCAATGGCGGAAGCGCTGGGCTGGCATCTGCTGGATTCCGGGGCCATCTATCGTGTTCTGGCCCTCGCGGCGCTGCATCACCATGTTGATGTCGAATCTGAAGAGGCGCTGGTACCGTTAGCGGCGCACCTGGATGTGCGGTTTATCTCCACCGACGGCAGTCTGGAAGTGATTCTTGAAGGCGAAGACGTCAGCGCCGCCATTCGTACTCAGGAAGTGGCCAATACCGCATCGAAAGTTGCCGCTTTTCCCCGCGTGCGCGAAGCGTTGCTTCGTCGTCAGCGCGCATTTCGTGAACTGCCCGGCCTGATTGCCGACGGACGCGATATGGGAACCGTCGTGTTTCCCGATGCGCCAGTGAAAATTTTCCTTGATGCATCCGCACAAGAGCGCGCCCATCGGCGTATGCTGCAGTTGCAGGAAAAGGGCTTTAGTGTTAACTTTGAACGTCTTTTGTCCGAGATAAAAGAGCGCGACGATCGCGATCGTAATCGCAGCGTAGCGCCGCTTGTCCCGGCCGCTGATGCTTTAGTTCTCGATTCTACTGAACTAAACATTGAGCAAGTTATTGAAAAAGCGCTACACTATGCGCGCGAAAAACTGGCAGTCGCCTGACCGCTAAGCGGTGAAGCGAAACGGCCTCAGAATTATAGCAGTACCCCCGCGGCAATGGAGTGTTAGCGGGTATGTTAAACAACCCCATCCGGCACGGAGCCAGGTGGACGTTAAATATGAAACCTGAAGATTAAACATGACTGAATCTTTTGCTCAACTATTTGAAGAATCCTTAAAAACAATCGAAACCCGTCCGGGTTCCATCGTTCGTGGTGTTGTTGTTGCTATCGACAAAGATATCGTACTGGTTGACGCCGGTCTGAAATCTGAGTCTGCCATTCCGGCAGAGCAGTTCAAAAACGCCCAGGGCGAGCTGGAAATCCAGGTCGGTGACGAAGTTGACGTTGCTCTGGATGCAGTAGAAGACGGCTTCGGTGAAACCCTGCTGTCCCGTGAGAAAGCTAAACGTCACGAAGCTTGGATCACGCTGGAAAAAGCTTACGAAGAAGCTGAAACTGTAGTCGGTGTTATCAACGGCAAAGTTAAAGGTGGCTTCACTGTTGAGCTGAATGGTATTCGCGCGTTCCTGCCGGGTTCCCTGGTTGACGTTCGTCCGGTTCGCGACACCCTGCACCTGGAAGGCAAAGAGCTTGAGTTCAAAGTCATCAAGCTTGACCAGAAGCGTAACAACGTTGTTGTTTCCCGTCGTGCCGTTATCGAATCCGAAAACAGCGCAGAACGCGATCAGCTGCTGGAAAACCTGCAGGAAGGCATGGAAGTCAAAGGTATCGTTAAGAACCTCACTGACTACGGCGCATTCGTTGATCTGGGCGGCGTTGACGGCCTGCTGCACATCACCGACATGGCGTGGAAACGCGTTAAGCACCCGAGCGAAATCGTAAACGTTGGCGACGAAATCACTGTTAAAGTGCTGAAGTTCGACCGCGAGCGTACTCGTGTATCTCTGGGCCTGAAACAGCTGGGCGAAGATCCGTGGGTAGCTATCGCTAAGCGTTATCCGGAAGGTACCAAACTGACCGGTCGCGTGACCAACCTGACCGACTACGGCTGCTTCGTTGAAATCGAAGAAGGCGTTGAAGGCCTGGTTCACGTTTCCGAAATGGATTGGACCAACAAAAACATCCACCCGTCCAAAGTTGTTAACGTTGGCGACGTAGTGGAAGTTATGGTTCTGGATATCGACGAAGAACGTCGTCGTATCTCCCTGGGTCTGAAGCAGTGCAAAAACAACCCGTGGCAGCAGTTTGCGGAAACCCACAACAAGGGCGACCGTGTTGAAGGTAAAATCAAGTCTATCACTGACTTCGGTATCTTCATCGGCCTGGACGGCGGCATCGACGGCCTGGTTCACCTGTCTGACATCTCCTGGAACGTTGCAGGCGAAGAAGCAGTTCGTGAATACAAAAAAGGCGACGAAATCGCAGCAGTTGTTCTGCAGGTTGACGCAGAGCGTGAGCGTATCTCTCTGGGCGTTAAACAGCTCGCAGAAGATCCGTTCAACAACTGGGTTGCACTGAACAAGAAAGGCGCAATCGTCAACGGTAAAGTCACTGCAGTTGACGCTAAAGGCGCAACCGTAGAACTGGCTGACGGCGTTGAAGGCTACCTGCGCGCTTCTGAAGCTTCCCGTGACCGCGTTGAAGATGCAACTCTGGTTCTGAGCGTTGGCGACGACGTTGAAGCTAAATTCACCGGCGTTGATCGTAAAAACCGTGCAATCAGCCTGTCTGTTCGTGCTAAAGACGAAGCTGATGAGAAAGATGCCATCGCAACTGTTAACAAACAGGAAGATGCAAACTTCTCTAACAACGCAATGGCTGAAGCTTTCAAAGCAGCTAAAGGCGAGTAATCTTAGTCATTCAGGTTACAACAACCTGAATTACGACGAGTTTACTTGACAGATTGCAGGATTCGTCCTGTAATCAAGCACAAAGGGCGGCTACGGCCGCCCTTGTTTAAAGCAGTTAGCTAATTTTGCCTTGAAGGAAACCGGAGGAATAATGACCAAGTCAGAATTGATAGAAAGACTTGCCAGCCAGCAATCTCACATTCCTGCGAAAGCGGTCGAAGATGCTGTTAAAGAAATGCTGGAACATATGGCCTCAACGCTTGCTCAAGGTGAGCGCATTGAAATCCGCGGTTTCGGCAGTTTCTCTTTGCATTATCGAGCACCTCGCACCGGGCGTAACCCGAAGACCGGCGATAAAGTTGAACTGGAAGGTAAGTACGTTCCGCACTTTAAGCCAGGGAAAGAATTACGCGACCGCGCCAATATTTACGAAGAGTAAGTTTCGCAGAGCCGCGACAACGTACTCCGATGATAAAAAAAGCACCTCTGCGGTGCTTTTTTTATGTCTCTGGTTTGCCCCGCCTCACGGCAGCATCTTCGTTTTGCTGCAACCCCGTAGGTTTTTCGGAAGCCGAAATCCATACCCGCCCGCCGACCGCTGACGACCTTTAGCTTTCACGCGATACTCTCCGTCAACAGGGAGGGGACATGCGTTTATCACAGCTTGCAGGGTGCGTGGTTGTCGGGATCTGCCCACTGTTGTTCTTGCCAGAACTGCCCACACCGCTCACCGTTCAGGTTATTATCGGTGGCGCGATCCTGATAGCGTTTTACCGCTGGGGGCCAGCACGTTACCTGGCTTTGACCATGCTGTTTTTTGCCTGGGGCGTGCTGAGCGCACGTCAGGTGCTGTGGCCGATGCAGGTGCTACCTGGTGGCAACCGGCAGGTTGAGATTAAGCTAACGGCAGTCGAAGGGGAGACCACCTACCAGGGAAATATTCTCCGTTTCAACGGGCAGAGGCTATGGCCAGCGCCAGGGGTGACTCTTTATGGTAACGCGCTGCCTGGCCTGCCATGTGCCGGGCAGCGCTGGAAGATGACCGTTCGTCTTCGCCCCATCCATAGCCAGCTCAACGAAGGGGGCTTTGACGGCCAGCGTTTTGCCCTGGCGCAACATCGTTCGCTAATCGGGCGCTTTACGTCGGCTGAAGCATCAGATCCGACGTGCAGCTACCGCGCACGCTATCTGGCATCGCTGGAACGCACTCTGGACGCTTTTCCCTGGCAGTCGGTGATACTCGGGCTCGGCATGGGGGAGAGACTGGTTGTACCGGGGGATATCAAACGTCTGATGCAGGAGACCGGTACATCGCACCTGATGGCGATCTCGGGTTTGCATATTGCGCTAGGCGCCATACTCGGCGGACTGGTGGTTCGGGGCCTGCAATTCTTTTTCCCGTGCCGATGGATTGGCTGGAGAATGCCGCTACTTGTCGGTCTGGCCTGCGCGCTATTTTATGCCTGGCTGACCGGTATGCAGCCGCCTGCGCTGCGGACCTGCGTAGCCCTGAGCTGCGTGGTGGGCCTACGGCTATCTGCTAAACGCTGGTCGTCCTGGCAGATCTGGCTCTGTTGTATTGGCGCGATCTTATTTGCCGATCCGCTGGCGGTGTTGTCTGATAGTTTGTGGCTGTCCATCTTCGCCGTCGCAACGCTGATTTTCTGGTATCAGTTGGTGCCGCTGCAGCTGCACGCGTGGCGCTGGCCATGGCGCGAAGTGCTCGCTTTAGGCCATCTGCAGCTTGGGCTGATGTTTCTGCTATTGCCGATTCAGATTCTCCTTTTCCACGGCATCAGCCTGACTTCCTGGGCCGCAAATCTGATAGCCGTACCCTTGGTCACCTTTGCGGTTGTTCCCGCTATTCTGCTGGCGATGCTGCTGCATCTCAGCGGGCCCGTCGAGGTTGAAATGACGGTGTGGTGGTTGGCTGACCGACTGCTGGCAGCATTATTCTGGTTTTTGCGTCTGTTGCCGCAGGGCTGGCTCAGTCTGGATTTTCGCTGGGCGGGGCTCAGCGCATTGCCCTGGCTGATGCTGCTGGTATGGCGTTTTCATGCCTGGCGTTCGCTACCGGCGCTTTGTCTTAGCAGTACGCTGCTGCTGAGCTGGCCTTTTTGGCGTCACGGAGTGAAAGATGAATGGCGGGTTACGATGCTGGACGTCGGGCAGGGGCTGACCATGGTCATTGAGCGGGAGGGGGCGGCAATCCTGTATGATACCGGACTGGCCTGGCCCGATGGCGACAGCGGTCAGCAGATTATTATTCCCTGGCTGCGTTGGCATAACCTGCGCCCGGAGGGCGTTTTGTTGAGCCATGAACACCTTGACCACCGCGGTGGTCTCAATTCGCTGCTGAAGGCCTGGCCCGAGCTCTGGATCCGCAGTCCGCTGGGCTGGCAGGGACATCTTCCCTGTCGGCGAGGCGAAAGCTGGCGATGGCGTGGATTAACTTTTCGCGTGCTGTGGCCGCTGCCGGATTCCGACATGACGGGCAATAACCGCTCCTGCGTGGTCCGTATTGATGACGGAAAGCAGAGCATTCTGCTGACCGGGGATATTGAAATTCCGGCGGAACGGGCGATGATGAGCCACTACTGGCAGCATCTTGCGTCTACACTTATCCAGGTTCCGCATCATGGCAGCAATACCTCTTCTTCGCTGGCACTATTGCAGCGAACCGGAGGTGCGGCGGCGCTGGCGTCGGCCTCGCGATATAATACCTGGCGTATGCCTGCGGCCAAAGTGGTACAGCGCTACCGTCAGCAGGGCTATCGCTGGCTCGATACGCCGCATCAGGGACAAATTACGGTTATTTTTTCTACAGAAGGTTGGCAAATCCAAAGCTTACGAGATCAACTTTTACCGCGTTGGTATCATCAGTGGTTTGGCGAGACCGTGGATAACGGGTAGAATATGCGGCTATTTCAACATAAGCTGGTTTATTGAATGCAGAATGATAAAGATCTCTCCACGTGGCAGACCTTCCGCCGCCTCTGGCCACTTATTGCGCCATTTAAAACCGGACTGATCGTCGCGGCAGTTGCGTTAGTCTTTAACGCCGCTAGTGATACCTTCATGCTATCGCTTCTTAAACCGTTACTGGATGATGGTTTTGGTAAAACGGATCGCTCAGTGCTGCTATGGATGCCGCTGGTCGTGATTGGGCTGATGTTACTGCGTGGCGTCACCAGCTATATTTCGAGCTACTGTATCTCGTGGGTTTCAGGCAAAGTCGTCATGACGATGCGCCGCCGTCTGTTCAGCCACATGATGGGGATGCCCGTCTCCTTCTTTGATAAACAGTCCACGGGTACCTTGCTGTCTCGTATCACCTATGACTCCGAACAGGTTGCGTCATCCTCTTCCAGCGCCTTGATTACCGTCGTGCGTGAAGGCGCCTCGATCATCGGCCTGTTTGTGATGATGTTCTACTACAGCTGGCAGCTGTCGCTGATTCTGATCGTCCTGGCCCCCATCGTCTCCATGGCGATTCGCGTGGTATCGAAGCGTTTTCGTAATATCAGCAAGAATATGCAGAACACCATGGGTCAGGTCACCACCAGCGCAGAGCAGATGCTGAAAGGGCATAAAGAAGTGCTGATGTTTGGCGGTCAGGCGGTAGAAACCAAACGTTTTGATAAGGTCAGCAACAAAATGCGCTTGCAGGGGATGAAAATGGTCTCTGCGTCGTCTATTTCTGACCCGGTTATTCAGCTGATTGCGTCACTGGCGCTGGCATTTGTCCTCTATGCCGCCAGCTTCCCGAGCGTCATGGAAACGTTAACTGCCGGTACCATCACCGTCGTCTTCTCCTCAATGATTGCGTTGATGCGCCCGCTGAAATCGCTGACGAACGTCAATGCTCAGTTCCAGCGCGGGATGGCCGCCTGCCAGACGCTGTTTGCGATTCTTGATTCCGAACAGGAAAAAGACGAAGGCAAGCTGGTTATCGAGCGTGCGAAGGGCAACCTGGAATTCAAAGACGTCACCTTTACCTATCCGGGCCGTGAAACGCCGGCGCTGCGAAATATCGACCTCAATATCCAGGAAGGTAAAACGGTCGCCCTGGTCGGGCGTTCGGGGTCGGGTAAATCGACCATCGCCAGCCTGATTACGCGTTTTTATGATATCGATAACGGTCAGATTCTGCTGGATGGCCACGATCTGCGTGAATACACTCTGGCATCCCTGCGCGACCAGGTGGCGCTGGTGTCGCAAAACGTGCATCTGTTCAACGATACCGTGGCCAACAACATTGCCTATGCGCGCACGGAAGAGTACAGCCGCGAGCAGATCGAAGAAGCGGCGCGTATGGCCTACGCGATGGACTTTATCAGCAAAATGGATAATGGCCTCGATACCGTTATCGGGGAGAACGGCGTACTGCTCTCCGGCGGTCAACGCCAGCGTATTGCCATCGCGCGTGCGCTGCTGCGTAACAGCCCGATTCTGATTCTGGACGAAGCGACATCGGCGCTGGATACCGAGTCTGAACGCGCGATTCAGGCTGCCCTCGATGAACTGCAAAAAAACCGCACTTCGCTGGTCATTGCCCACCGTCTTTCCACCATTGAACAAGCCGATGAAATTGTGGTTGTGGAAGATGGCCGCATTGTCGAGCGCGGTAGCCATGCCGATCTGCTGGAACATCGCGGCGTGTATGCTCAGCTACATAAGATGCAGTTTGGCCAATGATTGCGCGTATCTGGTCCGGTGAGTCGCCCGTATGGCGACTCTTGCTGCCGCTCTCCTGGCTCTATGGCCTGGTGAGCGGGCTGATTCGTCTCAGCTATCGGCTGGGGCTGAAGAAAGCCTGGCGAGCACCGGTTCCGGTGGCGGTGGTGGGGAATCTCACCGCCGGAGGCAACGGCAAAACGCCGGTGGTCATCTGGCTGGTGGAACAGCTCCAGCAGCGCGGTATTCGCGTTGGCGTTGTTTCCCGCGGCTATGGCGGGAAAGCAGCGAGCTATCCATTATTACTCAGCAATGACACCAGTACCGGGGAGGCCGGCGATGAACCGGTACTCATTTTTCAACGCACCGGCGCGCCGGTTGCGGTCTCACCAGAGCGTCGTGAGGCGGTACAGGCGCTGCTTCATGCACATGATTTGCAGCTCATCATCACCGATGATGGCCTGCAGCACTACAAACTGGCACGGGACAAAGAAATTGTCGTGATTGATGGCGAGCGCCGTTTTGGCAATGGCTGGTGGCTACCGGCCGGGCCGATGCGTGAACGCGCGTCACGTTTACGTAGCGTCGACGCCATCATTGTTAACGGCGGCGTCGCGCAAGCGGGGGAGATCCCCATGCAGCTGCGACCCGGACTGGCGGTGAATTTACGCAGCGGCGAACGGCGTGACGTGGCTTCTTTCGAGAATGTCGTTGCCATGGCCGGGATCGGCCATCCCCCGCGCTTTTTCGCCACGCTGGAAAGCTGCGGCGTCCTGCCGGTAAAAACCGTCGCGCTTGCCGATCACCAGGCATTGACTCAGGCGAGCGTTTCCGCCCTTGTGAACCCACAGCAAACGCTGCTGATGACCGAGAAAGATGCGGTGAAATGTCGCGGGTTTGCCGAATCAAACTGGTGGTATTTACCTGTCGACGCCATAATGACGGATGAACGCGCACAGCAGCTGCTGACGGAACTGGTGACGCTGGCGCAACGTTAGTTCTGCCACGCTCGCTTCAATAACGCTGTGCCGGAGTCCTTTACGGAGAACCTGCATGTCGGTATTACAACTGTCGCTTAAAGAAGCCCGTCATCTCCACCTTGCGGCGCAGGGATTGCTGAAGAAGCCCCGGCGACGTGCCCGCGCCAGCGATATTCTGCAAACTGTTCAGCAGATGTCCTTGCTGCAAATCGATACCATCAACGTCGTTGCCCGCAGCCCCTATCTTGTGCTTTTTAGCCGTCTTGGTCGCTATCCGCAAAGCTGGCTGGAGGACGCCCTGCGCAGCGGGGAGCTGATGGAATACTGGGCTCATGAAGCCTGTTTCCTGCCCCGTAGCGACTTTGCCCTGGTGCGCCACCGCATGCTGACGCCCGATAATATGGGCTGGAAGTATCACAAGGCGTGGATGACGGAACATGCGGACGATATTCAGCTGCTGCTGGAGCATATCGCGCAGAATGGTCCGGTTCGTTCGGCTGACTTTGAACATCCGCGCAAAGGCGCCAGCGGCTGGTGGGAATGGAAACCGCATAAGCGCCATCTGGAAGGCCTGTTTACCGCAGGTAAAGTGATGGTCGTGGAGCGGCGTAACTTTCAGCGGGTGTATGACCTGACGCATCGCGTGATGCCGCACTGGGACGATGAGCGCGATGCGCTGACGCAGCCGCAGGCGGAGGCGTTAATGCTGCGCAACAGTGCCCGGAGCCTCGGCATTTTTCGCCCCCAGTGGCTGGCTGATTACTATCGGCTCCGCCAGCCCGCTTTATCGACGCTGCTGGCGAACTGGCAGGAGGAAGGCATGGTGGTCCCGGTAAAGGTCGAGGAACTGGGCGACATGTGGCTCCACCACGAAGCGCTCGGGCAGCTGGAATCGGCGCCCGGCGGCAAACTTGCCGCCAGCCATAGCGCGGTGCTCTCGCCATTTGACCCGGTAGTCTGGGACCGTAAACGCGCTGAGCAACTCTTCAATTTTAGCTATCGCCTCGAGTGCTACACGCCGGCGCCGAAGCGTCAGTATGGCTACTTTGTTCTGCCGCTGCTGCACCAGGGAAAACTGGTTGGCAGAATGGACAGCAAGGTGCATCGGAAAACCGGAGTTCTGGAGGTTTTTTCGCTGTGGCTGGAAGAAGGGGTCAGGGTCACCTCGGGGCTGGAGAAAGGGTTGCACCGGGCGATTGAAGAGTTTGCTCTCTGGCAGTCGGCTCAACGTATAACCTTCGGTCGTCTGCCGCCGGGGCTTTTCTCTGACCGTCAGCAGGGCTGGGAGATTTCCCCGGCCTGAACAAGGCCACACCCCGCTCAGCCTTTGCCGCAAACGGATCCCTGAGTTTGCCATCATGTGATATGCTGCTGCGGAATCTATTCGGTCCATCAGGAGGAATCATGGATCACCGTTTACTAGAAATCATCGCCTGTCCTGTCTGCAACGGTAAACTCTACTACAGCCAGGATAAGCAAGAGCTGATCTGCAAAATTGACAGCCTGGCCTTTCCTTTCCGTGAAGGCATTCCCGTCTTGCTGGAAACCGAAGCCCGCGCACTAGCCGTGGGAGAGAGCCATTCATGAGTTTCGTGGTCATCATTCCTGCGCGTTTTGCCTCCACGCGTCTGCCGGGCAAGCCTCTACAGGATATCAACGGTAAGCCGATGATCGTTCATGTTCTGGAGCGCGCGCGCGAATCCGGGGCCGATCGTATTATCGTCGCGACGGATCATGACGATGTTGCGCGTGCGGTCGAAGCTGCCGGCGGCGAAGTGTGCATGACCCGTGCGGACCATCAATCCGGGACCGAGCGTCTGGCCGAAGTTGTTGAAAAGTGCGGCTTCAGTGATGACACGATCATCGTTAATATCCAGGGCGATGAGCCGATGATCCCGCCGGCGATCGTACGCCAGGTGGCTGAGAATCTGGCGGCCAATACCTGCGGCATGGCAACGCTCGCCGTTCCGATTCACGACGCAGAGGAAGCATTTAATCCGAATGCTGTGAAAGTGGTGATGGATGCGCAGGGCTATGCGCTCTACTTCTCCCGCGCCACCATTCCGTGGGATCGCGATCGCTTTGCGCAATCACGCGAGACTATCGGTGATTCTCTGCTGCGTCATATCGGTATTTACGGTTATCGTGCCGGCTTTATCCGTCGCTACGTCAGCTGGGCGCCGAGTCCACTGGAACAGATCGAAATGCTGGAGCAGCTGCGGGTGCTGTGGTACGGCGAAAAAATCCATGTCGCGGTGGCCGAAGTTGTCCCGGGGACCGGTGTCGATACGCCAGAAGATCTGGAGCGCGTGCGCGCAGAGCTGCGTTAATCCGTTCATCCCCTCCGTCGTGAGGGGATATCCTCAAGCTATTTTTCCATACTTTTTCCCCAAATTTTTTGATCTCACCTGATGACATCCCTGCGGCTGGCGCTCATTATAAAACCAGTAGTATTCACAGGGGTAATCAGAGATGGAACAGCTGCGAACCGAACTTAGCCACCTGCTGGGAGAAAAACTGAGCCGCGTGGAGTGTATCAGCGAGAAACCCTGCTCGGCGCTGTGGTCGCTGTATGACGCGCAGGGAAACCCGCTGCCGCTGTTGGCGAGAAGCTTTACCACGCCCGGGGTTGCCCGCCAGCTGGCGTGGAAAATCTCCATGCTGGCGCGCAGCGGTACCGCGCGCATGCCGGTGGTCTACGGGGTGTTGACGCATGAAGAGCATCCAGGCCCGGACGTGTTGCTGATTGAGCGGCTGCGCGGAGTCTCTGCGGAAGCGCCGGCCCGTACGCCTGAGCGTTGGGAACAGCTGCAGGAGCAGATCGTGGAAGCTCTTCTGGCCTGGCACCGGCACGATAGCGGCGGCTGCGTCGGTATGGTGGACAGCACCCAGGAAAACCTGTGGCCGCACTGGTACCGCCAGCGGGTAGAGATGCTGTGGAGTACCCTTAATTTGTATCAGGATACCGGCCTGACGATGCAGGATAAACGGATTCTGTTCCGCGCCCGCCAGTGCCTTCCGGATTTATTGAAAGACTTTAATGATAACTGTGTGCTGGTCCACGGCAGCTTCACGCTGCGCAGTATGCTGAAAGATGCGCGTAGCGATCAGCTGCTGGCGATGGTCGGGCCGGGCATGATGTTGTGGGCGCCGCGAGAATATGAACTGTTTCGCCTGTCCGACGGTGGGCAGGCGGAGCAGCTGCTGTGGCACTATCTGCGCCGTGCGCCGGTGGCTGAATCTTTCCTGTGGCGACGCTGGCTCTATCTGCTGTGGGATGAGGTGGATAATCTCGTCAATACCGGGCGCTTTGACCGCGCCCGGTTTGACCTGGCCGCTAAATCAATCCTCCCCTGGCTCGCCTGAGCTGCCTTTTAACCATTGCCAGAGGCGTCCCAGCGTTTCGTAGCCGACGCGATCGCTGTGCATCAGCCAGACGGGAGAAGGGATCGCCTGTTCCCACGGATTGAGAGGTGACGCGATCGCCAGCTGATTGGCGGGCGCCGGCAGCGGGTTTAGCCCGACATGTTGGAAGAAAATCATCGCCCGGGGTAAATGCGATGCGGAAGTTACCAGCAGGAACGGCGCATCGCCGATGGCCTGTTTCACCGCCTCGGCTTCCTCTTCGGTATCTTTGGGTTTATCCAGAACGATAATTTCGCTGCGCGGTATCCCCAGACTCTCCGCAACTCTGGCGCCGGCTTCTGCCGTGCTGACGGGATTCGTCTTCGCCGCTGCGCCGGTAAAGATGAGTTTCGCGCCCGGATTCTCATACCACAGGCGGATTCCCTCCGTCAGCCGCGGCAGGCTGTTGTTGATGAGATTTGAACTGGGCGCCCACTCCGGATTCCAGGTGTAGCCCCCGCCAAGTACGACGACGTACTGCACGCGCTCTGCATTGCGCCACGTCGGGTATTTATCTTCGATTGGTTTGAGCAAACTATCGGCTACCGGTTGCAGGCTCAACAGCAGCAACAGCAGCCAGCTGAGGCTGACGCAGAGCTTGCCGGTACGCTGGAAACGGCTAAACCACAGTAACGCGATGCCGACCGCCATCAGCAACAGCAGCAGGGGAAGCGGCAGCATCATGCCGCCTAAATACTTTTTCAGTGTAAAAAGCATGCCAGATGGGTCCTTTTTTAACCATATAACCAAAGTTATGTCCGGATCTTATAACAGATCGCTTCATTCTCAGCGTGGGTATGACAAAATAGCGGCTTTGTGTTGGCAGGTGGATCCGTCCGTGAAAGATCGTAATTTCGATGACATGGCTGAAAAGTTTTCGCGCAATATTTACGGCACCACCAAGGGCGAACTGCGTCAGGCCATTCTGTGGCAGGATCTGCAACCGCTGTTGAGCCAGCTGGGGCCAGGGCCGCTTCGGGTTCTTGACGCGGGCGGCGGCGAAGGGCAAACGGCGGTAAAAGTCGCGGAAATGGGCCACCATGTGACGTTATGCGATCTTTCGGCTGAAATGGTGGCGCGTGCCCGGCAGGCTGCTGCCGATAAAGGTGTGATCGACAACATGCATTTTGTACAATGCGCCGCTCAGGATATTGCGCAGCATTTGGAAAGCCCGGTCGATCTGATACTGTTTCATGCGGTGCTGGAGTGGGTGGCCGAGCCGCAGGAGATGCTACGTACGCTGTGGTCGGTTTTACGACCCGGCGGTGCGTTATCGTTAATGTTCTACAATGCTAACGGTCTGTTGATGCATAACATGGTCGTCGGGAACTTCGACTACGTACAACTCGGCATGCCGAAAAAGAAAAAACGTACGCTGTCGCCGGACTATCCGCGTTCCCCGCAGCAGGTTTATGGCTGGCTGGAAGAGCAGGGCTGGCACATTACCGGTAAGACCGGCGTGCGGGTGTTTCATGATTATCTGCGTGAAAAACGCAAACAGCGCGACAATTTTGCGGCGCTGCTGGAGCTGGAGACGCGCTACTGTCGCCAGGAGCCGTATATCAGCCTGGGTCGCTACATTCATGTCACAGCGCTTAAGCCGCAGATGCAAGGATAAACTATGAGTGAATTTTCCCAGACAGTCCCCGAACTGGTTGCCTGGGCCAGAAAAAATGATTTTTCTATTTCGCTGCCGGTAGACAGACTCTCGTTTCTGCTGGCGGTTGCTACGCTGAACGGCGAGCGGCTCGAAGGGGAAATGACCGAGGGAGAACTGGTGGATGCGTTCCGCCACGTCAGTGATGCGTTTGAGCAGACCAGCGAAACCATCAGCCAGCGCGCCAATAATGCGATCAACGATATGGTGCGCCAACGTCTGCTGAACCGCTTTACCAGCGAAATCACGGAAGGCAACGCGATTTATCGCCTGACGCCGTTGGGTATCGGTATTACCGACTACTATATTCGGCAACGCGAATTTTCCACTCTGCGTCTGTCGATGCAGCTGTCGATCGTCGCCGGCGAGCTCAAGCGCGCAGCCGACTCGGCAGAAGAGGGCGGCGATGAGTTTCACTGGCATCGCAACGTCTTTGCGCCGCTGAAATATTCGGTTGCGGAGATTTTCGACAGTATCGATCTGACACAGCGCATCATGGATGAGCAGCAGCAGCTGGTCAAAGATGATATCGCTCAGCTGCTGAACAAAGACTGGCGCGCGGCGATCTCCAGCTGTGAGCTGCTGCTGTCAGAAACCTCTGGCACCCTGCGCGAGCTGCAGGATACGCTGGATGCCGCAGGCGATAAGCTGCAGGCTAACCTGCTGAGAATTCAGGATGCGACAATTGCGCGCGACGACCTGCATTTTGTCGACCGCTTAGTCTTCGATCTGCAAAGTAAACTGGACCGTATCGTCAGCTGGGGGCAGCAGGCTATCGACCTGTGGATCGGTTACGATCGCCATGTGCACAAATTTATCCGTACCGCTATCGATATGGATAAAAACCGTGTCTTCGCCCAGCGTCTGCGTCAGTCGATCCAGACCTACTTTGACGCCCCGTGGGCGTTGACTCACGCCAGCGCCGATCGTCTGTTGGATATGCGCGATGAAGAGATGGCGCTGCGTGATGAAGAGGTCACCGGGGAGCTCCCGGCGGATCTGGAATACGAAGAGTTTAACGAAATTCGCGAGCAGCTCGCCGCGCTGATTGAAGCGCAGCTGGTGGTTTACAAAGACAAAGGCGTCCCGCTGGACCTTGGTCTGGTGGTGCGCGAATATCTGGCGCAGTATCCGCGAGCTCGCCATTTTGATGTGGCGCGAATCGTCGTCGATCAGGCGGTACGCCTGGGCGTCGCACAAGCAGATTTCACCGGACTGCCGGCAAAATGGCAGCCGATTAATGATTACGGAGCCAAGGTACAGGCGCATGTCATCGACAAATATTGAACAAGTGATGCCAGTTAAACTGGCGCTGGCGTTGGGCAATCCGTTATTTCCGGCGCTGGATAGCGCCCTGCGAGCAGGCCGTCATATCGGCCTGGACGAACTGGATAATCACGCATTTTTGATGGATTTCCAGGATTACCTGGAAGAGTTTTACGCGCGTTATAACGTTGAGCTGATTCGCGCGCCGGAAGGGTTTTTCTATCTGCGCCCGCGCTCCACGACGCTGATTCCGCGCTCGGTGCTCTCCGAGCTGGATATGATGGTCGGCAAAATTCTTTGCTACCTCTATCTCAGCCCGGAACGGCTGGCTAACGAAGGGATCTTTACCCAGCAGGAGCTTTACGACGAGCTTCTGACCCTGGCGGACGAGGCTAAACTGCTGAAGCTGGTGAACAACCGTTCTACCGGGTCCGATCTCGACCGCCAGAAGCTGCAGGAAAAAATGCGCGCGTCGCTCAACCGTCTGCGCCGCCTGGGCATGGTCTGGTTTATGGGCCATGACAGCAGCAAATTTCGTATCACCGAGTCGGTCTTCCGCTTCGGTGCTGACGTTCGCGTCGGCGACGATCCGCGTGAGGCGCAGCTGCGCATGATTCGCGACGGCGAAGCGATGGCGCTGGAAAACCATCTGCGGCTCCATGACGAGAATGAAGAGAATCAGCCGGATAGCGGGGAGGAAGAGTAATGATAGAACGCGGTAAATTTCGCTCGCTGACGCTGGTTAACTGGAACGGTTTTTTTGCCCGCACCTTTGATCTGGATGAGCTGGTCACCACCCTCTCCGGCGGCAACGGCGCCGGGAAATCGACCACCATGGCGGCTTTCGTCACGGCGCTGATTCCGGATCTGACCCTGTTGCACTTCCGTAACACCACCGAAGCGGGCGCCACCAGCGGTTCGCGTGATAAAGGTCTGCACGGGAAGCTGCGGGCCGGGGTGTGTTATTCGGTACTGGACGTGGTCAACTCGCACCACCAGCGCGTGGTCGTGGGCGTGCGCCTGCAGCAGATCGCCGGTCGCGATCGTAAAGTGGATATCAAGCCGTTTGCTATCCAGGGACTGCCGATGTCCATTCAGCCGACCCAGCTGTTGACGGAAACCCTTAACGAGCGCCAGGCGCGCGTGCTGAGCCTCAACGAGCTGAAAGACAAGCTTGAAGAGATGGAAGGGGTGCAGTTCAAGCAGTTCAACTCGATAACCGATTATCACTCGCTGATGTTCGATCTGGGCGTTGTCGCGCGTCGTCTGCGTTCGGCCTCCGACCGCAGCAAATACTATCGCCTGATTGAAGCCTCGCTGTACGGCGGGATCTCCAACACCATTACCCGCTCGCTGCGCGACTACCTGCTGCCGGAAAACAGCGGCGTGCGTAAAGCGTTCCAGGATATGGAAGCCGCGCTGCGCGAAAACCGCATGACGCTCGAAGCCATTCGCGTCACCCAGTCCGATCGCGACCTGTTTAAACACCTGATCAGCGAAGCGACGAACTATGTTGCGGCGGACTATATGCGTCACGCCAACGAACGTCGCGTGCATCTGGACAAAGCGCTGGAGTATCGTCGCGATCTCTTTACCTCGCGGGCGCAGCTGGCGGCAGAGCAGTATAAGCACGTCGATATGGCCCGTGAACTGCAGGAACATAACGGCGCTGAAGGCGATCTGGAAGCCGATTATCAGGCGGCCAGCGACCATCTGAATCTGGTTCAAACCGCGCTGCGCCAGCAGGAAAAAATCGAGCGCTATGAAGCGGATCTCGATGAACTGCAGATTCGTCTTGAAGAGCAGAATGAAGTCGTCGCCGAAGCGACCGATTTGCAGGAAGAGAACGAAGCCCGCGCAGAGGCCGCTGAACTGGAAGTGGATGAGCTGAAAAGCCAGCTCGCCGACTACCAGCAGGCGCTGGATGTGCAGCAGACCCGTGCCATTCAATACAACCAGGCGCTGCAGGCGCTGGAACGTGCGAAGGCGCTGTGTCATTTACCGGATTTAACGCCGGAAAGCGCCGACGAATGGCTGGAAACATTCCAGGCCAAAGAGCAAGAAGCGACGGAAAAAATGCTGTCGCTGGAACAAAAAATGAGCGTGGCGCAGACCGCCCACGGTCAGTTTGAGCAGGCTTACCAGCTGGTGGCGGCCATCAACGGCCCGCTGGCGCGTAATGAGGCCTGGGACGTGGCGCGCGAGCTGCTGCGCGATGGCGTCAACCAGCGTCACCTCGCCGGGCAGGCACAAGGGTTGCGCAGCCGTCTGACCGAGCTGGAACAACGTCTGCGCGAGCAGCAGGATGCCGAACGCCAGCTGAGTGAATTCTGCAAGCGTCAGGGTAAACGCTACGAGATCGACGATCTGGAAGCGCTGCATCAGGAGCTGGAAGCGCGCATCGCCTCCTTGTCCGACAGCGTCTCTTCTGCCAGTGAACAGCGCATGAACCTGCGTCAGGAACTGGAGCAGCTGCAGTCGCGCACTCAGTCTCTGCTGCGTCGGGCGCCGATCTGGCTGGCCGCGCAAAATAGCCTCAACCAGCTCTGCGAGCAGAGCGGTGAGCAGTTTGAATCAAGCCAGGATGTCACTGAATATCTCCAGCAGCTGCTGGAGCGCGAGCGCGAAGCCATCGTCGAACGTGACGAAGTGGGCGCCCGTAAACGCGCCATCGACGAAGAGATCGAGCGCCTCAGCCAGCCGGGAGGGTCTGAAGATCCCCGTCTGAACGCCTTGGCTGAACGTTTTGGTGGCGTACTGCTGTCGGAAATTTATGACGATGTCAGCCTTGAAGACGCCCCGTACTTTTCCGCGCTGTATGGCCCGTCGCGTCACGCGATCGTGGTACCCAATCTGGCGCAGATCGCCGAACAGCTGGAAGGGCTGGAAGATTGCCCGGAAGATCTCTATCTGATCGAGGGCGATCCGCAATCCTTCGATGACAGCGTATTCAGCGTCGATGAGCTGGAAAAAGCGGTTGTCGTTAAGGTAGCCGATCGCCAGTGGCGCTACTCGCGTTTCCCGACCCTGCCGCTGTTTGGCCGCGCCGCGCGTGAAAGCCGCATCGAGAGTCTGCATGCCGAGCGTGAGGATCTGTCAGAGCGTTTTGCGACCCTCTCTTTTGACGTGCAGAAAACGCAGCGTCAGCATCAGGCCTTCAGCCGCTTTATCGGCAGCCACCTGGCCGTCGCGTTTGAAGACGATCCGGAAGAAGAGATCCGTAAGCTCAACAGCCGCCGCGGCGAGCTGGAGCGCGCGCTCAACGCGCACGAAAGCGACAACCAGCAGAACCGGATGCAGTTTGAGCAGGCGAAAGAGGGGGTTTCCGCCCTTAACCGCCTGCTGCCGCGCCTTAACCTGCTGGCGGACGATACGCTGGCCGACCGCGTTGACGAAATTCAGGAACGGCTGGATGAAGCCCAGGAAGCGGCGCGCTTTATTCAACAGTATGGCAATCAGCTGGCGAAACTAGAGCCGATCGTTTCCGTCCTGCAGAGCGACCCGGAACAGTTTGAACAGCTGAAAGAAGACTATGCCTATGCGCAGCAGATGCAGCGCGATGCACGTCAACAGGCGTTTGCGCTGAGCGAAGTGGTTCAGCGTCGTGCCCACTTCAGCTATTCCGATTCGGCGGAAATGCTGAACGGCAACAGCGATCTCAATGAAAAACTGCGTCAGCGCCTGGAGCAGGCGGAGGCTGAACGCAGCCGCGCCCGCGACGCGATGCGTACCCATTCCGCGCAGCTGAACCAGTACAATCAGGTGCTGGCGTCGCTGAAAAGCTCCTTTGATACCAAAAAAGAGCTGCTGAGCGATCTGTACAAAGAGCTGCAGGATATCGGCGTACGCGCCGACAGCGGTGCGGAAGAGCGTGCGCGTGCGCGCCGCGATCAGCTGCATACGCAGTTAAGCAACAACCGCTCACGCCGGAATCAGCTGGAAAAAGCGCTGACTTTCTGTGAAGCCGAAATGGACAACCTGACCCGCAGGCTGCGTAAACTTGAGCGCGACTACTGCGAAATGCGTGAGCAGGTAGTGAGCGCCAAGGCGGGCTGGTGTGCGGTTATGCGGCTGGTGAAAGATAACGGGGTCGAACGTCGTCTGCATCGCCGCGAGCTGGCCTACCTCTCCGCTGACGAGCTACGCTCGATGTCGGATAAAGCGCTGGGTGCGCTGCGTCTGGCCGTATCGGATAACGAACATCTGCGCGATGTGCTGCGTGTTTCCGAGGATCCGAAACGTCCTGAACGTAAAATTCAGTTCTTTGTCGCTGTCTACCAGCATCTGCGCGAGCGTATCCGTCAGGATATTATCCGCACCGACGACCCGGTAGAAGCGATTGAACAGATGGAAATCGAACTGAGCCGTCTGACGGAAGAGTTGACCAACCGCGAGCAGAAGCTGGCCATCAGCTCCCGCAGCGTGGCCAATATTATTCGCAAAACGATCCAGCGCGAGCAGAACCGCATCCGTATGCTCAACCAGGGGCTGCAAAGCGTCTCCTTCGGCCAGGTCAACAGCGTGCGCTTGAATGTCAACGTGCGGGAAACCCACTCGACGCTGCTTGATGTGCTGTCCGAACAGCACGAGCAGCATCAGGATCTGTTTAACAGCAACCGCCTGAGCTTCTCGGAAGCGCTGGCGAAGCTGTATCAGCGTCTGAACCCGCAGATCGATATGGGGCAACGCACGCCGCAGACCATCGGCGAAGAGCTGCTCGACTACCGCAACTATCTGGAGATGGAAGTGGAAGTCAACCGCGGCTCCGACGGCTGGCTGCGCGCAGAATCCGGCGCGCTGTCCACCGGGGAAGCTATCGGTACCGGGATGTCGATTCTGGTGATGGTAGTGCAGAGCTGGGAAGATGAGTCTCGTCGCCTGCGCGGCAAAGACCTGTCGCCGTGCCGTCTGCTGTTCCTTGATGAAGCGGCGCGTCTCGATGCCCGCTCTATCGCCACGCTGTTCGAGCTGTGCGAACGTCTGGAGATGCAGCTGATTATCGCGGCGCCGGAAAACATCAGCCCGGAAAAAGGCACCACCTATAAGCTAGTGCGTAAAGTGTTTAATAATCACGAACACGTCCACGTTGTCGGGCTGCGCGGCTTTGCCGCACAGTTGCCGGAAACGCTGCCTGGAACGGCGGATGCCTCTTAGCGGTCATCGATCGATAGATAAAAGGGCGACTTGATGTCGCCCTTTTTGTTATCGGATTCGCTAAGTTAACGCTTTATAATCTTTAAACTTCTTTACATTTGGGGAGGCAAAAGCTTTTGCGCCTCTATATACTGAGAGTAAAACCCGTTTTTACGGGCGGCAATGTGACAACAGGGGGCAAGGGATGTTGCTAAAAAAACGCTATGGTCGTCAATTGTCAGCGCTGAGTTTGAGCCTGGCATTTGCATTTGCTCCACTGTTTAATGCCCAGGCCGAAGAGCCTGAAATCGTACCCACAGACAGTTCTGCGACGATGGGGGAGCTGTCGTCTGCGCTTACCCAGAGCGATGGTCAGTCCGCGACGGTCGCGAAAATGGCCGGGGAACAGCCGCTGGCTGCCGGCGCCGCAGAAAAAAGTCGCGCCGCGATAACGGCACAGCTGCCGGCCGGCTATCAGCCCGTGTTTATGAACCCGCTGGTGTCGCTCTATGCGGCCAGAGATATGAAGCCGATGTGGGAGAACCGCGGGGCGGTTCAGGCTTTCCAGCAGCAGCTGGCTGAGGTCGCCATCGCCGGTTTTCAGCCGCAATTTACCACCTGGGTAAGTCTGCTGACCGATCCGGCGGTAAGCGGTATGGCTCGCGACATCGTGCTCTCCGACGCCATGATGGGATACCTGCATTTTATCAGCGGTATTCCGGTGCAGGGGAACCGTTGGCTGTACGGAACGAAGCCGTACACCATGGCGACCCCGCCGCTGTCGGTGATTAACCAGTGGCAGTTGGCGCTGGATAATGGCTCTCTGGTGCCGTTTATTGGCGGACTGGCGCCGAAGCATCCGCAGTATGAGGCGATGCATCGGGCGCTGCTGGCGCTGGTGGCCGATTCCCGTCCGTGGCCGCAGCTGACCAGCAACGCGTCGCTACGTCCAGGAGAGTGGAGTAACGACATTGGCGCGCTGCGCGAAATTTTACAGCGCAACGGTATGCTTGATGATTCCGCGAAAATTACTCTGCCGGGGGATGTTGTCAGTCCATCTGCCGGGAAGAAGAGTAAAACCGCGGCGCGCGGCGTCTACGATCGCCAGCTTGTTGAGGGCGTTAAGCGCTTCCAGGCCTGGCAGGGGCTGGGCGCCGATGGCGTGATTGGTCAATCCACCCGTGACTGGCTCAACGTTTCCGCGGCCCAGCGCGCCGGCGTGCTGGCGCTGAACATTCAGCGCTTGCGTCTGCTGCCGGGAAAACTGTCTACCGGCATCATGGTCAATATTCCGGCCTTCTCGCTGGTCTATTACCAGGATGGCAGCCAGGTGCTGGCATCGCGAGTGATTGTCGGGCGGCCGGATCGTAAAACGCCGATGATGAGCAGCGCGCTAAACAACGTGGTGGTTAACCCGCCGTGGAACGTACCGCCAACGCTGGCGCGCAAAGATATCCTGCCGAAGGTGCGTAACGATCCGGGCTATCTTGAGCAGCATGGTTACACCGTGATGCGCGGCTGGAACAGCAAAGAGGCTATCGACCCGTATCGGGTTGACTGGTCGACGATCACCGAAAACAATCTGCCGTTCCGTTTTCAGCAGGCGCCTGGCGCGCGTAACTCATTGGGGCGCTATAAGTTTAATATGCCCAGCTCCGATGCTATCTATCTGCACGATACGCCGAACCACAATCTGTTCCAGAAAGACGTGCGGGCCTTAAGCTCCGGCTGCGTGCGGGTCAACAAAGCCTCGGAGCTGGCGAATATGCTGCTGCAGGATGCCGGCTGGAACGACACGCGGATTTCCGATGCGCTCAAGCAGGGCGATACCCGCTATGTCAATATCCGCCAGAATATCCCGGTCAATCTCTATTACTTGACCGCCTTCGTCGATGCGGACGGCCGCATGCAATATCGCACAGATATTTACAATTACGATCTCACCGCGCGATCTGGCGCACAAATTCTGGCGAAAGCAGAACAATTAATCAGGTAAATGAAGTAGTTCAACGAATTTCGTTGTCCTAACTCTCAGTGAAAACAGGCCCTGTTCCTCTACAGGGCCCGTATTTACTGGGGTTAGGCTACCTTGACGTTGGCAATAATGCCCGGTAAGGTGCCTTTCGTGCGCCAGAAGTGCATATATTCGATTCATTTACTTGTAGACCTGATTATCATGGACAAATTTGACGCTAATCGCCGCAAATTGCTGGCGTTAGGTGGGGCTGCGCTCGGTGCTGCCGCCATTCTGCCTGCGCCGGCATTTGCTACCCTCTCGACCCCCCGACCGCGTATTCTGACGTTGAATAACCTGCATACTGGTGAATCACTCAAGGCGGAGTTTTTCGATGGCAGAGGCTATATTCAGGATGAATTAGCAAGGCTTAACCATTTTTTCCGTGATTTTCGCGCGAATAAAATTAAGCCAATCGATCCGAGTTTGTTTGATCAACTCTATCGTCTGCAGGGATTACTTGGTACCAATAAACCTGTTCAGCTTATCTCAGGCTATCGTTCCCTTGATACCAATGACGAGCTCCGTGCACGAAGCCGTGGTGTGGCGAAACATAGCTATCACACCAAGGGACAGGCAATGGATTTCCACATAGAAGGCATTTCGTTAAGCAATGTTCGCAAAGCGGCGTTATCTATGGGTGCAGGTGGTGTAGGATACTACCCACGTAGCAACTTTGTGCATATTGATACCGGTCCGGTCAGGCACTGGTAACGAAAGGAGCATCATGAACTATCGTATTATTCCGGTTACCGCGTTCGCTCAGAACTGTTCTTTAATCTGGTGCGAGCAAACCCGGCTCGCCGCGTTGGTCGATCCCGGCGGTGACGCTGAGCGAATCAAACAGGAAGTTGCGGCAGCAGGCGTCAGCCTGATGCAGATTTTGCTCACCCACGGTCATCTCGATCACGTTGGTGCGGCGGCCGAACTGGCACAACACTATGGCGTGCCGATTATCGGACCGGAAAAAGAAGATGAGTTCTGGCTGGAAGGTCTGCCGGCGCAAAGCCGGATGTTTGGTCTGGAGGATTGCCAGCCCTTGCAGCCGGACCGCTGGCTCAATGAAGGCGACGTCGTCAGCGTGGGGAACATTTCTCTGCAGGTGCTGCACTGTCCCGGGCATACGCCAGGACACGTGGTCTTTTTTGATGATGCTTCCCGGCTGCTGATTTCCGGCGATGTGATTTTTAAAGGTGGCGTTGGGCGCAGCGATTTCCCGCGCGGCGATCACGGTCAGCTGATTGATGCGATTAAACGTAAGTTATTGCCTTTGGGTGATGACGTGACGTTTATTCCCGGTCACGGGCCGATGTCGACGCTGGGCTATGAGCGTCTGCACAATCCTTTCCTGCAGGATGAAATGCCCGTCTGGTAATCACCGTGACGGGATATAAAAAAGGCCGCGGAAGCGGCCTTTTTTTGTCGGCTGCGAGATTACAGCACGGCGACAATCGCTTCACACAGGGGCGCCATATTATCTGGCGTCATGCCCGCAACGTTAATACGTCCGGAAGCCACGGCGTAAACCGCGAACTCTTCACGCAGACGCAGCACCTGCTCTTTGGTCAGGCCGCTGAACGAGAACATGCCGTTTTGCTTGATGATGAAAGAGAAGTCGCGGCTGGCCCCTTTTTCCTGCAGGGTATTGACGAACAGCAGACGCATACGCTGAATACGCTGGCGCATATCGGTCAGCTCTTGTTCCCAGATAGCACGCAGTGCATCGTTGCTGAGAATCGTCGCCACCACCGACGCACCGTGCGCAGGCGGGTTGGAGTAGTTCGCACGAATCGCCGACTTCATCTGAGTGAAGGCGCGGTCAACGGTTTCGGCATCTGCCGCAACCAGCGTGCAGGCACCCACGCGTTCGTTGTACAGGCCAAAGTTCTTCGAGTAGGAGCTCGCAACCAGCAGCTCTTTATGCAGCGCAACGAACGCGCGCAGACCTTCGGCATCTTCTTCCAGACCACGGGCAAAGCCCTGGTAGGCGAAGTCGAACAGCGGCAGCCAGCCTTTTTCAACGGACAGCTGCGCCAGCTGCTGCCACTGCTCCAGCGTAGGATCGATACCGGTTGGGTTATGGCAGCAGCCATGGAACAGAACCACGTCACCCGCCTGGGCTTCATTGAGGCTTGCCAGCATACCGTCGAAGTCGAGGGTATGGTTGGCCGCATCGTAATAGGCATATTCGCGAACTTCCAGACCTGCGGAATTAAAGACGCTTTTGTGGTTCGGCCAGCTCGGGTTGCTTACCCAGACGCGTTTTACTGCGGTGTTCTTCGCCAGGAAGTCAGCGGCAACGCGCAGGGCGCCGGTGCCGCCAGGGGTTTGGGCGGTACGTGCGCGCTTATCGCTGATGATGGCGCTTCCTTTACCGAACAGCAGTTCCTGGGTGCAGCGACCAAATTCCGCAATACCGTCGATACCCAGATAGTTTTTTGTGGTTTCATTTTCCAGCAGATACTGTTCTGCTTTTTTAACGCTGGTCAGGACCGGGGTTTTACCCGTTTCATCTTTGTAAACACCAATCCCGAGGTTAATTTTAGTCGGGCGGTCATCGGCACGAAACAGATCGGCCAGTCCTAAAATGGGGTCGGCAGGGGCGGCAGTAATGTTCTCAAACATGACGAGGTTCCATTGTGATTACTGAGGGGATTTCGCTATCAGGGTAACGGGAGATTTACAAATTGCCAACCGTTTGCGACAAAAAGCGAGAAGGTTTTCGAAAGTTACGATCTTTATCTTAGTAATGTAGAAAAGCAGGACCGAAGTCCTGCTTTTTAGGCATATCACGAAGGGGTGTACTGATTAGAACTGGTAAACGATACCGACTGCAGCCTGGTCATCGGTGGCCACTTTAGCAGTTTCGGTATAGCTGTTGTCGTCCAGCAGGTTGAATTTGTATGCTGCATAGACGTTCATGTTCTTGTTGAAGTAGTACCAGGTACCCACTTCGATGTATTTAACCAGGTCAGCATCGCCGCCGGAGAAACCGGTACGGCCCTGCAGGTTTTTACCTTTAGTCTGAACGTAGCCGATGGAAGGACGCAGACCGAAGTCGAACTGATACTGAGCAACGGCTTCGAAGTTCTGAGTTTTGCCAGCGAAGTAGTTCGCCTGGTTTTCCGGGGTCATGTTGTAGGTCTGAGAGTACATGACTGCTGCGTAGATGTTGTTGGCATCGTACTTAGCGGAGGTTGCCCATGCTTCAGCTTTGTCGCCGTTACCGTCAGCTTTCTGTGCGACGCTACGGTTAGAAGAGGCGTAACCTGCAGACAGCGCGACACCGTTGTCAAATGCATAGGTCGCAGAGGTGCTGACGCCGTCGCCGTTTTGTTTCTGGATAGCACGGCTGCTGTCGTTTTTACCCTGGTACTGCAGCGCGAAGCTCAGACCGTCAACCAGACCAAAGAAGTCAGAGTTACGGTAGGTCGCTACGCCGTTGGTACGACCGGTCATGAAGTTGTCGGTGTAGTTCCAGCCGTCGCCGCCCCACTCAACCAGCATATCGGTTGCGGATTCAACGTCGTAGATAGCACCGTAGTTACGGCCGTAGTCGAATGAACCGTATTCACCCGCTTTCAGACCCGCGAAGGCCAGACGAGTTTTGGTACCCTGGGAACCTTCAACGTTGGACGCATCCATGTTGTATTCCCACTGGCCGTAACCGGTCAGCTGATCGTTGATCTGGGTTTCGCCTTTCAGGCCGATACGTGCATAGGTGGTGTCGCTGCTGTTGGTGTCACCATTGGTGGTCCAGACGTGCTCACCAACCATTTTCCCGTAGAAGTCCAGTTTGTTGCCGTTTTTGTTATAGATTTCTGCAGCGTTAGCTGCGCCGGCTACCAGCAGGGCAGGGATTACCACTGCCAGAATATTGCGCTTCATCATTATTTATTACCCTCATTAATATTTTTTATATGAACACTTGCCACTGCCGCCAATAAATTCCGTCAATAAAAATTTACAGAACTATTGATGATAGTTTGGTGTCTGAAGGCATCTTTCCATCCGCGCCAGCGTTTCGCTAGCCGGAAAATGCTACCAATGTCGCATATGAGTAACAATAAGAAAAAGTATGTAACTAAATGTGTATTTTCTGGAACTTTGTGAACTCAATCAAAATTCCGTTCCACTTTGCTCGTAAAACAAACAGACTATATATATCTATATGAATTAATTATGATTAATTTAGATAAAGACCCATTTGTGCATTTTATGTCTGCATTTCGCTTTTTTTTCGCTCAGCATTTGTCTTTACATCTTGTGCTGCGCGAGGTTAAAAAATGAACAAAATTATCAGGCATTTCGTCGATGAATGAACATAAGGTGCGGTTTGCGGGATGAGAAGAAGTCGTAATAGTGAGTAACATAAATGTGAACTGGAAGGGTTGATGTTTAAATTTCTTGATATTCATTAACAGAGCCTGACATAAAAAAAGGCCAGCTTACGCTGGCCTTCGGCAATGATAAGAAAAATTAATCAGAATGTGGCGTTGCGTGGAGTCCGCGGGAACGGGATCACATCACGCACGTTTTGTACGCCGGTGACATAGGCGATCAGACGCTCAAAGCCCAGGCCAAAGCCGGAGTGCGGTACGGTGCCGTAACGACGCAGGTCGCGGTACCACCAGTAGTCTTCTTTATTAAGACCCATCTCCGCCATACGCGCGTCAAGCACATCCAGGCGCTCTTCACGCTGGGAACCCCCGATGATTTCACCGATGCCAGGCGCCAGAACGTCCATGGCGGCGACGGTTTTACCGTCTTCATTAAGGCGCATATAGAACGCCTTAATGTCTTTCGGATAGTTTTTCACGACGACCGGCGCTTTGAAGTGTTCTTCAGCCAGGTAGCGCTCGTGCTCGGAAGAGAGGTCCACGCCCCAGTAAACCGGGTTTTCAAACTGCTTACCGCAGTTTTCCAGAATGGTGACGGCGTCGGTGTAATCGACCTGAGCGAAGTCGGCATCAATAAAGCGCTCCAGACGGGAAACGGCTTCTTTGTCCACGCGCTCGGCAAAGAACTTCATATCGTCCGCGCGTTCTTCCAGTACCGCCTTGAAGACGTATTTCAGCATGGCTTCCGCCAGGCCTGCGACGTCGTTCAGGTTGGCAAACGCGACTTCCGGTTCCAGCATCCAGAACTCCGCGAGGTGGCGGCTGGTGTTGGAGTTTTCGGCGCGGAAGGTTGGGCCAAAGGTGTAGATTTTAGACAGCGCACAGGCATAGGTCTCACCGTTCAACTGGCCGGATACGGTCAGGAACGACTCTTTACCAAAGAAGTCTTTATCGAAATCTACTTTGCCCTGATCGTTACGCGGCAAGTTTTCCAGATCCAGCGTAGAGACACGGAACATTTCACCCGCGCCCTCGGTATCGGAGGCGGTAATCAGCGGCGTGGAAACCCAGAAGAAGCCCTGCTCATCAAAGAAGCGATGCAGCGCTTGTGCCAGGGTATGACGCACGCGGGCGACCGCGCCAATCAGGTTGGTACGCGGACGCAGGTGCGCAACTTCACGCAGATACTCGATGCTGTGACGCTTAGCGGCCATCGGATAGGTATCCGGATCTTCTACCCAACCTGTCACTTCAACGTGGCTGGCCTGGATTTCAAAACTTTGACCCTGGCCTTGAGATGCCACGATTTTACCCGTAATGACGACTGAGCAGCCGGTGGTCAGGCGCAGCACTTCCTGATTGTAATTGGGCAGAGAATTATTAATAACGGCCTGTACAGGATCAAAGCAGGAACCGTCATAGACGGCCAGGAAGGAAAAGCCAGCTTTTGAATCTCGTCGGGTACGTACCCATCCGCGCACGGTGACTTCGCTGTCAACGGCAACACGGCCCTGGAGTACGTCGGCTACAGGCACAACGCTCATAATAGTCTCTCTATTCGTAGTCCAATAAAAAAATCTGTTTCCCCCGATAATGGGGGATATCTATGTTACCTGTCATCTTCCATCAGACAAGCAGATTTCGCACCATCAAGGGGAGTTTTCGGAAATAAATAAAGAACAAGGAGCCAGAGCGGCTCCTTGCGATGATGAATGTGGTGATTAACTGGCCTTTTTCACCGGCGGAAGGTCAAAGGCTTTACGCAGTGCCCGGACAAACGCCTTGTCGTGGCAGATAGTTTTCCCCGGGCTGTCGGAGAGTTTCGCGACCGGCTTACCGTTACATTCCACCAGCTTTATCACGATGTTTAGCGGTTTAACCTGTGGAATGTCGCAGGTTAAACGCGTACCAATGCCGAAGCTCAGATTGACCCGCGAAGAGAAGTGGCGATAGAGATCGACGGCTTTTGCCAGATCGAGGTTATCGGAAAAGACCAGCACTTTACTCATGGGGTCGATCCCCAGCTTCTGGTAATGCGCGATGGCTTTTTCGCCCCACTCGACAGGGTCGCCGGAATCGTGGCGCAGCCCCTGGTAGCGGCTGGCAAACTCCGGGCCGAAATCGCGCAGGAAAGCGTCCATGGTAATGCAGTCGGTGAGGGCGATGCCGAGTTTGTCAGGATACTCTTCCAGCCAGGCTGCCAGCGCCGCGCGCTGGCTGTTGGCTAAACTGGGGCTGATTTGCTGATGCGCCTGGAACCATTCATGCGCCTGAGTGCCCATTGGCGTCAGATGAAGACGGCGAGCCAGATCGTAGTTGCTGGTACCGATAAACCACGGCTCCTGCTGCAGACGTTCGACGATGGCCTGCTGCACTTCACGCGAGAAGCGACGGCGGGTGCCGAAGTCCATCAGACGGAAGTGGCTGAGATCGAGGTCGGCGGTGAGTTGCGCAAAATCAGCCAGCTTGTGTTCGAGGGTTTCCAGCGCTAAATCGACGCTGATTTCCGGCGAGCGATAATGATGGACCAGCTCGCTAATCACCGCCAGCAGCGGAACTTCCCACATGATGACTTCACGCCATGGACCGGACAGGCGAATATTCAGCTTGCCGTTTTCATTGTTGACGGTGACCTGGCCCGGGTCATAACGGAAGTCGCGTAGCCAGTCGAGATAATCCTGGGAAAAGAACGGCAGGGTAGACAACCAGTGATATTCATCGTCCTGCAGCTTCAGGTCGCGCATGGTTTCAACCTGCTCGCGAATTGCGTCGGCGTAGATCCCGAGCAGATCGTCCCCGCGGCAGCGGAACTCCGCCGCAACGTGTACATCGCCGTAGCGGTGGAAGACAGCCTGCTGCATGTGCAGCTTGTAGGCGTCCGTATCGAGCAGCGAGTGCAGTACAGGAGAAGTGAATTGTGTCATGGTGCGCAGTAGCGTCCTCTCACTGGAGCGTTTCCATCAAAAACCGAAGCAGAAAAAAGGAGGCGGAGTATACCTTTATTACCCGACTCTGTCCCGCAGTGACGGTCGATGGCGACGCTGACGGTCATTTGCGAGGCCTAGTTTAATATATTGAACAGGGATCACACCACAAGCTTTGCACCGGGTCGAGCGCATTTCGTGCCTCTTGTGTTATCAATATGTAGCATGGCTACATGTAACATAATGATATATCTATATATTAGCCATTCAATGCAATGTCATGGGGCAGGGATGGGGCAAAATCAGATAGTTTTTGGTTCAAAAGCGCCACCTGCTCCGTGTTTTTTTCCGCCATCCATTTTCCATAAACCTTGTAAACCATCTGTGCATCGGCATGCCCCATTTGCGTTGCGATAAAGTTCGGGTTTGCTCCGGCTGACAGAGACCAGCAAGCATAAGTGTGCCTCGTCTGATAAGCGTTCCGGTGTCGAAGGCCGGCGCGCTTAATATGAGCATCCCAAATTTTCTTTATCGACCCGACTGCATAATGGTCTCCTGCAAGGTAGTTTCGCCCGGTTAGTCGCGGATCAAACACAAACGTACATTCGTGCTTTTCCTTTCTCCCATACTCCCGTAGGTTTACTTCTACTTCATGCTGCTTACCAAACCTTGTCATCTCTGCCTGGCTGCGCAGTGCTTCTATTGCTGGTTCAATGAGGAAAACAACCCTGTTCGTTCCAGCTTTAGTTTTTGGCATGGTAAATTCATTTGTAGGCGTAAAGTTCCTCCGGATCATCATCGTTCCCGCTTTCAGGTCGATATCCTCCCAGGCCAGTGAAACCAACTCCCCATGACGAATGCCGGTGTATACTGCCAGGGCCCAGATGTTCCTGATCTGAGTGTGCTTGCAGCTATCAAGAAGCCTCAGAAACTCATCTCTCGAAAGAGGGTCAGGATCTGGGCGACTTCTTGTCAAAGCTGATATACCGTTAAACGGGTTTTCTGCCGTGTACCCACTCGCTACAGCAAAACTGAACATTCCTGAAATAGTGGTCATATAGTTGTTAACAGTGGGTACCGTTCTTCCCTTTGATGGTTTATGCCCTTTTTTAGGCACCTTCCACCCGGTCAGAAGCTCCTTTCTTATCAGCAGCAAATCCTCTCTGTTAACTGAGGAAATGAACCTGTCCCCGCCGATCCGTGGCACCATGTTTTTTACAATGGACTCATAGCCAACAAATCCGTTGCTGCTCATCTCAATCCGCTTGAGCTCAAGCCATTTCTCAGCAATTTCCTTTACTGTTATTTCCTTTTTCTCAACTCCAAATTTTTTCAGGTTAAGAGATTCAGGAAACTGGCTGGCATAGTTGAAGGTACCCATTTTGATTGCGAAACATACTGAGCTTCTTAGCTCGCCAGCCGTCTTTCTGTTTTTTGGTGTATCAGGAACGCCAAGGTTTTCTCTGACCCTGACGCCCTGATAAATGAACCATATGCGAAGCGATCCGCCATGATTCTCAACGCCAGTTGGATATGACGATTTGGCCATTCTTCCTCCCTAGCGCCCAAGAGCATGTTAAGAATATCGCTTTCAGCATGAATGAGCACCTGGCTGTTTCGACGACTGGCGCTCTATCCACTGATTTATCGCTTCCAGGTTATACATACATTGGCTGTTCGGGTTTGGATCGCCATCAGGTGATACATGCATATATTCTCGGCCAACGAACCAGGAGTTCTTTCTGGCTCTTTCAATTGTTCCAGAACGAAGACCGGTAATTTCTGTGAGTTTTTTTTCTGTAACCCACTTGTTGGGCACCAGTTGAATTACGTCGCTCATATAACCTCCTGAATCAGGCTGCACGCTGGGCGCGCAGCTTCTTAATGTGCTCGCTCTGCTCCAGATCTGCCTTTATCTGCTGGGCCTCTTCGTGAGAGAGCGGTTCGAAATCATTGTTAAAGCGATCAATGCTTGCCGTGTTAATCCGGCCCTGGCGCCAGTAGCGAACCGTCTTCTCGTCGCTGCCGGCGATAATTACCGGCCATCCGTGGCTGTCGGCGTAAACCTGTCCGCGCTGTATCAGTTTGAACATCACGGCCTCCGGTGCTTACCGCGTAATTCCTCTTCCTCCTGACAGTCAGCACAGCGCTGACATCCAGCCACCAGTTCCCGGCGCCGCGCCGGTATCTCATCGCCGCACTCCACACAATGAGTTGCCGATACTGCGTTATGGTTGATGCGGCACTTTGCAATGGCGGCTTCTCGCTGAAGCTCGGCCAGCTCGTTGGCCTGATCGATGATTTCTGGCATATCAGCGCTCCTTTATCTTTCCGTTCAAAATGCCGATTTCGACATAGAGGTGGCTTGGTGTTAAACCGAGCTGCTTAATGACCGACATGCATCCGTTAAGGATCGGCCGTGATATTTCGTCGCAACTAACAGCAGGTGATGCCATCCTCTTCGCCTTAATCTCATCGTTTGCTTTGCGTGCAACGTTGCGCAGGGCATTTTTCTGTTCTTCTGGCGTCATGCTGCCTCCCGCTTCTTATTGAGGTGGGGCGCATTAGAAAGGAAAACCGCCTTTGCAAATCCAAGAGGAGTTGCGCTGCGAATGTTGGCGCGCTCGTCGCTGGGCGGACATTCGTGAATTCGGTTGTCCGGATACCAGTCAGCCACCAATCCGGCGAAAGATGTTCCAGAGATGGCCTCGATTGCCTTCTTCTTCGGCGCCATCCGGCCGCAGGCCAGCCTCACGGCGTCGATAGCCGCTTCAACCATCGGGTGCATATTCTCTGCCGGCGCCTTGAAGCCGTTACCCGTCCAGAGGCAGGTCTGCTTCGTGTAGTTGTCATCCGCGCACAGCCCAGTGAACTGGTACGGATGGAACGTGTAATCTGCCGAACCGAAGATGCTACTGAACACGCTCACCGGGTTTTCGAATGCCCACGGGCAACCGGCTGCCAAGCCAACCATCCGGCATTGCTCAGCGACCAGCGCGGCCTTGCCCTGGAAATGCGGGTCTTTGGCGCGCTTGGACTCGAACCAGCGGGAACCGGAAACAGCCACGTCCGTGCATGGCGGGAAGCCGATGACGATGACGGCGTCCTCAGAGCGGATGATCTGAGATAGCCGCGGCATCGCCTCAAGGATGGTTGCCGATATGCGCTCAACAGGACCGTCGATCGAAGTTTCAGGGTGCTGCGGGTCCACCAGAACGGCGCGATAACCTGCTTCAACCCACGGCTCAGCCATGACGCCAGTGATATCGCACAGGCAGATAATGGTTCCTTTGCTCATGCCGCCTCCAGAGTGCCGATCCGCTTTAACTCAGCCAGCGATACGGACGTGATGATGTGTCGAGGACTGATGAACGGACGCCAGATAAAAAGGAGCGAGCCTTTGGGGTTGCTCTGGCGCTTGCCTGTAACGGATGCCGGAACAAACTGGACGCGACCGCCGGTTATCAGCCTCAGTTCATCAGCTGACTGCATGGCCGAGATAAACCAGCCGGTAGAGATGTCAGCCGGCAACAGCATCACTACAGCCTGAGACTGCGCTCTGGATTGTTCGGCAGCCTTTTCCACCCATGGCCCGATATCTGAATAGGGCGGGTTACACCAGATCGCGCCGTATGACGTCCAGTCGCTGTTCAGCGAGTCATCCAGCTCAGTGAGGTAATGAGCGCAAAGCGCATTACTCTCAGAGGCTGCAGCGTCCAGCCAGAAGCCAAATTCGCGATCGAGTGCATTGAAAATTTCAATCGGCGTTTGCCAGTAGTCGCGTTCATTTTTTGGTGTTTTTGATCCGCCGAAATCAGTCATTGCGCACCTCTTTTCGTGTCCAGCTTCTCTGCAAGCCTCTGAGCTTTTAACGGGTTACTCACCACGTCACCCCAGGGCATTAGCCAGCCATTTTTTAACTTAAGGAAGGGGAGGCGCACCGCGCCAACCCTGATATCGTCCTGAGCGTGTTTCATGCTCACATGCTCATTCAGAACGGAATGTCATCGTCAAAATCTGGCGGGTTCTGAATGTTTTGCGCATGCTGGCTTGCCGCCTGCTGCAGTCGGGACTGCGGAACCGCATTGGGGTTTTGCGCGTAAGGGTTAGCGCCAGCCTGCTGGCGTCCGCCACCGGAAAACTGAGGATTACCCTGGGCGCGATCGTCTTTATCTTTCATCGACTTCTCAAGGGCCGCGATAGCGGTTGCCGCTTCGTTTTCACTGTATTCGGCATAAGTGCGACGCGAACCAGGCTGGAAAACGTGGCGGACTTCGAATTTATAGCCGTCGGTTCCGTCGCCTTTGGTGTACAGGACCTTCTGCAGGAACAGGCCAACTTTCTTACCGACCAGCGCCGGGCAATGCCACTCAACACCATTTTCGGTTTGCACTTGTTCTGGCTGAGCGCTTTTTACCTGTGCAGCCCATAGGAGGGCAGAGATCAGCCCCATGCCAAAAGTTTGCTGCCCATCTTTCCCGATGTAGTTGATGCGCAGGTAGTTGGCTTTGGCGCCGTCACTGTCCAGGCTCAGTTCAAGCGCCTGTGACTGACTGCCATCCTTCCCGAAGGTATAAATGGCTGAGGTAATGAATCCCTCATAAGCGCCGGTTTCGCTAATCCCACCAGTGGCGCCAGCTTTCTTTGCCAGGCTGGCTGCTTCGGTGTTCCATACAAAAGACATTGGTTGGTTCATGGTCGTAATCCTTATAATTCGGTCATAAATTCGGTGATAGCGACATCAACGGCTTTGAGGTCGTTATCCATTTCAGTTAGCCCCGGAAACAGGTCCGGCGGAGCTTTGGCGGTGTCGTTGTCGTCACCCTTAATCAAAAAAACGTGCTTACCGTCCTTCTTGATGGCCCGCAGAACGATGGAGAAGTAACCCTCTGGCGTAAGCTTTTCGTTCAGCATCTTGCCGGTGGTCTTCATCCTGATTTTCCCGTCCGACTCTTCTGTGTGAGCCAGGAAGTAAACCCGGAAGTCATCCGGCAGGCGTGTTGCCGCCATGATGATTTGCCAGACGTGATCGGCCATTTCGGTAAACTTCTGATACCCGGTCTGGTATGCACGCATCATGTTTTCGTGCTGCATGACGACCTGAAAATCGTCGATAACGAGAATCCGGCGATTTTTCGACAGAACCATGCGGTTAATGGAGTCCAGCACCGCATCCCAGGCATCAAACCGGATGATGTTTCCGCGCTGCACAGAACCATCTGGTAACTCTTTCCCGTTGAGCTTCCAGCCAGTGGCGCGGAACGGCAGCATCTTCGGTATGCATTGCAGTAAAATCACTTCGTCAGGCGTGAAGTTGCGCAGGCTGTATGACTTTCCGGCGCCGCTGTCGCCAAGGATGAGTACAGGCGTTCCCATATCAGGCTCCTTTCAACCAGTGCTTGACGGTGAATTCCATGTCTTCGTCCAGATCAGTCCCGAGGAGCCAGCGCAGATAGCCTTTGTCTTCTGTGGCCACCTCTTCAAAGGTTTTTCCCTTGTGCTTACCAAAGCGCATCCGGTAGAGCAGGGACGGACTGGCGGAGATTTCGCGCATTTCGCGGATCGTCCACTGCGCCTCGCGGCCCATATACATCAACAGCTCAGCGGTGACGTAGCAGTCATAGAGCGCACGGTGTGCATACAGCCCTTCAGGCACTTCTGGTTTCAGTCCAAGGCAGTAGCGCAGATACTGGTTGCCGTGGCTTTCCAGTTCCGGATAGAGCTTACGGGCCAGTTTCAGCGTGCAAACCCAGGGGGCATCGATCTGCGGTAACTTGCCCTTGTCGAAGGCGGCGTTGTGCGCCACGTAAACATCGGCGCCAAGGTAACGACCAATCACGTCAGAAATCAGCGGGGCATCAGCCACCATGTCTTCGGTGATGTGGTGGATGGCCATGGCAGAAAAGCCAATCTCTTCTGGAGGGCGAACCAGGTCGCTCATCGGGTTACAGATGACACCGTTAACGATGTCTACGCTGGCTATCTCCACGATGCCGCCTTCAAAGCTGGTTGTTTCGGTATCAATCACGCGCAACATTTTTCATCTCCGTGTTTGCGTCGGTTACTGCGTCATATTCGGCCAGCTGGTTGGCGGCCAGTTCGAGGTCTTCCGGCTGCAGGTCGTAGGCGATAATCACCATGGCCAGCGCCATCATTCCGCTTTGTTGGCTTACCATCTTGTTCTCCGGGATGATTTCTGACGGTTTGCATGCTTTGCGAAATAGAACTCAGCACACCCTTTGTCGTCGCAGAAATGCGCCTGGCGGGTTGTCATGTAGTTGGTGATAGAGCGCACAACGCAGTCTTTCGGATGGCGCAGAGCGAAGCAGTGTTCGCACTGAACCGCATTCAGGTGTTCGGTGGCGGTAGAGAGGAAAATCTTTTCTTCAAAGCTGCCCTGCACGCCGCGGGAGTCGATGTAATCGACCATTGTCTGGGTGATGCCAGATGCGTTAGTGAATGACCCGCGGCCTACCAGTTTCACGATGTGCCCGCCAAGTTTCAGACGAGTGCCGGCAGGCAATGAAGCGAGACGATCTGAAGTTAAACGCGGTAATGGTTGCATGGTTTACTCCTTAAAAAGGTTGTAAGAATCCCCGGCGCGATGAAAGCCGCCTGATAGCTCAGTTAAATTCGTGCGCTGATATGCGCGGGTTAATGCGTCCCGGCGGGCACCAGGTTTGGCTCAACGCTTCGTGATGCGTATGGCCGGCGAATGTGGCGCAAATTGCCTTGTGGCTCGTGCCAGTAGCTGCCGTCGCGGTAGTCGAAGCTGACCAGCCAGGCGGCGCCGGTGCGGTTATTGCGCATCATCACGGCGCGTCCGCTGTTAGGAATTGAGTTAGCCATTGAACACCCCCGTAACGTGCAGAATTTTGATAATCAACGCTGTCCAGATAACGCCGCAGATCAGCAGGCAGTAAATCAGTGAACGAATGCCTTGTTTGCTCATTTACCACCCCAGCACTGAACGCTGACAGCTACGACTGCAACCAAAAACGGAACGACCTTTAACCAAAAATTACGCCATGCAGGCTTGTCTTCTTCGCGGATCATCTCTTCACCTTTGCCTTATCGCGGCTAACGGGACGTTTTGACTTCACCACGGCGTTGCCGGTGTTGTTTGGATGGAGTAAATTTAGCGCGATGCTAAATAAATGGCAATAGCAAAATGCTAAATTATCGCTATATGGTATTTAGCATTTTGATTTACTTAGGGTTTAATTTTTTGATGAGGTGTAATGGGGAGTTTTTAGGCATAAAAAAACCCGCCGGAGCGGGTTTGTTAAAGGGGTATTATCAGGGAATATTCAATATCTTAGCATCGACTACAACCCCTACAATCCTACAGTTTCCGTTGATTTCAATCATCGGATACTGTGGGTTTAAGGGCTTCAGGAAGCGCCTTCCAGCATCAATTACTAACTTTTTGAAAGTGGCTTCATTATCGCCTTCCAGCTTGGCCACAACCAATTTCCCGTTAATAGGCTCTACTTCAGGATCAACCAGAATAGCAGCGCCTTCAGGGATGCTAAGGCCGACAGGGGATGTCATCGAATCGCCGTGGACATCTAACCAGAATGAGTCGTCAGAGCATTCGACGGTTGTTTCATACCAGCGATCTATCGCTCTTCGGTGATAAGGCTCCACAGCTTCCATCCACTGTCCGGCACTAACCCAACTGATCACAGGGTAGCTCCCCTGAGGGGTATTTACTGATCTGAATGTTACGTTCGTGTGGTTCTCTTTGGCATGCAACGTATCCATCCAGCCGAAAGGCAGATTGAGTGCAGATTCAATTTTACGAGCCATTTTATCGCCGATGTTTCTATGAGGTTTTTCACCTATCAGCTGACTCAGCGCTGCTGGGCTTGTATCGATAAGTTCTGCAAATTGAGCCTTGTTCAGGCCCACATCTACACGCTGCTGTTCGATCAAGTTCTCCAGATTCGCTTTTCTAATCTCTTTACTTTCCATCTGCTCATTTTTGTCATTTTTAGCAGAATGATAAATATGCAAATTGCTAAATCTTTCTTGCTTAGTATTTAGCATAACGCTAAACTCCATTTTAAATAAGTCACGGGGAGGTCCCATGAGTAATGAACTTTTACGCTGGCGAAAAGATGCCAGCACAGGCGAGTGGGCCCAGTTGGCAAAACTGGCAAACACAACCGTTGGTTATCTGGATCAAATCGCCTATGGAAATCGTCGGGCATCGCCTGAGAAGGCAGAGGCAATAGAAGAGGCCACCAAAGGGTTTAGCCATTACCAACCCGTTTCCAAAGAGAGCCTTGTTTTTTCACGTCCGCGATGTTCCGCGGCTTAACAACAGGAAATATCACAAATGCAAAGCGCAATAGCCCGCAACTTAGAACCGCCGATCCTCAACCCGATTGAGCTGGAAGGGGTTTTACTCAACCGCCTTTCATCCATCGGGCAGAAGGCTTACGCGGAGATATTGGGGATCAGTGAATCAACAGTCAGTCGCAGAAAGGGGGAAGGGCATTTCGCTGACATAGCAAAAGAGTTGTCCGTGCTTGGTCTGCAGGTTGTTCCGCCAGAGGCGGTGGTAGTTTCCCGCCACTACCTGCAGTCAGTAGAAACGCTGGCAGATATCGGTTTGCGTGCGGAGCGGTGCCGCCCGGGTCCGCTTGGGTGGGACTGAATGAACCACATCGAATTCATTGAGAAGAACGTCCGCGAAGAGCTGATGCGCCAGGGATTCACCCAGGCAGTGGCTCAGGGGGGGGGCATACCAGGCAGTCGATATGTACAAGCGCATGTCCCAGGCCAGTCGTAAGGGGAGGATTTTTGATGATGTGTTACGTCACGCAAAGCTGTGGGCAGAGAAGCAGACGTTACCGTCTGACAAGTTCGAAAAGAAAAGGGCAAAGCCTGTTAAGCAGCAGGGGTTGTTCTGAAAAAGGCGAAAGCCGCAGTGGGCAAACACTAACGGCTTTCTACGCGAATTAACTGGATCAATTCACAGGAGTAATTATGGCAAATACTGCCGAAGTAATCAATTTCCCTGTGCCTGTCGTGGCACTACAGGAGCTGCGCGTGGCAGATCTCGACGATGGGTTTACGCGCATCGCCAATGAGCTCCTTGAAGCTGTCATGCGTGCGGGTCTGTCGCAGCATCAGCTTTTGGTGTTCATGGCTGTCATGCGCAAAACATACGGCTTCAACAAGAAATCTGACTGGGTCAGTAACGAGCAGCTCTCGGAGCTGACCGGCATTCTCCCGCATAAGTGCTCAGCTGCAAAAAGCGTCCTGGTTAAGCGGGGGATATTAACTCAAACCGGTCGTGTTATCGGGATTAATAAAACGGTCAGCGAATGGTCATCTTTACCCGTAAAAGGTACAGAAAAGAGACCTTACCTGAAAAAGGTAACATTACCCGAATCAGGTAAGAAAAGTTTACCCGAATCAGGTAACGCCTATTACCCGAATCAGGTAAACACAAAAGACAAACATACAAAAGACAATAAAGACAATATTAATAACCCCCCTAAATCCCCCCGGGAGGTTTCGTTCGATGCGTTAGCTGTTCAGTTGCCTGACTGGCTTTCTGCAGAAATCTGGTCGTCATGGGTGGCATATCGTCGCGACCTGAAAAAGCCGATCAAGTCTCAGCAGACGGTCACCCAGGCTATCAACCTGCTGGACCGCTGCAGACTGAACGGTTACTCGCCCGAAGAAATTATCAACCGCAGCATCGCCAATGGCTGGCAAGGCCTGTTTGAGCCAAATGGTGCCAAGCCTCAACCAAGTCAACAGGTGCGAGTTGCCGAAAATTTCTCAGGGAAGGATTACGGGCAGACTGAAATCCCATCATGGGCGAGGGACTGATCATGGAACTGGAAGAAAAAATCACTGCCATTGAGCGGATGCTTGATCAGCTGAGTAAGCCACCGGAAGACATCCCGAATTGCGAGGTGGTTATCGAGCGCGTCTGTTGCGAAAAGCATGGCGAGTATGAGCAGCGCAAGCGGATCCTGACCAGCAGCAGCATCATCAATCTGCCATCACCGCCGACACGCTGCCCGGGCTGCCTGCAAGACGAACTGAATTTTCTGAAGGATGAAAAGGTTCGCTGGGATAAGCGAGTTCGCCAGCAAACTGCAGAAAGGCTGCTTCGCCAGCTGGACATACCAGAGCGATTCTCCACGTGCACTCTGGACAGCTACAAGCCTGCTGGGAAGGATTCTGAGCGAGCATTACGGGTCTGCCAGGCCTACGCATCGAAATGGACTGATCGCCTCCAGCAGGGCGGTGGGTTGGTTATGTGTGGCAAGCCTGGTACCGGTAAAAACCACCTTGCGCTGGCCATTGCCCGCCATGTGATTGAGCACCACCAAAGCTCAGTCATTTTCACGACGGCGCTGAAGATTGCCCGGGAGTTTAAATCGACCTGGTCAAAAACAGCCACGCGCACTGAGGATGAGGTGATCCGCTACTTCACGAAGCCAGACCTTCTGATTGTCGATGAGGTTGGTGTGCAGTTTGGCAGCGAAGCCGAGAAGATGATCATGTTTGAAATCATCAACACCCGTTACGAAAAGCTGAAGCCCACGATCCTGATCAGCAACCTCCCGAAGGATGAGCTGACGCAGTTTATCGGTGAGCGCGTCATCGACCGCATGAACGACGGCGGCGGCTGCACGATTTCGTTTACCTGGGACAGCTATCGGGAGAACCGGTCATGACTGGAAAAGACGCAATTCTGAACTACCTGAAAACGCATAAAACCTGCAGTTCTCCAGATGTCGCCGCGGCTTCAGGAATGACGCATACCTGCATCAACCAGGCTGCAAATATCCTGGCAAAGCAGGGGGTGCTGGTAGCTGAAGCTCGGGTGTGGCGGACGGTTTACTACCGGCTGGCCACGGAAGAAGAAATTTCAGGCAGGAAGAGCACCAATCAGATTTTCAACGAGTGTCGGCAAAGCCCGGCGATGAAGCGGGTACTGGCTGTTTACGGGAGAGCATCAGCATGACTATCACATTACAGGCTGTAAACGAGCTCATCGCCTCCCTGGAGAGCGCAGGCGAGCTGTCGATCAGAGAGACAAAGGTTATGGCGCTGGCGAAAGCTTACCAGCAGCTGGCGGCGGAGAATGTGGGGCTGAATGAGCAGGTGCGGGCGCTGGCGGCAGATAATTCGGCGCTGATAAATTCTTCGGTATGCACTCTGCAAGATGGGCGCCCTCTGCATGGCTTTTACGCAAGCGAGTGGTTTATTGCCAAGTTAAAAAATGGTGAGTACGCAGCTCTGAAGGCGTTGCCAGAGGAATATTCATACGATTACCGCACCAATGATGGCACCTATTACACCAGGGATTGGGTGGTGGGATGGATGCAGACTCCTGACACTGAGTATCGCCCAAATGTCAAAACCCCCGCAACCGATCGCATCGTAGCCGGGATTAAGGCTGATGCGCAGTCTGAAGTCATTGAGTGGCTGGATGCGGAAATTACAGCCATAGACACTATGTATCGAGGCGATCCGAGTTATGAGCGCGACGCGTACTGGATGAAGTCAGAGGTTCTCGACGTAGTTGAATTGGCAAGAAAGGCGTTTCGTGCCCAGTTGCGCGAGGGGGCCGACAAATGAGCATCGCCACTTATCTCAATACCGGTTTAGCCATTCTGGGGTGGGCATACATCATGGTTAAAACAGGCCAGTGGATTACAAAAAATGCCCTGAGGCAGTGGGACAAGCGTCGTAAGGAATCTCGCCGCCAGAAAGCTGTGAATGAGTTTTATGACGCCTTTGAGCTTAACAGTCTGGAACCTGGCTCTACCGTTCGCCTGGCCACTAAAGGCGACCTGACAATCATGATGTTCCGCAGCGAGGGGACGACAAATGATAACCGGGACTACTAACTATGACGATGTTCCTGATGTTCTCTGCGCCTTTTGCGGCGGTTATTACAAAGCAGACGATCCGGAAAGTCACGAATGCGAGGATGCCGCATGACAACTGATATCACCGAACTGACACCAGAATCTGCCCGCGAGTCGGGGAATATTTTGATTATCGTCGCCGCCCGGATGGCGCGTCGTGAGTTTTTTACACCACTGCATGCTCTCTGTGAATCCGGTAAGCGCGTCGTTAGTACCAGAGCGTTGTGTGATGCTGTAGAGCGCGCAGAAGAGCATATGGTCAGCCAGGTTTCGAAAATTGTTGATGGTCACGACCGGTTGACAAAAAAACTGAAGGAGGCTGAATCCCGAAATGCTGAGCTGGTAGAGGCGCTGGAGAATGCGCAGCGGCACGCTAATCTCACGGAGGCAGAGCGGCAGGCATATTTGGTGCTGATTTCTAAGCGGGATGAGCGCATCGCCGAGCTGGAGTCTCGCACCGTGAAGATGCCAGAGCCATTCAAACTGGCCAAATCATCAAGCGGATTAACGTACTACTACGCCGATGAGGTCAATGAAGCGCTTAGCGCCGCTGGCATCAAGTGGGAGGCTGAGTGATGCGCGACTGGAGATTGGTTTTACGCGATATGGAGCGAGAAGAGGAGCGTAAGCGCTCTATGGTAAAAATCGTTCCCGGTGAATTACGTAATCAAAAATGCCCGTGTGGTAGCGGGCGGAAAGCTAAAAATTGCCAGTGCGATATGTTCAAGGGGATAAAAAATGTCTGATGAAATTGAAACTATAGATAAAAATCCAAAATCATGGGCCGCCTGGAAAAGGGAGGCAGAAAGGCTGCAAGCAATTATCGACGGCATGGCGCTGGCCGCAATGGACAGCGAGCCAGTGGCGTACATGACGTACAAAGGCTACCTCCTGCACGCAGGTGACCCGAAACTCGCCGAATACAGCGAGCCAATGCCAATATATGCTGACCCTCGACCTGCGTCCACGCCTGCCGCGCCGGTAGCGTGGGACTACGAATGGGCATCCTGCATTACCTGCGAAGGACCACAAAACTTTAATCGCGTCATTGAACGCGAAGCACCGCCCGAATGGGCTGTTGATGAAGGTCAGGCCAGAAACATTATCCCGCTCTATCGCCACGCGCAGCCAGCTCCGGAAACAGAACGTGAGCCAATAGCCTGGCTCAATGATGCATATCTGGCTCGCGGGGTGGTTGATGGCGAGGCTGGCAGTGAGGACGCTGGTCCTGGGTATATTCCTGTTTATCGTGAGGCATCACCAGCGCAGACAGCGCCAGTAGTGCCGGATGAAATGACCAAAAGTCTGGCATCAATAGCGAAGGAATATCAAACCACCCCGCAGAATGCGCTATTTATCGTTGTGGGCTGGAACGCCTGCCGCGCCGCCATGCTGCAGGAACTCCAAAAAAGTGCAGGAGAACCGAATAACTGCAGGAGCAACGAAAATGTGCAGGTGATGCAGGATGTGTCGCGCTGCAGCACCAAAGCCGCGCCAGTTCTGGATTCTTTACCAAAAACAGCCGAGTCGCGCTGCAGCAAATCTCCGATGTGGATTGGCGTAGATTGGGCGAAAGGGTTTGAACCTGGCAACTCTCCGGTAATTCCGGAATGGATTCCGGTAAGCGAACGGATGCCGGAAACGGACGGCAATTATTGGGGGTGGTGGAGTGAGAGCAAAAGGCAAGGGCCCGTGTGGTTTATCAAAAGCGAACTGCAGGCGCAGTTTCAGAGCCATGAAATAACCCACTGGATGCCGCTGCCAGCCGCCCCGCAGGAGGTGAAAGGTGAATAAGGTCGAATTGCTTCAGAAGATATCGGCGCTCGCTACTGAATGCCACACGCTGGCCTGTGAGCTTGATATTGGTGATGAGCGAACCGAAATGTTCGAAATCTACGGCGTGCTGCACAACCTCGGGCGCCGCGGGTACGCCTGCCAGGTAGGGCGGCGCATGAATCCGCTGCTCGATTCCTGCGATGACGACGAGGATGAGGAAGATGACGATTGGGACGAGGATGACGACTGATGCCTAAATCCCCCGCAGAACGCAAAGCCTCCAGTTGAAATCAAACCCCTCTCCTGAGGGGTTTTATCGTATATGCTCATTTTGCTTTTATCCCCGGGAAGGGCGATAATTACCTGGTCAGTCTGGACAACTGACAACTTTACCCCGGCGCCAAGTGGGGACACATGGCGCACAAAACCTTAAAGCAATTCCTGTCACCGATGGCGTCCGTCACCGGCGATTTTCTGCATTCTGCGTTTGACCTCTCAGGAGGTGAAGCGTGAAACAGCAATTCCACCTCGTCAACGACGTTATCAAACAGAACGCCATCAATTTCATTCGAGAGTTGCCAGTGGATGCCAAGCGCCCGCTGATCCTCGATATCAAGGAGATGACGCGCACTCTCGAACAAAACAAGAAAATGTGGCCGCTCCTGAAAGACCTGTCAGATCAGGTTGTCTGGTTCGGTAACAAATACGACTCCGATGACTGGAAAGACCTCATCACTGCCCTGGTGGCCAAGTCAAAAAAACAAGAGCAGCGCATGGCGCCTGGTCTTGATGGCGGCGTTGTGATGTTCGGTCAGCGTACCAGCAAAATGACAGTCAGAGAGATGGTGGAAGTCATCGAGGCGATCTACTGGTTCGGCACACAACAGGGCGTCAAGTTCAGCGAAAAGTCCTGTATTGAAATCGAATGGGCCAAGCGCTGGGGAGAATCCCATGCATAGTCCCCTCGCCAAAGTAATGGAGCGCTCAATCTTCCGCGTTCCTGCGCGCCGCCGGCGCAAAGTCGAAGTAAAGCCTTCCGACATCCCAACCTTTCACTATACGGCCCACCTGGCGGATGTCCGCTGGCTGCGCCACGCTGCCCGGAGGAAAAACCATGGCTGATTTACGCAAAGCTGCTCGCGGGCGTGAGTGCCAGGTCCGCATACCCGGCATCTGCAATGGAAATCCGGAAACCACTGTTCTGGCCCATATTCGCATCGCTGGGTTATGCGGCACCGGCATCAAGCCGCCAGACCTGATCGCCACTATCGCATGCTCATCATGCCATGACGAAATCGACCGTCGAACTCACCTGGTAGACGCGGAATATGCTAAGGAGTGCGCTCTGGAGGGTATGGCCCGCACGCAGGTTATCTGGCTGAAAGAGGGGCTCGTAAAAGCATGAATGAATATCGTATCAGTCTCCCATGGCCACCGAGCAACAACCGCTACTACCGGCATAACCGGGGGCGCACGCACATTAGTGCGGAAGGGCAGGCGTACCGCGACAACGTAGCCAGAATCATCAAAGACTCAATGCTGGATATCGGCCTTTCCACGCCACTGAGAATCCGTATTGAGTGCCACATGCCGGATCGCCGGCGCCGTGACCTGGACAACCTGCAAAAGGCCGCATTCGACGCGCTGACGAAATCGGGGTTCTGGCTCGATGACCAGCAGGTTGACTACTACAGCGTGAAGAGAATGCCTGTCATCAAAGGTGGGCGGCTTGAGCTGACCATTACCGAAATGGAGGCAGCATGAGCCGTGACCTTATCGAACGCATCCGCGACCGCTGGATAAAGCTCCGCCTCTTGCGTAGCCGTGGCACCGTGCTGGTTGACTACCGCATACTGAGAAATTTCGTTCGCATCTATCAGACCCTGGGAGAGACAGCATGAATACTCAATACCTCCAGTACGTGCGCGAGCAGCTGATAGTTGCTACTGCAGATCTGAGTGGAGCGACGAAAGGGCAACTGATAGCCTTTGCGGAAAACGCGATGTTTGAGGCGTCGGCGCGCAGCCGCGGACGTAAAAAAGTTTATGACCCCCAGAAAAAGCGCATGGTCAATCCTGATAGCCCCCCGATGGCCGGTAGCCAGTCGCGCGCCAAAGGTTCGGCGATTGCCCTGGTGCTGCCTGTCGAGTATTCCACGGCATCCTGGCGTCGGGCGCTACTGTCGCTCGACGACCACCAGAAGGCATGGTTGCTCTGGAACTACAGCGACAATATCCGTTGGGAGCACCAGGAAACGATAACCCGGTGGGCGTGGGAGCAGTTCAGCCAGCAACTGGCCGGCGTGCGCATCGCAAAGAAAACGGTTGAGCGCCTGCGTCAGCTTATCTGGTTGGCGGCGCAGGATGCGAAAGCGGGGCTGGCTGGGCGAGACCAGTATCAATATGGCGACCTGGCGGCAATGGTGGATGTAGAGGTGAAAAACTGGTCCAAGACGTTTACCGCCCATTGGGAGGCCATGCTCGCGGTGTTTAGTCAGCTTGATCGTGATGCATTGCTTTCCTTAACAAAAACACGTTCGGAACAAAAATCGACATTTTCGCAGCAGAGTATTGCAAAAGTAGATTAAATGCGTCATATTTGAGTCTACTTTGATATGCTGCCTTAACTTTAAGTGGCGGCATAAAAAATAAAAAGAGCCCTGGCGGAAACGTCGGGGCTTTGTCGTTTCTGGGTCAGAAGCACAGCGGTTGTGCGTTCGGCTGTTAACCGAATGGTCGAAGGTTCGAATCCTTCCTGTCCCGCCAGATATGGAGCACGGGCATTCTCGCCTAAAATAAGTCCTCCCCGGGTGCTGAGTTGATCGCCAGCCGTTGCTCCACGAAACGGAGCCCATAACAGGTAAGAGCATTGACCGAGCCTAAAAGTAATTGGCAAATACCCTCTCAGGGGTTAGTCATATCGGGACTGCAGTCGGCGCAGCTGAGATAGAGCCACAATGCAGCGCTCAGTGCTCTTTCCGTTGTGGTGTATTACCGGTGCTACCGGTTTTGAGACTCCCCTCTAAGAGGCCGTCACTTCTGGCAAACAGGCGAGCAGACGGAAGTGTAGGTAGTGGGTAAAATTCCCACGCCAATTCGCGCGAAAATTCGGTGGAAATCCGCAAAGGCTTCGCAACCTTCACCACAACCTATCCCTCTACCTTGGGACCCTTACGGCTACCGCGCCGTCATTATTTACCCTTGGTATTTCTTCCCGCCTTGAGCGGGTTTTTTATTTGTGCCGCCAGAACGTCACTCACTCTGTGTGTTGTCGTAAATCCATCTGGCGGCCTTTCTCTCTTCACACAGCGCCATCCGTCATCAACGGAGGTGAGGCTTATGCGAATGCCCTACAAACAAGATTTTATCGCCGCTCTGCTGGCAGCTAAGGAGCAGGGTGTCGGCGCAATACTGGCTTTCATCATGGCGTATTTACGGGGCCGCTATAACGGTGGCGCCATGGCTAAGACGCTTATAGATGCGGTCATGTGCGCCATGATCGCCTGGTTCGTCCGGGACATTCTCGACTTTATTGGTCTGAGTAGCAACCTCGCTTACATCTCCAGCGTGTTCATCGGTTATATCGGTACCGACTCGATCGGCAACCTGATTAAGAAATTCGCCACCAGAAAGGCAGGGGTAGATGATGCTGGAACTCAATAAGCAGCGTAAAGCGTTTCTGGATATGCTCGCCTGGTCTGAAGGCACGGACAAGTCAGGGCAGCCAACAAAGAACCGCGGCTATGACGTGATTGTTGGTGGCTCGTTATTCAGCAGCTACGCCGACCACCCCCGCAAACTTGTCACGCTAAACCCCAAACTGAAGTCAACGGCCGCCGGCCGGTATCAGCTCCTGGCCCGATGGTGGGATGCATACCGTAAACAACTTGGGTTGAAAGACTTCTCTCCTACCAGTCAGGATGCGGTAGCGCTGCAGCAGATTAAAGAGCGTGGAGCCATCCCGCTTATCGACAGCGGGAACATCCGGCAGGCCATCGATCGCTGCAGCAATATCTGGGCCTCCCTCCCGGGCGCTGGTTACGGACAGTTTGAGCACAAAGCCGATAACCTCATTGCCAAATTCAAAGCCGCTGGCGGCTACGTGGCGGAAGTTAAATCATGAAACTCGTTGATGACTGGAAAAGCGCCTGGCGCTGGTTCTCCATGCATGCGCTGGTGCTGGCCGGGGTAATCCCTACTGTGTGGGCAGAACTGCCGCCGGACCTTAAAGCCTCAATTCCACCGGGTACGATGGGCGCCATTACAGCGGTGATTGCTGCCTGTGGCGTTGTTGGTCGCTTGGTTAGCCAGAGTAAGCAGCAATGACTGCCGAAGCCATTCTGGCGCTGGTGAAAAAGTTCTGGCTTCCTACTCTCATTGTTGTGCTGATTGGTGCGCTGGCTATCGCGGCCAGCCATTACAAGGAAAAGGCTGAGCATGAAGCAAGCCGCGCTGATGGCGCCGAGCAAAAACTAAACCTGGCGAACGACACCATCACCGACATGACAACCCGCCAGCGTGACGTAGCTGCACTGGATGCCAAATACACGAAGGAGTTAGCCGATGCGAAATCTCCGCTTGATGATCTGCAGCGTTGCGTTAGCTCTGGCAAGTGTGGGTTGCGCGTCAACGCAAAATGCCCCGCGAACGGAGCGGCCGGCACCGGCGGCATGGGCGATGCTTCCGGCCCCCGACTTACAGACTCCGCTCAACGGGATTATTTCACCCTCAGAGAACGAATCGTCATCATTACCGGGCAAGTGAATTATCTGCAGGATTACATCCGCACGCAGTGCCTGAAGTAAGGCATTACAGAGCTACTTTCCGAGGCGGCTCGATAATGCCAGAACAAAATAAACATCATATTTTTTAAGGGTTACCATTACCGGTAGTTCACAATCCTCTTTTTTGCAGATAGGATTGATCTGAAAATGGAGGGTTTTTTATGGAAATACCTAAGAAAGTCGAAGCGTTTTTTGCTGGCAACCAGTTGCTGGTCAAAGATGGTTTAGACTTCAATACTACTCTGGAAAATATCAAACTAATGGCAAAGGCTTGCGAGGAACTGAAGCCAATCATCTCTCAGTATGAGGGAGGCAGCCTGAGCCAGGAGCAGTTCATTGCCCAAAGCATTTCAAGCATAGCCAGGGAGTTTATCCAACTCCGGTCGTATAAAGACTCTGTCGACTTGCAATGGTGATTTGAACGACAAAAACCCGCTTCGGCGGGTTTTTTGTGTCTGGCATTCTGTGGGCATTATTAGCTAAGGTGAAGCTGATGATCAGGGAAAACTATCCTGTGTGCTTGATTTGTGTGAGTCTTACAAGAAGATAATTACCATATAAATCACATATAGTTCTTTGTTATATAAGCAACAATCAGACCGCCAATGATGGTAACGGTCAATCCGATAAAGATAGCTTTTCTTATTGTGTCTTTGGTTAAGCCAGCTTTGTTTCCCTTTGCTTTGATTTTGCCAGTGCGTTTAGCTTTAACCAACTGAGATGAATCAGTTTCGTTGTCTTCGAGCTCGATATCTTCAGAGTCCTCAATGTCGAACATGGGTGGTTTAGTATCCATATAAAATGGCCCTTATTAAGTTAGTTAAAATTTTTTGTCTTGGCATAAAGCCTTGATTTGGTTTCTGGGTGATGGATCCACTTTTTCTAGATGTAGAGTTGGTGGCCTTGTTCTTTTTAATCTTTACTTTTTTACTTTTTTTGATGGTGAATGGTTTTTCAACATCGACATGACGCCCTTTCTCGATGGTAATTCTTTCACTGCTATCGATTAACGTGCCTTCATTTCGATACATTCCCAAATGACCGATATCAATATCGGAGCTGCTCGTTATGCTAACCCCCCCACCATTTGAAGCGCGCAGGCTCCCGATTTTAACATTGCGGCAACCGTCAAAAACAATGCTAGCTGTCATTGCGTATCCTTATGATGGCATTTGTAATTGATAAGTAATGAGTATTTCGAGGTGATTAATGGATCTTGATGATTTTCAAGAGAAAGGCAGCAGCCCATCTCATAGACCGTTTCCACCCCTAAACTTCACCAACAGTTATTCGCACTCCCCCCACATAGGCATTATATCAGCGAATGAAGTTTACGGCTGGGTCGGCGATAAAATCATATCGGAATGTGGGGCGTTACATAATTCAGACCACGAGCATCTCGCATGCGCTGACATCGCTTTTATGTGGGCATCTAGCTCATTCGCCAAAAGTGGCCGCATTGTGTTGGGTCAGTGTGAGCAGGTAATGATGCGCGCCGGCGGCTGGCAGAAGGCCAGAATGGAGCAGCAGATGCATGAATGGTTCGGTCGCATACCGAAGTTCATCATCACCCTGGCTGCCGACTATTGCGAGCAATGCAACGATCTGGAGTTCTGCGCGCTAGTTGAACATGAGCTTTACCACATAGCCCAGGCTACCGATGAGTTTGGCGCGCCGAAGTTCAACAAAGAAACCGGGATGCCGGTGCTGAAACTTCGTGGCCACGACGTCGAAGAGTTCGTTGGAGTGGTCCGGCGTTACGGCGCCAGCAAAGACGTGCAGGAAATGGTGGATGCGGCGAACAGGCCGGCGGAGGTTGCTCACATCGATGTTGCCAGAGCGTGCGCGACGTGCATGCTGAAACTGGCTTAATTATTGGACTGTACTGGACGGATGGTGAAACATGGCTGCGCTAAAACCAGAAGTGAAAGCCTTCATCATTCAAATGCTTGCATGCTATGACACCCCTTCTCAGGTAGTCGAGGCTGTCCAGAAAGATTTTGGCATTGCCATCACCCGGCAGCAGGTCGAAACTCACGACCCGACAAAGGTCAGCGGAAAGACGCTCGCCAAAAAATGGGTTGACCTGTTCAATGCAGCCCGCAACCGCTTCCTCAACGAAATTTCCGACATCCCGATCGCCAACAAGGCCTATCGCCTGCGCGTCCTGCAGCGAATGTCGACGAATGCCGAAGGTATGAAAAATCTCGGCATGACGGCTCAGTTACTGGAGCAGGCGGCAAAAGAGGTTGGCGACGCATATACCAACAGGCAGAAAGTGGAGCACACCGGCGCTAATGGTGGCCCGATCGAATCGACCACCCTGACGAAGGATGAATACAAGAAAGCTCGACAGGAGATGCTGGAGGATGACGACTGTTGAGCAGCGGAACTTTGCCCGCAAGATAGAGTGTGAAGAGGACGGGCTTTATTACTCCCGTTATTTCTTCAAGCAGCGCACCGGCGGCAAGATGATCATCGCGCCGCACCACCTGGCGATACAGCGGGCGCTCGATCGAGTTATCAGCGGCGAGATTACGCGGCTGGTTATCAACGTTCCGCCAGGCTACACCAAGACAGAGCTGGCTACCATCAACATGATGGGCCGGGGGTTAGCGCTGAATAAGCGCGCCCGTTTCATGCACCTATCCTATTCGCACAACCTCGCGTTGCTGAATTCCTCAACTGCGCGCGGCATGATTAAGTCAAAGCTCTATCAGGCAATGTGGCCGATGGAGTTGCGAGACGATGCCGACAGTAAGGCGATGTGGTGGAACGAGCATGGCGGTGGAGTCTACGCGTCGTCAGCTGCGGGGCAGGTTACAGGCTTTCGCGCCGGGCATATGGAGCCTGGCTGGCAGGGCGCGCTGATTATCGATGACCCCGTTAAGCCTGACGATGCTTATTCAGATATCGTTCGTAACGGAGTCAACAACCGCTTTAACGAGACAATCAAATCACGACTGGCGATCGAGACGACGCCGATGATTGTCATCATGCAGCGTATTCACTACCACGACCTGAGCGGCTATCTGTTGCGCGGCGGGAGTGGGGAAAAGTGGCATCACCTGAATCTGCCGGTGATTATCGATAGCAGTCGCAGTTACGAAGAAACATATCCGGAAAACACCCACGCTATCCCGATTGACCACGGCCTGCCTGATGGCTGGCTATGGCCGTTTAAGCATAACGAATCGCACCGTGTATCCCTGTTCTCTCACCGGCGCACCGCCGAAGCTCAGTACATGCAGAACCCGAAACGCTTCAATGCGGAGGGCGCGCTGTGGAACGAGGAGATGATCAGCGCCGCACACGCTATGCGGATCACCCAGGAGCTGACCCGTACGGTCGTGGCAATCGACCCACAGGCCACAAATAGCGAAGAGAGTGACGAATCAGGCATTGCTGTTGCGAGTGTTTACGGTAGTGGTGATGAGCGGCAGTACAGCCTTGATGCTGACTACAGCGGCAAATATTCACCCAACGGATGGGCGACGAAAGCCATTGATGCTTATAAGCAGCATGAAGCTGACGCGATCGTCATTGAGACAAACCAGGGCGGCGATATGGCTGAGGACACACTCCGAAACGCCGGGTTTACCGGGCGCGTTATCAGGGTGCATGCCAGCAAAGGCAAGTATGCCCGCGCAGAGCCTATATCGGCACTGTATGCACAGGGGCGCGTCGCCCACCGTGGCAGCCTCTACGAGGTGGAAAACCAGTTCATGGAATACGTGCCAACTACCGCAAAGAAATCGCCGGACCGGCTTGATGCCGCTGTGTATGCACTCACCGAATTATCAGAGCCACAATCAATCGGCATGTTGGTGCGTTCGCGCTGACGGAGGACATAAGTGAACGAAAGCCAAATGAAACAAGAGCGCGCCTCGAATGCCAATCTTGAGAAAGAACGCCGGAACTACCTGTCATCGCTGTTCAACGGAACCAGCAATACGAAGCGCCAGCGCCTATATCAGGAGTTCGGCTACCCCGTCGATCTCTGCTTTGAGGATTTCTACCGGGCATGTCGCCGCAATGCTGTTGCTGGCGCGGCCGTCAGTCGCATGGTCGATGGCTGTTGGGAGGATTTCCCGGAGATTTATGAGGGCGATAAAACCAAAGATGCCACCAAACAAACGCCGTGGGACAAACGGGTTAACAAGCTGCTCAAGCGCTGCTGGAAGCAGATTAAGGGCGCTGACCGCCGTAACCTGGTCGGCCGATATTCAGCTTTGTTGATTCAGGTTAAAGACAGCAAGCCGTGGCGTGAACCGGTAGATACCGTGGTCGCTGGGCGGTTGGCGGAAAAGGCGCTGGTAAAACTCATTCCCGCATGGGAAGCGCAAATTGAGCCCATTGAATGGGATAGCGACCCAGAAAGTGAGACGTTCGGCGATGTGACGATGTACTCGTTCATTGAGCTGTCGGTGGGCAACAACAAAGACGCCCGGCCCGGCCGCATAATCAACGTTCACCCAGATCGCGTCATTATCTTGGCTGAAGGCTCCGATGATGGCTCAATGACTTCCGGGCGCTCGATGCTGGAAGAGGGCTTTAACAAGCTCCTGGACCTCGAAAAGGTTTCCGGCGGCGGGGCGGAGGGGTTTCTTAAAAATGCCAGTCGTCAGCTCAATTTCAACTTCAGCTCCAAGACGAATTTCGCTCAACTGGCACGAGCACTCGGCGTAACTGAGGCCGAGCTATCGAATGCGATGGATGATCAGGTACGTCGGCTGAATGACAGTACCGACAGCGCAGTCATGATGCAGGAAGGCGATGCCAGCGTGCTCTCAGTGGCAGTGGCCGACCCGGAACCCACGTGGCGAACGGCGCTTAATGAGTTCTGCGCCACCGTGCCGATCCCCGTTAAAGTTCTGATCGGTATGCAGACTGGGGAGAGAGCCAGTACGGAAGACGCTAAGGACTGGGCCAAAACCCGCATGAGTCGCCGTAATGGCTTCCTTACCGACGTGATCACGGATGTGGTTTCGCGCTTCTGGAAACTTGGCATTGTCCCTCCCGCACAGGCCGAGGAAATCTCTGTCGGATGGTCAGATCTGCTGGCGCCGAGCCAGGCAGAGAAGATCGCCAACATGGACAAGCTCGCTGACGTTGCCGTGAAGTCGACGAATGCCTTTGGCCGTTCTGCAATCACTGAGAACGAAATCCGCGCGGCAGGCGAACTCCAGCCATTGCCTGAACTTGATGATGAGATGCTGCCTGATGACCGCAAACCAAAACCTGATCCTCTGGCCGACCCAGAGCCAGAAGCCGAAAAGTCCGGTGATACCACGGTCGAAAGTTGACCCCACGATGTCGCGCAAAGCAGTCAGTAAGATGGAACGCGACATCGAGGACCGTTACTACGCGATAAAGGTTGCACTGAAGGCTCTTTTCGACCAGCGACTTACCGGGCGAGAGCGCGAGACTAACAGCCACAAATGGCACTTCCTGTGCCACGTCAATGGCGAAGACCAGACGCTCTACCAGGTCAATGCCGGGCGGTTCATCTACGACATGTCGCCGCAGGAGATGGCCGACCTGCTGGGCATCGTGCAGACCATCCTGGACGATTACCTGCTGGAAGGTGGCGAGCAAAACCTCTGGGCGATGGACTATGTCACCAAAGAGGCGCAGCGCGGCACGCTTGAAGCCTTCAACAACCTGTCTCAGCAGTCGCCAGTCTACGCCAGCCAGACAACGCTGCAGATGTTGCTATCCAGCCCCGCTTACCAGAACCAGATTGCCGCTGCTTACATCAGCACGTATAGCGACTGGAAACTGGAAAGCGACCGGGCGCGCGGCGACCTCGCAAACGTCATTGCTGATTCGATTGGCCGGGGCGTGAATCCGCGCGAAACGGCGCAGGTGATAAGCAAGCGCCTCGATGTCTCAATGAGTCGCGCCAAGAACATGGCGCAGACTGAGCAGGTAGGAGCGCTGCGGCAGGCGCAATGGAACGAAACGGACTGGGCGGCCGACAGGTTGGGGCTTAAGACTGGCCTGTTATGGCTGTCAGCGCTAAAGCCAACGACCAGGTGGTGGCATGCAGCCGAACACGGAAAAGTCAAAACGACTGAATGGGTCAGGGAGTTCTACTCTCGCGACGGCAACAAATATCACTGTTACTGCGGCCAGATTCCGGTTCTGCTCAACGACGACGGCAGCATATTTAACAAACGGCTGGCTGAGAAGCTGGCGAAAGAACGTGAACAGTGGCCCAAAGCGGCCTGAACAACTGAGGACGCAGCGTGAAGCTATCCAGCATCCACGTTAAATCCCTCGCCATCAACGCTTCCAACATCTCCATGACAACCCTCAACGGCCAGGAACACTACGTCATTCGTGGTGCGGTCCCGATCGTCGATGACATCGTGATGAATGGTGGGCTTTATCCGGCCGAGGAGATTAACAACAGCTACCAGACGATGGAAGGCAAGCTGATGCCTCTGCCGCATCCGATGGTAGATGGCAAGTATGTCAGCGCTAATGACCCACAAGCCATCAATACCTATCACGTAGGCGCATGGGCGCAGAACGTCAGTAAGTCAGGCGATCAGGTCGTCATGGACGTCTACATCAATAAGGCGGTCGCCGAGACAAAGCCTGATGGTAAGCGCCTGATTAACCGTCTCGACGAGATGATCGCTGGCACAAACACCGACCCGATCCACCTTTCTACCGGGCTGCTCACCAACAAAGAGAAAAAGTCCGGTGAGTCGAAGGGCAAGAAACACTCGTGGATTGCCAGGAACATGCAGTTTGACCACATCGCTATCTTGTTGGACGAGCCGGGCGCCGGTACCCCAGCAGAGGGTGTAGGCATGTTCGTGAATGCCGACGGGCAGGAGGGGGAAGTGGAAACCGCCAGCCTCGTCGAAGCCGCTAATAACATGAAGGATAACTGGTGGGACAGGGTTAAGTTTTTCATCAGCAACGCTTCCGAAATGTCATTCGACGATATCTACCAGGCGCTGCGGATGTCCATCAAGCAGGACGATAAAAAATGGCGCTATGTCGTCAGCGTCTGGCCTGACCATTTCGTTTACGAAGAAGACGGCGACGGCGCCAAACCGAAACTCCTCGATCAGAAGTACCTCATCACTGACAAGGTAGTGACCCTGGTCGGTGACCCAGTAGAAGTCGTGCGCAAACCCACTGAGTACGAAGTCAAAACCAACGGAGAAACAAACCCGATGAAAGAGAAGATGATCGCCGCGCTCAATGCCGCAGGCGTAAAAACCGAAGGGCTGACCGACGATCAGGTCTGGGATGCCTACAACCAACAGATGAAGAAGAAAGACGGTGGCGGCGACCCTGGTCAGGCTCAGATTAACTCCGAAGCGATTACCGCGGCGGTCAATCTGGCGATTAAACCGCTGACCGACGAAATCGGCACGCTGAAAACCCAACTGCAGGCCAACGCTGAGAAAGACCTCAAAACTAAGCGTGAAGCGGTAAAAGCGAAATTCCCGTTCATGACTGAAGCGGCGATCAATTCGCTGGCTGGTGATGCACTGAACGACATGTACTCGCAGTGCCAGACCAGTACCGGTCTTAACCCTGCGTTTCAGGGTAATGGCGCTCAGAGCGAAATCCTTAACATGGAGGCACCTGAATAATGGCTCTTGCACCTCGTTTCCATACAGTAATCGCGGGCCCGGCCCGTAAAAATGACCCGCAGGTCATCGAAGCCATCATGGCGGCCGCTGTGAAGCCTGGTTCCCTGGTGATGCTGGACAGCACCGGGAAACTGGCCGTGCATGCTACGGCCGGCGGCGCAGGCGTTGCCCTCGCTCTCCAGCACAACTACATCGGTGGCGGTGATATCCGCGACGCTGTACCAGCCGGTGATACTGGCGCGGCAATCATGTGCGAAGACGATGTCGACTATCACATGCTGGTCAAGGCTTCTCAGGTGCTGCTTGAGAATGAAGGTCTTGTGTCAGCCGGTGATGGCACGCTCCAGAAATCTGCTGCGCCGACTACCGACGTAGTTTTGTTCTACTCACGCGAGAAAATCACTGTTGGTGCGGAAGCCCAGCTCGTGAAAGTCCGCAAATCAGGGAAAGCTACCGCATGAGCATGATCGTATTTAACAAAAAGCTGGTTACCGAACATAACCAGATCAAGAAGGCGTGGAATCAGTTGCTGATGCAACGTGAGGCCTTCAACGTCAATCAGAACACCATCACCGCTCAGTACGGCGGCGCGCTGGAAGTTAACCAGGCTGCGCTGATCTCCAAAGACTACTGGCGGGAAGTGGACAATATTACCACCCGTGTATTCCGCAATGATGAAGGTAACGGCCTGCTGGATGACCTGCTGGGGCTCGGCACGCCGATCTCTATCGGTAAGACGGCTGCTCTTTACCGCGTTTCCAGCGACGCGGGCAAGGTTCACCGAACCCTGACAGGTCACGTTCCGGAAGAGCTGGATAAGGTCATCTATGACGAAGCGGGTGACCCGGTGCCGATCTTCAACACTGGCTATAGCCGTGAGTGGCGTGAGTGGAACGGTATGCAGTCGGAAAACCTCGACGCGATGGCTGACGACCAGGAAGCGCACGTTGCGGCTATCCGTGAAGACATGGCTGACTACATGCTTTCAGGCGATGCGAAGGTGAAAGTTAAAGGCTATGTCGGCGCCGGTATCACCAATCACGCCAACACCAACCAGGTGGATCTGAGTGCATCCGGTCTGAATATCGACCTGACCACCTCGACTCCTGATGAATCAGTAGCGTTCTTCACAGGTCCGTTCGCCAAACTGCTGGACGATAACTACGTTCAGGAGAAGGTAAAGGTGTGGGCATCCCCGGATATCATGCGCAACCTGAACCGACCGTATTCCGATGCCGCGGGCTTCAAAGAAGGCACCGTGCTGGAATACATCCTGCGCTATGGTCGCATCGAGTCGTTCAACCAGACCTTTAAGCTGACCGGTAACCACTTCATTGCGTACGTTCGCAACTCGCAGTACATCAAGACGCGCATCGCCGCGCCGGTGGGTACCTTCATGATCCCGCGTCAGAATCCGTTCGATAACTACAACACTCTGGTCTGGAGTGCTGTTGGTCTGCAGATTAAGCGCGATTTCAATGGTCGTTCGAAAGTGTTCAACGCTCAGGGTTAAGGGGCTTCGGCCCCTTTTCTTCGGGAGAAAGCATGAAAACGTTAAAGGTCGAGAAAACCGGCTGCTGGGGCATGATTGATGGTGTCTTCCAGCAACTTCCTGTAGGCCACGAATTCGTTGCGGAGGACATTCCTGCAGCTTTTGCTGGCCGTGTGTCGGTAGTGGGCGAAGTGGAAGATCAAACGCTGGAAGTAGCCACCCCAGGCGACAATGCTGCAGAGCAGGCAGAGCAGCAGGAAGAATCTGCCAGCAAATCGAAGAAGGCGAAATAACCATGGCTGACCCAATCACAGCGGCAGACGTGCAGGCGTTCCTCGGTGAATTGGGTTACAGCATACCCGGTGCGCTGCTGGAGCCGATTCTCTGCGTGGTGAACAAGATTATCCCGTGCCTCGACGGAGCGGGATATGACGACTGCAGCGCAAAGCTCATCCTGATGTATGCCGCTGCACTCATGGCGACGTCATCCGGCGCCCGGCGAATAAAATCGCAGGGGGCGCCATCAGGGGCATCGCGCTCGTTCGACTACGGCGAGGACGGGATTACCTGGCTGCGTGACTCGCTGGCCCGGCTTGATACCAGCGGCTGCACCAGTAAGTTGCCAATAAGCGCTGGCAATAGCGTGGGGATCTTTCTCGTTGTCGGTGGCTGCTGATGGCCTGGATTTCAGTGCAGCAGCGGTTGCCGCGCACGTTCACCCGGGTGTGGGTCATGACCGATACCGGCCAGCAGACCACGGCTTACATTAACGGCGCCGGGCAGTGGATGATTAACTGTCCTCGCATACAGGCTACAGGCGCAATCGTGCTGCGATGGAAGGAGTGAAAATGGCGGATGCAAAAAGAATGATTGGTGCGTTAAACGTGACGGTGATTTATCGCGTTGACGGTGAGGTCAGGACGTTTCGCGAATCAGTGGTTGCCCCAATCGCTATCGAGCGTTACTTGCAACTCGAATGCGGCGACCCCGTTGGCCTTTTTGTCCCTGTAGGGAATGGCCAGCAGGTCAATGCGCTGAATATCGAATGGTTTGAGATTGACCGGGTCAGTTTGAAAGAAGCAATCCACGTTGGACCTATCCATTACGATATCGACATCGACGTGGCGGGGCTGCTTAAAAAGCGGATCGGTGATGAGCGGAGGGAGTAACCTTGAGCTCGATAGCTTCGTGGTCTTACACGGCGACAGCGACAATCTGGCGGCGCATACGCGATGCTGACGGTAGCGATACCGACGGCGGAGGTCAGCCGTACGGATGGGAATCACCGATCGCTATCCTCTGTGATTATCAGGGCGGACTCTCTGCAAAAATCGGTGACCTTGGCCGGGAAATCGTGGTTAAAAACACGATATGGAGTGAATACGCAGAGGCAAAAGAGGGAGATTACATCCTTATTGGTGCGTCAACCGATACTGCCCCGCCGGATGAGGCCGATGAGATACGGCAGGTTATTCGCTACGCCGATACGTTCGAGCGTCTTGCAGATGACTATGCCATCCTTACTGGCGTATAGATGATGGCTCTATTATAGTGGGTTTGCTGAGTTTGCAAGGGTTGCGTAGTCATCCCGGGCGGGGTGTTAAAGGGAGAGCAATTAGCCATTGCCATATACGCAAAGGGCTGCTCACTCAGCATCAAAACATAAGGTCGCTTCGGCGGCCTTTTTCACGTCTGGAGTTACCTTATGGGCGCTAAAGTTCGCGGCATCCGCCAGGCTAAGGCCAATCTCGACCGCATCATTAAGGACGTGCAGGGACGCAAGGTGGTGCGCGCGTTGCAGTCGGCTTTGCTAATTGGCAGTGCTCAGGCTGCTATTTATACCGCAATAGATACGTCCACCCTGATAAATAGCCAATTCCGTGAAATTATCGTCAATGGAGTTCTTATTACTGGGCGTGCTGGCTATACGGCTAACTATGCCGTGTTCGTACACGACCCGGAGGTGAAGCAGACCTTCAGGCGCGCATCGGCGAGAAAAGAGTTCTTAACGAAGGGCTTCGAGGATACCCGCAGTCAGATTGATGAGGTGGTGAAAAAGGAGCTGAGCCTATGACCCCGGCTATGTACATGCGCCTGAAGGACCTGTTTGTTGCTGAGAAGCTGACGGCGGGGTTTAAGGTCCAGTGGCGGCAATGGCGCGATACCGCGAAAGATGCCGACCAGTTCATCGTGTTCCGGCCTTCCGGCGGTACCAATATTGAGTACGACCGCGGTGGCGACTGGTATGTGATGGTCGATGTTGTTTCCTCCAAAGCGAATCCCGATGCTGCAGACGCCGCGGTAAACGCCATTGTCGAGTACATCAGCGCGCAATCCGGCGCCGATGATTGCGTAGGCGCGCTACGGATTGTCGGTAATGTCCCGGCGCCGATCACCACCGAAGAGGGCCGGTTAGTAACCCGGCTGCTCATATCATGCACGTACGGGGAGTAAACATGATTTATCCCTTCGATGCATCCTATGCACAGAAAGTGCTGAGAATTCATTACGAATATGCGGATGTAATTGTTCGAAAAAGAGAAAGGCTTGCCGCCAGAACTGCTGGGCTAATTGCTCATGACCGAATGCTGACGACGTCTGACAAAGACATTTCTAATGCGGCGCATCGTAGAGAACTCTCGCTAAACACTCAGCGGATAGAAGCCCGGGCGGCTTAAATCGCAATAAATCACTAACAGGCTGCCATCTGGCGGCCTTTTTTATTTGAGAGGTACACATGCAAGGCTGTGCTAATGATACCGGCAAGCTGATTGGTAAGGTGGCCGTGCTACGCATGGCTATGGGCTGCGCTGATACCGTTCCGGCCCTTTCCGAATGGAAACGCCTGGGCGCGCTAACCACGAAAGGTTTCGACTATTCCATGAATACCGTTACCTCTGAGGCTGACGATACGAAGGGGCTGGTTGAGAACCTGGTCAACAACATGGATTTCACCATCTCCGGTGAAGGTGAATTCCGTAAGCAGGATAAAACGACTGAAATCGGCGCCATTGCTATCTCGAAGTATATTTTCGATGAGGTGCAGGCCGGCCGCCAGCCGACGCTGTGGGTTCGCTTCGACTTTGTTGGTGAAGACGCCGGAACCTACATCATGGGGTACTTCAACACCACTTCATGGTCTGGTGATTTTGGTACGTCCGATATTTCCACCTTCTCCGGTGAGTGGAAGGTCTACGACGCCGACACTGTCGTGTTTGAAGTCGCTCCGCCGGCACTGGCGTTCACTACCAACCTTCCTTCCACCAAAAGTGTCGCTACCGGGTCTGCTCTGAACATGGCGGTAGTGGTTGAAGGCGGCACGTCTCCATACACCTACGTGTGGAAAAAAGACGGCTCCGTCGTCAGCGGGCAAACCACTGCAACGTTTAACAAAGCGAGCGCCGTGTCTGGAGACGCCGGGGTTTACACCTGTGAGGTCACCGACTCCTCAGCGACGCCAGTCAAAATTACCTCGGTGGCGTGCACGGTCACGATCAGCTAACAACATCGTGAATAGTACAAAGGGCGTCCCGGCGCCCTTGATACTGTTTATGGAGCGACTATGACCCCCATTAAAGAATTAGGCGAATGCGTTATCGGTGCCGATGACCGGGAATTCTTTTTCCGGCCGTCATTCCGCAACATGGCGCGCATCGGCGAGCCTGCTGAAATCGTCCAGACGTTCTATGACCTGTGCAACGATGAGGCGACGCCACTGGTACAGCGCGCAGCACAGGCCTATATCCACGACGAGTACAGCCGTCTCCCGGATTGCGTGCTGAGATATATCCAGAGCGGGCTACTGACCCGCAAAGCCATCATGGCGGCGCATACGGTGCTTGCCGCGTGCTGCGACGATGATATCGGCGATCTGGTTGGCTGGATGAAGCCGGGGAAATCACGTAAGCGTGGCTTCGTCTGGCGCCCTGGCAACATGCCGCCGGAGAGCATGGTCATCGTCGCGCAAAACCTGATGATGCACGGCATCGTAGGCAAGGCGAAGATTCGCCAGCTGCAGCGCCATGAAAGCAACGAAACTACCTCGGAATTCCGCGCTGCCGATTACATCATGGCGGCCCGCAACCACTTCGGCATAAGCCGGGAGGAGGCCGAAAACCTGACGATGACGGAATTCGCGATGATGCTCAACGCCAAATACCCGAACCAGAAAGGCTTCACCAGGGACGAATACGATGCTGTTATGGACGAAGACGATCGCCGCTGGCAGGCGATGATGGCTCAGGATAGAGCGAAATAACGACTATATTTGTGAGTTTGTTAGCAGTAGTAACCCTGTTAGGATTAGCCAGAATAATACCAATGGGATGGCTAAACAAAATGAAGAAAATTTTTATCGCAACTGCGATTGCTTTAACTCTGGCTGGCTGTGCTTCATCAGGAAACCAGCAACTCAGCAAAGAGTCTGAAACCAGTGTGCAATCTAAATTGCAGGAAGGGAAAACCACCAAGGCAGAGGTTAAGAACACCTTCGGATCGCCTGATAACGTGTCTTATACCGACGGCGGTAATGAAATCTGGAAGTATTCCTTCGCTAAAGTGAAAGTTAATGGCACCTCATTCATTCCGTTCTATGGGCTTTTCCATAACGGTACGAACGGGACAAAGAAAGAGCTCACGATCCTGTTTAAGGATGATGTTGTGGCGAAGTATACGATGGCTGAATCTGCCATTAACACAAAGACAGGCTGGGCCGACTAAGCACAAAGATAACCTCACTTCGGTGAGGTTTTTTGCTTCTGGTTGCATTGAATCCTGAGACACCCCTGCTAATCTGTTCCAAAATAAACCAATGGAGATAGGGATGTGAAAAAATTTATTTTTGCAGCAATAGCTTTGGTTGCATTTAGCACACACGCAAAAGATTGGACGCCTTCATATCAAAACGATGAAATGCGGGGTACAGCTCAGAAATTCCTAACACTTGACTCCGAAAACTCTGTCGATTTTGATTTTCCTTATAATGGAGGATCTGAGTTGTCAATTGTCCTCCGCTCCAAAAAGACTACTCTGAAAAAGGGTCAGAAGCCGGAGGAGTTGATGCCAACAGAGGCGCTGTTACTTATAAGTAAAGGCCAGTTTTTATGTAACTCGTATGATGGTTGCCATGTGTCAGTTAAGTTCGATCAAGACAAGATAAAAACATATTCAATGAATGAAGCTGCTGATGGCAGCGCTGACGTGATTTTCTTCTCAGCACCCTCTGGATTCATAAAAAACATTAAATCTCATAAGCAAGTAATTATCGAGGCTGAATTTTACCAGGAAGGGAAAAAACAGTTTAAGTTCAATTTAGATAATTATCCTGGGTAGTACCTTCACGCGAACTCATAGAATTCTATCAACCCGCTCCGGCGGGTTTTTTAATCCCCGGAGAAAAGCAAATGGCAGAGAACGCCGGCGGCATTTATTACGATATTGAGATGGATGTACGCGGTCTGCTGACTTCGCAGCAGCGTGTAAATCAGCGCCTGGATCTGATGGAGCGTGGTTTTGATAAAACATCACGCTCTATTGACACCACGGAGCGCTCGATGTCGAGCTTGTCCCGTGTTGCGGTTGCACTGACAGCAGCTCTTTCTGTCCAGCAAGTGGCTGAATATGCTGATGCATGGGCCACGGTTAATAACAAATTATCTAACTCCCTTCGCCCGTCTGAACAACTTGCTGATGTAACCGAACGCGTTTTCAACATCACGCAGCAGACTCGCAGCAGCTTGGATGCTACTGCATCCCTATATGCACGTTTAGAGAGAGCCACCAGGCAATACGGAACCAGCGCTGGAGATCTGGCAAAATTAACCACGATTATCAATCAGGGATTTGTGGTTTCGGGCGCAACGGCACAAGAGGCTGAAAATGCCATTATTCAGCTATCTCAGGGCTTGGCCTCTGGCGCGTTGCGCGGTGAGGAATTCAACTCTGTAAACGAGCAGGGTAACCGCCTTATCGTAGCTCTTGCTGACTCTATGGGGGTCAGCATCGGCCAGATGCGCAACATGGCGGCACAGGGCAAGCTAACGACAGATGTTGTGGTTAACGGCCTGCTTTCCCAGGGGAGTGTAATCGGTGCTGAATTTGCCAACACCACTACGACTATCAGCCAGGCTCTTCAGGTTGCTGGCAACAACATCACTAAGTTTTTTGGTGAAAATTCTACGGTTAAAACAGGCGCGGCAATTTTCAGTGATGCAGTCGTCACCATCAGTGAAAATATTGGCGGACTGAGCGCGTTGCTGACTGGTGTCGCGGCTATTCTTGGGAGTCGGTATGTCGGCGCCTTAACTATGGCCACTGCGGCTAAAATCAAAGCAGCTGCCGCATCTCGCACGCTTTCAGCAGAAGAATCATTAGCAGCTCAGGCTGCCGCGAATAAAGCAGCGGCAGACCTCAGGGCTGCAGCGGTCGCAAAAGAACGGGCCTTAGATGAGATAAGGCTCGCAGAAATGATGCGGCTTACTGCTATCAGCGAGACCAACGCTGCGGCAGCTGAACAGCGCTTGTCCGTTGCCAGGGTTGCGGCTGCCGGTGCGGTTGATAATTATAATCGAGCACTGGCGGCAAACAGGGCTGCTCAAATGGCCCTCTCATCTGGTGCCAGCTTGGCTAGCAGGGCTCTCGGGTTAATTGGTGGGCCTGCCGGAGCGGCAATGCTTGCTGCTAGTGCAATCCTTTACTTTTCACAGCGCGCAAAAGAGGCCAGGAATGACGCTAATGCTCTTGCCGATAGCGTTAACGAACTGAGTTCCAAATTCCAGACGATGTCGCATACAGAGTTGGCGGCGACGATAGGGAAATTAAGTCAGAGTCTGCCTGAATTGAGTGACGCAGTATCTGACGCACAAAAGGAATTCAATGACGCGACATCTGCGGTCCAGCGCCAACAAAGAGAAATTGCAAACTGGGGTACCAATACAACGAGAGGTCGGCAGGCTGCCGAGGCTCTTGGCGGAGCGCAGGATAATCTGGCTATAGCAACCCTTGAACTTGAGAAGGCGCAGAACAGACTAAGCCAGACCCAAAACGCCATCAATATTGGTCGAGCTACGCTAAACGGAACTATGAAGCAAGGCATTGATTTGCTTCGCAGGGATGGGCAGGAAGCGGGAATTGCTGCCGGCATGATGAGCAAATTGGGAGATATGATTAATTTTGCTTCCAAGGCAAAAGACAAATTTAATTCCAGCAGTCTCATGGTTGAGCGCCCGAAAGATGTTCAGGAATATTTGGATAAGCTACAGGATCAGGTAACGCTTCAGAGCGAACTTAATGACAGGAAGCGAGCGCAATTAAGGGCTGAGCAGGACATCAGGAAGCTAGGTGGATCAGAGGCAGATGTTAACCTTGCTCGAGATAGGGCGGCTGCTGAATATGATGCGCAACAGGCCCAGCAAAGCAATAAGAAAGCGACCAAGGAAGCGGCTTCAGAAGCTAAAAAGTTTGGTAATCAGCAGGAATCTGTAACTCAGAAACTTTCCGACCTCAAGCAGCAATCTGAACTGGCTGCAGACTCAACTCAGGAGTTGAGTCGAGAGCAGGCCATTTTGACAGCTCAGCTTTCGCTCGGTAAGGGGGCTACTCAGGAACAGCTCGCACTTGCTGGCCAGTATGCGGCTAAAAAGTGGGATACTGCTAACGCCATCAGGGCTCAGGCTGCGGCTGAAAAACTGCTACCTGAAGCCAGAGAAAACGCATCTTACACGCAGGATGTTAAGGACCTACAGACTGCACTGGCCGCAAAAAAAATAACCCAGCAGCAGTACGATCAAACCAGTGAACAACTGGAGGCTCAGCACCAGGCTAATCTCGCGAAAATCCGTTCTCAACAGGCTGTAACACCGCAGCAGCAGGCCGCTGGAGATGTGGATCCGGTTCAGAACCTGGCTAATCAGCATGCTCAGCAACTTGCGCTAATTCAGCAGTATGAGCAGCAAGGTGTTATTGCTCACAGCCAGGCCCTGATGCTGAAAAATGCAGCTGATATGCAGTACGAAAAAGCCAGGACGGATGCGCAATGGGCTCTGTTTACCCAGCAGAGTGTGGGCTATGAGGCGCTGGGTGCTGCGGTCGATGCATTTGGTGCCCAGGCATCTAATGCTCTTACCGGAATAATCACCGGCAGCATGTCAGCCTCTGATGCGCTCCAGTCGATCGGTAACACCATTTTGAACGATGTGATCAACACGTTCGTGCAAATGGGTATCCAGCAGGCTAAATCCGCAATCATGGGGGCAACGGCTCAGAATGCAGCAATCGCTACCACGACTGCGGCGCAGGTCGGTTCATTGGCCACCACCACGACAGCCAGTGCAGCATCAGCGACAGCGACTACAGCGGCATGGACTCCGGCCGCCTTGGTTGCATCCATCGGTTCCTTCGGTGGCGCGGCAGTGATTGGCTTGGGCGCGCTGATTGCTGCCCTTGCTGTAGGGTCATCTCTGGCTGGTAAGCGTAAAAACGGCGGGCCAGTCTCTGCGGGCTCGATGTACCAGGTAGGCGAAGGCGGCATGCCTGAAATCTACAAGGCCAGTAATGGCAGCCAGTACATGATCCCCGGTGATAATGGTTCTGTTATCAGCAACAAGGATTTGCAGGGCAGCGGCAGCGGATCGCTTCAGGTGACCAATAACGTCTACAACTACGCCAGCGGCGTGCAGGTTGACACTCGCAGCACTCAGAACGGTAGCGAGTTGCTGATTGAGACGTTTGTTACTGACCTGCAGAATGGTGGGCCCATGTCCGGACAGATGGAATCGACCTACGGCCTCCGCCGGCAGGCATCAGGCGACTACTAAACCAACCCGCTTCGGCGGGTTTTTTATTGCCCGGAGGAAACGTGGCAACAGTTTCATACCCGGATATGCTGCCGCTTCCTCAGCGTGCAGACCAGAACATGACGCAGGATACTGCGTGGCAGACAACGCAGCCGGCGGTCGGTCCCGCTATCTTCACGCCGCTAACCACCGACCTTAAATCGACCTGGTCTCTGCAGTGGAAATTCACGTTGCAGCAGGCCGAGCGCTTTAAATCGTGGCTCCGCTCACCGACGTACTGCGACCGTGGTCGTAACTGGTTCCAGATGCGCATTGACCTCGGCGATACGCAGGGCGTGCAGCTGCAGACCCTGCATTTCATCAGCATGCCGGTACAGACCAGTAAAAACGGCAATATCGTCATCTGGACCGCCAGCGTCATTTGCAACGGTATCGAGGACATCACCGAGGACTACGACGACTGGATCGTCGAGGCGCCAGAGAACTACGGCTACTGGCTGGATTATCTGGTCACTGCCGTTATGCCGAGGGCTGATTAATGCCGACTTTACGAGAGTGGAAAGAGCGCCGACCGGCGAGCGATATCAAACAGACCGTCGAGTTTTATCACCCGGCGTTTGGTTACTACCGTGTGGTCAATAAGCTGTTTCGTGAAGCGTCGTTTGGCGGGAATGTATTCCAGCCGGCGGCCTTCAGCATTGTAGAGCCCACACAGGACGGATCGGCCATCATCACAATGGCTATCACCTTTCTGCAGGGCGCCGAGGATGTCAGGAACACGCTGAAGAACTGGACGGGCGCTGGGCGCATGACGCCCATAACCTGCAAATATCAGCAGTGGAATGCGATCGGTGACGCTACGCCTATGAAGACGTGGTCGCTGTTTGTGAAAGACGTCGGCGCTGACGGCAGCAACGTCACAGTGAACTCTGGCAAGACCAACCCGCTGACGCTGGCCAACCCCATCATTTACAACACGAAAGACTACCCTGGGCTGATTACCGTATGACACAGAGCGAATTTATCGGGCTGGTTAATGGCAAGCCCTGGGCTAATCGCGCCTGCACGTTTGACGAAATGGATTGCTGGGGCCTCGTGGTTTTGTATTACCGGAACGTTCTGGGGCTGGAGCTCCACCACGTCGCCGGCTACGAATCTGGCTCAGATTTCATCACATGCTACGAAGAAGAACTCGAACACTGGCGCCGGGTTCCTGTGCCGGTTTCCGGCTGCCTTGCGGTGTTCTATTACGGCAATCAGCCGGCGCACGTCGGCGTGATGATTAATCCGGGGAAGTGCCTGCACTCCCGCGGCGAGTTCGGTTTTGTCCGCACGGACAGCACCGTCATCCTTCAGAAAATCTATAACAAAGTGGAGTATCTGGTGCATGGTTCGATATGAGCTGCAGCGCCTGCCGGGCGCTCCCAAGCAACGCGGCACAGCCGAGGCTGGCACGCCTCTGGTGAACTTGCTCGACGGCCTGAAGCTGCATAACAATGTCGTGATTAAGCTCAATGGCCGCAAACTGGATGATGATTTTGACCTGTCCTGTCCGCTGCGCGCTGGCGATGTCGTTGCGGTATTTGACCAGCCAGAAGGTGGCGGCCTGATAAAGACGCTTCTTAACCCGATTGAGCACCTTAACCCGATCCGCTTCACCAAGAAGGTACTGGCGGGAATCACCGGGCAACAGACTGCATCATCACCCTCTATTTCAACCGGAGAATCACCGAACAACGACGCAACAGGGCAAACCAACCGGGCGCGGCTCTACAAGGGGCGTCCGAATATTTACGGTCAGTGCCGCGTCTTTCCGGACCTGATTCAGCAGGCGCTGTTTGAGTTTATCGACAACAACAAATACATCACTGAATGGTTTGAGGTCGGCTACGGGAAATACACGATTTCCTCTGTGCGCTACTCAGAATCAAACCTCGGCAGCCTGGCAGGCGCTAGCTACCAGACGTTTGACCCGGGCGTGACGATCGGGAGTATCGATGTCGGCTACCAGTTTGACGACGTCGATAACGAAGAAGTCCCCGGCCTGAACGAGAGCGAGGATTTTCCGGCGCAGACTGCGACGACTTCAGCGCCGACGGCAATGGCGATCGAGAGCAATCAGCTCAAAGCGACCGTATTGTCTAATGACGATAATTTCTCCTATTTCGCCGCGCTTTCAGTGCCTCACCCGGTGACTTTTGTTATCAATGCGACCTGGAACGCCGGCGGCAGCCCGGTAACCCGTAATGTGACCGGCAGCGGAAACATTGTTTATTCGGAAAGCTTCATCGGTACAGATACTCTGTCATATACGACGTTTTATCTTGGCGATATGACCGGGGAGATCACCACGCTGCCGGCTGACGCAACCATCAACCTGACGCTGTTCACTCTGAATGACCAGACGCCACTGGTTATTGGCCCGTCGGTATCTCCGATTGAGTCATCGCAGGTTTGGGTGCACGTCATGGTTCAGTTGGGAGCAACTGCCGGCACGTCACGGTACCGGATCAGGTTCTGGAAGGTTGACGATAGCAACAACCAGATACCGGGCACTTCCGAGCAGTACGATTATTTCTTCGATAACGACTTTCAGGTGACAACCCGGTATTTCCGCACATCACACAAATATACCCCGGCTGCCGGCGCCGGTCGGTACGCTGTGACGATTGAGCGCCTGGATAACAGCAACGACGGTAATGTCGTGACGCTGATGGCGATTCATGCGGTCAACACGCGTACCGGCGTAGTTTACCCGGATGACACGATCGCCAAAGTCACCATAAAGGGTCCGAATAACAGCAACAGCAACCGCGAGCAGAAATACAATATGCTCGCCCAGCGCCATACCATCAGTTATGACCGCGCAACCGGTCAGATTGACTATACGCTGCGGCCGAGCCGTTCGTTTGCTGATGCAGCTCTGCACGAGTGGATAGTCATCGGTAAGCAGGACATTTCGAGCATCGATGTCGCGACTCTGTACGCCATTGCTGACTCGATAACCGTTCCGGAACTGAGTTACTTCGATTACACCTTCTCGGATGAAAAGCTTTCCCTTGGCGAGCGAATCAAAACCATCTGCAATGTTGCCCGCGTAGACGGGAACAATATCGGCGATGTGCTGACATTCTGGCGTGATGAGAAAGTGGTGAATCCGGATGCTGTTTTTGCGCGCTCAAACATGTTCTGGGACGAGTATAAGGTCACATGGACTATGTCACTGCCGGGCGGCTATGACGGCGTCACGTTGGATTATGTCGACCCGCTCACCAATAAAAAGTCGTACATCTATCTGCAGATTGACCAGAGCGGCATTGTTGAGGTCGAGGACGCGACCATCAACGCGCTGCAGATCAGCCTTGATGGCTGTCGTAATAAAACGCAGGCGGAGGACCGGGCGTGGCTGGAAGCGCGCCGCATTCTGCTCTCGCGCGTCGGTATGACGGTTAAAGTTCTGGAATCGACGCAGGTTATCCGCGGCGCAGTGGTGCAATGCCCGGATATGTACGACAACAAGCAGCAGAACGGCTATATCACCGCCCGCAGCGGGGATGTGTTTTCGACGTCAGAACGTATCGACTTCTCTCTCGGCGATATGTGGGTGGTGATGACGGATAGCCTCGGTAATTACCGCGGGCGCTGGCGAGCATATCCCGTAACCGGGAAGCCCAAAGCGTTTCAGGCCGCTGCGGATGCGTTCGACCTGAACATTTACGACCGGACGACGGTGCAGAACGCGAGCCGCTACTTCATCGCCACCGATACAGAACTTAATTCCACCATCTGGCGTGTTGAAACAGCCAAACCAAATGGCGACGACACTCAGACATTAACCCTCTCTGAATATTCAGACTCGATTTATCCGTAACACACAGCAGCAATAACCAACCTTCGCGCACACCGTCAGATTCATTTCTGAGGGTTTCGTGCGCCATTTATAGGGCGACATGCACAATGGCAGAAGTTCCACTCCCAACCCCGACTAAGGTCCCGGTACCCAGTACTGATATTCGTAATGCGGTATTTGCCGGCGCGAAGCTGGACGAAGAGGTTACTGGTACTGGCGATTTCTATACTGATCGCCTTGATGTGAAACACCTGACCAATACGGGGCGAAATAACCAGTTCAATGCTGCGCAGCAAGAAAGGGCCGACCAGTTCCAGCAGTTCCTCCTTTCATCCGGTTACGTGTTCCTCGGCGACTATGAAGACGGACCATTTCAGTTCGGCGCCCGTAACCAGTACATCCGGTATAACGACCAGTATTACCGACTGAATGCCGCCACGGATGTTGGATTTACTACGACAGGTACCGACGCAACCAGTTTTGCGAATGATGTGACCCACTTCGTTCTGATGGATGGCGATACGCTTCGCCAAAACCTGGGTTCAGGCGAAGGCTTCAAACTGGTTGGTCAGGTCAGCTCTTTTGCTGCATTAAGAACTATTGCTCCAGGATTTGTAGGGCAGAAAATATTACTGGCTTCGTATGCCCCG